>CAYZMH010000230.1:0-1500 GCA_964479445.1 uncultured Bacteroidaceae bacterium | reverse complement strand
CCGGGAAAAACGGATTTCCTGTTTTTTTCGGGTATTGTCAAACCGTCCTGTATAGACGGGATCTCCCCACGCATCCCTTGTATTGCTGATGTATACCTCAAAATCATTAACCCTTCCACGGCCCGGTGCCGGCAAATAATTTATTCCTTTGATCTCTGCAGGCTTTCTATGATCAACCACCAGCAGGTGGGGAAATGGCAGGGCTCCATAGCCGGCCGGTGTTTGCCACCAGGTGGAGGGATTCCCGTCTGCAGCCAAACGCGGATAATGATTGGTTTGTGAACCATCCGACCAAATATCAAAATCGTATGGACCTGAGAAAGGCGGAAATTCCTCTTCTTCCGGTATGATGGACCCATCTATCCAGGGGGGCGGAGAAGGATCGGACACCACCTGCCGCCACTGCGCATACATGTGTTGTAAGGAATCGACCACTTGTGGAAAATCTTCCGACAGATCGTTTGACTCGGCCTTGTCCCTGTCCAGGTTGTACAGGCGCACACCACCGGGATAGACATAAAGGGAATCCCGCAGGCAAACTCCGTCTTTAATTTTAAAGGAACGGTGTTTCCATTCCAGGTTATGAGCCAGTTTCCACTTTCCATGCCGCACCGCCCAACTGTCCCGGCCATCAGAGAAAAACAAGGTTTCCCGTACCTGGTCTGTATCTTCCTGCAACAGCGGGATCAGGCTTATCCCATCCAGATCACCGGAGGCAGAGGTACCGGTGGCATCGGCAATCGTTGGAAAAACATCCATGATAGATACCAGGGCCTCTTCCCGGTTGTTTTCAGGCAATTTTCCCGGCCAGCTCATCAACATGGGCACCCGGATACCGCCTTCTCCGAACATATACTTGTATCCGGCCAGGGGCTGGTTATTGGAATAGGTGTTGATGGTTCCCCCATTATCCGAAACGAAAACAATCAGGGTGTTTTTATATTGACCGGTAGATTTCAGGGCTTCCGTAATCCGGCCAATGCCATCATCCATCACCTGGAGCTGAAGCAGATATCGCTTTCTCCCATCCGGATCAATCTTCCACAGATGGCCCCATTTCTTATGCCATTCCTTGTAGGATTCCTCTTGTGGATCCCAGAACGGGAACTGTTCCAGGCCAAAATCCTCCAGGTACTCAGGATGGCAGACATAGGTGGGATGGTGTACGGCATTGTAGGCCAACTGGATATAGAATGGGCTTTCCTGGCCGGAGTGAATGATCTCAACGGCTTTGCGCGAAAAAATATCCGTGGTATAGTCATCCTCATAGGATACCTTTTGGCGGTCGTGTAACAGCGGGCCGATATGGGCTTTGCGGGCATGCTCCTCTCCATACTCCTCCACATCCTGTTCGCTCAGGCGCAGGTAATCCCATGTATGATCCATGAAACCCAGAAACTCATCAAAGCCATGATCAAGTGGATGTTCAACAGGTCCTCCGTTCAGGTGGGTCTTGCCGATCTTATAGGTCCGATAGTCTTCAGCACCAAGCATCTGCGG
>CAYZMH010000229.1:0-1510 GCA_964479445.1 uncultured Bacteroidaceae bacterium | reverse complement strand
ATCATGTGGGGGGCACCGACCTGGTGGACGTGGATCTGAGCTCCCCGGCGGGCCAACCATCCGGCGGCTCCGGCATGATCGAGGTGGATGTGGGTGAGCAGGACATCGGTGATATCCCCGGTCGAAAACCCTTTTTGGGCCAGGGCTTTTTCCAGGTTAGGAATTGTGGAGCCCGGGCCGGATTCAACGAGGATTGCCCCCTGAGCATGGGGGATGAGATAACTTGCGATCGCTTTTTGGAAACCCTGAAATTCTAAATCCAGGGGGTGTACGGTGTATGGAGCTGTCATGGGATTCCTCTTTGGCTGATGGAAACAGTTCGACGTAAATCATTTTAACACCTTCGGTCCAAAACTCAAACCTGGACCTCCTGTACGATCCGGAAAAGCTGGAATCTGAACTTGAAATTCGGCTTCGACTGTTTTCCGCTTGGCTTTCACGCTGGTAGGGAGAACTTGGTTGAGGTGGTGCTTAAAAGCCGAAGGATCTCAATTGATCTTAAAAGTTTTCCTTGGGTTAAAAATATTAAGGTAATACCAATTTTCAGTGGTTGATATATCCGTTTCAGTATGCTATGATACCCACACTCTGCCATATCTATGGCCAGGGTGGTTCCTTACCCTTATCTGTGGGGGTATTTAAGGCAGAAAGGTCGAAGTACCATCAGAGTAATCTTATCGTTTGTACCATTTCAAAGGAGATCGGCATGGTGATCAACGTCGAGAAAGAAACCCAGGTTGAGGGTATCAAACCAACCCCACCACTCCCGGAAGATTTACCGAAGGTAAGCCTGACGCGCAATGCGCAGGAAGTTTTCAAGCGCCGGTATATGCGCAAGGGAGAAAACGGTAATCCGGTGGAAACCAAGGAGGAGACTTTTTGGAGGGTGGCCTATCACCTGGCCGTGGAAGAGGATCAGTGGGACGGGGGGGTCCTGGAAACTGCCCGGAAATTTTACCGGTTGATCTCCACCAAAAGGTTTCTGCCCAATTCCCCCACTTTCACCGGCGCGGGTACCCCCTTGGGACAGTTAGCAGCTTGTTTTGTGCTTCCCATCAGCGATGACATGGGTAAATGGAACGACGGCATTTTTCAGACCTTGCGGGATGCCGCCCTCATCCAGCAAACGGGCGGGGGAAATGGATTCTCGTTTTCCAGGCTCCGGCCCCGGAATTCCCTGATCAAGGCTTCTTCCGGGCATGCGACCGGTCCGGTGGGGTTTTTGAAAGTTTATGACAAAGCCTTCGGAGAAATCGCTCAGGGTGGAACCCGGCGGGGCGCCAACATGGCCGTGCTCAGGATCGACCATCCCGATATAGAAGATTTCATTACCTGTAAAACAGACGAGACCGCGATCACCAACTTTAATATTTCGGTAGGCATCACGGACGAATTCATGCAGGCCGTGTTAGACGATGAGGACTGGGAGCTCCGCTTTCCGGATGTGAAAGATCCCGCGTACCGCAGCTTCAACGGCACCCTTGAACAGGCAGAGCAGGCCGGGATTAAG
>CAYZMH010000228.1:0-1511 GCA_964479445.1 uncultured Bacteroidaceae bacterium | reverse complement strand
TTGTTTACGAATTCCAGTTGCCGAGAATTTTAATTTTTTCTTGGTAAAAGGAGATACCAATAGCATGTTTAGCAATGTTGAAAAACCAAGTACAGGAGTTAGGTATACCCCCTCTGATTTTAAGTTCTTTTTTGCTTTTGAAAAAGGTATTTTACCAACGGTATCAAAAATCACATCAAATGTTTCAGTCATGGTTCTCCTTTTGGGCTTCATCTGCTCATAAACTCTGATGGGATTGCTTCCCGGCACCTTACCTGGATGGATTTGCTCGGCTTTGACAACCCTGGACCCTGGCGGGTGGTGGGAAAGGTGGTTCAGGCTGGTGTGGTTTGGACTGAAGCCCGGCCTCGGAACCTCTCCCCGGGATGTAGGTTGGAAAGAACGCCCAAGTTTACAGAAATGTTATATGGAATGTGTAGTGGCATCAGATATAATTGTACACAATCCAGAATATATTGGGGATGTTTTTTGGAAACAAGGGTATTAAGGTAGGTCACAACCGGTAACCCCCATCGTCCGAGGTAGGTTATGGTGCAGAGAGAGATCAACCAAAAAGAGCTGTCAGAGCTGGAAAAAACCCCCACGGGAATTCAGGGGCTGGATCACGTCACGTACGGGGGACTGCCGGCCGGGCGCCCCACGCTGGTTTGCGGAGGACCAGGATGCGGGAAAACTGTCCTGGGCATGGAATTCCTGATCCGGGGAGCCCTGGAGTATGATCAACCGGGATTGTTCATCTCCTTTGAAGAGAGTGAGGAAGCCCTGCTGGAAAACCTCAGTTCTTTGACCTTTCCGGTCCGGGAGCTGGTGTCCCAGGACAAGATCAGGATCAATCAGATCTTTGTGGATCATCTCCAGGTGATGCAGGCCGGGAATTTTTCTCTGGACGGCTTGCTCATCCAGCTCGAGCAAGGGGTGAAACAAACCGGGGCCAAGCGCGTGGTCCTGGATACGCTGGGAAAGATCATTTCTGTGCTGGTCGACAGCGCGATGCTGCGGCGGGAAATTGCCCGGCTGTTTCAATGGCTGCGGGATCAGGAGTTGACCGCCGTGGTCACAGCAGAAGAGGGAAGGAGATCCCTGAGCCGGTATGGGTTTGAAGAATATGTTTCTGACTGCGTGATCGTATTGGATCACCGGATCAAAGACCAGATTTCCAAACGGCGGCTGCGGATTGTCAAGTACCGGGGATCCAATCATGTCAAGGATGAAATCCCCTTTCTGATTGGTGAGCGGGGTTTGTCGGTCTTTCCTATCACCACCGCCCTCCTCGACCACCAGGTGGGACGGGAGCGGGTGAGCACCGGTGTGGAAAGCCTGGATGAGATGTTCGGAGGGGAAGGCTACTACCGGGGCAGCACGGTGCTGGTCACCGGCAAAGCCGGAACCGGGAAGAGTTCCCTGGCCTCTGTCTTTGCAGCCGCAGCTTGTGAGCGGGGGGAACGTGCCCTTTACCTGGCTTTTGAGGAATCTCCTTCGCAATTGATGCGCAATATGGAGTCGGTGGGAAT
>CAYZMH010000227.1:0-1531 GCA_964479445.1 uncultured Bacteroidaceae bacterium | reverse complement strand
CAGATCAGCTCTGGCCGCCACCCGCTCCTTGGGCAGGAAGGGCTGCTGGGTGGTGGTGGCCGGCAAATCAGAGCGAACGTTGGCCTCGTCATCCAAGTACTGCACCAAGGGAATAGCAGTACCGGACCCGGATACAGCCGGGCAGGACTATGCCCAGGCAATCCTGGACATCGCCCACAGGGAAGAGATCAAGGTCATCTTTCCCATGACCGAGGTTTCCATCCATCTGCTGAACAGCGTTCGGGACAGGCTGCCGTCTGGTGTTGTGCTGGCCTGTTCACCTCCGGACAAGATGGCTGCAGTGTCCAGCAAGTTCGATCTTTTTCAAAAGGCGCAGCAGTTGGATGTGCCTGTGCCTGCCACCCATTACCTGCAGAGCCCCGAAGATTTGCCCGGCGTCACCCAAGACATCAGCAGGTACCCGGTGGTGGTCAAGCCTTCCCTGTCCAGGCTGCCCCAGGGAGATAGCTTTCTCTCCGGGGGGGTGAAGTATGCTGCATCCCGGGCAGAGCTGGAGCATATCTATGCCACCAAGGAGATCCTGCAGCATCCATCCATGATCCAGGAAAGGATTGAAGGCCCCGGGACCGGATTGTTCACCCTTTTTGACCGCGATCAACACCTGGCCCTGTTTTCCCATCGCCGGTTGCGGGAGAAGCCCCCATCCGGCGGAGTGAGCGTGGTCTCCGAAAGTATTGCCCTGGATGAAGACATGGTGGAGCATGCGGGCAGGTTGCTGTCCGCAGTGGGCTGGCAGGGGGTGGCCATGGTGGAGTTCAAGCGGGATAACCGGGATGGTAAAGCTAAGCTGATGGAGATCAACGGCCGCTTCTGGGGCACCCTGCAGCTGGCTGTTTCCTGCGGGGTGGACTTTCCGGGTTTGTATCTGGATTTACTGCAGGGGAGCACACCACAAAATATTATCAGAGATTACAAGACAGGCCACAGGATGAAGTGGTTCTTGGGAACTTTGGATCATTTGCTGATTCGGTTGAAGAATAAGGATGCGGATTTGAATCTACCTGCGGGGTATCCATCCAAATTTAGGGCTGTGGTAGATTTCTTGCATGTGTGGGAGAGGAATACTTCGTTTGATGTCTTGGATCGGAAGGACTTGCGACCGTTTTTATTCGAGGCCAGGAACTACCTCAAGGGCACTTGAAGGAAGAAGTCAGATAAAAGAAGATGTTTTTCCCACGAATTAACACGAATTGGCACGAATGAAGAAGGAGAAGATCCTTTCCGCTCATCGCGGAAAAGATAGTTTCGTCACGCTATCGCGTAAAAGAGGGCTTGGCCTCTTGCCGTGAGGCACGAATAAGAAGAAATTATTTTCCTTCCCGCTGATCGCGAAAAGGATAGGTTCATCCCTGGAGAAGCCTGTGGATCAAAAAGTAAAGTATTGGCTTGATTTGGCTGACTATGACCTTGAAACAGCCAAGGCACTACTTCAATCCAAAAGATTTTTGTATGTGGGCTTTATGTGTCATCAAGCCATTGAAAAAGTCCTCAATGCCTATTATGTCCAAAA
>CAYZMH010000226.1:0-1543 GCA_964479445.1 uncultured Bacteroidaceae bacterium | reverse complement strand
CCTTCCCATCCGGCACTCACTTGAGGCACGATTTGCCGAGGCATGAACCGATTGCGGTGTACACCGGCAACCGGGATAGTCTCAGCGGCAAACCAAGCACGAATTGAGTGCCGGACAGTAGCGTTTTTAGCCTGTCACCTATCTGTCAGTCAATTTGCTTTGAACCCTTCATGAAAAGATATATTACCTTGCGGAATATTGCCGTCAAATGAAAGAGCGAAGAACACTTCCTGAGGAACACCTTTGTGGATTAATCCTTCAACATTGTTAAACCCAAATTGTCGATAGTATTGTGGATGTCCGACCAGGCAACAACCTTTCGCTTTGAGGTTTTTCAATCGTGACAATCTTTCTTGTATAAGTGCCTTTCCAATGCCCTTACGCTGAAAGTCTGGATGCACTGAAACCGGACCGAGACCATACCAATCTTTGGTGCCGTCCGACATGGTTACGGGAGAGAATGCAATATGTCCCACAACAATGCCATCTGCCTCCGCAACCAATGATACGGTTAAGGCTTTCGCTGATCGTAGTGCCTCAATGATGAACTGCTCAGTGTGGTTACTAATCTCCATCGTTTCAAATGCTGCGATAGTCACCTTGGAGATGACATCAAAATCAGTGCTTGTTTCGTCTCTAATCAGAACATTTTGTACCATCTTGGTATTTTCCTTGTTTTCGGGTGAGGTGGCTAACGGTGTCCCTAAGCCCGCGAGGAACGAGCGTCGGCTTGAGGGGCTGGTTCGGCAAATCGTCATGCATAAGCCAAGCGACGACCTTTGGGCTGGGGAATAGGGTCATTGAATTCTTTAGCTGTCTCGATCCATAGCTCCATTGCAGACTTGATGTTGGCTAATGCAGATTCATATGTATCCCCATGCGCCATGCACCCTTGAAGTTCTGGAACATCTGCAACGTATGCTTCATCCTCATCGCTCCAGAAAATTATGATTTCGTATTTACTCGTCATCACTTACCCCCAGTTTGTATTTTAAAATGAGATTCCGTATCTGTTTAACTTGATACGGTTTCGCTTTATTGCCTTCCTTCTGGAGATTCGGCTTTTCCTCAACCCCGGCTTTACGGAAAATGTGATGACTGCCTTTAATGCGCATCTCAAATCCCAAATACTGCAGAAGGTTGATCAGGTCAAAAAAAGCAATATTTGCATCACTTGTGCCGCTTAGTATCTGAAATATCAGTTTATCATATTTTCCCATCACTCAATCCTATCGGTTTTTTTCTGAAACTACCAGCACATTTTGCCGAACATATTTCTCGCTTGCAGGTGTGGAGCGGCAGAGGAATACCTGACAAGTGCAAAAAATGGTTATACACATGAGTTATATTATAACGGGGTCCATTATAATCGTCAACTTGTTTGAACAGAATTCCTAACCGGCCGGAAAGCAGCAGAAAAGCGAAGCGGAGTCGCTGTTTCCCGGTCCGTGTTGATGCTGTGGTTGTGTGTGGTCCCGGTACTGCTGACTTAGCTTTGAGCTGGCAATACGATTCAGGCTGATACCGGATTCGGCAGCCTGAA
>CAYZMH010000225.1:0-1550 GCA_964479445.1 uncultured Bacteroidaceae bacterium | reverse complement strand
GTGCAGGAAAAAGGGGCATATAGAAGAATTGAATCAACATTTTAAAGACAATGCCAGGATATGAGAACCATTGAAACAACACCCATGCAAGCCACCCTGACAATAGGCAGGAATTTTGCATATACGAAGAAGCGCATACCATTGAAGAAAATGATCAGGACGCTCTCCGAAGCTCAACAGAACCTGTACGCTATGCACGGCACCAGGTTGAGCGCAAAGATCACTCCATGCAGGATCGTCTTTGCAGGCCAGGACGAAAAGTCCGTAACCATCCGGTTTATCAATTACCCGAAGTTCCCACTTGAAGAAACCGGATTTATGAAAGGGGTCGAATATATCTCGGAAACCATGATGAAAGAACTTCACCAGAACAGGATCGTGATCGAATACCCGGATAAAACGGTCATGTATGAAAATACGGACCGCATTGATCCCAAAATAAAAATATAATGAATATATTATTTTTTGATATTATATATCATTATTTAATATTTTAACAAATCAGAACTGCCTGTATGATCCGGGCACCTGTTTTGTTTAATGAATTCATAAGAGAACAGTAATACAATAAGGCATCATGAACACCCATCGGGCGGTGTGCCAACCGGGATGAACCACCACGGTGGCAAAAGGATGCGGATGTTACATCAAAAAAATCGTTCACCATGAAAGACAATGAAAAGAAGGAAGCCGGGAACGGACCGGACCTGGTCAAAACACTGGAAGAAGAAGGACAGATGATCAGTTCAAAGGAGCAGTGGAGGGCAAAGACCGAACTCTACCTCTGGAACAATGAATTCTACGAGGTAAGGCACGTGAAAAACCAGGCCAAAAAAGCCGGCAAACTCAGATCCACCGACCAGCTGGACCCTTACATTGAAAAAGAACTCAAAATGATTGCCCTCAATAATCCCCCTGCCCGCATACCCGTGAAGTGTCCGTTTACAGGCATCGTCCTGATCGATGACGACGGGTACCATGAACCCTATCCGCCAACCCTGGTCATGGAAAACAATGACGGGGAGGCTGTCTACCACGGGAAGTTATCTGTCATGCATGAACTGGAAGAGATGATCATCAGGATCCAGCGCGGTGATTCGTTCCTCTGGTCTCTCACAGAAAAGGAGATCGCAAGGCTCATCCGGCAACTGGATAAGAAATTTCCACAGCTCGACTGGGACGAGGTCTTCATGGAAACGTATTCAGAACTGAAATACCTGGTCGAAGAGCACTCCCTGGTGACCTGGGTCAAGGATGAAAATGAATACGGCTCCATGGCAGAAGGAAATTATAGCTATTATTTCGCCAGGCCCGCCGACCAGGAGACCATCCAGGGGGAAGTCCAGGAGATACTGGATTATATCAAATCCTATACGGAAGGGGTGAATTCATAACGCCTGGTCCAATTAAACAACTACCTAACGGGCAGCATACACTTTACGAAGCCTGGAAGCTTAGAATAATTGGTTCTAAAAATCAAAAATCATACCTTCGTCATAGCCAGAAACCCTTGCTATGAAACTTAACCCCGACCAGGTCAGGATCGCAGA
>CAYZMH010000224.1:0-1558 GCA_964479445.1 uncultured Bacteroidaceae bacterium | reverse complement strand
ACTCTGATCTTCATGGTTTGCGTTTCGCTTACAAAATATACATATTTTAATACGTATTAAAATATGTATATCGTATTTCCTAAATAATTTATATTTAGCATAATACGAGCTTATTTTTCATGACTTTTGGTGCTTATATACTCTACAATCTGTAATGTTATGCCCGGAACTTAAAAATAAGTTCTAATCTGTTTACCCAGCTATGTAATATTGGTTTGAGTTTGTCAATTAGTCGATAAATGGTTATAAATCTGTCTTGTAACGCTTCAAACCGATATTCAGTTGGCCGGTGATTTGTTTATTAACTGATCTAATCAGGTTTCTTAATCTGTTCTGTCGCTGAAATGCTGTCAATCGGTTTGACAGCATGCAGAAAGTCATTGAGTATTCCAGGTTTGTTTGACAGGTTCATGATCTTAGTTGGTCGAATTTTCGCACCCGGGGTGTCTTAGAAAAGCCATTGATCCAGCACGGTGAGCCCTGAGTAAACAAGAGGGATGGTGAGGGCGCTGAGGATGGTGGAGACAAAAACATTTTCGGTGGCGAGCTGATCGTCGGAGCCGAACTTTTTTGCCATGACCACGGTGGTGGCCATGCAGGGCATGGAGGCTTCCAGGATCAGTACCTTCATGGCAATCTCCCCGAAGGCCGGGAAAAACCACCGGGTGAACAGGTAGGTAAGGGTGGCGATCACCGCGGGTACCAGGAGTAGTTTATTGAAGGAAAGGAGGAACACATGAGGTTTTCTGAAAATTCCCCGCACCGATGTGCCGGCAAGCATGGCACCAATGTAGAGCATCGATAGGTATATGGTGGATTTGCCCATCCCGTGTAAAGGTTCGTACAACACATCGGGAACCCTGATGCGGATGAACATAAACAGTAACCCTATAAAAAAGGCTACGGTATTGGGATTTACCATGTTTTTCCATACTTCGCTACGCTTTCTGCCCCGTCCTTTTAAAAAGACCCAGACTCCGAAGGTCCACATCACCGAGTTGGAGGCCAGCTGGAATATGGCGGCATAGAGCAGCCCTTCACCGCCGGGGAATAGGGCATCCATCAGGGGAAACCCCAAAAAGACAATGTTCCCGAACATGTGGTGATGGATGAAAACAGCACGCTGATTTCCCGCCAGCCGTGCAGCACGTGAGAAAACGTGCCCGGCGAGGAACATGATAAAAAGCGCAAGGTAGGTAAAGAGAAAGATCAGTCCGGAGTTTTTCAGGATCACCGGCGTGAGCTCAATACGCATGAAGGTGGTGACAATCAACAAGGGCAGGGTGATATCAAATACAATTTCTGCCACACCCTTTTTTACCGATTCGGTAATGATCCTGAACCGGGTAGCGATCACCCCGATAGTAACCAGTGTGGCCAGCACCGTGATTTGATATAAAATGATCTGGTTCTGCATCCGCTGCTATTTTAATGCGGTTACTGATGGCACTCCTGCCGGTGTGTATCCCAACCTGCCTGGGCGGGTGCAATCGTTCTACCTCTCCTCAGTCGCTCTGTGTATCCCAACCTGCCTGGGCGGGTGCAATCGTTCTACCTC
>CAYZMH010000223.1:0-1569 GCA_964479445.1 uncultured Bacteroidaceae bacterium | reverse complement strand
ACGGGTTTAGCATCGCCCCGTGCAACATCGGCAAGGGAAACGAGAAAGGCCGGGTGGAAAACGCCGTGGGCTATGTTGTAGATGGTCGTGTTAAATTGAGCCAAAAATGGTCGTGAAAAATTGAGCCACCTTGAGGAGGGAAGGAGGGGGATACCCCCAGGTATATCCCCCTCCTTTCCTCCGCCGGGTATGGTGATTACGTTGGTGCATTTTATACCCGGCATTACTAGGGAGGTAAGATTAATGAAAAAAAGGAGACCATTTTGGATATACAATTATTGCACCGACGGGGATTTTCTCAGCGGGAGATTGCCGCCAGGACAGGGATCAGCCGAAACACGGTGGCCAGATATATCAAGCATCCGGATCAGGCAGTGGCCGGCCCATCGTATTCAAAGCGGCAGAGCCAGCTGGATGCTTATTCGGATAACATCAAGGCCTGGATTGAAGATGATTTTGAGTACAAGGCGACCTGGATCTATGATCAGTTGGTCAAGATGGGATTTGCCGGCAGCTATGAGATTGTTAAGCGAAAGGTGAAGGAGTTTAAGGACGAGCGTCAACAAACCGCCTATATACGATTTGAGACCGAGCCGGGCTATCAGGCCCAGGTGGATTTCGGCGAGTTTCAGGTCCAGGGGGCAAATGGCGAGATTGAAAAGTATTATTTGTTCGCCATGATCCTGGGCTACTCCAGAAAAATTTACGCGGAATTTATTAAAAAATGCGACGTGCCGACCTTTATGGACTGCCATATCCGTGCGTTTCATTACTTTGGCGGTGTTCCGGAAGAGATTTTATATGACCGGATGAAAAACGTATATATCGGCAAATTGGCAGGGAAAGATAAATTCAATGACACCCTGACGAGCTTTGCCCTCCATTACAGGTTCCGCCCTAAAGTGGCGCCTGCTTATGCCGCCTGGGTAAAAGGTAAGGTGGAGCGGCCCTATCATTTTATTCGGGAGGGATTCTGGCGGGGCTATGGGTTTGTATGCCGGGAGACAGCCAATAAGGATCTTCATGTCTGGCTGGCCAAAAAGGACCAGCGGGTTCATGGCACCACCCATGAAGTGGTGGAGGAGCGGTTTGGCCGGGAAGCCCCGCATTTGAATGCCTTGTCGGCAGCTGGGTTCGATACTTCCTGGCGGGTATATCGCAAGGTCTATAAAGACTGCACCATTCGATTTGAGTGTAACAGTTATGTGGTACCGCACACCCTGGTCGGCAAACAGGTGATCCTCCGGGTAAAAGATGATCAGATGCGGATATTTTATAATGACCGTCTCATTGTCGTCTATGAGATCCCTGAGGGCAAGGGCCAGCTGGTCCAGGACAGGCGTTTTTATGAGCAGCTGAAAAAAGACCGCCAATTAAATGAACGCAAATACGGCAAGCGATCTAAAGGCAAGGCACGGGCGAAAAAGACCATCAGTCCGAAAAAGCCCTTCTATGATATGGATGTCGTCATCCGGCCGATGGATGTCTATGACCATATAGCCGGGGAGGTGCGGATATGAGTGAGAGCCTGGTACTTGACCGGATCTATGAAAGCCTTTCCCGGCTGCG
>CAYZMH010000222.1:0-1588 GCA_964479445.1 uncultured Bacteroidaceae bacterium | reverse complement strand
GCAATCTCCATCACCGGAGGTGCCGTGCTGAAAGGGGATACCGTAAATAATGCGGCGGGGGAGATTCAAAATGACGGAACCATTGAATTGGACGGACACTATTTGAACTCCGGTCTCACAAGGGGTGATGGAAATTACGATATCAGGGGGAATTGGAATAACTCGGGGACTTTTCAACCCGGATTCAGTACGGTTCAGTTATATGGACTGGCTGCACAGATGATCAGTAACTCCGGTACAGGATCTTTTTATAATCTGGTCATCAATAACTCAGGTACATTCCCTTCAAGCAGTATCATCCTGAATCATTCCATTGAAGTCTCAGGCTCACTATCCATGAACCAGGGAATTATCGAGGCAGGAATCAATACATTATACCTCTCGAATCAATCTGCCTCATCTCTTTCCTATACTTCCGGCCGGATATTGGGGAAATTTGAAAGGGGCATTTCAGCTGCCGATGATTATCTTTTTCCCATCGGAACGGCGTCAAATTATAACCCGCTGGTGGTAACACCCAATGGTACACCTACTGCCGGATCTGTTTTATCAGAATTTGTAAATAATGATCCGGGAGATGCTGGATTGCCGATTCCAGATGATAGTGTGGAAGTGTTTGAAGCATTTGAGGATGGATACTGGAGCCTTACCGCAAATAACGGGTTTGATATTGCAGATTACAATCTAATCCTGGATGCTGCAGGTTTTTCTGCCCCCATACATGATATTACCAGGATTATAAAAAGGGAAGCTCCGGCAGGTGACTGGACGGTGGATGGTAGCCATAAAAATGCTTCGGGGAGCCTGGTTTACCGGGATAGCCTGAAAGGGGGAATTTCCACTACAGGTCATCATTTTGGTTTAGGGAGGGGCAGACCGCTTATTATTGTTCAACCCGATGACCTGACGGTTTGTGAAGGCAATGATGCCTCTTTTTCTGTATTTGCAGTGGGTCCGCGTCCGCTTAGTTATCAATGGCAGATCTATAGCGAAGGATCATGGACCGACCTGGATGATGATGCAACCTATTCGGGAACAGACACAAGGGAGTTGTTGATTTCTCCTGCTGAAATGGGACTGGACGGAACGGTCTACCGTGTGCTGATAACCGATCGATTTGGGAGACAAAAAATCAGTGATTCAGCTACGCTTACAGTAGAACCCCTTCCGGTTGCCACGTTTACAGCAGAAGATACCATTCTTTGTAACAACACCACGACCAATATAGCCGTTGAGGCAGACCTTCCCGGTACCACATTCAACTACGAGATAGTATATTCAGGTACCATTAACGGGGCAAACGCCAATGTAGTCAATGATACCATCAAAGATCTATTGAATAATCCTTCTGCTTCAGTTGATTCTGTTATTTACCGGGTGATTCCATATGGACCGGGCACCCTTAATTGCGAAGGAGTGGCGGATACGATCACGATCTATGTGAACCCAACCCCGCGCTTTGAGGTGACGGTACCCGATACGATCGTGTGCGACTCCTCGACGGTGACCCTGAGTGTAACGGATCAACTGGGGGATGTGGAGGGCACCAAGGTGTATGATCTTACCACGAGCTACACCGCGGGAGCGG
>CAYZMH010000221.1:0-1615 GCA_964479445.1 uncultured Bacteroidaceae bacterium | reverse complement strand
TCAAATCGAGATCCACGGAAACCTTTACCAAATCATTGGTTCCGGCATCGATGCAGGGAGAACCCTCCTGCAAATGAAAATTTCCTGCCGTAGTGGGTCCATCCACCGGATTGATCCCCGAAACAAACAGCGGATCCGCATCCAGATTATGCTGATAGGTGATGTTGGTATTTTCACGGTTGGCAAAAGCCTCCGATCCCCCTTCTATATCACAGTAGGTAAAAGTAGGCGAGGCGTCCCAGTTAAAAACCTGATCCCCGTCGTTTCTGGCTCTATTGTTCCATATAATACAATTGATTACTACCGGTGTATTGGAACCATTGTAAATGCCTCCTCCCACCCATCCAGCATAATTGCCGGTTATGGTACAATTGATCAATTTGGGACTGGAGTCTCCAACAGATACAGTCCACAATATGCCTCCGCCATTGGCCCCATAGTTAACGGATTTGTTGCCGCTAATGATACAATTGATCAATACAGGATTACAACTGCCTCCATAAGCCAATGCTAAAATGCCGGCTCCGTTATCTTGTGCATAATTGCCCCTTATTTTGCAATTCAGGATCATAGGACTCGCATTGCCGCCATATTTTCCACTAATAAAGATCCCTCCACCATCAATGGCATAGTTGGATTGAATGACACAATTCGAGATAACCGGGAAAGAATAAACATATCTGCCCTCAGCATTGATAAATATTCCTCCGCCCCATGAATTATTGTTTTCTCCATAGGCTCTCCCATCCGTAACGGTCATACCATCCAGGAGCGAATGTTTGCTCACACGGTGGAAATACACCACATGGTAGGCATTGTCCGAAGCATTTCCTTTCTCTCCGATATCCCCGCTCAGGATTGTCTTATTGGCTGTCAGAACTCTTTCCTCGATGGAGGTTTCCGTGCCGGCAAATCCACCCAGCACGCTCACATAATCGGGGATCTGGAAGGTGGCTTCCCTTGTAGTGCTACTCCCTGATTGATCCATATCTATCAATTTGGAGGGATAGTATGTACCTGCTGCCACCCAGATAGAGCTTCGCAAGGAAGCATAATCCAGGGCATCCTGGAGGTCGGTAAAAGCATTGTCCCAGGAAGAGCCGTCATTGGAGCCGTTCGCATCAGCATCAACAAAGAGGATCTCCTCCGCTTCTGCGCCCTCATAGGCTCCCATGTCCACGGTTCCGTTCTGTATGCGATCTTCTCCGTCCGCATCGTTGTCCACCGTTATTGAATCATTGATTCCTGCATCAATACAGGGGGACCCTTCGGCCAAATGGAGATTGCCTTCGGTTGTGGGGGCTTGTTCGGGATCTATAATACCAACAAAGAGAGGATCTGCATCCAGGTTGTTGCGGTAGGTGACGTAGTTCGTTCCATCGCTGCCGAAAGCATCCGATCCTCCCTTTATATTGCAGTAAGTAAAGGCAGGCGAAGCATCCAGGTTGGAAACCTCATCCCCGGATTCTCCGGCCTCATTGTCCCATAAAATACAGTTCGTCAACACCGGGTTGCAGCTACCCCCGGTATGCACCCTGTTGATCAGTGCTCCGCCCTTGGATCCGGCAAAATTGCCGCTGAATGTACAGTTCACCAATTTTGGATTGTTGCGACC
>CAYZMH010000220.1:0-1630 GCA_964479445.1 uncultured Bacteroidaceae bacterium | reverse complement strand
GTCGTTCCAAATTCATCCCAAAAATGTTCCCCAGTCCCCCGCAGCTGGTCGGCCGTTTCACCTGATACCTCACTGGGAAAAGGTCCTTCACCCACCCGGGTTTGGAAGGCCTTGGTCACCCCAATCACCCGGGGAGCCCAACCTAAGCCCAGGCCCAATCCTACCAGCACCCCGGGTGCCGTGGGTGTGGAGCTGGTCACAAAAGGATACGTCCCATGGTCTAAGTCCAGCAGGGTTCCCTGAGCGCCTTCGGCCAATACCGGCTGCTGGTCTTCCAGCGCTTGGGCCAACAAATCGCCCACGTCCCCCACATAAGGGGCGAGATCGGCAGCATACCCCAGATATTCCTTCACTACCTCATCAACATCTACCGGTTCCTGGTCATACAGTTTCGTCAGCTGGTGATTAACATCCTCGAGATGGCGCTGAAGTTTTTGTTCAAAATGATCAGGTGTCAAGATTTCACCCATCCGAAGACCTGAGCGGTTGACCTTGGTGGTATAAGCCGGGCCGATCCCCCGTTGGGTGGTGCCGATTTTCTGATCCCCCCGGGCCAATTCTTTGGCTCGGTCCAGAGCAATATGTCCTGGGGTAATCAGATGGGCAGCATGGGATATCCTTACCCGTTGATGCGTCACACTTACGCCCGCCTTTCGAAGACTGTCCATCTCCTCCAGCAGCACCGCCGGATTAATGACCATGCCGTTACCCAGGAAACCTATCGTGTGAGTTTGAATAATTCCAGAAGGAATCAGGTGCAGTGCAAAAGTCTTTCCGTTGACCGAGACGGTATGACCGGCATTATCACCGCCCGCATATCGAGCGACGAGTTGATGATCTCCAGCCAGGAGATCCACCACTCTGCCTTTCCCCTCATCCCCCCATTGGGTCCCCACCACTATAGTCAATGACATCTGTTACTCCTCGGCGAGCAAATATATGTTATCCTTACTACGAAAATAGCACCCGTGACTGACCGGGAAGGGCCTGTGCCATTTCCATTCTAGCACATCCCTATCCTCCGGGAAACAAGGATGATCGGGAAAATTTTACGATTTAGTTTTAATGGAGAAGGCATGAAGGAGACCGCAACTTTGATCACCGGCGCGAGTGGTGAAATCGGCCAAGCACTGATTCAATCGCTGTCCGAAACCGCTGACCACTCCCTGGTGAGTTTTGACCTTTCCCCACTTCCTGAAGATTTGCAGGGGCTGACTACCCACATAACAGGGAACATCCTCGATAAAGAACTGCTTCAATCCTTGGCCGAAACTTATCAGTTTCAGGCCATTTTTCATATGGCAGCCATGCTGTCTACTACCGGCGAACACAATCCGGTGCAGGCACATCAGGTCAACACCGGAGGGACCCTGGATCTGCTGGAAATCGCGGCCGAGCAATCCCAACAGCGATCTCATCCTGTTAAATTTATCTTTCCCAGCTCCATCGCTGCCTACGGCTTGCCGGATCAAGAGACCAAACAAGCTGTGGGAAAAATCAAGGAATATCACTGGACAGAACCAACCACGATGTACGGCTGCACTAAATTGTATTGTGAAAAATTAGGGGCTTATTTCAGTGAGAATTATTTGCAGCTAGCCGATGAAAACCCGGCTCGCCTGGACTTCCG
>CAYZMH010000219.1:0-1641 GCA_964479445.1 uncultured Bacteroidaceae bacterium | reverse complement strand
AAACCGCCATTTGCTGCAATTACCGGAAACGGTTTTGTGGTGAGCGATAATGGAAAAGCAAAGGCTATGATCTTTGCAGGTGAGTGGTAAGGAGTTGAATCGATTAAACCAATGGCAGAGACCTCGATAGCGGGTAAGAAGATGTCGAAAGTAAGGGGTTACGTTTTCTCTTACGAGCAGGGTGTAGCATAGAACCTGATTATTGGCTACATGACATCCGGGGCAAAGTTGGCAAGAACTTACCACAGGCGTTTGTACGGAACAAGGGAAGTCATTATCGACCAGTAAACCCACTAAGGCGAAGCTGGCGCATAAGGATGATGCGAGATAATGGCGGCGGACTAACCTATAGTAGTGTTGAAGCTTCTGTAATGGGGGTGGAGCAAAGAGGTTAGCATGTTCAAGTTTCAATATAAGCAACAACTTAAACTAAGGATGATTGATTATTACGAAACAAAATCACAGCCAATAACCAGGGTGCAGGTATGGGAAGCTTACTGGAAAGTAAGGAAGAACAAGGGCGGAATGGGCATAGACAATATGAGCTGGGAGGCACTGGATAAAACCCGTGACAAACAGCTCTATAAGCTATGGAACCGGCTGAGTTCTGGCAGTTATTTTCCACCACCGGTAAAAGAGGTTGAAATCGACAAGAAGGACGGTGGCAAAAGAAGGCTAGGCATACCGACCATTTTAGACCGCATTGCACAGGAAGTTGTACGAGTCCAATTGGATAAATATGTTGAGCCAAATTTTCATAACAGCTCATACGGATATCGAAAAGGACGCAGCCAGCACCATGCAATTCGAGAAGCTACAAAGCAGGCATTACAGTATAAATGGGCTATAGATATAGACATCAAAGGTTATTTTGATACTATAGACCATCAACTGTTGCTAAAGGCTGTACACCATTACTGCAAGGACAGATGGGTGCTGATGTATATCAAAAGATGGCTAAAAGCAGGGACGCTACAGAAAGATGGGATGATAATTGACAGGGTCACTGGCACCCCTCAGGGAGGAGTCATAAGTCCATTATTATCAAACATATTTCTACATGTAGTATTTGACAAATGGATGGAGGTCCATCACCCCGAGAAGCCTTTTGAACGTTATGCAGATGATATTGTGGTTCACTGCATGTCAGAAAAGCAAGCGTTGTTTGTAAAATCCCGTATTGAAGAACGAATGAAGGAATGCAAACTAACAATGCATCCATTGAAGACCAAAGTAGTGAACTTTAGAGGTGAGTCTGAGAATAAATACTCCAGGAAACTGGATTTTCTTGGTTTCACTATAAAGTTACAAATGGTCAGAACCAAAGCAGGACTAAAACTAATGACCACAAGTGTGATGAGCCGTAAGTCCATGAGCTCGGCGTTGGAGAAGTTCAGGGCGTTAAAGATTCACAAAATGCGTACAAGCATTGAATCAGTCTCTGCCAAACTTTCCCCAATTATCCGTGGAATCATGAACTATTACTGCAAATTTTGGAATGGTCATACATTTAGGCTATGGTGGCGGCTTAATGACAGGCTGATAAAATGGGTCAAATGGGAAAAAGGGAAATCGGTCAGTTCTGCTATCAGGTGGCTCAAGGATGTGTACAAGAAGCAACCGAACCTTTTTCCACACTGG
>CAYZMH010000218.1:0-1647 GCA_964479445.1 uncultured Bacteroidaceae bacterium | reverse complement strand
CAATCATTCAATCATTGATTAGCAGGACTCTATGACAAACCTTACCCGATTTTCAGTACGCTATCCCGTCACCATTGCCATGATCGTCTTTGCCATCGTGCTGCTGGGTTATATCTCCTTCAACCGACTGGGTACCGATCTTTTTCCGGATCTTAAAAATCCCCGGTTGTTTGTGGAGTTGCATTCCGCAGAGAAGCCCCCGGCTGAGATGGAATCCAAATTTGCCGAACAAATTGAAGGGATGGCCATACGGCAGTCCGGTGTAACGGATGTATCATCGGCAATAGGGACAGGTATGCTTCTGGTTACCGTACATTATGAATGGGATCGAGATATGGACGCCGCCTTCCTGGATCTCCAAAAATCCCTTTCTTCTATCAGCACCAACCAGGAAGTAGATGAGCTGAACATCTACCAGAATGATCCCAATGCCGCTCCAATTATGAGAATAGCAGTGAGCAACCCGGAGATCAAGGATATGAATGTGCTGCGGCAAACAGCCGAGAATTATATATACAACCAGATGGTTCGCATCAATGGGGTTGCCGATGTAGAATTAGCCGGCGAAGAGGAATCCGAACTGCTTATCCAGACTGATCAATATCTGCTGGATGCCTATGACCTGTCGATGGATCAGATCTCCTCTCGTATACAGGCATTCAACCGGGATATCAGTGGTGGAACACTCCAGGAAAAAGGAACACAATACCTGGTTACCGGTGAAAGCCTGCTGCAGAAAGTAGAGGATTTTCGCAATCTGGTCGTGGGATACAGCAACAAATCCTCCATGAACAGACAATCAGGAAGGATTCCCGTTATCCTTGAACAGGTGGCAGAGGTGCAGATGAAAAACAAGGAACCGGAAAACATGGTCTATTTCAACGATGATCGTTGCATCGGCCTGTCTCTGTATAAAGAACAGGGAAAAAACACCGTAGATGTAGTTAAGCGTGTGGATGAGTCGCTGGTCGGTCTGCAGAAAGCACTTCCGGGATATCAGTTTAGCGTGGTGGAAAACCAGGGTGAATACATTGATCAGGCCATCGGAGAAGTCGAGAATACAGCACTGGCAGGTATTATACTGGCGGTTTTTGTTTTGTTCATTTTTCTTCGTCGTCTGCGCGTCACTCTGATCGTTTCCGTGGCCATCCCCATTTCGGTGATCGCCACCTTCAACCTGATGTATTTTAACGGGTTGAGCCTAAATCTTATGACACTGGGAGGACTGGCCCTCGGAGCAGGCATGCTGGTAGACAACGACATTGTGGTGATCGAGAACATCTTCCGGCACATCGAGGAAGGGACATCCGTCAGGCAGGCTGCTATCAAGGGAACAGCCGAAGTAGGCGGGGCCATCACAGCATCTACTTTAACAACCATTGTGGTGTTCCTGCCCATCGTATACCTGCATGGAGAATCGGGTGAACTTTTTAAGGAAGAAGCCTGGACCGTGGCCTTCTCCCTTTTATCTTCTCTTTTTGTGGCCATCATGGTCATACCGGCTATGACAGACAAATGGATCAAAGCCGACCGGGTGAAAAAACTCAAGTCCGTCAGCATCAACTGGTACGGTAGGCTTTTGGATCGTTTTTTGAATGCCCGTTGGCTGGTGATTACCCTGAGTGCCACTTTGATACTTGGCTCGGC
>CAYZMH010000217.1:0-1671 GCA_964479445.1 uncultured Bacteroidaceae bacterium | reverse complement strand
TTATTTATGGTTCAAGTCCCTATTATGCGGGAGTGGGATCCACGGATGAAGAATATTTCTGGGATGTACGCCACGAGTTGAATGAAGAGCCTCCCGAAAGGAAGCATGTCCCTGCCATCGACAGCCGGGGGCATCGACCCGTCATCTCCAATGCCCATGTAGAGACCTGGGTGCCCCGGGGCTTTGTGGTGGTTCATTCCTCCTCTCCCGGAACCGGCCTTTCGGAAGGCTGCCCGACGGTAGGGGGAGACAATGAGTCGCTGGCACCCAAGGCGGTGATCGACTGGCTCAATGGCCGGGCCAAAGGATATACCACCCCCGACGGGGATGAGACGGTAAAGGCTTACTGGTCGACCGGCAAGGTGGGTATGACCGGCACCTCTTACAACGGTACCATCCCCCTGGCCGCTGCCACCACAGGGGTGGAAGGCCTGGAGGCGATCATTCCCATAGCACCCAATACCTCATACTATCATTATTACCGTTCCAACGGCCTGGTACGCCACCCGGGGGGCTACCTGGGAGAGGACATCGATTACCTGTACGACTGGATCCACAGCGGCAACCCCGAAAGGCGCGAATGGTGCAACTGCCACATCCGCGATGAGGAGATGCAGGAGAACCAGGACCGGGTGACAGGCGATTACAATGCATTCTGGGCGGGCAGGGATTACCTGAACGATCTGGAACCCCTGAAAGCTGCCGTATTCATGGCCCATGGCTTCAACGACTGGAACGTGGTGCCCCTACATAGTTACAGGATATACAAAGCGGTAAAGGAGAAAGGTGTACCTGTCAGATTGTATTACCATCAGAAAGGACACGGGGGTGCCCCTCCGCTGAAACAGATGAACCGTTGGTTTACACGTTATTTGCATGGTGTGGAAAACAACGTGGAAGAAGATCCTGAGGTGTGGATTGTAAGGGAAGATGACACGCGGGAGAATCCCACCCCCTATGAGGCCTATCCCCATGTCGACTCCAGGCCGGTTAACCTGTATCTGACAGCAGGAGCCCCCGAGGCTGGTGAACTGGTGATGGATCAACCCGCTTCACAGGGCAAGGAGACCCTGGTGGACAACTTTTCTTTTAGTGGCTCCACCCTGGCCCAGGCCGAATGGACCCAACACCGCCTTCTTTACCAGACCCCTCCCCTGAAGGATTCCCTGCACCTGTCGGGGCTGGCAAACATCAAGATCCGCCTGGCCAGCAGCAAACCGGCAGCCAACCTGTCGGTATGGCTGGTTTCGCTGCCCTGGGCAAACGACCAGGAGGCACAGATCACCGACAACATCATCACCCGGGGTTGGGCCGATCCGCAGAACCACGAGTCGCTCACTGAGAGTGAGCCCCTGGTGCCGGGAAAATTTTATATGATGAACTTTGACTTGCAGCCCGATGACCAGCTCATCCCCGCCGGCCAACGCATTGCACTGATGATCTTCTCTACCGACCGCAGCTTCACCCTTTGGCCTGATCCGGGAACCGAGCTGACCATCGACCTGGACCAAACAAGGCTTGAACTGCCTGTTGTGGGTGGCAAGGCTGCATTTGAAAGGGTGGTAAAGTAAGATCCTTCTTTTAGGAAAAACACTTCTTGATCGGGAAGTTGAAGCTTTGGGTTGATACGAAAAGGAAAGTTTCTTATTTTTAAGAAATGGCTAAAAGGAA
>CAYZMH010000216.1:0-1683 GCA_964479445.1 uncultured Bacteroidaceae bacterium | reverse complement strand
ATGGCTGCTCAAACAGCTTGAACTTGAAGCCAATGGCATGGTAGGCCAACTTGGTAAAGTGAGCGGTTATCTGGAAAAACAGAACAATGCCTGGCTTAGCTCAGAAGGCAAAGGCGAAAACGGCTGGGAAGAGGTGCCATACTGGCTCAGAGGTTTCAGTGCTCTGGGTTATATCCTTGAGGATGAACGCATCATGAAAGAAACCCAGAGGTGGATTGAACCGATTATCGCAAGCCAGCGAGAAGACGGATACTTCGGACCGCGTTCAAACCTTAAGGAAAACGGCCACCACGACATGATGCCCAATATGTTCATGATGTTCGCATTGCGTTCATATTATGAGTATACGAAAGATCAACGGATAATAGATCTTCTGACCGAATATTTTAAATGGCAGCTAGAGATTCCCGATGATAAGTTTTTCTCGGGAGGCTGGCAGGCCCCACGAAATGGGGACAATCTGGTAAGTGTTTACTGGCTCTATAAACGCACGGGCGACAAGTTCCTTTTGGATCTGGCCGAAAAACTGCAGCGTACAGGTGCAAGCTGGATGAATGCACCGTCTCTGGAGCATAGAGAGCATAACGTTACCTACTCGCAGGGCTTCCGTAAGCCTGGTCAGTTCTATGTGCAGAGCAAGAACCCCAAGCACCTGGGCCAGGCCTATAAGAACTATGAAACCATACACGACATCTATGGACAAGTCCCCGGAGGCATGTTCGGTGGTGATGAATTTGCAAGGCCCGGATTTACAGATCCCCGCAATGCAATTGAGACATGCGGCATAGTAGAAATGATGCAATCCCAGGAGATCCTTCTCCAGATATCCGGCGATCTGAGATGGGCCGACCGCTGTGAAAACGTGGCATACAACTCCCTACCCGCAGCGATGACCGCCGACATGAAGGCCCTACGCTATCTTACGGCGCCGAATATGATTGCTTCAGACCGCTCAAACAAGGCTCCCAAAATTGCCAATCCTGGCGACATGTTCTCAATGGACCCCCACGATCACCGTTGTTGTCAGCACAACGTATCGATGGGCTGGCCTTACTTCGCGAAGAATCTCTGGCAGGCTACACCCGACAATGGGCTGGCAGCTGTACTCTACGCACCCAACACCATAGAGGCACGGGTAGGCGACGGTACTACCATAACAATCGAACAAAAGACAAAGTATCCTTTCGAAGGGGAAGTAGAACTTACATTTTCTACCCCCGGTGAAGTGAATTTTCCCCTCTATCTTCGGGTACCTGAATGGTGTGAAGATGCGAAAGTCCAGATCAACGACAAAGCCCTGGAATTCGATGCAAAACCACGCTCATACATCCGGATCAATCGCAAATGGAAGGACGGAGACCAGCTGTCTTTCCATATGCCAATGGAGATCCAGGTGAAGCACTGGAGGAAAAACCACAACAGCGCCTCAGTAAAACGCGGCCCCCTGACCTTCTCAGTCAAAATTGATGAACGCTACGAGCGGTACGGCGGTACAGAAAAGTGGCCTGCATACGAGATTTTCCCGGAGTCGCCCTGGAATTATGCTTTGGCATTAAATTCCGGGGATCAGGAAAGCCCCTTCGAGGTGGTGAAAAAATCCTGGCCTGAGTCACAAATGGTCTTCACCCATGAGGGTGCCCCCATTGAGATCCGCGCGAAAGCACGCAAGGTGCCCAACTGGAA
>CAYZMH010000215.1:0-1711 GCA_964479445.1 uncultured Bacteroidaceae bacterium | reverse complement strand
TTATGTCATCATGCCGGTCTTTTTTAGGGATATCCGGCCGGTGGTCTCCCAAATCGAGCAGGCCAATGTGTATTTGCTCGACCAGCTCAATCCGGAGTTAGGGCCTTATTATCCCGCCATTTATCAGAACTTTCATAAGGATGTATACCAGGCTCTTGAATCCGGCATGGACCTGCTGAAAAAATACAAGACAATAATCATGGTCCACCCCGGGGGAAAAGAGCCTGTGGGCATGCTGGAGGGCTTCCGGAACTTCTCGATCCACTATGGGTTTCACCACCAGGTTATACATGATCTCAAAAGCCGGGAGATTAAAAGGGGTGAGCTGTATGTCGTTCCCAATGATCTGGATCTGGTGACCCTGGTGAAGGAATCTAAAAAACAAGGTTTAACCCTGGGTCGCGACCTGGGCATCATATCCTACAACGATACACCACTGAAACAAGTGGTGGCCGATGGCATCACCACCATCTCCACCGACTTTGATGCCATGGGAAGGACCCTGGCACGCATGGTTCTCAACAAAGATGACAAGCACGTTGAGAACCCGGCTTCTTTAATCATTCGAAACTCCATCTAAAAAAAATAGATACCATGAAAAAAACATCTTTTCTCCTTATCGCATTTGCATTTCTGCTTTTTCAGGGATGCGGAACGAAAAAATCTGAAAAAAACCAGGACAATATGAACATGACAGACAAACTCAAAGTATTCACCCTCACCAACAAACACGGAGCTGAGGTGAAGATCACCAATTTCGGTGGTAAAGTGATGTCTCTTCAGGTTCCCGATAAAAATGGCAACCTGGGGGATGTGGTATTGGGATATGAAAAGCCTGAAGACTACATCGATGGAGAGCCTTACTTTGGCGCCCTTATCGGACGCTACGGCAACCGCATCGATAAAGGCCGTTTCACCCTGGAGGGAGAAACTTATCAACTGCCACGAAACAATGGCCCCAACCACCTTCACGGGGGTCCCGAAGGCTTTCATAACGTGATATGGGAAGCCAAGCTGAAGGATGACAAGAGCCCCCAAAGCCTGCATCTTACTTATGTCAGTAAGGACGGCGAAATGGGGTATCCTGGAAAGCTTACTGCCAAAGTAGTTTATACCTGGAGCGATGACTATGAGCTTAAGCTCGACTACCAGGCAACCACAGACAAAAAAACCATCGTCAACCTGACGCACCACTCATTCTTTAACCTGAAAGATGCCGGGAAAAGCAAGATCCTGGATCATGAGCTGACCATTCATGGTGATCATTTCACCCCCATCGACAGCGGACTCATACCCACCGGGGAGATCCGCGAGGTTAAAGCCACGCCGATGGACTTCACCGATGGCAAGAAAATCGGGGCAGATATCAATGCCGACTACCAGCAGCTGGAATATGGCAACGGCTACGACCACAACTGGGTTCTCAGCAAACCTCAGCAAGACATGATGACCCTGGCTGCCGAAGTTTATGAACCCACTACCGGCAGAAAAATGGAGGTACATACCACAGAACCCGGACTGCAGTTTTATGCAGGTAATTTCCTGGATGGATCGGAAGTGGGCAAAAATGGCGTGGCCTACGAGTACCGGACGGCCTTCTGCCTGGAAGCCCAGCATTTCCCCGATTCACCCAACCATGAAAACTTTCCTTCCACGGTTCTCAAACCGGGAGAGACTTATAAAAAACAAACCATCTATAAGTTTTCCACCA
>CAYZMH010000214.1:0-1736 GCA_964479445.1 uncultured Bacteroidaceae bacterium | reverse complement strand
TCGAAAACACTGATCGTGTATCGCGATATCGAAATTGAAGTATCCTATACCGGAGGCAGTGGCGAGTATGGTGAACCCAAATACCGAAGCCGCTGGTTCGACCCGATAGTTGAAGATGCTGTATTGAATAATGAGGTGATACCGGAACAGAATTATACGCGTAAATTTTCCAAAAACTCCCGCGAAGAAGGTTGCGAATACCTTATTGTTTCCCCGGACGGTGAAGCGTTCCAGCAATGGGCCGATTCAATAAAACGTTTCAGGAATATGCAGGGAATTTTAACGAAAGTAGTAACGCTTTCAGAAATAGGCGCCAACGATCCTGATGTACTGGAAAGCTATTTCGACGATGCATACAACAACTGGGATATCCCGCCGGCTGCTGTCCTGCTTTTAGGCGACCACGGCAGCGATATGGAAAACCGGGTGATTTCACCCATTTATGACAGCTACTGTGTATCGGATAATATTTATGCCGACGTGACTGGCAACCACATGCCTGATATGGTTTTTGCCCGCATTACCGCTCAGGATGCCGAGCAATTGGAAGTGATGGTCAATAAATTCATCAACCATGAAACGGATCCGCCAACCAATGAGGATTACTACAACAATCCGATTACCGCCCTGGGATGGCAGACTACCCGGTGGTTCCAAATTTGCTCTGAAAGTATTTACGGATTTTGGCAAAATGAGATGGGGAAAGAACCCCGCCGCGAAAATGTCATTTACAGCGGGGATACAGATGTTTGGTCAACTGCTACGAATACTGAAACAGTTATAGACTATTTTGGCCCGGACGGACAGGGATACATCGAAGAAACGCCGGATTACCTGCCGCCTTTCGATGGAAGTGATGACGGTATAAATGAAGGTATAAATTCAGGCGCTTTCATGCTTCAGCACCGTGACCATGGAATGGAAACAGGATGGGGCGAACCGGCCTACAACAATAGCGATATCGATGAATTGACCAATACAGATTTAACCTTCGTCATGTCCATCAACTGTTTAACAGGAAAGTATAACATCAGCGGAGAATGTTTTACGGAAAAATTCCATCGATATACTTATAATGGAGAACCATCAGGAGCCCTTGGGCTTATTGCTGCATCTGAGGTTTCTTATTCGTTTGTAAATGATACCTATGTGTGGGGGATGTACGATAACATGTGGCCCGATTTTGTGCCTGATTATGGAACAACCCCTGAATCCAGAGATGTAAAACCAGCTTTCGGAAATGCTGCAGGAAAATATCACCTCCAGCAATCCGATTGGCCTTACAACACTAGTAACAAGGAGGTGACTTACCACCTTTTCCATCATCATGGAGGAGCATTCCTTACAGTATATTCTGAAATGCCGCAGGAACTGAACGTCGTTCATGATGAAGTTCTCTTAAGCGGACCTGATGTTTTCCAGGTAACCGCTGATGAGGGATCTTTTATTGCATTGTCTGTCGACGGTGAAATACTTGGCACTGCTGAAGGAACCGGTGCACCGGTCGATATTCCTATCGAACCGCAAGAACCCGGAACAATCGTTGACATCGTAGTAACCAAACAAAATTTCTATCGATACCATCAAGCCATTGAGGTTATACCGCCAGATGGACCTTATGTTATCAAAGATTCTTACGAAATCAACGATCTGTCTGGTAACAATAATGGCATGGCAGATTACTCTGAAGAGGTTATGCTAAGCTTAACCGTTGAAAACGTTGGTAATGATCCGGC
>CAYZMH010000213.1:0-1751 GCA_964479445.1 uncultured Bacteroidaceae bacterium | reverse complement strand
AGTCGTAACAAGGTAGCCGTAGGGGAACCTGCGGCTGGATCACCTCCTTTAAGGAGCTTCTTTGAAGCTCAAGACCTAACCTGCACAATCTCGCACTCATTCTCGCAAGGAGGGTGAGGCGTCTTATCCGGGTTCCGTATGAGCCGACATGTCCTTTGGGCGTGTCGGCTGCGCTCTGCAAGACCAGTCGGATCTTTGACAACTGCATAGGATTGAGATTCTCGAGTAGAAAGCACACGCGAATTTCACCTTTGAGGCCTTTTGGGCCTCGAGGTCCGAATTCGGTGGTATGCTCGAATGATCTAAGCGAAAACGGGCGTACGGTGGATGCCTTGGTATCTGCTGGCGATGAAGGACGTGGAAGGCTGCGTAAAGCTGCGGGAAGCCGCCAAACAGGCAATGATCCGCAGGTATCCGAATGGGGAAACCCGGCCGGTCTTAAGGACCGGTCACCAGGCAGTGAATTCATAGCTGTCTGGAGCAAACGCGGAGAACTGAAACATCTCAGTACCCGCAGGAACAAACACCACATGGGATTCTCTCAGTAGCGGCGAGCGAACGGGGAAGAGCCTAAACCGACGAAATGTCAAGCCTACAGGCGTTGTTTCGTGGGGGTTGTGGGGCAGGATGACTGTCGACTGTAGTCGGCAGCGCAGACAGACAGACGGTAGTCGAACGGCACTGGAAAGGCCGACCAAAGAGGGTAACAGTCCCGTAGGTAAAACTGGATGTCGCTGCGATTCTTGTACCCGAGTACGACGGGGCACGTGTAACCTTGTCGGAAGCCAGGGAGGACCATCTTCCAAGGCTAAATACACGCAGATGACCGATAGTGCACCAGTACCGTGAGGGAAAGGTGAAAAGAACCCCGGTGAGGGGAGTGAAACAGAACCTGAAACCGTATGTCCACAAGCAGTGGAAGCACAGTGCCTTTCGAGGCCGTGCGACTGCGTGCTTTTTGCATAACGAGTCAGCGAGTTGCGACGTGTCGCAAGGTTAAGCCGTCTTAGGCGAAGCCGCAGGGAAACCGAGTCTGAACAGGGCGACAAGTGGCGTGGCGCAGACCCGAAGCCGAGTGAGCTATCCTTGACCAGGCTGAAGTTCCGGTAACACGGAATGGAGGGCCGCACCCACTGGAGTTGAAAATCCAAGGGATGAGTTGAGGATAGGGGTGAAAGGCCAATCAAACTCGGCGATAGCTGGTTCTCTCCGAAACCTGTTTGGGCAGGGCCTCGGAGCCAGGCCGTTGGAGGTAGAGCACTGGATGGGCAAGGGGGTTAAACACCTACCGACCCCAACCAAACTCCGAATGCCGACGAGTCAACTCCGGGAGACAGACCGCGGGCGATAACGTTCGTTGTCGAAAGGGAAACAACCCAGACCGCCAGCTAAGGTCCCTAAATAACAGCTAAGTGGAAAAGGATGTGGAGACACACAGACAACCAGGAGGTTAGCTTAGAAGCAGCTACCCTTGAAAGAAAGCGTAACAGCTCACTGGTTAAGTGGCTCCGCGCCGAAGATATAACGGGGCTCAAGCTGTTTACCGAAGCTGCGGATGCCACCTTTGGTGGCGTGGTAGGAGAGCGTTCCAGTCTGCACTGAAGCATGACCGAAAGGACATGTGGAGCGGCTGGAAGTGAGAATGCTGACGTGAGTAACGATTAGACGGGTGAGAATCCCGTCCGCTGAATGCCGAAGGATTCCTGGGCCAGGCTTATCCGCCCAGGGTTAGTCGGGACCTAAGCCGAGGC
>CAYZMH010000212.1:0-1770 GCA_964479445.1 uncultured Bacteroidaceae bacterium | reverse complement strand
AGATCGCCTTTCACGAGGTGTGTTTTGAATATGAGGACGGTAAGGGGCAATCGGTGCTCCGCGATCTTTCTCTGCAGATCGGGGAAGGACAAACCGTGGGCATTGTCGGCTCCACGGGGGCGGGGAAGAGCACTCTGGTCAAGCTGCTGCTGCGGTTTTATGACCTCCAGCAGGGCAAGATCACCCTGGATGGACGGGATTTGTCCCGCCTGGAGATCAAGGATTTACGGGAGACCATCGGTTTTGTCAGTCAGGATGTGTTTTTGTTCCACGGGACGATACAAGAAAATATCATCTACGGGACGTTTGCTGCCGATCAGGATCGGGTGGTGGAAGCTGCCCGGATTGCAGAAGCCCACAGCTTTATCGAGGGATTTCCCGAGGGGTACCGGACGGTCGTGGGAGAACGGGGCCAAAAATTATCCGGGGGACAGCGCCAGCGCATTTCCCTGGCCCGGGCTGTTCTCAAAAATCCCCCTGTGCTGATCCTGGATGAGGCCACCTCTTCGGTTGATAATGAGACCGAGGCCTTGATCCAAAAATCCCTGGAAAGGATCACAGAAAATCGGACTACCCTGGTGATCGCTCATCGGCTATCGACGATCGTCAGGGCTGACAAGATCTTTGTCCTCGATCAGGGGCGTTTGTGTGAACAGGGCACGCACCAGGAACTGCTCCAGGCGGGAGGGATTTACGCTGATCTGTGGGATGTCCAAACCGGAGCGCTGGGCTCAACTCCATCCGGGGACCAAAACCCGACGGGATGAGTGATAAATGTCACTTCAAATATGAGTTTCGCCACTATTATTTGAAGGGGATTCCTTGTAGAGTAGTATCTAAAGATGCACGGGTTCTCTGGACCTGAGGGGGAGAGACAGCACAGATCAAACTCTCAAGACAAACGGCAAGAATGATGAATGACATTGTAGAACGCTTACCATTATTAAGAGAATTTTCTGAGGACCAGATTGAGGTCCTGCTCCCTCTGATTGAGGAAACCACCTACCGGAAAGGGGAGGTGGTCTTCAAACAGGGTGGTCAAGCCAAGTATTTGTATTTTGTCCTTGACGGCGAAGTGTCGATCCGATTTAATCCCGACGATGGATCGGAGATCACGGTAGCGGATGTCCGGGAAGGGGATATTTTTGGCTGGTCGGCAGCGATGGGAAGTCAGATGTATACCTCGGGAGCAATCTGCACAGAGAGCGGTCATTTTTTTCGGGTGGAGGGTGAAAATTTGAAAACCCTTTGTCAGGAATACCCCGAAACGGGTATACTTGTTTTAAATCAACTGGCAGGGGTGATTGCCCAGCGGCTGCGGGGCACCCACCAGCAGGTCGTTGAGCTGCTGCACCACGGGTTGAACGGCCATCGCTCTCATCAGGAAGCTCACCAGTACGGGCAGGAGGAAACCGATGGATAAAGTATCGAGGAGTCTTCGCGAAGAACAGATGGAGACATTAATAGCCAGCATCAGCGCCTATATTGAGCAGTATCACGGCGGTTCCGCTGAGCTGGTGGAATACGATGGGGAAACAGTCCGGGTGAAATTGGGCGGGGCATGCTCCGGGTGCCCGCTTTCCACTTCAACGCTCAAAGGCTGGGTCCAGGGGACCATTCATCAGTTCTTTCCCGGTGTAGAAGTGGTGGCTGCCGAGGATTAGGCCTGAAACTGGATTAACAAAGGAGCTCTTCATGTTTACGATCGAACGCGTGCTGACCTTGCTGGCTTCGGCTGTTCAGGTGCTGGGAATGATTACCTTCGGGGTC
>CAYZMH010000211.1:0-1772 GCA_964479445.1 uncultured Bacteroidaceae bacterium | reverse complement strand
TGGTCTGGTTGAAAATAATTGGGATTAAGCAATACCGAGTGGTACCCCAGGTGGGTATTCCGTATGTAATAGGGTTGGGTATAGGTATGACCGTTCCAACCTGTAAACTCCACACCCTGCTCCATCTGGCGCCTCGATTTTTCATCGTACCGCACCGCAATATATTTCCAGTCTTTGGTCATCACTCCCCGTGCAAAACCGATCTCAACGAACAGTTGATCGTGAACCGGAGCCTGGTCTCCTTCCAGAACCTCTTTCAGGCTTACTCCATCCAATTCACCTGCCGTTGCCAGGTCAACACCGGCCAGGTCTAGGAAGGTGGGGGTAAAATCAATGTTCTGCACCAGCTCATCGTAGACCGTTCCCGGTTCAATTCCTTCCGGCCAATGCATCATCAGGGGGATCTTCACACCGCCTTCATAGATCGTTGACTTTCCAAAATTGTAATTGCCATGATCCGATGTGACGATGATCAATGTATTCTCCAGCATTCCCTTCTCTTCGAGCTTTTCAACCACCGCACCCACGGCATGGTCAAACCAGGCCAGCCAGGCGTGGTCGGGATTCTTTCCTGCTGCTTTTACCTCATTCAGAATCTTCTCTCTTTCGGGCATATTCTCAAAGGGATCCTCCACGTATCCCTCCCCTGTAAAACCCGGATTGGCATCCAGGCCATGCACATATTCTCCTTTCCTCCGGATCCAGGGAGCCGGTCCGTGGGGAACCATCTCGCTGTAATAGAGGAAAAAAGGCTCCTCGCCTGCCTGGTCTATAAACTCGAGGGCCGCTTCATTTTTCCACTCGATGTTATGTACATTCAGTGAATCGTTATGCAACTCCAGCAGGTTTGCGGCATATACCCCATTGGCATAATCAAATCCGAAATCCAGTATCCGGTCTGTCCAGAAAGCGTGATTATGGCTCATCGCCCGGTTGACCTCGGGATCCCTGGGATCAGCCCCCTGCGAATAGGTTTCCAGTCCATTCTCCTCCCAGTTCCGTTTCCGCAACAGATGGTGATCAATGATATGGCTCTTTCCCACAAACCCGGTCCTGTACCCTGCCTCCTGCAATATCCGGGGCAGATTGGCCCGGTCTTCTTCCAGTTCGGTGTTATTCTCCACCCGAGTCATGGCCCCTTCAGGGTGCAGGCGCATAAATGACCTTCCCTCACATCTCCCGGCATAACGCCCCGTCAGGGTGGTATACCTGCTGGGAGAGCATACTGAACTGGAAACATAGGCCCTGTTAAAGATGATCCCGTTCCTGGCAAGCTCATCGATTACCGGGGTATGCACTGCGGTATCCCCGCAGAATCCAAAGGGGCGTGATTGAACCCCCGGGTCATCCGGAACAGGGATGATCGGACTCTGGTCGTCGGTCATGATATAAATGATGTTGGGACGAGCGGGTTTTTCCTGATCCTGACACCCGGTAAGCACGGTCATTGTAACGGCGAAGAGCAAATAGCCCATAAAAGGCAGGTGGTTTAAATGTACATGGTTTTTCATTTCTGGTAAATTTACAATTCAACAATATAAGGTCATCAAATCAGGTTTCATATCACTGTCAGGCGGCATCTAATTCATGAAGCATGATTCATCGAACCGGGGTTCCCATATCACCCTTCCAGGTATCCTATTTATTCTTAAAATCAGGAGGCTACTCTCTTTTTTTAAGGGCCATTACCTCATCGATCTCCTCCCGGGCATTATCGGCTTCCCACTGCATATATTCATCGATCAGTTTCTCATTGTAGGGATCTTTCATAA
>CAYZMH010000210.1:0-1776 GCA_964479445.1 uncultured Bacteroidaceae bacterium | reverse complement strand
GCTGGATGAGATACTTGACGAGGAAAAACTGGATAAATGGACGGGCAGCGGCACAACAAGGCTTTATACCATATATAATGACGGGGCTGATGCCATAAACGGTACAAAGGCAAACCCCAATTTAACGGCTGATTTACTCGGCGACTGGCGGGAGGAGATGGTTTACAGGCATTATGACAATACCAAGCTTTTGGTATTTACCACGACAATTCCGACAGATTACAGGTTTTACACTTTCATGCATGACCATATATACCGCCTGTCAGTAGCCTGGCAAAACGTAGCTTATAACCAGCCTCCGCACACTGGTTTTTACGTGGAGGACGGCCCTTCTGCGCAGCCGCCGGGAGATGTCCAGTATCCAAACAGTACACCCACTCCTGTTTATACTCCGACCGCAACGCCTACAGATACGGGTTCTGTTTATCCTCCGGGTGTGTTTTTGTGCGAGGCGCCGGGATGGGCGTCGCAAAACGGGGGAACTACAGGAGGCGGAAGCGCTGCGGGTGTTACTGTAACAACCCTGTCTCAGCTTCAGTCTGAAGCGGCATCATCCGGAGCAAAAGTTATTTTTCTTGACGGTGAAGTAGGTGCGGGAGTTTCTGACGCTGTTTCTGTGGCATCTGATAAGACTATAATAGGGCTTCCGGGAGCGAAACTTACGGGAAGGTTTAGTATAAGCGATGTTTCGAATGTTATTATCAGAAATATTTCTATACAGGGGCCAGGGGCCGTGGACGTGGACGGGGTGGACTGCATAACAGTGGACAATTCCACCAATGTCTGGCTCGACCATTTTGATATTTATGACGGCCAGGACGGGAACCTCGACGTAGTAAACGGCTCAAATTACGTGACAGTTACATGGTGTAAGTTTTACTATACAGCCGCTTCGAGCAACCATGAGTTTTCCAATCTTGTGGGTAATTCCGCGAGCAAGACTTCCGACAGGGGGCACCTGAAGGTGACCTGGCTGCACAACTGGTGGGCTGAAAATGTGCATGAAAGGATGCCCAGGCTGCGGTTCGGACAGAATCATGTGGTGAATAATTTGTTTACCAGTTCGGGAAACAATTACTGCGCCAGGGCAGGAATAGAGGCGGACCTCAGAATAGAGTATAATGTTTTCAATGATGTTAATGACCCGGTGGACCTGTATGACAATAATTTTACCGCTGTTACAATGGAGGGGAATTTATTTATATCAGTCAGCGGTAATACGTCAGGAAGCGGGACCGCCTTTACTCCGCCTTATACCCTTAATCTCATAGACGTAAACGAACTTCAGGATTATGTTTCGTCTTATGCCGGCGCTACGCTTACGGATTTAACAGGCTGCGATAATTTTCACGGGGCAACCGGGACCCCCACAGCCGTGGGAACATTTACATTTACCCCGTCGGTGACGCCCACGCTGTCCATAACAAGGACGCGGACAGTTACCGCTACGTTTACCCCGTACCCCGCGGGATACGGGGTAATCCAGGCTGAAGACGCCTGCGCAATGGACGGGATTGTCGAGTCGGAACACGAAGGATATTATGGTTCGGGATACGCTAATTTGGAAAACATAACAGGTTCTTCAATTATGTTTTCCCTCGACGCGGCGTCAGCCATTAGCCTTGAGCTTAATTTTCGTTATGCCGGCGGTTCGTCAAACAACAGGAATATGGAAATATACGTGAACGGGGTGCTCGAAGTTTCAAATATAGATTTTATGCCTACAGGCGCGTGGACAAGCTGGGAAACTTCTTCTGCCGTTGTAAACCTTTCGGC
>CAYZMH010000209.1:0-1787 GCA_964479445.1 uncultured Bacteroidaceae bacterium | reverse complement strand
CAGCAGGTCATTTCCTAATTGATAATGGATGTTCACGATGTTGATGCTGGTTTCTTGATCGAGCGGATAGTTCTGACTGATTTCCCTGAACGTGTTCAGGGCTGCCTCCCAGTCCAAACGCTGGATATCAATATCCGCCAGCCTGAGCAAGATATTCTTCTGCCAGTCCACTTCTCCTTCAAATCCACGGGCTAACTCCAAGGCGCGCGAGTAAGTGTCCCGAGCTCGATCTAATTCCGCCAGGTTATAAAACACATCTGCCAGGTTATTATATTCCGTGATGGCTTCCTGTTTTTTTCCGTATTCTTCCAGGCGGTGGATATACCGCTGACGGACATCAATGTTCATCGGTTCAATCTCAATGACTTTTTTGAGCATCTCCAGAGCCCGGTTCATCTTGCCCTGAACTGAATAGACCTCGGCTACCGCCCGGTACTTGGCCACAGCTCCCTGGTGCTGGCCCTGCCGAAGCAGCAGATCCCCAATGGTGATATGCAGAGGAATATAACTGGGGGCTTGCCTGAGCGCGAAGAACGCTTTTTCCATCGCTGCGCCAAAATAACCTTCTTCCGCCAGATTCTGGATTTGCTGGTGTCCATCGAAGACCTGTTTTTTCCGTTCCTCAATGATGTCATCCACCACCGGGAGCAGACCCACCGCTTCCCGATCAGATGTTCCCCGGTGCTTCTCGAGCTTCTCCCGCCAGTCAGGCCGCATCAGCAGTTTTTCGACATGATCACAGACCTCTTGATAGGCTTCATCCCCTTCTTCCACCTCCAAGTCCTCAATCATGGCCTCATAAAGGTCCCTCAAATCCGCGACCTCTTCCTGAGGAGCGATGCTGGTATCCGCAAGACTGAGAGCTTCCAGATATTCTTTGCTGGCTTCCTCCCACTGTTCCTTTTCCCGATAAATATGTGCCAGGACAATGCGGGACCCCAAGTCAAATCCCTCCCGGGATACAGCACGCTTGAGATTGCGCTCTGCACTTTCCAATCGCCCCAAGTCAAAGAAGGTATAACCCAAAAGAAAGAATGCCGCTGGATGGGTAAAACCCGCATCCACAGCGTTCTTAAGTTCATCTGCAGCCGCTTTGCCATCCTGCTGGTTAAATTTTTCGATCGCCTGGGAAATGTGCAGCTTCATTAAACTATCATCAACGACCCGTGAGCCTTCACCCTGATCACCTTCCTCTTCTAAGAACGTGTCAAGCCGGGAAGTTTCTTCTTCAGGCATCCTTTCCAACCGGATTTTTTCCTCAAATACGGACTTAGCCATGGTGGTAATAGCGTTCTCCACCATTTCCTCCACCGGATCTCCTGCCTGCTGGGGACCTTCTGTAACCTCCGGTTCCTCCAGCTGGAGCTTCGGCTCTTTCTGGGAAGGAGGACTGACCTCTTGGAAACGCTCCGGAAGGGGGATCATGGCCCCCTGCTGAATCATTTCTTTCGCCCGTACGGCTTTGATGCTCTCGGGGGCCAGGTTCAAAGCCCTTTCTACCGCCTCCCTGGCTTTGCTGACCTGACCGGAATTCTGTAAAATACTGGCGACATGAATAAATTTGGTCACCGCTCTATTGGTATAACCCAACCTCTGGAAGACCAGCGCCAGGCGAGCATGGGCCCGCACATGGCGGGGATCGATTTCAATGGCACGGTTCCAGTTTTCAATGGCCTTATCAATATCTTCATTTTTGATGAAGGCATCCGCTGCCTGCAGGGCATACTCCCTGGCCTGCTCGGGGTTCCCCATACGTTCATGGATCAAAGTGATCTTTTCATAGGCCA
>CAYZMH010000208.1:0-1791 GCA_964479445.1 uncultured Bacteroidaceae bacterium | reverse complement strand
AATATTCCCGACACCTATCTGTGGTCAGAGGATATTCGAAAAAAATTGGGATACAGCTCTTTTTCCGAAGTGGGTAAATAGCCCCTCTTTCTTTGCAGATATTTTGCTGAAATACTGATTATTATTTCATCAAAAACATTTTTAATCGCTGATGAATGAAAAAGTAAGGGTAACCAACCAATTAATCAAGTATTATACCATGAAAATTTCCAGATTCTTTATTGTAAGTATGTTGATGCTTAATGTGTTTTCGTTTCTTACGGCACAGGAACAGGTTCGGGCTTTCCCGGGAGCGGAAGGTTTTGGAGCTTACGCGACCGGTGGCCGTGGTGGTGATGTTTATATTGTCACCAACCTCAATGATGCCGGTCCGGGCAGTCTGAGGGAAGCAGTGGAGGCATCCGGACCGAGAACCATTGTCTTCGCGGTATCCGGAACCATTGAATTGCAGGAGATGTTGCGGATCAGTAACGGGGATCTGACCATTGCGGGGCAGACAGCACCGGGGGACGGGATATGTCTGAAAAATTACAATCTGAAATTCAGTGCCGACAACATCATTGTCCGGTATATATCGCTAAGGCTGGGAATAGATAAACGTTGGGAGGACGATGCGGTGAACGGATCCGGGGATAACATTATTATGGATCACTGCTCGGTGAGTTGGGGTGTGGATGAAACCCTTTCGCTGTATTCTTCTTCTAACCTGACGGTACAGTGGTGTATTATAAGTGAATGCCTGACATTTACAACCAATTCTTACGGAGGTATCTGGGGGGGGCAACCGGCATCTTTTCACCACAACCTCTTTGCCCATAACGCCAGCCGTACGCCCCGTCTTTGTGGTAGCCGGTACCATGGGGATGCTGAAGCAGAACTGGTGGACCATCGTAATAATGTGATCTACAATTGGAATAATAACTCCTGTTATGGAGGAGAGGGCGGTAGCTTTAATCTTGTAAATAATTATTATAAACCGGGTCCGGCAACCCAGAGTCATGTGAATAGCAGAATTGTTGCTCCACGGGCGGATGACGGTGGCGGTGTACAGGAAGCTGGTATATGGGGAGAATTTTACGTTTCCGGGAATTTTGTGGATGGACACCCTGAAGTGACTGCCAATAATAGTTTGGGAATCCATGAGGTACCGGCGGAGATGTGGGACCAGGTTGTTTCTGATGTTCCTTTTACTGTAGAAGAGATCAACATGCAGACTCCGCAGGAGGCCTATGTGGACGTTTTGAATCATGTGGGGGCTTCACTGCCCAAACGTGACAGGGTAGATGCAAGGATTACGGAGGAGACGCGGACCGGTACGGCTCATTACGGTAGCACAACCAATTCGGGGATCATTAAACAGCCAGATGATGTGGGTGGTTACCCGCCACTGGAGTCCATAGCACCGCCGTTGGATACGGATCAGGACGGGATTCCGGATGAGTGGGAAGATGCGAATGGACTGGATAAGAACGATCCGGAGGACGGGAAGATCATCCAGGCCGACGGATACTCGAACCTGGAACATTACCTGAACAGCCTGGTGGGTGATTTCCGGTATATGTTGCGTCCGATGGAGGTTGCGGCTACAGTGGATGATCAGACGGTATCGCTGACGTGGACAGACCTGTCAGACAAAGAGGATGGATTTATTCTGGAGCGAGCAGACGGAGAGGGTGATTTTATGGAGATCGCCGATCTTGAAGCGGACACAGAGAGCTATACAGACAATACGATTGATGAATACGGGATCTATACCTACCGACTGAAAGCGTACAATGCGGAGATGGAGAC
>CAYZMH010000207.1:0-1796 GCA_964479445.1 uncultured Bacteroidaceae bacterium | reverse complement strand
CTTCCAAAAATCTTGACCATGACTTTCAACTTCTTCTTCTCCTCATTGACTTCTTCAATGACGCCGTTGAAGTTGTTGAAGGGGCCATCAATCACTTTGACGGATTCACCCACGTAAAAGGGTACATTCAATTCCTCATCGCCTTCAGCCATCTCATCAACCCTTCCGAGGATGCGGTTAACCTCGCTTTTTCGAAGGGGTGAAGGTTTATTGCTTTCGTTTTTGAGGAACCCAATCACATTGGGCAGATTTTCCAGATAATGCTGCGTATCGGGGGTCAGGTTAGCTTCGACCAATACATAACCGGGAAAGAAATTACGCTCTTTGCTGATTTTCTTTCCATTACGTATTTGATACACCTTCTCGGTCGGTATAAGCACCTGATTGACAAATTCACTGATCTTCCCCTTCGAAATCTCATTTTCGATGTACTCTTTCACCTGTTTTTCCTTTCCGCCTATAGCCCTGAGTACATACCATCTCTTGTCATTTTCAGCCATTTCAGCACACCTTATTCATTTTAATAAAACATACTATAGATGAAATCCATCAAATTTCTGAAAGAAAAATCCATCATGAATACAATCACCGCGATAATTAAGGAAGCAACCATAACAATTACAGCACTACGCTGCAGCTCACTCCATGTTGGCCATGATACTTTATGTACCAATTCGTTATAAGAGTCTTTCAAATAAGATTTAATCTTCATCCTGTAAAAAGATTTAGCACGGGTGGTAAGGCTCGAACTCACGACCTGCGGTTTTGGAGACCGCTGCTCTACCAACTGAGCTACACCCGTGTATATGAGAAGGATGTTCGTTAACTTAACGCAACATCCCCTGAAGTTATTATTCTACAATCTCAGTGACCTGACCGGCACCAACGGTTCTTCCGCCTTCGCGGATAGCGAAACGCAGGCCTACGTTCAGGGCAACGGGATAAATCAATTCAACGGTCATCGTAACGTTATCACCAGGCATCACCATTTCAGTGCCTTCGGGCAGCTTAACGTTACCGGTAACGTCCATGGTACGGATATAGAACTGAGGACGGTAGTTGTCGTGGAAGGGTGTGTGGCGTCCACCTTCTTCCTTCTTCAGGACATATACCTCTGCCTTAAAGCGGGTATGTGGTGTGATGGAACCGGGGCGTGCGATTACCATACCGCGCTTGACCTCGTCCTTGTTAACACCACGCAGCAGCAGTCCTACGTTGTCACCGGCTTCTCCTGTATCCAGGATCTTACGGAACATCTCAACACCTGTAACAACTGTTTTCTTCTTCTCGGCACCCAGGCCAATCATTTCCACTTCTTCGCTGGTGTTGATCACGCCGGTTTCAATTCTGCCGGTAGCAACTGTACCGCGACCGGTGATAGAGAAAACGTCTTCAACGGGCATCAGGAAAGGCTTGTCCTTGTCGCGGGGAGGAACGGGAATGTAATCATCCACGGCTCTCATCAGTTCCATAACTTTCTCAACCCACTTTTCTTCGCCATTGAGGGCACCCAGTGCAGAACCATGGATGACGGGTGCGTTGGCTCCGTCAAACTCATAGAAATCGAGCAACTCGCGTACTTCCATATCAACCAGTTCTATCAGCTCGGGGTCATCTACCAGGTCAACTTTATTAAGGAAAGTTACTACCTTAGGTACGTTTACCTGACGTGCCAGCAGGATGTGTTCGCGGGTCTGCGGCATGGGACCGTCTGTGCCGGCTACAACCAGTATAGCACCGTCCATCTGGGCGGCACCTGTAACCATATTCTTTACATAGTCGGAGTGACCGGGACA
>CAYZMH010000206.1:0-1797 GCA_964479445.1 uncultured Bacteroidaceae bacterium | reverse complement strand
GGTGGTCAGGTCCACGGTGATCAGCGGCTCCCGGGCCCGACCAGACAGGTTGTGGATCTCGCGGGCAATAAGCTCTTTCCCTGTTCCATTGGCCCCGGTTATCAGCACATTGGCATCGGTAGCAGCCACCTTCTCCACCGTCCGCATCACCTGGCGCATGCCTTCCGACTCACCGAGGATCTCGGTGCGCTTGCGGTTTAACTCCTCACTCAAGGTATGCTTTTGCCGGCTCAGATCTTTCACCTGGTAACGGCTGTCCTTCAGTTTTAAAGCTGCCTGCAGGGTGGTGATCAGCTTGTCATTGTTCCAGGGCTTGACCACAAAATCCATGGCGCCTTCCTTCATCGCTTTTACAGCCAGGTCAATGTCCCCGTAAGCAGTAAAAAGAACCACCACCACATCCTCATTCTGATTGAGGATCTCCCGCAACCAGTAAATGCCTTCATTGCCGCTGTGCATCCCCGCAGAAAAGTTCATGTCCAGCAATACCACATCCGGCTTAAAATCAGCCAGGTGCTTCGGTATCAGGTTGGGATTGGACAGGGTGGCGACCCGCTCAAACTCCTCTTCAAGCAGCATCTCCAGCGATCTGAGCACACTCCGGTCATCATCAACTACCAGGACTTTACCTTTCTTCTTCATACCCTCGGGGTGTCAAAAATTTTGACCTAAATGTAAAAAAAATTGACATCAATTGGGTACGTTGTTTTATTCGAATCCATCAATAAACTAGCATTCAGAACAATAAAATCCTGGCATGCAAATTGGCTACCAGAAGGAAACCTCAAAAACATTCTTTAATTTTATAGCCATGATCCAGAATTACATCAAGACCACCCTGCGCAACATCATCAAGCACCGTGCCCTGTCGACGATCAACATCCTGGGCCTGACCATCGGGTTGACCGCCGTGATCCTGATCGGTATCTATGTACGCTATGAGTTCAGCTTCGACCGTTTTCACAAGCATGCGGAAAACATCTACCGGGTAGAAAGAAAAGGAAAGATGGACGGGAAGTCTTTCCATCTGCCTCATACCAACAACAACATACCCAGGGCCCTGGCCGGGGAATATCCTTCCATCACGGATTTCATACGCATCTGGCCCGCCAATGGCATGATCCGGGATCACCACAACAATTTTCACCAGGAGCAGATCTACCTGGCTGATAACTCCTTTCTGGAGGTCTTCACTTTTCCCCTGAAAAAGGGAAATAAACATACCGCACTGGAAGCACCTTATTCGGTTGTGATGACTGAAGAGCTGGCCCGCAAGTATTTTGGAGATACTGAGGTGATTGGCAAAACCCTGGAAGCCCAGGTGCTGGACAGCAACGTCACCCTGAACATCACCGGGGTCATGGAGGAGATGCCCGACAACTCCCATCTTCAGTCGGACATGCTGGTCTCATACGAGACGGCCAAAAGCATTGCTCCTGCGCAGTATTTGAATACCTGGGTGGGCAACTACCTGTATTCTTATTTAAAAGTGAAGCCCGGCACCGATATCCAACAGCTGGAGTCGCAATTTCCGAAGTTTGTTGATAAACATATGGATGCTGAATTCAGGAAGATCCTGGGGGAAGACTCCAGCATCAGTGAGTTCATGCAATTGCACCTGCAACCCCTCACCGACATCTACCTGTTTGCGCGGCTGGATTATGCCATCGGTCCGACGGGTGACATCAGCAAAGTCTACACGGCCATCGGCATAGCTCTGCTGATCCTGATCATAGCCTGCATCAACTATATCAACCTTTCCACTGCCAAATCCCTCACAAGAGCCCGGGAAGTTGG
>CAYZMH010000205.1:0-1842 GCA_964479445.1 uncultured Bacteroidaceae bacterium | reverse complement strand
TGAAAGCATGAAACCCTATGCCGCCCGGAAAGAAACCGGTGAGGTGTATGAAGTAAAAACGGAGGACCTGGGCACCTATAAGGATGATACTTTCCAGGTCAACCCCATTGGCCTGAACGATCAGGATGTGGTGACCATCTTTCCCGTCACCGACGAGGATCCACCCAAGGCCCTGCCGGGAGGAATAAACTACGTCAACGTCACCGGCCATATCTATAAGCCGGGCCGTTACATCCTGGGTGAGGACATGCAGGTGTCCGACCTGATCTCCAAAGCCGGCGGACTGAAAGATTCCGTGTTCTGGAAACAGACCTACCAGCTGCGGGCCGACCTGATTCGTTACACCGATAACGGGCTCGACAGGAAAATCATCTCCCTGCCCCTGAAAAAGCTCCTGAAAAAGGATTCCATGCAATACAATTATAACCTGCAGCACCGTGACAGCCTGATCATCTACGGGGCCGGTGTTACCCACAAACCCAGGCAGGTAACCATAGAGGGGGAGGTGGAAGCACCGGGCAACTATATCCTGCAGGAGAAGATGGGTATCCACGACCTGCTGCTGCAGGCAGGCGGCTTCACCAAAAGAGCCTACAAATACAATGTGGAAGTGTTCCGCATGGGCGGTGCAGAAAATAAAGACCAGATATCGAGGGTGTTCAACGTGGATATCACCCCCGACATGCTCGATCAGTTCAAATCGGAACCCAGGATCACCCTGCAGGATTTTGATATGGTGGTGGTGCGCCAGGATCCGGACTTTGAGCCCCACCGGGTGGTCACCATCGAGGGTGAGATCCGTTTCGAAGGGCAGTATCCCATTCTCCAAAAAAATGAGACCCTGAGCGAACTCATCCGGCGTGCCGGCGGACTGACCGATGAGGCTTTCCTGCCGGGACTGCGCTTCAACAGGGACGACACCACCAATGTAGTAGGTGACTTTGAGCGCATGCTGACCGATGGCGAGGCCGGCATCGTGCTCCAGGAGGGCGACAGCATCGTTGTGCCCCAGCATCCGGGTACGGTAAAAATTTCCGGCAGCGTCAGGAACCCGGGCGTGGTGCAGTATCATCCGGGGTGGTCGATGGACCGCTACGTGGAGGCAGCCGGCGATTACACCAATGATGCAGCCAAACGCAAGACCATCGTGTACTACCCCGGCGGCAGCGCCCGGCGCAAGCGTTGGCTTATCAACCCCGACGTGAAGGAAGGATCGGAGATCTTCGTACCCGAAAAACCCGAACGCGAACCGCTGGATGTCACCCAGCTGCTGACCGAATGGGCCTCGATCGCCACCAGCGTGGCCACCGTGATATACATTGTCAACAGAAACTAAGCTTTTAAGGATAAAATTAAGGATCAAATCCGCCGTGTACCATGACAAATCAGCCAGCCCAACCTGCAAATAAAAACAACGACGAGATAGATCTTCTGGAGGTATTTCTGAAGATATGGCACTACCGCCGCTTTATCATCCTTTTTACTGCCGTGGTGGCCATCGGTGCCATCGTCTATTCCCTGGTTCAGGATCCCCAATATGAGTCCAGCGTAAAGCTTTACCAAAAAACAGGTGAAGATCAATCCACTTCAAGGCTGCAGGGACTGGCATCGCAGTTTGGCATGGGAGGGGCCCTGCCTTCAGGTGCAACATACAACATCAAAGACCTGGTGAACAGCCGGCGCATCAACCGCAAGATCCTGTATAAAAAATGGGAAAACGAGAAATACGATAAGCCGCTCAACCTCATTGAATACTGGGAGATTGAAGGAGAAAGCCCGGAAGAGAAGTTTCAGAAAGCTTTTAATGCTATAAATGGCAGGATATCGGTGAATAAGGATGAA
>CAYZMH010000204.1:0-1865 GCA_964479445.1 uncultured Bacteroidaceae bacterium | reverse complement strand
GGTTTGAGACCCCGGGTGCCCAGCCACGCACCTACAGCAACTGGTACGGCGATTCGATGTGGGAGATCTATTCCGTTTGGCAGGACCGGGATTTTATTGAAAAGGTATTTCCTCATATGGAACAGCAGTACCAGGGCTGGGTGGAGGAGCACTGGGATGCGCAACACCGGATGTTTGAATGGGACGGCATGCACGATGGCATGGAGACGAACATCAACAGCCGGCAAACCGAAAACTGGTTCTCCGGTGGCGACGGATACCGTCCCACCCTCAACAGTTACTTGTATGCCGATCTGCAGGCACTCTCGAATACTTCCCGATTGCTGGGGGATGAACAAAAAGCCTCCAGCTATGCCAAGAAGGCCCGGTTGTTGAAACAGCGGTTACAGGAAGAGCTGTGGGATCCCGACCGCCAGTTTTTCTTTCATCAGTGGTCGCAGGACAAGCGCAACGGCATCAAAGCCTTCACCCTCACCCATGAAACAGGCGAGCATGCCGGCAGTGAGCACGGAAGGGAGTTGATCGGTTATGTACCCTGGCAGTTCAACCTGCCGGACGGCTCCTTCAATGAAGCCTGGAAATTCCTGATGGAAGAGGATTATTTTATGAGCGATTATGGACCCACGGTCGCCGAACAGGGCGACCCCATGTTCCATGTCTCACCCAGATGTTGTGTATGGAGCGGCAACTCCTGGCCCTATGCCACTACACAAACCCTGGTGGCTATGGCCAACCTGTTGAACAACTATCAACAGGACCATATCAGCAAAGAAGATTATTTTGAGGTCCTTCGCCGCTACAGCCGTACCCAGCGGCTGAACGGCAGGCCTTACATCGCAGAGGCGTGTAACCCCTTCACCGGCTCATGGGAAGGACACAACCATTTTTATCACAGCGAGCACTACCTGCATTCGGGCTATGTGGACCTGATCATCACCGGGCTGGCAGGACTGCGCCCCCGGGCCGACGACACCCTGGAAGTGAATCCCCTCATCCCCGACGACTGGGACTATTTTGCACTGGAGGATGTCGAGTATCATGGACATTCGCTCACCATCCTCTGGGACCGCGAAGGCAGCCGATATGGCCTGGGGGAAGGACTCACCCTGTTGGTCGATGGGGAAAAAGTGGCTTCATCTCCCGTGTTAGGTCGATTAACAGCAAAAATCAAGCCGGCGGGCGAATACCCGGAACCTGAAAAACCCCATAACTTCGCTGTCAACAATGAGAAACAATATTACCCCAGGATATCCGCTTCCTACAACCACCCCAAACACCCACCCTACTATGCAGTGGATGGCAACTACTGGTACCACGAAACACCCCCGAACCGCTGGACCACCGAAGGCTCCACCAACGACAGGGAGTGGATCTCCGTGGATTTTGGGACCAAAAGACCTGTGAGAGAAGTGAAGCTCTATTTCCTGGATGATGAGAAAAGTGTTAAGGCCCCGTCTCATTACGACCTGGAATACTGGGACGGCACAAGCTGGCAAACCATCCCGGACCAAAAACGAAAATACAGGCATCCTAAAGGTCACCGGCCCAATACCATCACTTTTGATGAGTTACAGACCTCCCGGATACGGGTCGTTATGACACCCATGCCCCATGCTGATCTCGGATTGACGGAAATGGAAGTATGGGGTGAAGGAGACCTTCCCCTGGACAAACCCACAGCGCAAACCGCCAACCTGGCCTATAACCGCGATGGCAAAGGGTTCCCCAAAATTTCAGCCTCCTATACCTTCCAGCACGACCAGCTGGAAGAAATACGGGATATGAAAGCCATCCTGCTCACCCGTTCCGGCAACCGATGGACCGCCTATGAGTCGCCCAATGCCTCCGACTGGGTGGAGGTGGAG
>CAYZMH010000203.1:0-1869 GCA_964479445.1 uncultured Bacteroidaceae bacterium | reverse complement strand
CCGTCTGTGGAGTCCGCCAGCAGCGGTATAATGGCCTTGGCGGGCTGACGTTCAGCCCAAAGCTGGCCAACCCGGCGGCCCTTGAGCGATTCCATCATGTGTTGAACAGGATGATTATGGATGATTTTAGAGTTGGGATGAACATTTCGGGCAGTGCAATCGCCGTCAGTATTATCCTGGCGATCATCAAGATCACCACCGGTATTATTGGAAACTCTTACGCCCTGATAGCCGACGGCATAGAATCCACCACTGACATTTTTTCATCATTGATCGTCTGGGGAAGTCTAAAAATATCCAGCAAGCCTCCTGACGACGACCATCCTTACGGCCATGGAAAAGTAGAGTCCATGGCAGGGCTGATTGTCGCCCTTTCTTTACTCTCAGCGGCCATCATCATTGCAGTGCAGAGCGTTAATGAAATCCTGACCCCTCACCACACACCGGCCTGGTACACCCTGATTGTCTTGATCCTGGTGATCATTACCAAGGAAATTTTATTCCGCAGGATGGTCCAGGTCGGCAAAAATTTGGAAAGCCGTTCACTCCAAAATGATGCCTGGCATCATCGTTCTGATGCCATTACATCTTTCGCTGCTTTTCTAGGCATCAGCATCGCTCTGATTGGAGGGCAGGGATACGAATCTGCCGATGATTGGGCGGCCTTAATCGCCTGTGTCGTAATCCTTTATAACGGCATAAACCTGCTAAAGCCAGCTGTTGACGAATTAATGGACCGTGCCGCTCCAGCAAGAATTGAAAACGAGATCAGAACAATTGCTTCTTCTGTTGAGGGAGCCAAAGAAATTGAGAAATGTAGAATCCGGAAAAGCGGTTTAGATTACCTGGTAGATATTCACGTGATAGTATCCAGAGACATCACCGTCCAAAAGGGTCACAAAATCGGCCATCAAGTCAAAGACCGCCTGCTCAATTCTCACATCAACATCCTGGACGTTACGGTCCATATCGAACCGGACATTGATTACTCAAACTAACACCCGCTGCCCGCGGGCTTCCCATGCCGCCCTGTAACGAACAGGCCAACCTGCGTTTTTACTCTCCAATCTGGATCAGGCGGGTAAACTTTTCCCTCCTTCCAGCTCATGCAGTTTGTCCAACATGCGATCCCGAAGGGATGGCCGCTGGATGACCAGGCCATTCCAATCGGCAAATTATCCCGGAAAATCGGCTGATCTCTTATGAACAATCCTCAAATCCTTCTGATGGGGGGAGAAGACCCTACCTACCATAATTTCGAACAGCTTCTGCCCCTGATTGGCAATCTGCTGCAGGACCACTCGCTGGATGTCACAATCAGCACAAATCCTGACCAATTTCTGCCCGGGAATATCAAGTCCTATCACCTGATCCTCTGCTATCCGTTCGGGCATGAACTGACTCCCGCTCAGGAAAAGGGCTTGCTGAGTGCAGTCCGCGGAGATCCCCGGGATAATCCCCCCAGAACGAAAGGTTTCCTGGGTCTGCACGGTGCTTCCTGTTCCTTTCTAAATTCCGAGGATTACCTGCGTATGCTGGGCGGTAAATTCCTGGCTCATCCTCCGCTGGGCGAGCTTAAGGTAAAAATAAAACATCCAGAACATCCGGTTATGAAAGGGATCAGGGATTTTTCCATCGAGGATGAACTTTACCTGGTCGAAAGATACAACCCTTTTCAAACCCTGGCCGGTGTCGATTACCGCGGTTTTTTCAGACCCGTCGCCTGGGCGAAGCCCTACGGTTTGGGCAGGGTCGTTTACCTCAGCCTCGGCCACGGGTATAAACAGCTGCTGCACAACACCGTACAGCAGATTCTGATCAATGCTGTACGCTGGATTCTGAGAGGATAAAAAGTAGGCCCAGAAGAAT
>CAYZMH010000202.1:0-1885 GCA_964479445.1 uncultured Bacteroidaceae bacterium | reverse complement strand
GGGTGCAATCGTTCTGCCTCTCCTCAGTCGTTATGTCTACAAGCCTGCCGGGGGGGATAACAATAGACCAATCAACACCTAACTGCCCGGAAGATTCCGGCGCTTTTCGTTTTGTTGCTGCTCAAGGAGCTCATCCTCCATGGTCTTTCTGACCAGCTCAAAAAACTCCTCGCGCATCTTTTCAGCGTTCAGCCAGGTGTAGACAAAGATTTTCCGTTGATAATTCTCGGGCGGGGTGGAGACCTCCTTTTCGGTGACAAGGTCCGGACTCGTGATCGCCTGGAGCAGGGCCACATCCCACATGATACGTCCTTCATCATTGGGACAGCAATCCTTCCAGCGGTCCACCAGGTAATTCCAGGCATCTCCCTGGTACTCCATCCGGTCGAATACGTTCTTTTTCCAGAATTTGTAGTCAGCGCTGGTGGTGGCGGTCATTATATGGGTCTCCAGCTCCGGCCGGTTCAGCAGATAATCCATGGCATCCAGGTCGTTTCGCACATTGAATTCGTTTTTATTCCACACCTTGTCTTTGCTGTCGTAACGAAATCCCATGGCATACCAGCGGATTTTCGGAATGATCGTGGTATCGAGCATGATGGCTGTGGCCAGGTTGGTAGGTGCTCCCAGGGTAACCACGGTTACCTTCTCATTGTAGTCCAGGTCATAAACCGCTTCCTGGATGAAATCTGCTGCATCGGATGGTATGGGCTTGGTATCTCCCCAGTACCCGGTAGGCTCATTGGCTCCCCGCGGATGCGGAATATCTTCGCTGTCGTGCAGGCGGAGCAGGTCCGCGTTGATCTTCTGACTCACATAAACGCTGGAATCACCGGCATTGGGGTGATGATGCCACTGGGCCGAGGTCAGCCCGATCAGGTTGATGCGGGGCTCGATCAGGGCGTAGGTGATGGCAAACAGGTCGTCGATTTCATTCCCCGAATCTGAATCAACGATCATACTCACCGCATCGGGTCGCTTGATGCGTTTACCGTACGAGATCACCGTAAGCACGATGGAGAATACAATACCCAGGATGAGGAAAACCCTGACCACCCTCCATACCTCCTTTTTAAATCTGCTGAAAAACCCCATGTAAAAAGATTTTTATTTTTATCTATTTGGGCATAATCAGGACCGCATCGGCAGCGAATATCCCATCCTTACCTCCTCCGTCCACCGTGAGGAATGAATACTCCCCGGGCCTGAAAAAGAACTCCCCCAGTTCATACCACGATGCATGACTCGCACGGAAAGGGATCGTTCCGGTTACAACCTGGTCCTCTATCCTTAGCATGTAGGGCAACCCGCTGAGGATATCCTGCCAGGTATCGGTTTTGTGGCGCAGGTGCGGACAGTAATAGAAGACCCGGTAATTTCCTTTTCTCGGAACGTGGATATCGAATGTTGCTTTGCGCGTTGTGGCGCTGGATTCTTTATTCAGCATGTATCCAAAGCGGTTGGAGCGATCGCGCCATACCTTCTTCTGATGGCTCCAGGTGCCTTCTACGCGAAATCTCGTGCTGTCTGCATCATCGATTACGATTTCAGGCGGTGTTCCGTCTAACAGCGGATCTTCGCGCAGGATTTGTTGCAACGTTTCAACAGGGACCTCCTGGACGATCGATCCGGAATCGATCGCAAGGGAGGCTGCCACTGCGGCTGATTGCCCCAGCACCATAAAGACCGGCTCCATGCGGATGGAACCATAAGCGATATGGGTGGCACTCAGACCCACCGGAATCAGCAGGTTGGTGCACTCCTTTCGCTGGGGCGTGATCGAACGGTAGGAGATGGGATAGGGGGGGAAGCCTCCGATCTGGACATCGCCCTCGTTTTTTACCATGCCGTTGACGACAAGACGCTGGCAATTGTGCGAATCCAT
>CAYZMH010000201.1:0-1890 GCA_964479445.1 uncultured Bacteroidaceae bacterium | reverse complement strand
AGAAGGCTATTGTCAATAGACAAATTCGTTCACGAATTTACTTTTTTACATCCAACAAGTCTCAATCGTCATGCTTCCATCCGCACTCTTTTGTGGAGCTGCCATCTGCTCCGGTGCATGTTAATATCCGAGGTTAAGGGCTGCAATCTTAGTCACGCAATCGTTTGATTTATTGTCAATGGCAAATGACCGTTGCCAGGCACTAAACGCAGTCCCCTGGATGAGACGTTGGAAACTTTGTTATTTTTTAATCCATATTGATTTTTCACGTTTCAATGCTATCATTTTCCCGCCAGTTCGGAGGACAGGGCCATGCTGGGAAGCAACCCGAGCGCCGTAACTGGTGACGGAAGCATGGGGCGGCATACATTGAAATGGGTGCCGCCCTTTCTTCATGCTTTTGTCTGTAATGCGATAAATCCCGGGGGTTTGGGGGCTGGCCCCCATTAAAATAAGATCTGATTCCTTTAAACCCTTTAAGCTATAACCGCTGCAGGTGTTGTCTTTAATAAGTTGCATGTTCATGCCGCCTGCTTTTTATTCATATCGTAGAACGGATCATATGCTTGTTCTGTAATCCATAATTTGTACAACAGTACGGATAATTTCCGGGCAACTGCTACCACGGCTCGCTTTTTGGCATTTTTTCCTCCACGGGAAGCAACTTTCAGACCGTGGCGGCGCAAATGGCTTTCCGGACCAAATGGTCCAATGATGTAGTGGGCGCATCCGACCAGTAATTGCCGTAAGTACTCATCCCCCGCCTTGGTAATGGGAAGCTGTTTATCAATTTCTCCTGATTGGTCCCGCCGGGGGGTCAGCCCCAAAAACGGACCCACTTGTCGGCTTTTCGAAAATCGCGCAGGGTCTTCAATCGTTAAGACAAAGGTCAGCGCGGTGACTGGCCCAACTCCGGGCACCTGGCGCAGGTATTGGGTCTCTGGATATCTTTCCTTACTCAGTTGATCAATTTTTTGATCGAGATCTTTTATCTGTTGGGTCAAATTGGAAATACTATCAAATACAGGGGCCAGCGCGGGCCTTAGTTCAGGCGGCACATGAGCTTCACAGCGTTTGACGAAACTCTCTGAACTGCATTTCGGCAGGCGATCCCCATTGGCTTTGACCAATCCGCGGGCGTGGTTGATCAACTGATTTCTGTTTTTAACCAAAATATCCCGGGACTTGATCATAGCCAAATCAGCCTGCGCTTGACTGCCGCGGTGACGAAGCGGATGCAGCAGCCTGGGGTCTAACCGGCAAACCATACCAAGCATCCTGGCATCGCGTTCATCAGATTTATCCGTGCTGTCCCATATGCATCTTAATTTACGGGGATTTCCGACATAAACATTTATCCCCATTTCACCTAACAATCGGCTGATCCAGGGCGAATGAGTGCCTGCTTCTATGGCTACATTTGCATTTCTGTATGGCTCAAAAAATTTGGTGAGAGCTGTTTTGTTGTTGATAACTTTGGATATATTCAACTCATTACCTTCCTCGTCGAATACAACCGCAATGTGAGTTTTGTCTCCCAAATCCATTCCAATTGTGATAGTGTTATTCATGGCTGGCCTCCTTTCATCTTTTGCAGCCCTTTTGGTGACTGCGTTATAGATTTGAGGGTGATTGTATCACACCTCGCGGATGGAAGGGCCAGCCTTCTCATATTATCTTAGTGCCTCAGTGCCTCAGTGCCTCAGTGCCTCAGTGCCTTTCCCCTAACACACAGCCGAACCTCCTCCCCTCCCGTCTTCAACACCGCCAAAATCTCCGGCACCCCGGACACCCGTCCGTCAACCGCAGCCTCATAAACCGCCAGTTCCGAATGCGAACCCAAAAAATCCGCCAGCCGCCCTGCCGGCACCCGCACCCCGGCCGCCAGCC
>CAYZMH010000200.1:0-1962 GCA_964479445.1 uncultured Bacteroidaceae bacterium | reverse complement strand
ATGATCCCAGCGGTTCTTACAAGGACGAGTCATTGATGCTCACCGGGGATTTAAATGTCATCGATGTCCAGTGGATCATCCAGTACCGGATTGAAGACCCGATCCGCTATCTGTTTAATGTACGCAAGACCCCCAAAACAATCCGGGACATCACCGAGGCGGTCATGCGCCGCGCGGTAGGCAACCGTATCGGCAGCGATGTGCTGACCACCGGACGGGTGGCGGTAGCCAGTGAAGCAAAGAATGAGATCCAGAAAATCCTGTCCTCCTATGAGGCAGGGGTTCGACTGGTTACCGTGGAACTCCAGGACGTGACTCCGCCGGAAACTGTCAAGCCTGCCTTCAATGAAGTCAACGAATCCCGTCAGGACAAAGAACGGACAATTAACAGGGCCGAAGAACAAGCCAACCGGGAAATCCCCAAGGCCCGGGGAGTGGCTGCCCAAAGTATCAGCGAGGCTGAAGGATATGCCCTGGAACGCGTCAATCGGGCTCAGGGAGAGGCGACCCGGTTTGAGTCCATTCTCAAAGAATACCTGGAAGCGCCCCAGGTCACCCGCCGGCGCCTTTACCTGGAGGCCATGACCGGTTTGTTGGCTGACATGAAGGGGCTTTATATCGTGGATCAGGATCAGAAAGCTATGGTGCCGTGGCTTTCAATGGAGTCTGGGGCACAACCATCAGCTCAAGGGGGGCAATAATGAAATCTAAATTAAAAATAGCAGGCATAGCCATAGCGGCTCTGGTCCTTATCACGCTCTATAGCGGCCTATACACCCTGGAAGAGGGCCAACAGGCCATAGTCGTGCAGTTTGGCAAACCAGTCGGAGAAACCGTGACCGAAGCGGGACTGCACATGAAACTTCCCTTTATACAGGAAGTCAGACGATTCGAAAAACGACTGCTGGTCTGGGACGGTGATCCCAACCAGGTTCCCACCAAGGGACGTGAGTTCATATGGGTGGACACCACTGCCAGGTGGCGGATTGCGGACGCCAAGAGGTTTCTTGAAAACGTGGCCAGCGAAGAAGGGGCCCAGTCCCGCTTAAACGATATCCTGGATTCAGTGGTCCGCGACCAGGTCTCGGGCAGTGAGCTGGTTGAGCTTGTACGCAGCGCATCATGGGAAGTACCGGAAGACGAGGTGCTCAAGGAAGTGCCCAAGGAGCGGGAAGAAGAGCTGAAAAAAGAGATTGCCCAGGGTAGAGAGCAAATCACTAGGACGATACTGGCTAAGGCCCAAAAGATCATCCCCCAGTACGGAATCGAGCTGGTGGATGTGCGTATAAAGCGCCTTGATTACGTGGAAAGCGTGCGGAAAAAAGTCTATGAGCGCATGATTTCCGAGCGTAAACGCATCGCCGCCCAGTTCCGCTCCGAAGGAGAGGGACGCAGTGCTGAAATACTGGGTACAATGGAAAAAGAGCTGCGCGATATCCGCTCTACAGCCTACCGGCAGGTGCAGGAGGTCCAGGGTAAAGCAGATGCCGAAGCCACCAAAATATACGGTCAGGCGTACAACAAAGACCCAGAATTCTATGCCTTTTTACGTACAATTGAAAGCTACAAAGAAAAGCCGAATCAAAACTCCGTACTGATCATGACTACGGACAGTGACTTTTATAAGTACGTCAAACAAGCAATTCCGGGAAAAACACAGATGCCACCGGGCCTGAATTGATGCGAGTGCAAAAGCTGTTTTTGCACGCTCCAGAGATCTAGCTCAAAATACAGGAAAATAAAAATGGCGCTCAACGATCAAGATCCATTTTAGGAAACCTCAAGAATAAACTGCGCTCTCTTTTCGGCTCCAGCGAACAGAAAGACAAAACCCCGCAACCTGGCAAGGCGCGTTTTAGCGTCTGGTATGTAGTGCTGGCCATCTTCTTCATTTCGTATCTGCAGCAATCCATGTTTACTTCAGAATCAGAAACCATTCCCTATAGTTTATTTAAGCAGTAC
>CAYZMH010000199.1:0-1969 GCA_964479445.1 uncultured Bacteroidaceae bacterium | reverse complement strand
CGCTGCTGCTGGCCTGGTGGGCGCCCGTGGGTATTTCGGCGCTGGTCCTGGGTCACTTCATCCAAAGGCTGAGAATAAATGGCCGCTGCTGTGGTGGAGTGAATGTCCTGCCCGGAAGAAAAGGCCTCCAGCATTGCCTGATCTTCCGCCATGTGCGCGACGACCCGCAGTTCAATTTGAGAATAATCTACCGCGATCAACGACCAACCCTCCTCAGGTATGAAAGCTTTCCGCACTTCCCGGCCGATCTCCGTCCTGATGGGTATGTTCTGCAAATTAGGATCTGAGGACGCCAGCCGACCGGTCACCGATCCGGTTTGGTTATAAGAAGTATGCACCCGACCGGTTTCCAGATTGAACTGGTCTCGAAGGGCATCCACGTAGGTAGATTTTAATTTGGCGTATTCCCGATACTCCAGGACCCATTCCGGCACCTGATGTTCCGCCGCCATCCCTGTTAAGACGTCAGCAGCCGTGGAATAATATCCGCTGGCCGTCTTCCGGGTTCGGTCAGGAGGGGTGAGGCCCAAGTCAGTAAACAAGGCCTCGGAAAGCTGTTTGGGGGAATTAAGGTTAAATTCGCGGCCCACCTGGCGGTAAATCCTTTCTTCCAGAGCCCGGAGATCGCCCTCCAGCCTCGCTGACATCCGTTTTAAAAAGTCACGGTCCAAACCAATCCCATTGATCTCCATCTCGGCCAGAACCGGGATCAAGGGCAGCTCCAGGTCCTGATAAATACCCTCTACCTGGTGAGATCGGAGCTCTTCTTCCAGGACAGGTATCAAATCCATGACCACCACAACATCGTCCACCGCATAGGGTGCCGCATCCTGGACGGCAACCTCAGCCATGGTAATTTGGCTGCTGCCTTTCCCGATCAGCTCTTCGATTTCAGTCATCATCCTGTTCAGACGGACCCAGGCTAACTTTTTCAATCCCAGGTTCCGGGAAGCAGGGTTAACCAACCATTCCGCAACCATGGTGTCAAATCGAATCGGAGTGACCACCAGTCCGTACCGCTTCAGGATCACGGCATCATATTTGATATTATGCCCCGCTTTTTTAATCCCAGGGTCCATCAGCGGCCCCTGCAGCTTTTCCAGGACCAATTCAAGATCCAGCTGCTCTCCGCCCTCATCCTCGTGCCCCAGAGGGAGGTAATAACCGTAATCCGAGGCCAGGGCCAGGGAGATACCCACCAGCTGGGCCTGCATTTGGTCCGTAGAAGTGGTTTCTGTATCCAGCGCGATCCACTCAGCCCCCTGCAGGGCTTCCACCAGGTCACTTAACTGCTCTTCTCTGCGGATGATCTCCACCCGAACAGCCTGATCCTGGGACTCACGCTCAATCAAAGCCGAGGCTTCTCCATCCTGCTCTGAGGGCAAAAAGGTCATCTGCAGTCCCTCAACCTGCTTGCCGTATAATTCCTCAATGGTTTCCAGACGGGAAAGGAGCGATTTAAACTCAAGTTCCCGGAACAATGACCTCACCTGCCGGGGATCGAACTTTTCCGGTTTCGCCTGATCCAGGTCAAGTTCCACACCCAGATCCTCCACGATCGTGGCTAATTTTTTACTCAGATAAGCTTCTTCCTTGCCTTCTTTCAACTTATTCCTAAATCGGGTCTTGACTTCTTCCAGGTGCTGATAAATCTCATCCAGGGATTGATACTTCTCCAGCAAAGAACTGGCCGTCTTTTCTCCTACCCCGTATACTCCAGGAATGTTATCGGAACGATCTCCCATCAGGGCTTTATAATCGACTACCTGTTCCGGCCACACGCCTAAGTACTCTTTGACATCCTCCCGGAAATAATCTTTGGCATCGGAGAGAGATCGGCCGGGCAAATTTACGATGATCCGGTCATTGACCAGCTGGAGTAAATCCTTATCCCCTGTGATGATTTTCACCCGCAGCCCCTGGTTATCTGCCCAACGAGCCAGGCTGCCCAGCACATCGTGGATCTCGG
>CAYZMH010000198.1:0-2003 GCA_964479445.1 uncultured Bacteroidaceae bacterium | reverse complement strand
AAGGTTCCCGAGTATTACACAGGTGGGATCTACTGCATTTTCAACGATCTGAACAACTCACCTCCATTGACCTTTACGGAAACCTTTAAGAGTCCTCATGTCCGAACCGGATCCGTCAACCATCTGGAATGGTCCGGAAGGGAAGCCTGGAAGTATGCCGATTCGCCCCAGAGTTTCAATCTTTCGATATCATACACGGGTGAAAGCGGGACCTATTATCCTCTGAAATCCAATTTGTCCATGTGGTGGACAGAACTGATCGTACCCGACATCCCATCCCACAACGCATATCTCAAGGTGGAGTGGAGGGGATACAATGCAACCTCCGGTCCGTTCGTCATCCACAACTCGGAGGACATGGGTGCATTGATCGAGCCCAATTTTCCCGTTGAGGGTGATTGTCTGGTGAGTGGTGAGGGCAACGGAATGAACTTCAGACTTTCCAGATACTTTGAATCCACGGATGTCTCCATAACAATAAAACACGACAACGGTTCCTACCGTCTCAAACCACATCGGTTTAAATCGGTGAACTACGAAGATGTTTCGTGGTATGTCCCCGATGAGGTTTTCGAGCTGAACTGCACCCTTGAAGTGGATTTCATGTGGAGGGGTGATCCGGTCAGCATACAATACGATGACATATTCAATATCGTTCCCGGCGATAGTGTCCCCCGTGAGATAGAGATAGACACGCTCTCTATCCCGATAGGCATCAATACCACCGTTGACCTGACCGTTTACAATGATGAGGGTGTTGATATCTCCTCCAGCTGCTGGTGTACAGCCAGCCACGACCGTACACATCTCGATTCCTATTTCACGGGAGACGGTACAATAAAGTTCATGGGACATGAGCTTGGGACCTATCCTGTTGTTTTTCATGCTGATAGGTATGGTCACAATATCTCACTTGAGTGCGATTTGAGGGTGTGTCACGACCTCGACCGTATCTGGTTGAGTTCACCCGGTTTGACCTATCATGTGTCCGAATGGATTACAGTTGACGTTCTGGCTTACAACAGCACGGACAAGTTATTCCAACTGACCCAGGGTGACATAGACGTGTCCGCCGACGTTGAATCCGATATCGTCACCTCCAACATCTCTTCTGTGAAAATCAAGCCACTTGATTCCGGTATGATGAACGTGAGTGTTGATGTGGATACGGGCCTGGGTGTAAGGTCCGACAATATCACCTTCGAGATTCTATCCTATTTCAACCGGGTGGAGCTCAGTTCGGGCATATCGGATATGTATGTTAGTGAATCTTCCGTTGTTGCGTTGGATGTTGAGCGATATGACTACGGTTCTCTTGATGAGGTGTCCATTCGCTGGGAGGTGGACGGCCCCGCCGATATGAAGAAGCTTGACAGGAAACGTATAGAGATAACTGCCACATCCGTGGGTGAGATAGATATCTACTGCAATGTTACCGGTTACTCGGAGGAGATCCACCTCCATAAAAGGATCAATTCCACACCTTTCATGGATAGTATCGAGTTGGACATCGACCATCTTCTGCTTGATCTCAACGGAACAGCAAATGTGAATCATACCGTGTTTGATTCCTCAAGTAATGTTTTCAGCGAGTTCTATTATGTATCGCTATCGATAGATGATCCCTCCGTGGTGGAAGCTGATGTGAAGGCGGGTTTCATCCAAGTGAACGGTATATCCCTTGGTTCCACTTATGTCGTAGTGACAGCAGAAAGCGGTACCCAGTCTGTCAGTGCGGTCTTTTATGTTGATGTGGTTCGTCTTCCCAGGAAGATAGATATCGAGAGCATGGATCATATTGAGACCGGTTCAACCGCCCGTTTGAATGTATCTGTTTACGATCTTTCCGGTCATGAGATGATCGATTTCGATTACCAAATAGAGTCATTTGGTGTGTCTGCCTATTATTACGGTTATATCGAGGTTAAGGCTTTCGATCCCGGTCCCGGCATGATAAATTTCACGGTATCGTCCCACGGATTCAACTTCACCGAGAGTGTTGA
>CAYZMH010000197.1:0-2062 GCA_964479445.1 uncultured Bacteroidaceae bacterium | reverse complement strand
CATTGACCTGCTGCCCGCATTTCTGGATTTAATCGGCGGAACGGACAGGGTCTATCTTGCGTTTGCGTTTTGTAAGTCAAAAATAGTCCGAAATTGGCCATTTTTAAAGGCCGCCCCTAATGATTCCGGCAATTTATAGCGTTCGAAAGTCGAAAAATATGTAGGCACACGCTTATTTAAATAACTATTGACATTAATATGAATATCTGCTTATTTAAGAAGCATGTACTTGCGAACCATCCGTAGGAAAAATAAAGACGGCTCGGTTGTTGAGTATTACCAACTGGCCCACAATGAAAGGCATCCCGATACCCGCAAGCCGGTGGCCAAAGTCGTTCACAGCTTTGGCCGGGCCGATGAACTCGACCGAGATGAACTGGTCAGGCTCTGCAAATCCATTGCCAGGGTCTGCGGAGTTACCGTCATTGATCCGTTTGATGATGAGTATCCGGCTTCCAAAGCGGTCGGCCTGCCGGATAACCTCAAGATCATTGAAACGCGGTCCATGGGATGTCCCCTCGTAATAGAAGCCCTATGGGAACGCGTTGGACTGAAAAAACTTTTCAACGACATCATCAAGCAAAACAAGCTTCGCACACCTTATGAAAGAGCCCTTATGGCGATGGTGACCAATCGCCTGTGTGCGCCCGAGTCCAAACTCGGTGTCTGGGACCGTTGGCTGGAGACGGTTTATCTGCCTTCCTGTGAAGGCCTCAAGCTCAGGCACATGTATGAAGCCATGGACCTGTTGTATGAAAATGCCGCGGAAGTCGAGAGAAGCCTCTTTTTTGAAGTCGCCAACCTGTTTAACCTGGACGTTGATCTTATCTTTTATGATACCACCACCGCATCCTTCTCCATTGACTGGGAGGACGAAGATCCGGATTCGGTTAATCTCCGCAAGTTCGGCCACAGTAAGGAGGGGACATGGACGCCCCAGGTGGTTGTCGCCCTGGCGGTTACCCGGGACGGCATACCGGTACGTTGCTGGGTATTTCCCGGCAACACCTCTGATACCCAGACGGTCAAAAAGGTGCGCGAGGATCTTCGCGGCTGGAAGCTCAACCGGACCCTGTTCATTGCTGATGCCGGCGTCAATTCAATGGATAACCGCACCGAACTTGCAAAGGCCTGCGGCAAATATCTGATGGCGACTCGTATGACCAATGCGGCAGAGGTCAGGGAGCAGGTTTTGTCCAAAAAGGGGCGATACAGGGTTCTCCAGGATAATCTGCAAGCAAAAGAGGTCATCATTGGCGATGGTGAGCGCCGACGGCGCTACATCCTTTGCTACAACCCCAAAGAAGCCAAGCGCCAGCAGAAACATCGTGCCCACATAATCGAACTTCTGGAGGAGGAACTGGCAAGGCATCCCAAAAACAACGCCTCCGCGCAATGGGCCATTGAGCTTCTGGCCTCCAGGCGCTTTAAGCGCTACCTTACAGTGTCAAAGAGCAACCGGCTCCGCATTGACCGGGCCAAGGTCAGGGAAGCGGAGCGCTATGACGGCAAATGGGTCCTCGAAACCAATGATGACACCATCAGCCTGGAAGATGCTGCCTGCGGTTATAAGGGGCTCATGGTCATTGAGCGCTGCTTCCGTTCCCTGAAGCGGACCCAGATCAAGCTGACGCCCATGTATCATTGGGCTACCCGGCGGATCGAGGCACATGTTCGCATCTGTGTGCTTGCCCTTCTGATCGAGCGGATTGCTGAACTGGAATGCGGCAAGCCCTGGCCTCAAATCCGTGATGCTTTGGGCAGACTTCAGGCCACAAAATTTTTGAATTTAAATCACAGCTTCTATTGTCGCAACGAGCCCACCCCGGATGTAAATAACATCCTGAGAGACTTAAAAATATCTCTACCAAAACCCGTTTTTCAGATCGAAAAAAGATAGTCATACGAGACGATTTCGTAGGCACATGGCCAAATTTTGAAATCGTGGCAATCACCCTTGTGGTGCGTCTTCTCGCCACTCCGGATATTTACAAACCGCAAACCCAAGCTGGGATTTATAAGCCGGCATATAACGATGAATTCATGGTTCCCGCTGCCGAAC
>CAYZMH010000196.1:0-2070 GCA_964479445.1 uncultured Bacteroidaceae bacterium | reverse complement strand
TTATACTGATTTATCAACAGTTTTTCAAGGTTCTAAGTGCAAGTTAAGTATTGGATTACCTAATTTTTAATATATCAAGAAGTTTTAATATGGAATATTTATTAAATTGTAGCCAAAGGAGGAAAATATGAAATCAGATTTAGAAATCGCCCAGCAAACCAAACTGCTCCCCATCACGGAAATTGCTTCAAAAACAGGAATCAAAGAAGATGAATTGGTGCCTTATGGCCAATACAAGGCCAAGGTAAGATCCGGTATCCTCAATCGCCTTAGCAATCATCCCCAGGGAAAATACATTGTGGTCACTGCCATTACCCCTACCCCACTGGGAGAGGGAAAAACGGTCACCTCCATAGCCTTAGGCCAGGGCCTGGCTAAACTGGGTAAAAAGGTCATCAACACCCTAAGAGAGCCCTCTATGGGTCCGGTCTTTGGCATCAAAGGCGGTGCAGCCGGCGGAGGCTATTCCCAGGTGGTACCCATGGAAGACCTAAACTTACACTTCACCGGGGACATCCATGCCGTCGGTGCAGCCAACAACCTCTTATGTGCCATGTTAGACACCCACCTGCAAAAGGGCAACAAATTAAATATTGACTTACACTCGATCGGCATCAACCGGGTGGTCGACATCTCTGATCGTGCCCTGCGCAATATTGTGATCGGTCTTGGCGGAAAGACCAACGGTATCCCCCGGGAGACCGGCTTTGACATCACCGTCGCATCTGAAGTGATGGCCATCCTGGCCATGGCGACTGACATCTTTGACCTCAGGGAACGCTTAGGCAAAATGACTGTTGCCTATACCACCGATGGCAAGCCGGTCACTGCCGAAGACCTCAAAGCAGCCGGAGCCATGACCGTTCTCCTAAAAGATGCCCTCAATCCCAACCTGATTCAAACCTTAGAGCATGGTCCCTGTTTTATGCACTGCGGACCCTTTGCCAATATTGCCCATGGCAACAATTCGGTATTGGCTGACCTGATTGCCAGCAAGCTTGCCGATTATGTGGTCACCGAATCCGGCTTCGGCTCTGACATGGGTTTTGAAAAGATGTGTAATATCAAGTGTCGTACCAGCAAGCTGAAAGTCGATGCTGCAGTCATTGTCTGTACCATCCGGGCACTGAAGATGCATGGGGGTGCCATCAAGGTTGTGGCCGGCAAACCCCTGGACCAGGAAAAGTTAGCCCGGGAAGATTTGTCCTCCGTAGAAAAAGGCTGTGAAAACCTGGAAAAACATATTGAAAATGTTCTCCTGCACGGTATAAAGCCAGTCGTTGTGATTAACAGCTTCCCCACCGATACCCCCGGAGAAATCGCATTAATCAAAGAAAAAGGACGCCAGGCCGGGGCTGCCTCTGTGGTCACCCACCAGGGCTGGGCCAAAGGCGGAGAAGGCTGTCGAGAATTGGCCGAGGCGGTTATTGCAGCAACCGAAGAAGAAAATGGTTTTCATTATCTGTATGACCTAAAGGCATCCATCAAAGAAAAGATTGAAACCATTGCCACCAAGATCTATGGAGCAGACGGAGTAACCTACCTCCCTAAAGCCCAGAAGAATATCAAATTATTTGAATCTTCCGGTTTTGCTGATCTGCCCATCTGTATGGCCAAAACCCACCTTTCCCTCTCTCATGACCCGGCTGTCAAAGGAAGACCCAGAAACTTTAAAGTACCCATCCGTGATATCAGGGCTTCTGTTGGTGCCGGTTTCCTCTATCCCCTCCTGGGGACCATGATGACGATGCCGGGACTGCCATCGGTCCCTGCTTCAACTAAAGTTGATATTGATAAAGATGGTAATACCGTTGGATTGTTTTAAGTTAACTATTAGATGTAAATAAATAATAATATATATTTGGAGGTAAATATGATGTCTAACAAAATAATCGAAGAGCTATATTATAGTAAGAACGATGAATGGATAAAAGTAGAAAATGATATTGGTACAATCGGAATTACTGATTATGCCCAGGACCAGTTGGGTGATATTGTTTATGTAGAAGAAATAAAAAAAGGAACTAATCTCAATAAGGGGGATGTTATCAGTACAGTTGAATCCGTTAA
>CAYZMH010000195.1:0-2070 GCA_964479445.1 uncultured Bacteroidaceae bacterium | reverse complement strand
CTTTGCTTCCAACCGGGCAGGAATGCTGGGAGGAGGTATTTACCATTATGAAAACGGCACACCCTCACTGACCAACTGCATCCTGTGGGGCAACCAGGCCGACAGCGCGGAGGCATTGGTAGAACACGAACTGGTCAACAACAGTGAGGGGACCATTTTTTATTCCCATTGCGATATAAGAGGGAGCGACGGCTGGCTCACACCCCCCGGTCAGACCGATCAGGTGCTGGACAGCGATCCGCTGTTTGTTGCCCCGCCCTATGTCCGGTGGGCACCCCTGACCGGAGGAAACCTTCGCCTCAAAGAAGGCTCGCCGTGCCTGGATGCGGGCATCAACGATTCGGTATATGTTGAATACGACCTGGACAGGGAAAACCGGATACAAAACGGTACGGTGGAAATGGGAGCCTATGAAGGGTTCAAACCAGTTCAACAGATCTATGTGGACCATGAAGCTACAGGCCTTGGAAACGGCTCTTCATGGGAGAATGCCTTCCGGGACCTTCAGGATGCCCTGGACAATGCCTCACCTTTTGATACCATCTGGGTGGCCGAAGGTACCTACTACCCATCAAAAAGAACCGACCTGGATGAATCGGGTTATGCCAGTCCCCGCGAAGCCACCTTCCATATTCCGAGAGATGTAAAACTTTTTGGCGGATTTGAAGGTACAGAAACTTTCCTTTACCAGCGGGAGGTGCGTACCCATGAAACCATCCTCAGCGGAGATATAGGCATTGAAAATGAATCAACAGATAATGCATACCATGTGGTGTACCTTTATAACGCGTCCGCTGAAACCATGATTGACGGTTTTACGATCACCGGCGGCAATGCAGATGAAGAGGAATTCCCTCATAATGCAGGAGGAGGCATTCTCAATGAAGCCAAAACTCCTTATTACCATCTTTTCAAACCGCGTTTCGCCCATTGTAAAGTAGTGGGTAACTACGCAGAGACAGGAGGAGGATTCTGCAATTACGCGGAAGAGGAAGCAGTCAATCATCCCCTGATCACCCATTGTTCCTTTTTGGGAAACAGCGCAAACGCAGGGGGCGGACTGGCAAACGATACGTATAAATATTTTACCTACGAATATCAATATTCCGGGAAAAGTTACCTTGAATTGCACAACTGTGTTGTTGCGGGGAATTTTGGCCAGGCTGCCGGCGGGCTGAAGAATGGGAAAAAACACAGCAAAATGTGGTTGTACAATTGTACCGTGAGTGGAAACAGGTCCGCATCAGTCGGTGGCGGTATCTGGAATGAGTATGTCAATGAGCTGTTCATCACCAACAGCATTATCTGGAACAATTTAGCCGGTGATGAGGGACCTGCGATTTATAACAGGGGATCAGGATTTATAGATTATTCCGATATTCAGGGGGGGCATGAAGCCATTTCCGGAAATGGTTACCTGGAATACAGCAGCAACATAGACATCGATCCACTCTTTGCGAACGGACCCGATCCGGTGCAGGCCCCCGGTATTACAGGGGATATGCACCTGCAGACCGGTTCTCCCTGTATCGATGCCGGACTGAATGATTCGGTTTCCGTGAACAGGGATATGGATGGCAACGGCAGGATACAAAACGGAACGGTCGATATGGGCGCCTATGAGGGCGCTGTGTTGCCCGAAATTATCTACGTGGATCAACACGCCTCCGGCGCCGGAGACGGCACTTCCTGGGACGATGCTTATACAGATATTCAAACTGCCCTTGACAGTGAAGGATATCACCAGATATGGGTCGCCAATGGTGTTTACTATCCTTCCAAAACAATGGATCTGGATGGATCAGGTATTACAGAGCCGCGGGAAGCGACCTTTTATATAAGCGAAGGGAAACAATTGTATGGTGGTTTTTCCGGCAGTGAGACCTCCCTTGAAGAGAGAGATCCATGGGATCAGGCCGATAATGCCACCATTTTGAGCGGCGATATTGGCGATACAGGAGATGAATCAGATAATGCCTACCACGTAGTTAGTTTTGTCAATGCAGGGAACAATGCTGTTCTTGATGGATTTATCATTTCCGGAGGCAATGCGAATGCTCCATCATCTAA
>CAYZMH010000194.1:0-2073 GCA_964479445.1 uncultured Bacteroidaceae bacterium | reverse complement strand
GGATGATGTCCACACCGGCCTCATCGATAAGCCTGTGTGCAAATTCAACATGCTCGTGCGGAATCGAATAGCCCCAGTTGCCTCCCCAGTGTATGGAAACAATCACCACATCATCATCCCCCGCGTTTTGGACACCATCTTTTATCCGGCTCACCGACCGGTCGGAAAAATCGTTCAACAGAAACAGACCCGGGTAGTCCTCTCCTGCCGCCCAGCGACCGGGAACCCCGCTGTTTGCCGCTCCACAGGAAACAACCAGTACCCTTCCCCCTCCCCCGGTATGAAAGATTGCCGGTTGCTCCGCCTCCCCTGGATCCAGTCCGGCCCCTGCATACCGGATCCCCGCACTGTCCAGGACTTCCAACGTCTCCACCAGTCCGTCATACCCCCAGTCCATGACATGGTTATTCCCCAGCGCACAAAAATCAATCCCGGCGGCGGTCAGACAAGGAACATTCCCGGGATGCATCCGGTAGTGGATCCCCTTCCTCTTCATATAATCATCACTCTCCGTTATGCTGGTCTCCAGGTTTATCATGCGCAGATCGGGCCCCACGTCGTCCAATATTTGCAGCGCATCACCCCACACATAGGAATACCCGGCATCCCGGGGAATCGCCCCGTTCTTCCTCTCCGCAATATCCACATACCTCCGTGCATTTTTTACATAGGATTCATGCAACACAGGATCACCCGGGTGAGGAAGGATCTGATCAATCCCCCTCCCCAGCATCACATCCCCGCACATGAAAAAGGTTATCAGCGAATCGCCCCGATGAAATGAAGACTCCATATCTATCCCCGGTTTCAATCCAACCGTTGCAGCAAATCCCAGTATAAGTAGCAGCCGGTAAAACATAGATTGCATATCATGTTATTAACCCTCCGCACCTCTTAACGTCCTGCAGAAAAACCACGCCTCTGCGCCTCTAAACGTCCTGCTGATAACCGCGTCTCTGCGCCTCCGCGTGCACCAATCGTCCTGCTGATACCCGCGTCTCCGCGCCTCCGCGTGAGAAATACCTCCGCGTGAACTATTCTGCGAGCAACTCTTCCAGCGTGTCATCCAGCTGCTCCCCCCGCAGATTCTTCCCGATGATCACCCCGTTGCGATCCAGCAAAAAACTGGTGGGTATGGCGGTCACCTCATACGCCTGCGCTACCTCGGAACGCGCCCCCTCCAGGTCGCTCACATTACCGGGCCAGATCAGCCCGTCATCCTCGATGGCCTTGAGCCACGCCTCCCGGTCGCGGTCCAGGGATACCTGGTAGATGGCGAACCCCTCCCCTTTTTCAAAGGAGGCATCCCGGTAGTCTTTATAAAGCTTGACCAGGTGCGGATTCTCCTGCCGGCAGGGCGGACACCAGGAGGCCCAGAAGTCGAGCAGCACCAGCTTGCCGCGGTAGGATGACAGGGCGATCTCCTCACCCTTCGGATCGGGAAGGGTAATCTCCGGGGCACGCAGACCGTATTTGGGTCCGAACGGAATCTGCTCCACCTCGGGGGGAATGGTATAGGCTTCCTGTTGCTTATCCTCCCCACCCGATGAGCAGGAGAGAGAAAAAATGGTCAGGGCAATTACGATCAGGAGGGTCCTGTCTGCCATAGCTGAATGATTTTAAAGGTTATACTCGTTCAATAGAGGCTCCCAGCCGGTTGAGCCGGCCGTCGATATCCTGGTAGCCCCGGTCGATCTGATCGATATTGTAGATGGTACTGGTCCCTTCCGCACTCATGGCGGCAATGAGCAGCGCCACCCCGGCCCGGATATCGGGGGAGGTCATGGTGGTGGCCCGCAGCCTGATGGCACGATCCTGTCCGATCACCGTTGCCCGGTGCGGATCGCACAGGATGATCTGTGCACCCATGTCGATGAGTTTATCCACGAAAAAGAGCCGGCTCTCGAACATCTTCTGGTGGATCAGCACGCTTCCCCTGGCCTGCGTGGCGGTTACCAGGATCACACTCAGCAGGTCGGGGGTGAGTCCGGGCCACGGCGCATCGGCTATGGTCATGATCGCCCCGTCGATAAAGGTCTCGATCTGGTAGTGATCCATGGGCGGGATGTGCAG
>CAYZMH010000193.1:0-2102 GCA_964479445.1 uncultured Bacteroidaceae bacterium | reverse complement strand
GGTCCCTGATCTCCAGTGAGTCATCCACGATCCCTTCAAACCCGGGATGCAGCGTCGGTTCCCCGTTCCCTGCGTAGGTGATTACATCGGGAACCAGATCCTCTTCTGCCATGGAAAGGATCTTCTCCTCCAGGGCCCGCCGCACCTCACCGCGATCCGGCAGCTCCTCCCGCCTGACATCCCCCCGCGAGGTCCACCCGCATTCGCAATAGATGCAATCGAAGTTACAGAACTTCTTATCCACCGGGAGCAGGTTGATCCCCAGCGATACACCCAGCCTCCGCGACCTTACCGGTCCGAACACGATCTGGTCAAAAAGGAATGTGGCCATTTTAAAACAGTGCTTTCACCACGGCGTGCTCATCCAGGTGCATGGTTTCCAGGTTGACCCCGTCGATGTGGTTGATCCCGGGCTCTTTACCCGGTTCGATGGACCCAAGTTGATCTTGCAGTCCCGCTTCCACCGCCGAAAGCCAGGTTGCCCAGAAAATCAGGGAGCCCAGGTCATACCCATACTCCCGGAACGCTTTCATCGTTTCCAGGATCTCCTGCTGGTCATCGTGCACCACCCCCTCCGTGATGGGATTCAGGGAGGCGAAATTACGAAAAATAGTTGGATCGATGTGTGGCGGAAACACCTGTTTCAGCGAAGGTGCCCCCAGGAAATTGAGGAATCCGGGAGTGAGGATACCGTTGTAAAAACGCGTGCCGGCCGATTCCCGCAGGGTGCCGCCCGGATTGATCACTTGCTCGATGATCCCCTCCCCGTTGAGTTGCACGATCCCGTACTTAATGGGACTTCCCTTGCCGGTATATAGAAAATGGGCCGTAACGGAGATCATGATCCTTCCTTCTCCTTTCGTCGTATGGAGTCCTGTCTCCTTCGCTCCTCATCCAGTTCATCCTGCATCACATTCAGCCGCATGATCACCTCGTCGTAGAGGTCGTCCAGCAGGTAAGGATACTTGCTGTACTCCGCCAGGGTGCGGTCGAACTTCTCCCGCGTGATCCCGTATTTGTCAAAAACAGGCGAGTAGAGGTCAATGCTGTCGCCGGGTTCATATTTCCGGTAATACGTCACGTTATTGGTCACCCCGTCGACCAGGTGCATATCCAGGATCACCCCCACCATCACATCCCGCTCCACGAACTCGCTTCCCGAAATCTTTTTTTTCCGTGTGCAGGCGCTAGTTGCTATCAGCATGATCAGCAGGAAGATAATCCCGGTGTACCCGGAACGGACTCCCCTGTGTATCGGTATTCTTCGTTTTTTCATAAACGCCTCTCAGTTCTCAGCTTCCCATACGGCAGCCGGGGGCTGACCGGATTATCCATTCATTCGTTACTTGATACTGTTAAAACGGTAACCGATCATGATCTCGTGTGTTCCGGCGTTGTATTTCCGGAGATCGGTGATGCCGATGTCATAGGCATACCCGAAGTAAAATTTCTCATCATAGCTGTACCCTGCCATCACGGAAATGGCTTCGTGGAACCGGTACCCGACAGCACCCCAGACCATTTTCTGCCACTCCACCTTGGCGTTGATATCAAAGCTGAACTCCCTTGGGGCGGTGGCCTTGAGGATCAGCGAGGGTTCCAGGATCCAGTCACGGTCCACCTCGTACCGGTATCCCCCCGTGAGGTAGAAATGGCTCTTCAGCTTGTTGAGGCCCGTCTTCTCCTCGAAGATTTTCAGCTTGTTGTTGAAAAGCTGTGCCACGGAGAACCCGGCGTAAAATTCGTCGGCATACAGGTACACCCCGATGCTTCCATCAGGCACATAGGTGGTGCTGATCACCCCCTGGATGAACTGGTCGGAAGCGTCCTTCGGATTGAGCTGCGTTCCGTCAATCTTGTATTGCAGCATGCTCAGCGATACACCCATGGAGAGACGGATATCGCGGTTGATGGCGATGTTGTAGGCATAGGATCCGCCCACGCCGGTGCGGCTGGTCGGACCGGTAATATCGTTGTAGAGGAACGCGCCGAACCCCATGTCGAGTTGGGCATGCGGACCATAAAATGCCAGCGTGTTGGTGAGTGGCGGGTCCACCATACCCACCCACTGGAAACGGTGGTTGGTGCGTATCTGGTAATAG
>CAYZMH010000192.1:0-2152 GCA_964479445.1 uncultured Bacteroidaceae bacterium | reverse complement strand
CGAGGTGGTGCTGACCGTCCACAACGGATCGGGCTCCGGCAGCTATGAACCGGGCGACCAGGTAACGATCCAGGCCCACGCCTCCCCCGAGGGCGAGGTGTTTGACCGCTGGGAGATCAACTCCGGAACCATCACCCTGGAGAATTCCGAAGCATTCAACACCACCGTCACCATGGCGGAAACCGATGCCGGGGTCACGGCCACCTACACGCAGGATCCCAACGTATCGGCCGGATCCATGGAAACAGTCCGTGAATTCACCCTCTACCCCAACCCGGCCCGAAAAGAGATCCGGATCGAGTTGATCCTGAACGAGGAGTCTGAAATCGCCCTCACCCTCCACGATCTCACGGGCAAACAGGTGAAACAGGCCCTGGGCAAAAGCAGGCTGGCAGCAGGAAAACACCACCTGGCCGTCGCGGTCGGCGAGCTGCCCCCCGGCAGCTACCTGGTGAAATGCACCCGCGAAAACCGGGTACGCTCCCGCCTCCTCCTCATCGAACAATAACGGTAAAAAAGCCTCTGCCATTTGATGTTATACTGGTATACCTGAACACCTATTCATCCAGGTGATAACCGAACTTATTTTTATTCAACTGGCTTTGACGCGTTCCAGGCAGTCACCTTTTCAGCAAAGAAGTCATTCGGCTACAGGCATGAAACCGAGTTGTCGGACAGACCGGAAAATATGTACAGGGCCTGCCAGGACGGACCGGGCTGAAATTATTGCTGGTAAATTGCTTGTTTTTGTCTTAAATTATCATGATATTTAAAGTCAATACTTTGGATTATCATGATCGGTAGACAACAAACCTTCAAAGGATCACATAACGAAAGTCTGTTTTTATGGGGGGCCCGGCAGACCGGGAAAAGCACTTTACTAAAAACGCTTTTCCCGGATTCGTTGTGGTTCGATTTATTGCAAACGGATGTACTCGTGCGCCTGCAGCAAAATCCATCGCAATTAAGGGAAATCATCGTGGCATCCCAACCAACGTCCCCGGTAGTTATCGATGAGATCCAGAAAATACCAGCCCTGCTCAACGAAGTTCATTGGCTCATTGAGAATGAACATACCCGTTTTATTCTATGCGGTTCAAGTCCGCGTAAAATCATTCGTTCACAAGCTAACCTGTTAGGCGGCCGGGCGCTTCGTTACGAACTCTTCCCTCTTGTGAGCCATGAAATACCGGGTTTCTCGCTGTTGCGCGCGCTAAACCATGGATTGTTGCCCGGGCATTATCTTTCCGAAAATCCCGGTAAATTAATAGAATCCTATATTGGCAATTACCTGCGTGATGAAATTATGGCGGAAGCACGTCTCAGAAACGTAAATTCCTTTTCACGGTTTCTGGAAGTAGCATCCTTTTCTAACGGAGAGATCGTAAATTACTCCAACATCGCTTCGGAAAGTGGAGTAAGCCCGCCTACGGTTAAAGAATATTTTCAAATTCTGGAAGATACATTGATTGGCCGTTTTTTGCCTTCATTTCAAAAAAGACCAAAGCGCCGGGTAATACTGGCTCCCAAGTTTTATTATTTCGATATCGGCATTGTAAATTACCTGTTAAAAAGAGGAGAGATCGCCATGGGAGGCGAGTCGTTCGGGAATCCCTTCGAACATTTTATTTATCAGGAACTGATTGCACACAGTCATTATTCCGGCGTACAATACCCTTTGTATTATTGGCGGACTGCATCGCAAATTGAAATTGATTTTGTGTTGGGTGACCATGAAGTTGCCCTGGAAGTCAAATCAACGAAGAACGCCACACCCAGACATGCAAAAGGATTACAGCGTTTTGCGGAAGAGTATACGGTAAATAATCAAATCCTGGTAACCAACGATCCATTCCCCCGGCAAATGGGAAAAATACTGGTTCTTCCATGGCATATTTTCCTGCAAAAGCTTTGGGCAGGCGAAATCATTCATTGATATCATAAAAATATACTTTTCTTTCTGAAAGGATCCTCTTTGTTATATCTGCCAAACCTGATGCGGATGGGGGTGACGCCGGATTTTCTCTGAAATCATAAAATTAAGCTCAATACCCTGTTTGTAATCTCGTATGGTGGTTTCATGTCAGGCACTGCCCGATCGTATCATATGATACTAAGGGTATCTACCGGAGTATTCTACAAACCAAAACAA
>CAYZMH010000191.1:0-2214 GCA_964479445.1 uncultured Bacteroidaceae bacterium | reverse complement strand
GCAGGGATTTGGGTAGAGCAGCACTTCCGTATCCGTGGTGTAGCCCGAATTTATGTTGAGGTATTTAAAATCGAGCGTATAATCTTCCGTGCTTCTTCCATCTGCTGCCCTGACCCGGATCACAGCGTTTTGCACATCGGGCGCCAGCCTGATGTAACCTGTTCCGGATACCGTGGCTTCCTCATCTGATGGGGCAGCTTCAATTTTCACACGGGAAAAGTCAGCTGCAAATTCCAGCACATAGAAATGGATTATGGGGTCAAATTCCGGATGCAGGCTTCCAATGTTTGTGGTCAGACTGGCCAGACTTGCATCATCCGACCAGCTTATTTGCTCACCGGTTTCACCAAACACCTGCAACTCTGCCATCTGCATAAGGAAGTTTGGGTTTCCATTGATGGCCTTGATGTGTAGTCGATATTTACCATACCAACCTTCGTTCTCAAAGTACCAGCTTTTACGCTGAAAACGTTTCAGCCAGGGATCATGATCACTTACAGCGTGCAATACATCCCATGTGGCTGTTTCCCTATTCCATCCCTGGAATTCCCAGCTCCTGGGATCTCTGTCGGGGGCATCGTTTGCCGAAGTAATGGAATAGGCATGTACTTTCGACAAGTTCGGACTGACAATCTCAATCCAGGAGTTGGTTGCACGAACAAGATACTTGGTAAGTACGTCATTATCGACCAGTTTTTCGATTTGCTCCGCGGATGGAGATCCTGCTCCGGCATTTGCCCCCTCCCATGGATAATCATCATTGGAACCATAGCAGTAAGATCCGGGCAAATCTGTTATGTCGATGCCGTCCGGAAGGGCCTCCTCACAGCTTCCAAACTGAACTACATAAAGGTCCAGAAGTTTTGCCGTGCTCGTTTCAACCCTGTATCCATCCACATCACTACACTCATCAGGTAATTCTTCCCGGTATCTGTCATTCAGGGGATCGGCTCCGTTTTGATAGCTATAATAGAAGCGGTGTTCTGTTCCTGACTGTGTGGCAAGAAGGAAACTGAATATACTATCGCCATCCGGATCACTCATCTTTTCGCTATTCCCCGAATCGGGAAAATTTATCCATACGCTGCCATTCTCATAGACGTCTGGGATTCCGTTCATATCCACGTGAAAATGAATATAATCGGGTCGCTTATGGCAGGCGTTGAACATGATGGCAGGAAGCACCAGGTCTGCCTGGTAGACCAAAAAGTTGCGGTGGCCCATCCCATCTGAACAGGCCATATCGACACTCTCTTCAATTCTATTAATTTCCGGATCCGGACCATTCTGGTAACTGAAATAATACTCGACTAAGCTTCCTTCTTCAGCATAGAACAGCGCCTTGAAGATCTTATCCCCATCCTCATCGCTCATCAGTATACTGCTGTCATATTGTGGGAGATTGAGCCATACCTTTTCACCTTCAAACAGGTCTTCAATTTCATACATATCCACCTGGAAAACCAATCCACTGTCTTTTTTCCCCTTGATGAGCCAAACCGGTGAATTTGCTCCTTCCCGGACGAGATAGAGGTCGACACCATTAGGCGCATAGGCAATTGCCTCTCCTCCCGGCCTCTCTGGCATAACGACAACACGGTTTTTATGTGAGAATGCAGAGCTCCAGGATTCGCCGGCAGTCCGTGTGAATTCGTATGCATTGCCATAGGTGAGTACGATAGCATGATGACCATCAGTGGAGATATCCATAGCCGTGGTTCCGTCCGTTTCAATCTCAGCGATCTGAGTGGCAATCTGCAGTTCCGGTCCGGAATCCAGATCAAGAGGAAGTTCGAATACCTGCCGCGTACCTTGTCCGCTGGATGATTTGCTTACCAGAATGATCTTTTTGTCGAGGGTATCCACTCCGATACTTTCGCAATTGTGGGAACCATCCTCATATTGAAATTCGATGGTGCTAATTAATTCGTAGACATTGTTATCTCGTTGAGAGGTATTTAGCTCGGGTTCCTCAATAATATAAAGTTTGTAGGAGCTCTTATCGACTGGATTATCACCCACATCGGCGATTACAAGGTAGGGCACACCCTCCAGAACAAAGGAGGCAATATCTTCCCAGTCCCTGGCAGTTGCTCCGTTTACATAACCTGAATTAAGTAATTTGCCTGTGGAGTCAATCATATAAAGATTTGGGCCATCTCCCGAATCGTTGTGCAGCCAGAATGCACCACTCACCTTGTGTGAAGCAGCAAG
>CAYZMH010000190.1:0-2243 GCA_964479445.1 uncultured Bacteroidaceae bacterium | reverse complement strand
CAACACATCTGATTTTGGTTCAGAAGAGTCCAGGTTCGAGCCCTGGCGGGTCAACAGGAGCCATAACCCATCACTCAGTGTGATGGGTTTTCTGTTTTCAGTGCACCGGTTCAATAAATGATACACCGTCCACCCCCGGGACAGGACGATACTGCATTCAATCCGGATTCTGCTTATCATTCGCTGAGCGCCCGTTTCGAAGATGAACCCTCCCGGGTTCAGAGGATAACCGGCCGGGCCACGGTTCCGAAAATGCTCCCTTCACCCAGGTTCAGATGGTACCCGGCTCCGACCCCCCGCTAAAAAAGATATACATATTTTAATACATATTAAAATATGTATATCAACACGATCACATATTTTTGTATTTGTTTAATATTCTAATTCTTATACTCATATATTCATCGCAAAAATCCTCCTGGTTAACCCCCTGTCTTTCTCCACCTATCAACCAGGCAACCAATCCTGCGTTAACTTTTTTACCTTTTTGTTGCGGGTACGGTTGAACCGTCCTAAATTTAAGATGTTAATCCCAAACAGCCGGATCATGCGTAGAATTACTTTATTGTTAGGTTTCCTCATCCTGACCTCCCTGCAACATGCCGGAGCCCAGATAAATACATTCGCGGGGGCAAGCTTTACCCCGTCGTTTACAGGAGTTCGAAGCGATGATGCCTCCTTTCGGCCCGGTTATTCAGCAGGCTTCAGTTACATCTACTGGGATTTTACAAACTGGTTTATAAAATCAGGCATTAATTACAGCTTTCGCTCATCGGAGATTTTAGACTATCCCGAATATTTTACCAATGTCTATAACAACCCGCCCGTGCCCGTCCGAATGGTTTATGATCAGCGCAGCCTTGCCGTGCCCCTCACTGCATACTTTGCCTTCTATAACCGCAATGAGAACGCCCTCCTGGTAACCGCTGGTATGGAACTGTTGCTTACAACCTCTGTCACCTATACCCACGACACCTATGGTTCTTCCACTCTCAGAAGTGCAGACCTCGACAACCGCTTTAAAACCCAGCTGGGCCTGGGGGTCGGGTACCAGCGGGAACTCACCAATTTCCTTTACCTCAACCTGGTTCCCTCATTCTATATGGACATTCGCTCCGACCGTCCCTTCAACACTATCCGGCTCACCATGGAACTCATCTACGGGATTTATTAGATGATCTGCAAGGAGAGAGAACTGGACTATGAGTCGGGTAAATAGCCGCGAAAAAAGAGCAGGGACCTGCCTCAATGGCTCTTCAGCGATAAAATGGGGTGGTTCCTAAGGTTTTTGCGCCGGATTTTTGCGTCAGGCAAATAGTGTTCCAGGGCGCTCCAGAAGGCCTGACCATGGTTTTTATGGAGGGTATGTATCAACTCATGCAGAATGACATAATCGATGAGTCCGTGAGGCAAAAAAACAAGGGCGCTGTTCAGGGTGATCCGGTTATCCCTGCTGCAACTCCCCCAACGACTGATCATATGCCTTACCCTTACACCCCTGTATAATAAACCGGTCTGACCGGCAATCTCTTCCAGTCTTTGGGGAAGGTACTGCTTCCCGGCTTTCAGACCCAGATCAATGACCTCTTCAGACAGAGCCTGCTGCACAGACTCCCTGGTAAGGTCCCAGCCGGAAGGAACGGTGATCAGAAAATCATTCTCCACTGTTTCTACCCCGATCCGGTTGCTACCATTCAGCATAAACCTGATATGCCCATCAAGGATCGGGATCAAAGAGTCCTTCTTCCACTCAAGTTTTTCTTTCCTGTCCTGCTCTATTTTCTTTGATTTATCCGTGATCCAGCGGGACTTGTTCATGACGAATTTTTCTGCCCGCTTAAAAGTGCAGTTCCGGGGCACGGTTACCCGGATACTTCCATGACTGGATATCCGGATAGAAATATTCTTTGCCCTTGGATTTTTCCGGTAGAGGATTTCCCCTATCTGATCATAAAAAACACGCTTTTCCGTCGCCATAAAACTATGTTGATGGAATTGTTATTGTATATTTGGTAAGGTTTCTCAAAAGTAACAGAACATGCAAAAAATATCCTCACTCCTTGTCATTTTTTTCATGACTTTTCCGGTCATGGCCCAGGAGCCAGATAATACATGGTCCCTGGAAGATTGTATCAACTATGCCATGGAGAACAATATCCAGATCAAGCAATCCCAGCTTAACACACACTATAACGAAAACAATCTCCAGCAATCCAGAATTGACCAGCTACCCAACCTGAACG
>CAYZMH010000189.1:0-2273 GCA_964479445.1 uncultured Bacteroidaceae bacterium | reverse complement strand
GAGTATGTTATATCCAGCAAAGACCGCATGGACTTTACCATCGACCGGGTGCGTTCTGTACGGACCAAAAACTTCCATTACATCCGCAATTTTATGACCGACAGACCCTACATGCAGCCTCAATACCGGGATATCAACAAAAATTTTATGAAGATTATGCGCGACGGCCACAAAAAGCAGGAGCTGGCACCCACCATCGACTGGTTCTATGATGATTACCGGCCGGCAGAAGAGCTGTACGACCTGCGCAAGGATCCCGATGAATTGAGAAGCGTGGCCGATGATCCATAGTATCGCAAACAACTGGAAAAGATGCGCAACATCCTCTACAGCTGGATCGAGCAAACCGATGACCGGGGCCAGTACCTGGAAGGTTCAGACGGACTGCAATGGCTGAATAAAAGAGACATGTGGACCGGGCTGGTTAGAAATCGCCAGTATGACAGGGTGCGCATTCCCTTCTACGAAATACCCAGCCATGTGGAGGCAGAAATGCCCCGGGCCGTGAAGGGCATGAAATACCAGATCACGACCGACGGGGATCACGGTTTTGAAACCCTCGTTCCCACAGAAGATGGAGGATATGAGCTGACTGTACCTGGTTTCCCCAACCGGGAGAGGGGCAGGGCAACTGGCCATCCTTACTCGGCAGGGGAGAAAGTATATGAGATCTATGGAGCCGAAAAGGATGAATACGTGGAATATCCTGTTAAAGCAACTGATCATGGGAAATATATGATCCAGTTCAGGCTGGCCAGTGCCCACGAAGATGCTTCCATCCAGATCCAGGCGGGGAAAGAAAAAATCGGGACCCTGAACATTCCTTATACCGGAAGCAACAGCAAATGGGAAACCGTACAAACAACCGTCGAACTGGACAAAGGTGTGACCGATCTTCGCTTTGTCTTTGACGGGGAAGGGAAAGACCTGGTCCATATGAACTGGTTCAGAATTTATAAACCATATAACAGGTGGTGGGAATAACCCCCAAACGGCAATTGTTACAAAACAGCAACTGTTACAATACACTATAAAACAGGGTAAATATATAAATTATGCAAACATTCAGGATTACACCAAAATTTCTAAGATCCCTAACGATTTCAGCGGTGGTGTTTTTTATGCTGAGCTCCTGCAAAGAAGGGGAGAAACAAAAAAAGGAACAGCCCAACCTGCTGTTCATTTTCCCTGACCAGTACCGGGCCCAGGCAGTGGGTTTCACCGGTGAAGACCCGGTTGTTACGCCAAACCTGGATCACCTGGCAGAGCAAAGCAAAGTGCTGGTCAATGCCGTCAGTACAAGGCCCCTGTCCAGTCCTTTCCGGGGTATGCTTATGACAGGAAAGTATCCCCACGAAAACGGCATTCTGACCAACTGCAACACCAGTTCCAGGAAGTATGGCAACTATCTGAAAGAAGAACAGACTGCCATTTCCGATATACTTAGTAGCAACGGCTATCTTTGCGGATACATTGGGAAATGGCATCTGGATGCACCCAGAGGACCCGATGTGGATGATTGGAGAAAAGCCAAATGGACTCATTATACACCTCCTGGAAGACGTCATGGGTTTGAATTCTGGCATGCCTATGGATGCAAGGACCAGCATATGAATCCCTATTATTGGATTGGTGATGCCCCAAGGGAGGATACCACGTTTGTGGATAAGTGGTCACCTGTACATGAAGCCGATGTAGCCATTGATTTTATTAAGGACAATAGAAATGATGGGGATAAACCCTGGGCCCTGTTTGTCTCCATGAATCCGCCTCACCCACCTTATAATGCTGTGCCGGACAGGTATCGCCGGCGGTATGACAACATGCCTATGGATTCCCTGCTTTACAGAGACAATGTACCGGAAGGGAAAGATCGTCGCAGGGCAGAGCGTGCTGTTCGTGGCTATTTTTCTATGGTCACCGGGGTGGATGAACAGGTGGGTAGAATCCTACAGGCTTTGGAAGAGTAGACAGCTATGACACAACTCCCAGTCCGCTTTCGATACAGGGCGGTAGTGCAGGCGGACTGCTTGATGCTGTAGGCGGCGTAGGTGATATTGTAAATGGAGAATTTTCCCCTCTACAGTCGGTTATAGCCGGCGCTAATGTGTTTGACACTGCACGGAATTTGAGCAGCGAAGGTTTGAGAGAAGAAGGCTTTAATCTTGTAAGAGACGCGCTAGGCAATGTTTCAAACGGTGATGTCAGTGGTATACCAGAAATTTTTATTCCAAAAAATAGCGGCGTGGGTTCTATAGCATCTGCAACCTCGG
>CAYZMH010000188.1:0-2354 GCA_964479445.1 uncultured Bacteroidaceae bacterium | reverse complement strand
CAGGCCAAGCTGGGTATCGCCGGTGGATGATAACTGCGACGATTACTCCCGGCTGCCCGTGAACAGTGACTGGACAAACCTGCAATACGCTGTATTGTACGAAGACGGCGTAATGGTATGCGAATGGACAGACGCTTCGACAGTGGATGCTGCGTCAGGAATTGACCCCTGCACAGGCGCGAATGCCTGTGGAGGCGAGACTTTTACTTATACTCCGACTTCAGAGGCGACTTTTACATTTACCATGACTCCTTCATATACAGATACTGAGGAGGGAGTGGATACTCCTACGTTCACGCCCACAACAGAATCACAGGGAGATGATGCAGTAATAACCTGGGATGATGTGCAGCAGGAAATAAGCGGGTTTGGCGGAAGTTCGGCATGGTCCGAGTGGGGAGGTAATTCAGCTGACAATACATGGCTTGTAAACCACGCTTCGGAATTTTTCGGAACCGGAGCGGGTGAGATAGGGCTTTCCATAATAAGGGCGCGGATACCCCCTGATACAGGGCAGTGGTCCTCCACAGCAGCGCCTCTGCAGGCAGCGAGGGACCTTGGTATAACACGGATAATAGCTTCGGCATGGACGCCGCCGGCAGAGTGGAAAAGCAACGGGGCAGTGGACAATGAAGACGGTGCGTACCTTTTGCCTGAATATTACGATGAGTACGCGAATTACCTGAGGGATTATATAATAGAAATGAGAGATGTTCAGAGTGTGGATATTTACGGTATATCCCCTGCCAATGAGCCTGATTACCGGGTGAGTTATGACGGATGCAGCTGGACAGGGGAAGAGCTGAGGGATTTTGTAAAAAACAACCTCGGGCCGACGCTGGACGCAGCCGGGCTGGATACAAAAATAATAGTAGGCGAATCATTCAGCAATAACCTGGCGATAACCGACCCCACGCTGAATGACTCCGCGTCAAGAAGCTACTGTGATATTGTCGCGGCGCACACATACGGAGGAGGGCCCACGGCATATCCTCTCGCGCAGACATATAACAAGGAATACTGGATGACAGAACGCTCTAATTTCGACGCGTATGACGAAACCATGGCAGGCACGCCGGGAATGGGGCTTGTTACGGCAAGGTGGATACACAACCATCTTGTAAACGCGGAATACAACGCGTTTATATACTGGTGGCTGGCGTCGGATCAGAACAACGAAGGATTAAGGAGCGAAACTCTCGGCATTCCAAAAAGATACTGGGCAATGGGAAATTACTCGAAATTTATAAGGCCGGGCTTTAACAGGATAGGGGCTACAGCCAACCCGAATACGGGCGTATATGTTTCCGCGTATAAAAACACGGGAAACAATGACTTTGTAATAGTAGCGATAAACGAGGGAGGTTCGGATGTGAACCAGGGTTTTGAAATATCAGGAACAACCCTGGGGTCGGTCACTCCGTGGATAACCTCGCCGTCATATGATTTACAGGAAATGGCTTCTGTTAATGTAACCGGCACATCTTTTGTGTATACGCTGCCCGCTCATTCTGTTGTTTCGTTCGTGGCGGCCGGCGGAGCGACACCTACTTACACTCCTTACGCGGGAACACCCACGTTTACGGCAACAGCTACTCCTACTCCCTCATCCGTACTTCTGGATGATATGGAGGACGGCGATAACGCGAACAATTGGAGCGGGGACTGGTACATGTACCAGGACACGGATTCCACAATCACGCCGGACCCTTTTGCCATGACTTCCGGCGGCATGCCGGGTTCGGAAAACTACAGAGCGGAAATATCCGGCAATGTCAGCAGTTACGCGGGAATGGGGACAAACCTGAACGGAGACGGCACAGCCGTGGATTTAAGTTCTTATTCGGCAGTGGAGTTTTATGTCAAAGGGGACGGGGGCTCGTACTGGTTCCAGTTTACGCAGCCGAGCATTGAAGACGATGATTATTTTGGAGTAACATTTACAGCGCCTTCCTCCTGGACAAAGGTAACAGTGCCGCTTGATGAGGCTTCTTTGAGCCAGAGGGGTTTTGGAGACCCGGCCTCATTTACAAAAAATGAGATAATAGCCCTGCAGTGGGCAAGCACCGGGGCAGGCGTGCTCGATATACAGGTGGATGACATTAGTTTCCTTCTTGAGGGAGGGGTGGACACACCGACATATACTCCTACACCGGAAAATACGGCTACGGCAACACAGAGCCGGACAGGAACGCCCACAAATACGCCGACCTTTACGGGAACCGGAACTTTTACATTATCATCCACGCCGTCTTATACGCCGACAGCTACCGGTTCACAAACGCCGAGTAACAGCTTTACACCGACACTGACAGCTAGCGCCTCACAGGTGCCGACTGACAGTTTCACACCAA
>CAYZMH010000187.1:0-2414 GCA_964479445.1 uncultured Bacteroidaceae bacterium | reverse complement strand
GTTCGGCCAAGAGTCTGGTTGAGGCTGAAGGAGAAAACTTATGAATGCTTTTGAACAATTATTGCACCTTCCTGAAGCAGAAAAGCAGGAAATGGGCGTGCAGTTTACTCCAATAGAAATTGCACAACAGCCGGAAATGTGGTTCAAAACCTGCGAGATGCTGATTGAGAAACGGGCGATGATTAAAGAATTTTTAAACAACGCGGACTTACAAAGCGGAAGAAGAACACCACTTATATTGTGCGGAGCCGGTAGCTCGGAATATATTGGGAATGCGGTGGCGTATGGGCTGCGAAAAAGGATGAAAAGATCTGTCACCTCTGTACCGACGACAGATTTTCTGCTGGCTCCCTGGTCCTTTATGGGCAATGGAAATAAGCCTGTGGTAGTATCGTTTGCCCGTTCAGGAAATTCGCCGGAATCGGCAGCGACTTATAATCTTGTTAAACAATGCGTACCGGACGCCAAACAGATTGTGATCACCACAAATAATGCTGGTCAACTCGCCCGGCTTGCATGCCAAGATTCAAATACGCTCTGCCTCGTTTTACCCGCAGAAACCAACGATCGCTCACTCGTGATGACCAGTTCATTTTCCACAATGGCCATGACAGCAATTGGTTTGTGTTTTCTTGATTTTCCGGATGAGTTGCGAGCGATAGCACTGCAGTTGGGACAGGGAGCACGAAGGATTTTTGACAATTATGCGGACGTACTGAAGCAGTTCATTACCCAGCCGGCAGCACGTATCTGCTATCTCGGCTCCAACGCCTTGTTTGGAACAATGAAGGAGTGCCGGCTGAAAATGCTCGAGATGACCGAGGGAAAGATGGTAACGCATATCGACTCTTTTTTGGGGTTTCGGCATGGGCCACAGGTATTTGTAAACCAAGATTGCCTGGTGGTTGCAGCGATTTCATCCGATCCGTATGTACGGAATTATGAGATCGATCTGCTCCGGGAACTCCGGCGGAAAAAGCAAGGGAGGGGAATGCTGGTGATTTGTGACCACGCTGTGGAAGAAATTCGCTCACTTTCAGCAGAATTTCTTGAACTATACCCTGATGGTAACGTTGTTGAGGATGACTATCGCGTAATGACGGACGTGATTGTTGGTCAAATCCTCGGCATGTTCAAATCGCTGGACGTTGGGCTGAAACCTGATAATCCAAGCACAAACGGCACTATCAACAGAGTTGTGCAAGGGGTTACTATTTATCCGCTGGAAAGGTGTGGCCATGGACATCGTTAACATGATGAACGCGCCGCACTATTTAAAACGTCTTGTCACTCTGCAAAAACGCGGTATTTCCCGTGGGATTTTTTCGATTTGCAGTGCCCATCGATTTGTTATCGAAGCTTCTTTGGAAAAGGGCCTGCAGGAGGAAACGCCTGTGCTGATCGAAGCAACCTGTAATCAGGTAAATCAGTATGGTGGCTATTCCGGCATGACACCGCAGCAGTTTGTCGCTTTTGTACTCGATATAGCTGAAAAAATCGATTTTCCTAGTGAACATCTGATTCTGGGCGGTGATCATCTGGGACCTAATCCTTGGCAGGAATATCCGAAGGATGTGGCGATGGACAAGGCGTGTGTACTTGTCAATGACTATGTTGCGGCGGGTTTTTCTAAAATCCACCTTGATGCTAGTATGTTTTTAGCCGACGATGAAGGGGCGCGCGCAGAGCCGCTTGCTCCTGAGATCGTCGCCGAGCGTACGGCGCGCTTGTGCGCCGCAGCAGAGGCCGCCTGCTGTTCGGAATCCAAGCCTGTTTATGTCATTGGAACAGAAGTACCGGTACCAGGAGGATTTCAGGAGACAACAGAGACACTGCACATCACGAAGCCTGCTGCGTTTCAGGAAACCGTTGAACTTACTAATAAGGCATTTTTAAAATACGGCCTGTATGACGCTTGGGAACGCGTGATTGCTGTCGTCGTCCAACCCGGCGTGGAGTTCGGCGATCAGCACATTTACGAATACCAGCATCAGAGTGCGCGTGATTTGTGTTGGGCATTGCAATCATATCCGAACCTGGTGTTTGAAGGCCATTCTACCGATTATCAGCTTCCAACTGCATTAAAGCAGATGGTGAAGGACGGTATCGCCATCCTGAAAGTTGGCCCGGCATTAACATTTTCAATGCGTGAGACGATCTTTTTATTATGCTCAATCGAGCAGGAACTTGCCTTGCTTTGGTCTGATTTGGAACCGTCCAATCTTATTGCAATTCTGGATAATGCGATGATCTCGAATCCGAAATATTGGGAGAAGTATTATCATGGCGATGCGCATTTCCGGCACTTCTCGCGTAAATACAGCCTATCCGACCGATCACGTTATTATTGGGGAGAACCTGAGGTACAACGAGCATTGAAGCAGTTGTTTGCCAATTTGGAACGTATAGACATT
>CAYZMH010000186.1:0-2450 GCA_964479445.1 uncultured Bacteroidaceae bacterium | reverse complement strand
ACCTGAGCTGGGTCTCGGTGGAAAAGTCAAATCTAGTCCGAGGATGGCTGGTTCCTCTCAAAGTTGGTCGAAGCCAAGCCTCAGACGAGGTATGGTTGTGGTGTAGAGCACTATTTGGCTTGGTTAGGAGAGTAAAATCTCCGCCGGCCTCATAAACTCCGAATCTGCAACCGCCGAAGACTCTGGGAGACGGGTTGCCTGCCGTAAGGGTAGGTGCCGAAAGGGAAAAAACCCGGCCTCCGGTTAAGGTCCCCAAGTGTGGGCTAAGTGTTAAAATGAATGGTGTCATTTTTCGAAGACAGCAAAAAGGTAGGCTTAGAAACAGCCACCCTACAATGAGTACGTAACAGTTCATTTGCTAAGAAAAATGGCCCAGAAAATGGACGGGGCTTAAGTCCACCACCGATACCGGGGAGGACACTCAGTAGAGAGTGTTATCTGGTAGAGAGGCGTGGGGTTCGAGATAAAGTAAGGCCGTGAGGTCTTATGAATCGTTCCCCAGTGAAAATCCTGGCAGTAGTAACAGCTTAGATCCGTGAGAATCGGATCCGCCGAAAGGCCAAGGGTTTCTCGGCAATACGTCGTTAGCCGAGAGTTAGTCGTTCCTAAGTGCGTTCTTAACCGTCGCGCACGAAAGGGAAACGGATTTATATTTCCGTACTTGGTGTGTAGGAAACCGCATTCGCGGTCGGTAACGAACGATGCCGTCATGACGGAAGTGGGTAGTTCTGGCAGAGTCGTCGACTCTGTTTAAATGTATCTCTCCGGGGAGTGCCGTTAGGGCGAGAACCGGAATAAATCATGCATAGCCGCCTGAATGTGGGTGGTCAGAGACAACCCCAATTCCCAATGAAAAATGACTGCATAACGAAACACTAAAACGTACCCAGAACCGACACAGGTGTGCCTAAGGTGCGAAGCTTAAGGCGTGTGGAATTACGGATTGTAAAGGAAATCGGCAAAATAGAGGGGTACCTTCGGAAGAACCCTTGCTTGGAGTCTTTGCCATTTGGCGAGGGACTCTAAGTTGCAATAACATGGCCCATCCGACTGTTAAATACAAACATAGCTTTCCGCAAGACCGAAAGGTTGTGTACGGAAAGTGAATCCTGCCCAGTGGGAGTCAGTCAACGCCGGGTACAACCGGACTAAGCTCTCCTAAACGGCGGGAGTAACTATAACTCTCTTAAGGTAGCCATATGCCTTGCCTGGTAAGTTCGGGCGTGCATGAACGGATCAACGATGATGGGCACTGTCTCTACAATCCACTCCGTGAACCTACGGGACGGCGAACGGTCCGTCCCTCCCCCTTGGGATGAGAAGACCCCGTGGAGTTTTACTGCAGGGAGTTCTTGACGTAGTCGTTCGAATGCACAGTGTAGCTGGGAGCGTAGACACCGCAATTGCGGTTGCGGAAGAGCGCCAATGGAACACCAGCCTTTTGAAGGACTATGTCTAACTCGGCCGAAGCGGTCGAGGACACGTGCTCTTGGGCAGTTCGGGTGGGGCGCCACCGCTAGGAAAAGATATCCTAGCGACCCCAAGGTCAGCTCCGGCGAGACAGAAACTCGCCTAAGAGTGTAATGGCAAAAGCTGGCTTGATGGGACCCTTGACAGTAATGGGTCCCGGACCGAAAGGTTGGCATAGCGAGCTCTCGAATACCTATGGTAGGTGTCGGGAGTAATAGAAAAATTACCCCGGGGGTAACAGAGTTGTCTCAGGCAAGAGTTCACATCGACCCTGAGGCTTGCTTCCTCGATGTCGGCTCTTCCTAACCTGGCCTTGCAGCAGGGGCCAAGGGTGGGGCTGTACGCCCATTAAAAGGGAACGTGAGCTGGGTTTAGACCGACGTGAGTCAGGTCGGATTCTATCTAAGGGGGATGTTGGGAATTTGAGGGTACAGACGATCAGTACGAGAGGAACATCGTGTGGGCGCCTCTGGTGTATCGGTCATCCGACAGGGTGTGCCGAGCAGCTACGCGCCATAATCATAAGCGCTGAAAGCATCTAAGCGTGAAGGATCACCCGAAAATAGATTCCCAATCCAAATCAGTATCTGTAAAGAGCGCGGGGCTGGCGACAGCAACGTGTGGTTTGGACGAAAACACTCGTAAAAGACGAGTTTAGTGAGATGGGGGTGTACGCGTGAAGCTTGCGCGACACGTTTAGCCCGCCGTTTTCAACAGTTTGAGTGTTTGGACAAGAAAGGGCACAATGGGCTTCGGCTTTGAATCGGAGGTGTGCATAGAGCACATCAATATGTAATTTACACATTGTAGCATTGCATCACGCACAATCTGAGGAGTCAATTCAACTCAGAGCACATTAATCATTTAGTGTGAAGCGGTCTCGATGGATGCGGCATTAAAACCGAGTCAAACCGGGGAACAAGGTAACCCCGAGTAGTCATCATACAAACAGACATCACAAGTCGCAGAAATGCGCAAAA
>CAYZMH010000185.1:0-2498 GCA_964479445.1 uncultured Bacteroidaceae bacterium | reverse complement strand
CGGTAACCCCTGTCTTATTCCCCGATCAACAGACCGGCGAACTCTGTCTCCTTCTGCGACCGATGGTCCGGTAACCCCTGTCTTATTCCCCGATCAACAGACCGGCGAACTCTGTCTCCTTCTGCGACCGATGGTCCGGTAACCCCTGTCTTATTCCCCGATCAACAGACCGGCGAACTCTGTCTCCTTCTCCGACCGATGGCCGGCGAACCCTTTTACGTTTATTTCCCGGAAGGCATCAACCTGTTTCTGCCCCGGACAACAATGTCGCAAAATTCCAATTTTGCAGGAAGCAGGGAGTATACTTTTGCATCGATTGTTTCATCTTAACATTTTAAATTATGCAAAAGTTAATTTCCTGGGTGGAGATTCCTGCCACCGATTTCGACAGAGCCGTAGATTTCTACAACGCCGTCTTTGAACTGAACCTGGAGAAAATGGATTTTGGCCACGAAAAGATGGCCTGCCTTCCCAACGATGAAGGGGCGATTTCCTTTGCACCCGGCTTTGAACCCGGAAAAAAGGGTGTCCTGGTGAGTTTCAATGCCGGGGATGACCTGGACCGGGTGATCGAACGGGTCAGCCGGAACGGGGGTGAGATCGTTCAGCCAAAAACGAAAATAGAGGCTGAAAACCGTGGATCATTCGCACTGTTCACCGATAGCGAAGGGAACAGGATGGGGTTGTACGGCAATTAACCATTTTTTTTGGGTGTGGCCTGGATTATTTTCCGGGCCATGCCTATATTTGCATCTTCCACAGGTACCGGTCTTAACCATACGCCATGGAGTATCATATTTCAAAACCCCATCCGTCCCTTGCTGAATTTGTCAGGCATTACTGGACACTCGAGCATGGTGGTCCGGTTAATGGCGGTCATGTACAGCGGATTGTTCCAAACGGACTGATCGACCTGACTTTCTATTTTGACAGGATACCGGAGTCGCTCGACAAACAGATCGCCATTGATGAGACCACGGGGATCACCGGACAATTAAGCCGGTATTACGACCTCAGGATCACCCATCGGCTGCAGCTCTTCTCCATTATTTTTCAGCCTGCCGGATTGGCGGTGTTGCTGGACACTCCTCTCCGGGAGTTGTTCAACCGGAATATCCCCCTGAAATACCTGCTCAAGGATCAGACCAATGCGCTTGAGGACCGGCTCTACGAGGCACGGACTTTTTCGGAGCGGATCAGGATCGTGGAACAGTTTCTGTTCGACCGGTTGAAAAAACATCCCGGCAAACCCCACCTGCCGCGCATGAGAAGGTCTGTAGCCCTGATCAATCAGTCCCGGGGAATGGTAAGCGTGGATGACCTGGCCGCAGAGTCCTGCTTGAGCAGAAAGCAATTCGAGCGGGTATTTCAGCAGTATATCGGGACCTCCCCGAGGCGGTTCATGCGGATTGTACGGTTTCAGAATGCGCTGTACGAGAAATCACTCCGCCCGGAATTGAACCTGACATCCCTTACCTACCGGTGCGGGTATTTCGACCAGTCCCATATGACCCATGATTTTCTGCAGATATCCGGGATGACACCCAAAGAGTATTTCAGGGCCGGCGAACCCTTTTCTGATTACTTCCTGTAAGAATTGAATCTGACTTTAAAAATGGAACCCGCCCCTACCGGGGCCGGACCGACCCTGTCGCACCATTCCCTACCCCTAAAAATGGAACCCGCCCCTACCGGGGCCGGACCCGACCCTGTCGCACCATTTCCTACCCCGAAATAGGCATGGCAAAGGCCTGGACGTCTTTTCCGTTGATCTCCTTGTCGCACAGGATGATAAGCCGCTCGAGTACGTTGCGGAATTCCCGGATATTGCCGGTCCACTGGATACCCTGCAGGGCTTTGATGGCATCATCGGTGATATTGAGCGGCGGGGTGCCGTACTCTTCGCAGATCTGCCGGTTGAAGTGGTCGGCCAGGAGGGGGATATCTTCCAGGCGGTCGTTCAGACTCGGAACATGGATGAGGATCACGCTCAGCCGGTGGTAGAGGTCCTCGCGGAAGGTGCTCTTCTCAATCTCCTCTTTCATATTCTTGTTGGTGGCAGCCAGCACCCGCACGTTCACCCGGATATCCTTGTCGCTCCCCACCCGGGAGATCTTGTTCTCCTGCAGCGCGCGCAGCACCTTGGCCTGCGCCGCCAGGCTCATATCCCCGACCTCATCCAGGAAGATCGTTCCGCCGTCGGCCTGCTCAAATTTCCCCTTTCGCTGCTTGATCGCCGAGGTGAATGCCCCTTTCTCGTGTCCGAACAGCTCGCTCTCGATCAGCTCCGAGGGGATGGCCGCGCAGTTGACTTCGATGAACGGACCGCCGGCGCGCGAACTCTTTTCGTGCAGCCACCGGGCCACCAGCTCCTTGCCGGTGCCGTTGTCCCCGGTGATCATTACCCGCGCCTCGGTAGGCGCCACCTTCTCGATCATCTCCTTTACCTTGATCATCTCGGGAGATTCTCCCACCATCTCGTATGCCGTCTTCTGCTT
>CAYZMH010000184.1:0-2517 GCA_964479445.1 uncultured Bacteroidaceae bacterium | reverse complement strand
TCAAGGCTACCTCTGTGGTCGTTACCACACCAGGTTGCAACTGCACATCGCCCGTTTCATCCACATCCACGTCACCGGTAATATCTACACTCTGAAGCGTTGTCCCATCGCCTACCAGCATATAGCCCAACCCTGAAGCATCAAGGGCTGCCTGTTCTCCTCCAACATCCCCCAGCCAGATACTCCCATAGGGCAGGTCATCCGAGGCGCCAAGCTGACTATCCACATACCCCTTCGTCGCTGCATCCTGATCCAGAGCCGGGTCGGAAAGGTTGTTGATCTGGTTGCTGCCCAGATCCAACGCTGCTGTTGCTGCACCAAATCCGCTCAGGGGGATATTTCCCTTATCCAGGTCAATATTCGCGATCGTGCCATCGGCTATCTCATCGGTGGTCACGGCGCCCGTGGCTATGTCATCCGCAACCAATGTGTTCAAGGCTACCTCTGTGGTCGTTACCACACCAGGTTGCAACTGCACATCGCCCGTGTTATCTATCTGCACATCGCCCCCCACTGTCACCAGCTGGGGTGCATCGGCGTCTTTCCCCACGATTATTTGTCCGTTTCCAAGTGCCCCCGCCTCGACAATGGCTCCACCACTTGATATCATGATCCGGTTATTATTAAGCGCAGCCCCCGAATTGGTTCCACCGTTTGCAATGGGCAGTACACCGGCTGAAGAAGGTAACGTATTCAATGTGACCCAGGAAGGAGGGCCATTCAGGGTGTTCATGAGCAATGCCCCTGTGGCAGCCGATGGTGCCAGCGTATTGACAGGCCCTGTTCCATTCCCGTAAACCAGGTAATTGGAAGCGATATTGGCCAGGCCTGTCCCACCATATGGCACGCCTACAACATCTGCATTCCATGTACCGTTGGTTATGGTTCCCAGGGTCGTTATCGATGACTGTCCGGTATAATTCGCTGCTATATCCACTACCAGATCCTGGGTTCCTGTCACCGTTATCCGGTCGGCAGTACCCGTAACACTATTTACGCCATTGGTACCCGAAAAGAGGATCCTCCAGGAAGATCCATCATAGATATTGAGTTTATCGGTGTCGGTGTTATATACGATCAACCCTGTTGCAGGTGTCCCGATATTATTCCGTTGCAGCGTGGACATCCGGGGTGCCAGGAATCCTCGTTCCGTGGAGCGCAACTCCAGGATGGAGGAGTTATCAGGTGTAATGGAAACCTCGCTGATCCCCACACCCTGACCTGAAACGACCGAATGTCCCAATAGCAGGACAAGCGTGAGAAATATCAAAATGGGCTTCATACATAAGATACTCGCATGTCTTTTCTTCCGGTTAATTGCATAACCTGGATTTTTCGAAAATGATGGGATTCGTGTATCCATGATATCTAAACTTTATTTTCTGAGATCGTGGTAATACATTGCATGATGTTCATCCCTTTTGAGGTTGTTAAAAGGGATTTCGTTGCAGGAAAACAGTGGTGTATAGAAAGTATGGCGAACCAGTTGTTCTCAGCTCTAAACCGGTTTTTCTCAAACATAAATATCTTCAGGCTTATAGTGATCGATCATAGTCTATGATTATACCTTAATAACCAGTTAATGGTTGCTTCTAAAATAGTTAAAAATCACTATTTATCCGGGTTATGCATTATTAAATATTTCACGGATGATATCCACCGACCGCAGTTCGCCGAAACCCTCCACGTGGATGCGGTAATATTCCAGCAGGGCATTGAGGAATAAATTACGGTCCCGTCGATTCCCAAACGCCTGGTTAGCTGAATCATAGTTGCTTTGAAAACAGGCTCTCCACCAACGGCCCAGCTCTTTCTCCTGTTCCAGTTTTCCACTCAACGGGACATCGGTAAACGAACCGGAATGGGGATCAAAAAAGATGCGTTTCTCTGAAGCGTTATTCCGGGGATAGAACCCCAGGAACCTGGTCAGTTGAAACAGGAAAAGCAGGTGGAAGGAAGAGGAGGGGACTTCCATCGAATCCAGGTACTGCACTGAGCTCCGGATAAAATGGTATAAAACTTCGTTCTCTTCCTGCTCCCGTACCATCCTGTAAAGTATTTCCGACAAAAACAGCGCCTGGGTGCTGCGGGTCACATCATACGGAATGGTATTCAGGGGCACATCAATGGATACTTCCCTGATCCACTGCATCTCCCGGGACGGATTGTAATAGACATCCATATCCAGCAGGAAGAGCGGCTGGAACAGGTTCGCCCGGTTGTTTTTCCGGGATTTTCTTACCCCTTTGACCAGGAATACCTGCCGGCCCCGGTTCCGTGTAAAACAATGGACGATCAGACTGCTTTCCCCGTGCCTGAAGGAATGCAGCACAATCCCCTTGGTCTTCTCGATATGGGTCAATGGATAAACAGTATTTTGGTTACATGGGCCTGGGTTCCGTCCCGGTTGGCCAGGAATACCAGGTAAACCCCCGTTGCAACCCGGTTACCACTCAGATCCTTCCCGTTCCATATAGCCTGGCCACCATCTGCAAAAGTTTCATACACCAGGTTTCC
>CAYZMH010000183.1:0-2523 GCA_964479445.1 uncultured Bacteroidaceae bacterium | reverse complement strand
AAATGATGCGCGTTTTTGAAAAAGGCGACGCCGAGGTCAAGGCCACCCTCGAAGACGGCGTCTACCGCCTCACCATCCCCTTCAACACCTGACCCCTTCCGATCTTATCTGTTAATCCAAAAAACTGGCTATCTACTTCATTTTTTCTTTCATCTCTGCTATTTTCTTGCATGATTCCTTACGGAACAGGCTTGTCAAGACGCTTCGTACGGTTTCTACAAGAAGGGCGCGCAGACTCGAATTTCCTATGAAAAAACCTCATTTCAATATAGGCAGGGTGACGGATATGGCTGAACTGAAAAAAATTGCTGATCCATCCAGGCACAGACAATTGGCCTCCGAAAATGATAAAGGCATTGCATCAGCGCTTAGGGAGTCCCGGAGTCAGTATCATGAACTAATTGAGGAAATGCCGGACGGCTACCTCGAATTTGATCTGAAGGGGAATGTGACTTCATGCAACCAGGCCACCCTCGACATGTGCATGCAGACAAGGGAAGGTTTGCTGGGACTTCCCTTCCGTGCCTATATGTCCCCGGAAACAGCAGAAAGGGTGTATAAAGCGTATAATGAAGTCTATCAGACCGGTATCCCGAAAAAAGGCTTGGTTCATGAGATCCTTCTGTGCAACGGCAGCCGGCTGATGCTCCAATGTTCCGTTTCCTTGAGGAAAAAGAATGGCAGAATAGTTGGATTCCGTTCCATCTGGCACGATATCACCGTACGACAAAAGATGGATGCGGCGCTCGCCAATCATCGAAGCCGCCTGGAGGCGATTTTTGCCAGTGTCAAGGAGGGAATCATTGCCCTTGATGAGAACGGCGTGGTTATCGACGCCAATACGGCCGTGGAGACCATCTGCGGTGTGCGGGTCGAACAGATGATCCAGAAGCCCTTTACCGAAGTACACACGCCCTGCGGACAAAACTGCGGCAGCATATTGCGGAATACGCTTACCAGGGGAATCGAAATCAAAGAATGTCAGATCTGGTGCAAGCGGCAGGATCGGCCTCAGCAGATTGCCGCATTCAACAGTTCTCCTCTGGTCGATTCAGAAGGCCGGTCAATGGGGGCGGTTCTGGTCTTCAGGGATATAACCGAACGGATGGGGAGCGAAAAGGAGCTCAGAGGGAGGAATAGGTTCCACAATTTGATTGGGAAAAGCAAAAAAATGCGGGAAATATACGATTTTCTGGAAAATTTGGCAAATATCGAAACGACGGTTTTGATCACCGGCCAGAGCGGCACGGGAAAGGAACTGGTGGCCAGGGCCTTGCACCACGCTGGTGAGCGCTCGGATAAATCTTTTATCAAAGTCAGTTGTTCCGCCTTGTCGGAGAGCCTTCTGGAGAGCGAACTTTTTGGTCATGTCAAGGGAGCCTTCACCGGGGCAATCAAGGACCGCCCCGGCCGATTTGAGATGGCCGATGGCGGTACGATCCTCCTCGACGAAATTGGTGATGTTTCCCCGCTTATCCAGCTCAAGTTATTGCGTATACTCCAGGAAAAAGAATTTGAACGGGTTGGCGAATCCATCCCCAGGAAGGTGGATGTACGAGTCATTGCCTGTACCAATAAAAATTTGAAAGAAAAGGTCCGGTCGGGTGAATTCCGGGAAGACCTTTATTACCGCCTCAAAGTGTTTGAAATCCCACTGCCGTTGCTCAGAGACAGACGCGAGGATCTGCCGCTTCTTGTGGATCATTTCTGCCGGGAGTTCAACGAGCATTTCAAAAAAAAAATAGAGGGTGTATCAAGCAGCGTGATGCGCCGGTTTATGAACTATGAGTGGCAGGGCAACGTCCGGGAGCTGCAGCATGTTCTCGAACACGCCTTTGTGCTCTGCAATGAACCGGTTATTCACATGGCGCATCTGCCGGCGGAGATGCGGAACCGCAACCGTGGCTGTGCTTTCGCAAACAGCAACGAATCCCCTGAATCCCATAAAAAAATCTATGAATACCAGGAGGTGCTGGCGGCCCTGGAACAATCGAGATGGAACAAAACCAGGGCCGCACAGCTTTTAGGCGTCCATCGGCGCACCATTCACCGCAAAATCAAAAAGTATCGTTTGCTTTAGTTCTAACCCCTTGCTTCTAAAGCAAAAACACCGGTGCGATCATGGAAAGGCGGTGTCCAGCCCCGTTTTGACTGTCACCGCCTCCGGCCCGATCTCTGTATAGGTGTCGTTTTCCGTCGTATAGGCGGGCCAGGTCATACCGGAGATGCCGGGATCGCCATTTTTTGCAAAATTGGACCATATCGACATGGTTGTCTCTACCATGGCCGCATCCCCGGCGCCCCAATCCATGGAAAGAAAAACATCTTCGCTATCGCCTGCCGATCCGGTCACGCCGTTTCCGTTCAAATCCTCGATTTCCGGGCTTTCGCCGGTTTCCGGGTCAAGAACCAGATTAAAGTAGTAATTATTGACAAACGTGGGCGGGTAGTTGAACAGGTAAGGGATTTCCCCGCCGTGGTTGCTCAGCAGACCCATCTCCATCCACCCTCGGGGGACCCGGT
>CAYZMH010000182.1:0-2608 GCA_964479445.1 uncultured Bacteroidaceae bacterium | reverse complement strand
ATGTAAGGTCGTTTTAACCTGCAGCTCGTCTTGAAAGCGATCGATAACATCATGTTGTTAACGGAAATTACAAGTGCAGAGTTTTCGGTAAATAAGAGTGCAGAGAAAATGGTAACAACAGTACACAACTTTTAGTGGTTTAAACTTAATAAATTTCTCATTGGTTAAAAATTGTTTTTCTGTTCTTCATTCTGTATCCCATTCCTGTCAGATTGATCACCTCACACCTGTATAGTAATCTATCAAGTAATGCAGATGCTAGCACTTCATCATTAAGCAAATGGGCCCACTGCTTGGGGGCTTTATTGGTGGTGATAATAAAAGAAGTAGTCTCATAGAGCTTATTGATAAAATTAAACAGGCTGACGGCAGTCTGTTTTTCCAAAGGGAACATCATAATATCGTCAATGACAATAAGGTGAGCCTTGTTTAGCCGCTTGTAATCTGCAGCAGCAGTTCGAGTAATATCTTTCATTTTCAACATCTGAGAGATATCATCCATGGTTCTGAAGTATGCCTTAAGACCGTGTTTAATGGCGTCATTACACAGACCGGCAGCGATAAAAGTCTTACCGGTCCCTGAAGGTCCCATCAACACGATATTAAATAGCTGTTCGATCCAGTTCAGTTCCCGGAGTTGATTGAGCTGAGTTTTAGACAGACCGTTATCCACGGTAAAGTCATAGTTGTCCAGATCATGGAACATGGGCAGCCTGGCAGCTTTGGTTCTTCGCTCCAGGTCCCGGACTTCCCGGTGTCTGGCTTCCGTATTCAGGAACTTTACCGTGTAATCAAGATAACTCATCTGTTCGGTCTCGGCCTCGGTTAAAACCGGATCTAGTCCGTTGGCGATGCCACTTAACCGGAACCGGCGGCAGTAATCAATAATCAGTTGTTTTTTCTCCATAATCAGTTCTTCATTATTTTTTCATAGTCCATTATATTGCTTGTATTGGGAGTGATCTCTGCGATTTTCTTGTTAATAGTCAGGGAGACCTGTTTCAACTCAGTCACTGTCCTTCCGTCGGTCTTGCTTTGCTCCAGGTACATATCCAGTACCGCCTCGAAGTCCTTGGCATCGTATATACCATTATCCATGCAACAGCGAAGTGTTTTACCTGCGATGTCTGCATTAGCTCGTTCAACGCACTTTCGGATATACTGGAACTGATCCCTGGCATATCGCTGCTTTTCTTTACGGATTCTTTCCAGATATATCAGGGCACTGTCATTGTCCGGGAACAATACAGCCACATCCAGCATCAGTCCATCGATCTTCTTTGACTTATCCCTTTTGTGATCCGTATTGGATATGAGCCTGCCACGTCCAAAGGAGATCTCATGTGTGGCCAGATGACATCCACTCATGTCTTTGATAACCAGTTCGCCTTCCTGAGCCAGGATAGTCACCTTAGTACCACGGCCTTTATAAGTTCCTTCCGGAACGGTGTACCAGTTCTTCTTGTAAAGCACCACATTATGTTTACGTACCGGAAAAACAGGTTCCGGCTCATCGAAGGTATAGGGAGGTATCTCCAGCAGGTGTTCCTGTTCAATGTGCAACTGGTCCTTCGGCTTCTCCATGGTAACCGAATGGGGCATCCCGTTGGCTGTACGAGAAAGCCACTCGAGACACTCCTGGTTCAAAGTCTCAATATCCGAGAATGGCCGGTTATACAGGAAATTATACTTTACATATTTAACCACGTTTTCCACCTTACCCTTGCTCTGTGGGTCTGCTTTGCGGCAGAATACCGGCTCAAAAGGCATCGCCTGAACAAAAGCCTGGAACACCTCTGTCAGGATTAAATTACCCAGGTTCTCATTAACCAGCAAGACTTTGTCCTGGTCATAAACGATCTCTTTGGGGATCCCGCCAAAATACTCAAAGGCCTTGATATGAGCATGCACTGTAAGGGCTGAAGTGAATGGGGTTAGCGAGTGGAAAGCAAACTTGAATCGACTACGGGAAAGAACCATCGTGAAGAAGTACACTTTAACCCGCTTGCCCTGGCCATCACGCATGTTGTACTCTCCGAAGTCAACCTGGGCCTGTTTGCCATAGGCAAGCTCCTCTACTATGCTATATTCACGCTGTGAGTCTGGTATCGGGATGTTGTGCCTCTGACGCACCCACATCACGAAGTTATAAACGGTCTTGGGGGTTACTTCAGGAAAGTCAGGATAGTGCTCCTTGAGCCAATCATGTATCTGGGCAGCCTTGGTATCGGGATACTTATCCAGCTTGATCTTTACAAACCCCTCGTAAGGAGTAAGGACCTTCTGCCGGTTCCCCTGGGCTTCAATGAATGCGAGGTAATCTTCCTCGCTCATCTCCAAATACTTCGTTACTGTTCGCCAGTTAATGCCCAAAAACTCAGAGATCCTGGATTTACTCCAACCTTCTCGCGACATCTTTTGGATCTGATGGTACATGATCAACTTGTTTAAATTCTCATTCATAGTTCCGGGATTAATATTATCCCGGTAAAGTTGACTTTTTCACTTTCAAGTGATCACTTGATGGTGAAAAAACTCTGTACCATTGTTACCGAAAACTCTGTATTCTTATTTACCGAAAGTTCTGCAGTGTCATTTACCGATTACA
>CAYZMH010000181.1:0-2671 GCA_964479445.1 uncultured Bacteroidaceae bacterium | reverse complement strand
GGGTCTCCACATAGATCGGGTTTCCCGTTTCGGAACCCTCCAGGATACTGATCTTAAATGATACCGTCTGGCTGGCCACTTCCTCCCCCGAAGCATCTCTTACCACCGCCTGGTAGTTAAAGGCATTGGGAGCCTGGGCCATTAAAGTTGCTGTAATAAATAGTGCGATAAAAATGAATAGGTGTCTCATAAAATGGTAGTTTTTAATTCATACTTTAAGAGCTTTTTATCTTTTTTTGATTTATACAAATATACAGACCAGCATCAGACCCGGTCTGATCATCCGTGCAACAACGATTTGAAAATTAACAGGGAGGCCTCCGCCTGGAGGAAACGAACGAAATAATTAATTGGTATAGTGCCATAAGGAATTCTCTGCGATTCTCCTTTCACATATAACAAGTGCGTGAGAAATTGTTCAAAAAAATTTATGATCTTGTCCGGGAGAGCAGCTTTTTTTCGCAAGAGACAACAAATCCATTTCGTTATCTGAACACTACTTAGGTATCAGTATGCCAGATAGCCTGAGATAAGATACAAAAAGGCCACCGCACCTGCTGTGCGATGGCCTTTTCTTGTCGGGGTAGCGGGATTTGAACCCACGACCTCTTCGTCCCGAACGAAGCGCGCTACCGGGCTGCGCTATACCCCGCGATGTTCGCCGGCACCCGGCGAAACCGAATCACAAAAATACAAATATTATCCTTTTTCAAAACTCTTGCGGACCACTTTTTCAGGCAATTCCCTGTGGTGAGTCCGTAAACAGTTTCTTGCACTCCTCCAATAACAGGTTGTGCTCCACGGGGACAACCCCCGACCGTTCACAAACCTGGCCCCCTGCCAGGTTGGCCACCGAGGCGATCTGGGGCGGGGTTAACCCGGCACTGTAACACAGCGCCGAGAGGGCAACCACCGTATCCCCGGCTCCCGACACATCGGTAATATCCCGCACCTGCGCGGGAAGGTGATGATGCGTTCCCTCTTCAGCCACCAGGATCCCCTTATCGGAGAGGGTCACCATAACGATCTGGTGATTCTGTTTCCGGCGGAACTGCTCGGCCACTTCGGCAATCTTCTCGAAATCCCCTTTCTCCAGGTCCGTTTCCACCCCGTTGATCAACTCTTTGAAATTGGGCTTGAACAGGGTCACATCCATATACCGGTTGAAATTGCGGAACTTGGGATCCACCAGTACCGGTATCCGCAATTCCCGCGCCAGGCGGACAACCCGGGAAATGATATTCGGGGTGATTACCCCTTTGTCATAATCCTGGAAAATGATGGAATCGATACCCCCTGTCTCCATCAAATTTAAAATGATCTCTATAAAGTGCTCCTGCATGCGCGTTGACAGCTCATTCTCCATCTCCTCGTCCACACGCAACAGGTGCTGGTATCCGCTTATTACCCTGGTCTTTTGCGTGGTTACCCGGGTTTCGTCCACCTGGATCCCCACGTCGGTCAGATTTTGCTCTTCCAGCAACTCCAGGAAAACAGAGCCGCGCTCATCCCTCCCGATCACCGAACAGAGAATGGGCACCGCTCCCATGGACTTGATATTCAATGCAACGTTGGCAGCCCCCCCGAGACGGTTCTCTTCCATGATCCCTGAAACAATCGGCACCGGTGCTTCCGGCGACACCCTTCTCACTTTGCCCCATAAATAGGAGTCGATCATCACATCCCCTATAATAAGTACTTTCTGGTTCCTGATGGAACGGAACAGGGCATCAAAATCGGTTTCGTCGAACATTTACTGACTGTTTTGGTGAGTGCAAAGATAGAATTTATTGTGGGTTTGATTACACCGGATCCACATCAACCGTGATACGGATCTTTTTATAAACCGGGTTCAGGGAAAAAACATCCAGCACCTCGCCGGTGATCTGTTTGGCTTTATCCACCGATTTCCCCTTTTCGACCTTGAGCAATACCTGCTTGATAAACGCACCATGCGTGCGCCTGATCAGCGGATGCTGCGGACCCAGCACCCGGTCCCCCAACAGCTTCTTCAGCTCACCTGCGAGGTAAGCAGCACCGCCATCCAGGATCGAGGGAACCTCGTGCCGGAGGGTGATCCGGATCAATCGCGCGTACGGAGGATAGTTAAAAAGCTGCCGCTCTTCCATCTGCTCCCGGTACAACGCTTCATAATCACCCGATAACACCTTGCGGATCACCGGGTGCTTCGGATCCACGGTCTGGATCACCACCTTTCCCTGCTCTTCCCTCCTTCCTGCCCGGCCGCTCACCTGGGTCATCAGTTGAAAACTCCGCTCAAAGGCGCGGAAATCAGGAAAGTTAAGCATGCTGTCTGCATCCAGAATTCCCACCAGGCTCACATTTCCAAAATCCAGTCCCTTGGTTACCAGCTGGGTTCCGACTAAAATCCGGGTACGGCCCGCTTCAAAATCCCCCAGCAGCTCCACGTAAGCCCTGCGGGTTCTTGCCTTATCCAGGTCCAGCCGCCCCACCTCCACTCCCGGGAAGAATACAGCCAGCTCATCTTCAATCTTCTCGGTACCGAATCCCCGCATCACCAGGGTAGGCGCATGGCATTCGGGACACACCGCAGGCATCACAGCTTGCAGTCCGCAGTAATGACAATTCAGCTTGTTGTCGTACCGGTGGTAGGTAAGACTCACATCGCAGTGGGTGCAACGGAGGATAT
>CAYZMH010000180.1:0-2698 GCA_964479445.1 uncultured Bacteroidaceae bacterium | reverse complement strand
TGTACACTGCTGCCGTCGTGCAGAAAATGATGAACCAGGAGCTTACCCTCCTGGGTAAAAATATATTGACCATAGGAGCAGGTAATATCGGTTACCTCACCTCCTACCAGCTCATGCAGGCCGGCGCCCACGTGAAAGCCATTATAGAAGCGCAACCTCATGAAGGAGGCTTCCCGGTGCAGGCCAACCGTATACGCAGACTGGGGATCCCCATCATCACGGGAAAAATCCTGCTCAAGGTAATTCCCAATGAAAACCGGGATGGGATCACCGGTGCAGTGGTAGCCGATACCAACAATTTCCAGCCGCTGCCCGGTACCGAAGAAGTCATTGATGGCATCGATGCCGTCAACGTGTGTACCGGCCTGGTGCAGGATGACCTGCTCTTTACCAAGGGGAAAGAGGTTTTTGGAAGGAATGTGCATGCTGCCGGAGATGCCCAGCGCATAGGAGAAGGCACAACCGCCGTATTGCGAGGAAAACAGGTGGCCATGGAGGTGCTGGAAAACCTCGGTGCCCGGTATGATTACGACCAATACCTGGCTGTCAGTAAAGAATACATCGACAGCCAGCAACACCCGGTAAGGGTACTGGATAAACCCGCAATTCCCTCACCCGAACGTCAAATAGAAAAACCCTTTGTGATCATTGACTGCCTTTACGGCTTCGCCTGCAATCCCTGCACCTTTGCCTGTCCGCATGGCGCCATCACCAAAACCTCCACCAGCACCGTCCCCCTCATTGATTATGAAAAATGCACCGGCTGCATGCAATGCATTTCGCGGTGTCCCGGCCTGGCCATATTCGGCTATAACCTTAAAAAGAACAAGGTATTTCTCCCCTGCGAATTTGAGGTTAATCCTTCGGAGAACCTGGTAAAAGACACCTACCTGGTGGATAATGAAGGAAAGATCCTGGGATCAGGCTCCATAGAGAAGGTGATCTCCAAACCCAATAAAACCCATGTGGTACGAATCCATGTTGAAGAGATGGATCCTGAAACCCTCATGGAAGTGCGTGGATTCATCAAAAAAGAGGACTACCCGGAGCCAATCTCCCTGAAAAAAACAGGAAAGGAGGTACCCTCCACCACCTATATCTGTCATTGCGAGGACGTCACCCTCGATGATGTCATGAAGGTCATTGGGAACCGTTCCTTTGTCGATGTGGATGAGATCAAACATACCACCCGGCTGGGAATGGGGGCCTGCCGGGGAAAACGTTGCGTTAAACGGTTAAAAACCGCCCTGAAAAGTAAGGGGATCTCCATCCTGGGAGAACCGACCCCCCGCGGACCCATGAGCAACCAGGTATCCATGGGAGAACTGTATCCTGTGAATGGATCTGTTAAAAAGCAACGGTCTCCAGGTCTTTCGCGAAATACTATTAAAAAGGTAAAAGTATCTTCCCTGGTTGCCGGCGGAGGCATCGGGGGATCGGCGTTATTCCGTTACCTGGCCGAAGCCGGATTGGACCCGGTACTGGTCAATTCGGGGCACGGTTCATCCTGGCGCAACATTGCCGGGGGACGACCGGTCTTTTCGATCCCCGAACTGGCCGATATCGCCACGCGAAACCTGGCTCTTTTCAGGGAGCTACAGGAGATACGAAACATCGATTTCCGGCCTATCCAGTACATCACGTTTGCCCATGATGAAACCACCTACCGGGCCCTGGAAGAGTCCATGTCCTGGCAGGATGCCGAGCTGGTGGAAAAAGCAGATTTCCCCAAAAAGATCAGTCCGTTTTTCAATCCCCGTCTCGATCTCTACCCGGCAGCCCTGATCACCAACAACTGCTGGCAATCCACGCCGGGTAAGGTCATCGACACCCTGCGACACCTGGGAATGGAAAAGGGAGGGATGATCGAGGAAGACTGCAACGTGCTGGAGATAAGCAAATCCTCGCATACCAAATCCACCTACCGGGTCCTGGTAAAACACCACAGCGGGGCCTACGTGGAATACGAAACCGATCTTTTCATCAATGCTATGGGTCCGGCCGCTGGCGAATTCGCCAAACAGGCAGGCCTGGGTGACCTGGGCATCTTCCCGGTCAAACACCAGGCATTCATCACACGCCGATTGCCCAACCTGGGGATGAACGGTAACTCATTGCCCATGCTCATTGACCGGCGCAAATACAAAGGGTTCATGGCCGTCTATGGCCAGCAACTGGCAGATACCGGTCAGGTTATCGGCTGCGCCTCCCCCATCAACGAACCCATGGAGTCCCGTAAGAACCTCAAGACCAACTCCCGGGATTTCATGGAGATTGTTTCGGAGGTCTTCGTGAACTGGATCCCGCAGCTGGCCGATGCCGGGTTGCAGGCGGTGTGGAGCGGGTATTACGTGGAACCACGCATGATTGTTGATCCGGAGCATGGGTTGTTTGTGGGGCTTAGAGGACAGGGGTATATGCTCGCGCAGTATCTCGCGAAGATGTATGTAGATAAGTTAATTGGGAAACCGGTACCTGAATACTTCTCGCGGTTAAGTATTGAGGGAGATGGGTTGAAAGAAACAGCCTTCAAGTAAATCTTTTCACGCAGAGGTTGTTGCACGCTGAGGCGCAAAGACGCAGGTGATTCTGCAGAACGTTTTGAGGCGCAGAAATCTTCATTTCTTCTCAATAATTCTCATAATGGGAAAAAATCGCTATTTTTAGTAGTGATGTGTGCAACGTTTCATCAATACCT
>CAYZMH010000179.1:0-2708 GCA_964479445.1 uncultured Bacteroidaceae bacterium | reverse complement strand
CCGGAAAACTTTGCCGAGAGCTCAAATCCATACCTTATCCGCGGGTTCCGCGAAAGAATCGCAAAAGGGATTCCGCCGCCCCACGCGGCCACTTCCGGGTAGCAGCTTGCCACAAACATCGGATGCCAGTATTGTCCGGCCATTATGGAAGTTTTCTCCCACTCCAGCTTTAAAATGGCGTGGCGCAACCGCATCATGCTCATCACCGAATTAGAATTTCCCACAAAATCGGTTTCTATCAGAGCGCTGGACTGTGCGCCCAGCATCTCAGGGCCGGCTACCCTGGTTCGTAAGCGGCTGTGAATGGCAAACATGTTAAAGCTGGATTGCCCGTTTAAGTCAGCCCCGTTAGCGTCTTCATTCACGGGAGAAGGGAAGAGCAATACATCTCCTTCACGCGCCGATACGGTTTGCCGGGTATCAAAAATACTCTCCGAGGAAATAAATCCACTTATACTTACATCATACTTGCTTTCATTCTGACCTATCAAAAAACCGGGAAGAAAAACGAGTAACACACTTATTCTTAAAAATTTCATAGTTGTTTTCATTGATTTATGGTTTCTGAGATTTGATCCCGAAAACTTTCGGGATTGGCTTTCTCCGTCTTGGGAACAGTGACTTTATCTACCAGGTAGAGAATCGATTTGTATGAGATATCGCTGTGTGACGACAGTCCGATTTCGCAGGTCCGGCTGGTAGAATATCCGTTTTTCACCTCTTCAGGAATTTGCTCTTTGAGATGCCTGAGGCCATGATCATTCAGCTCGGGATGCGTAAATCCGCGATCGCCTGCAAATCCGCAGCAGTTCGTTTCCGGCTTCACCACTTTTGTGGCGCACATTCCTGCCAGCTCATCCAGTTTGTCATCCACGCCCATTTTCTTGGCACTGCATACAGCAAAAACGCTTACCGTTTCGTCTACAGGTTGGAACTGCAGTTTCGGAGCGAGGTATTCCAATGTAAATTCAATGGGTTCATACAATTTAAGCCTGGGCTGCATGTTTTCACGCATGGTAAACAGGCAGGGGCTCATATCGCAAAGTATCGGATATTTGCCTCCTTCGCTGGCTTCATAAAGAGCGCGCTCCAGGTCATCCGACTTTTTCTTGCCCTCTTCTTTAAATCCTTTGCTGGAATAAGCCATTCCACAGCATTGATTGGACAGGTTTTCCGGATAGATGATCTCAAACCCGGATTTCTTCAGGAGGTGCTTCACTTTTTCAGTGAGCGGTACTTTTTCGTCATAATCCTTTGAAACGCCCATCGATTGGTTGATGCAGGACGGAAAATAAACAACCTTATCGGGGTTTTCTGCTTTGACAGGCTCAGGCCTGACCTTCGGAGCGCCTTTCGGAAAATATTTGTTCCACCTCGGAATTTTGTTTCCTGATAACTTACGCATTCCTCCGGCAATGGCTCCCATTGCTCCGGAGCCCAGGATTGAATGGAAGGCATTCACCATATTCAATCCGCTCCTTGCATAAGTTGTAACCTTATCCATACGCGGAGCCAGGTAAGCTGCCATTTTCTTATCACGCGAAGTGTGAGACTCATGACGGAGGTCTTTAACAAGATCGCCGGTGTTGATATCCACCGGACAACTCAAAGCGCATAAACCATCAGTGGCGCATGTTTGCAATGATTGATAATCGTATTCATTGACCAGCGAAGCCAGAATATGAGGCTGTTCGCCGGATTTTTTCAGTCGTTGTATCTCGCGGTAAACCGTAATCCGCTGCCGCGGAGACATCGTTAGCTCATGAGAAACGTATGCCGGCTCGCAGAATCCGCACTCCGTGCACTTGTCAATCAGTTCATGCGCTGCGGGCATGGGCTTCAGGTTCTTGGTATGAACCTGCGGGTCGTTGTTCAGGATGACACCGGGATTAAGCATATCCTGCGGATCAAAAATGGCTTTTACGCGCTTCATCATCTCATAAGCATCCGAACCCCACTCCTGTTCCACGAATGGAGCCATATTCCGTCCGGTGCCGTGCTCTGCTTTCAGTGCGCCATCATATTTTTCCGTCACCATTATGGCCAGCTCATCCATGAACGCCTTATAGCGCTCCAGTTCTTTTTCATCATTAAAATCCTGGTTGAAAACAAAGTGGAGATTTCCTTCCAGAGCATGGCCAAAAATAACGGCTTCATGATATTCATATTTTGAAAAAAGTTCCTGCAGGTCAAGAGTGGCTTCAGCCAGTTTGGGCACCGGGAAAGCCACATCTTCAATAATCACCGTCGTACCCGTTTCGCGCATAGCTCCTACTGAAGGGAAAAGTCCTTTGCGGATTTTCCACAGCTTGGCATATTCGGCCGGTTTATCCGTAAATGTTATCGGAATTTCCGTTTGGATATCTTTAATGGCCTTTTTAATCTGCTCAATTTTCAGATCGAGTTTTTCCCTGTCGTTAGATGTGGTTTCAACCAAAATAGAAGAAGCCCCTTCTGAGAGGCCTTTCAGATAGTCCGGGACCCCGTCGGCATTCTCCATAGACTTAAGTCCGGCACGGTCAATAAGCTCCACGGCAAGCACCGGCTCACTCTTCAGGCGCGAAACTGCCCGGCAGGCTTTTTCGATATCCGGGAAGGTCATCAAGGAACTTGCCTTATATTTTTGGTCATCTACGGTTTTATAGGTGATTTCGGCGATAAACCCAAGCGTTCCTTCCGAGCCTATCATCAGGTGTTGCAGAATCTCA
>CAYZMH010000178.1:0-2777 GCA_964479445.1 uncultured Bacteroidaceae bacterium | reverse complement strand
ATCGTACCAGAAGATGACCTGCTTATTCTTTTCCGTAAATATCTGGTTTAAGGTGATGTTGATTTGTTGGATATCCATATGGCGATTGTCTCGTGGGTTGTTTTTGGATATTGACCCTTGCTGCCACTCTAGCCGCGGCTATAGCTGTTTTAACCCGTTCAGCCTATTTTTAATGTTCCGTTCAATGTTCCGGGGACATTAAATGGAACATTGACTGAAAGCTCCATCTCTATAGTATCATTTCTCTTTAGATGGCCTTTTATCCGGCGTTTTGATTAATTTGTATTGTTGACGGCCGCTTGACGGTTTTTCCGGGATCGTATAAGCGATGTAACCCGCTTCAAGCAGTTCTTTGATTACTTTATTTAGCTGACCGGAGGTGCCTTTCTGGCCTAACTTTGCCGATATTTCCGATTTTGACAGTATGTCTTTTGAGAGAAGATATATCACCTTGTCGCGCAACGACCCTTGCTGCAACTCTAGCTGTGACTCTAGCTGCGGCTCTAGCTGTTTAACCATCGCGTCAGGCAATGGTTTGAAGGTCAGCACAACAGACCCGGAGCGAACCTCCCATTCCGGCGGTGGATTGCCGTTTTCATGACACCAATCAATCATATTTAAGGTGCCGGTTCCCCATTGTTCAATAAAACCTGCCCGGTAAAAGACATTGGCAATGATTGGATTCCACGGCTTTGACTCGTGTGGCTGATACAAAACCTCCGGGGTAATCCCAAAGCGCAATGAACCGGGGTTGATGATCTCCATCCGATCATCATAAATGGCAACCGATACAGATGCCCCAGGCATGGCATAATCCCGATGGCAGATGGCATTTGCCAGTGCCTCTCGTATGGCACGGGGCGGATACAGGGGATGATCCTCGCGTTTCATTTTGCCGGGCACCACTTTACCGGAAATCGGCATATGGTCTCGAATAAACGCCTCTGCCCGCTGCAGCAGGGTAAAGGCATGCCCCCAGTATTGGCGATTGTCTGAAAAATCAGCCAGGCGGTCTTTGCCCCGGAACCTGGCCATATGAATGGCGCATTGGGGGTAAAGCGATTCCAGTCGTTTGCTCTTTCCGTATAAGACAACAGCGGCATTGGTGATGGTGCCGTCAATAATCAACCCAAGCCCTGTCAAGATGGACTTTGCGTCTGTTTTCCGGGGTTTGTCAATCCGGCCGGCATCCATGGCACTGGATAAGGTCATCTGGATTTCATCTTCATCCAGATCCTTGATTGAAATATCCTTCGGGGCCGGTTCATTTTCCCACCGCCGGGTGGAGTGCAGCCGCTCCATCAAGCGCCGTTCATATTCTGCCTTTGGCATAACGCGGGTGGTGGGCCCGGTCCGGATATAAGGGCGATCATTATAAGTGTATAAACCGGCGCCCCCGGTTACTCTTAATGCGATAACGGTTTTTCCGTTTTCCAGCGGGATGGTTTCTATCTCGGGAAACGCCGGCGGGTCAATGCGGTTGATTTCAGCATTCAGGCTTTCCATTGTGCCGGTGTTTAAGTCCTGCCCCTTAAGTTCGCCTTTATCAGAGACACCAAACAAAACGATACCGCCCAGGCCGTTTAACATTGCGCAGACGGTCTTCATGGCTGCTGTCCGCTGGCCGGTGGTGTTTTTAAATTCCAGCTGGTCGGATTCGCCTTGGGATATAAGTCTTTGGAGTTTTTTGAGGTTCACTGTTCACCACTGAAATAGAATTTTGCATTTGAGTTGTTTTTCAGTCTTTGAATCCAGTTCTTGAGGTCTATATATAGGCGTGGCATCCATCAAATAATCCGGGAACTTATTTAAGCCTAAATCGCCAAAAGTGGGTGGCGCATGCCCTGGAAAAAGTGATAGGAAAAAATCGTAACCATGAACATGAAACCAGAATCCTCCGATACTTTCATCTTTATAGATTGGGGTAAACTTAATAATTCCCGGCTGAAATAGATACGATCGTTTTGGATTTAAAAGATACAATCCCATTTTATTATTAAATTGTATGTCACCAAAAACCACTGAGAGTAAATGATTAGCTGGTTCTCCTTTTACTGAGCCGGGTAAGCCAAACCCTATATGTAAGTTCGATTTATAGCTAAGATTTATAGCCGTCTTTAAAAACCACCTTTCGAATAAATGCCCATCGAGTGTGCCTATTATTGAATTCGGGCTGATTTGCTCCTTGTCTAGAAAAGAAGAGTTATAAAAAATCTTGGTAGCTTCAATGCCAATGTCATCTAAAGGGGACAAAGCATTATTATGGTCGTTGCATAAAATTTTAGCCGTTAATGAATTTAAGCCTATCTCAACCTCTCCATCACGGCACCATGGGAAGCCCTGCACCCGCGTAAAATTATTTGCAAACACTCCTCTTGTAAGGAGGTGCTCCCGAGAAATTTTATTACCACAAGGACTATATTTAGATGCCCAGCATTTTTCCAAAACCGTCTATTTTTCTCCTGCAATTGCCTTGGTTTCAGCCAGAAGATTGCCAAACTTCCCGTAATTGGCCTTCACCCCATCATCCAGGATTAATGAAATTAGAAATTGGAAACTGGAAATTAGGGGAAAAATCCAGGTTTCCGCATCCCAATTTCCAATTTCCAATTTCCAATTTCCTCATCTTACTTCCCCGTAATTGCCTTCGTCTCAGCCAACAGCCCTCCAAACTTCCCATAATTCACCTTCACTCCGTCGTCCAAATCAAGCGAGATTCGCATATCTGCATAGTGGCGGAGTTCATCGTCGAACTTGGACAGTTCGGCCTGTTTCTT
>CAYZMH010000177.1:0-2787 GCA_964479445.1 uncultured Bacteroidaceae bacterium | reverse complement strand
CTGTGTTAATAACCGGAAATAACTCGTAGCATAGCGGAGAGTTATTCTGGTCATTGCATATTCTTGCGCAAAACGGACACTCATTCTTGCTGATTCCGGACACGGATTCCTGGGCAAAACGGACAGCAATTCCTGCTGAAAACGGACACGGATTCTTGCGGAAAGCGGACAGCCGACCCTTTTAAAAGCGGACGGTGATTCTTGCTGAAAACGGACACTTTCAAATACATCATTCATTTTCCACGGAATATCTGTAACTCTGTTGGCTTTATAAACCAACAAGAGAAAACAGATGCCAAGAAAAAGAACTAACGTGGAAAAGATCAGAGAGATATTACGACTTAGTCAGGAATTGAAATTTAGCATCCGGCAGATCGCTGAAGCAACTCAAGTCAGCAAAACCAGTGTCGGAGAATACCTGGCAGAATATAAGCGTTCCGGATTAACTTATCAGGTTGTTCTGGAGATGAACGACATTGAACTGGCAGAGGTCTTCGAGAAGCGCAATAAAACTGTTAATCCGCTTTATGAAGCTTTATCTAAAGAGTTCCCGTATTACGAGAAAGAGCTTGCCCGGGTTGGGGTAACTCTTTATTTGCTTTGGGAGGAATATAAGGAGTTCAATCCCGATGGGTTCAGTTACTCGAGGTTCTGTCATCACTACCGCATGTGGGAAAGCAAGCTCAAGGCCGGGTTGCGAATAGAGCATAAGGCCGGAGATCTTACCTATGCGGATTTTACAGGTAAAAAGATGCATTATGTGGATCCGGATACAGGGGAAGTCAAGCCGGTAGAGATGTTTATAACGATCCTTGGTGCCAGCCAGTTGATTTATGTTGAAGGGGTTGAGAGTCAAAAGCTGGAGGACTGGATCTGGGCCAATGAGAATGCCTGGCTGTATTATGGAGGAGCCACACGCGGGATATGTCCTGACAATCTTAAATCGGCCGTTACAAAAGCTTGTAAATATGAACCTTTATTAAACGAAACTTATGATAATCTTGCCCGGCATTATAATACAGTTATTCTTCCCACGCGACCTGTGAAGCCAAAGGATAAGGCTTTGGTGGAAAATGCGGTAAGGATCGTTTATCAGCGCATCTTTGCCAAGTTAAGAAACCAGACATTTTTTTCTTTACGAGAGTTAAATGAAGCTGTCTGGGCAGAGCTTGAAGAAGTGAACAATGCACCTTTCCAGCGCCGGGATATTAGTCGGAGAGAGCTATTTAACGAGATAGAGAAAGATGAACTTCAACCGCTTCCAAAAGAACGATATGAGATCCGTCGCTACCAGGTATCCAAGGTTGAATTTAATCATCATGTATACCTCAGGGAGGACAAGCATTATTACAGTGTGCCCTATCAATATACCGGACAAAAGGTCAAGACTATTTACACGGAAAGGAATATTGAGATCTACAAAGAGAATGTTCGTATTGCCCTTCATAAAAGAGACCGAAGGCCCTATGGCTATACAACTGAGAAAAGTCATATGCCGGCAGAACATCAATTTGTTGCAGGATGGAACACAGATCGTTTTGTCAAGTGGGCTTCAAAGATGGGGGGCTCGGTTGAAACATTTATCGAGCGTCTGCTTGACAGCAAGGAACATCCGCAACAGGCTTTTAAATCCTGTATGGGCGTACTAAACCTTAGTAAAGGATATAAGCCGGAAGATCTGGAAACAGTATGCAGCAGGGCTGTTGAATATAACTGTATCTCATTGAAGTTCGTCAAGAACTCTCTGAAGAATAACATCCATAAAACAGAGCAGGAAAAACAAACAGAAATAAAACTCCCTTTTCATCAGAATATACGAGGGAAGGAGAATTACAAATAATCAAATTTTTAAAACAAGTAGTTTATGAATCAAACAGCAACAATGCAGAAGCTCGAAGAAATGCGCCTTAAGGGGTTCTCCAGGGTCTATCGGGAAATGCAAGAGACAGGAATGAACAAGGACTTCACCATAGATGAAGTCATTGCTCATTTAGTTCAGGCCGAATGGGATGACAGGTACAACCGTCGCCTGGAGAGACTTATAAAAAATGCTAAGTTCCGATACCAGGCCAGCATGGAACAGGTTGATTATATTGCTAAAAGGAATCTGGATAAAGTACAAATGTTACGTTTATCGTCCTGCGATTGGATCAGTAGAAAACAAAGTATAATTATATCCGGATCCACCGGATTAGGAAAAAGTTTTTTAGCTTCAGCCTTGGGCCATCAAGCTTGTCAACAGGGATATAAGGTATATTACCGGAATTGCTCAAAGTTGTTCGATCAGTTGAAAATGGCGAAAGCTGACGGCAGTTACATTAATGAAATAAACAGGATCGAAAAACTGGATCTTCTAATCCTGGATGACTTTGGCCTCAAGCCTCTGGATAATAATCAAAGACTGATTTTACTGGAGTTGCTTGAAGATAGGCACGGGAAAAGATCAACGATTATCACTTCACAGTTACCGGTGAAAAGTTGGTATGAGGTTATTGGAGAGCCTACAATCGCTGATGCGATCCTGGACAGGTTGGTCCACAGTTCACACAGAATAGAACTTGATGGAGGCTCATTAAGAGAGAAATATAAAAATGACTAATTTTAAAAAATAATAAGGCGAAAATGTGTGATGTGAAAAGTGTCCGCTTTCGTCGGGATCAGGTGTCCGTTTTCAACGGGAACAACTGTCCGCTTTCAGCGGGAACTAGTGTCCGAAATCGCAGGAATATGCAACAACGGAAGGCAGTTTGAATCAGATATGCAATACATTAAGGGTCGTTTGGTGGG
>CAYZMH010000176.1:0-2827 GCA_964479445.1 uncultured Bacteroidaceae bacterium | reverse complement strand
TCTGCAGGGATTTGGCCTCTCTTTGAAGACTCATGGCGGCAAAAGGCACAAACAGACCAAAGGTTTGCCGGTAGGCCTGGATGGTGTTTTGGCTCACTCCCTTGGTTTTGGGCAGATACTGGTCAAAGAATGTATGTAGGCAGGAGGTGAGGTTCATACATCCTCCAGGTGGGAAACGGCAAAATCCACAAGCCCTTGCCGTCTCTTAGCATCCAAGACCTTGAGATAAAGGGCTGTGTACCGGTACTTGCTATGGCCCATATAAACAGAGAGTACGGGCAAAACCGCCTGGGGATCCTGGCCGCGCTCCTTGGTTGCCTTGAGGGTGTTTACGGCAAAGGAGTGCCTGAGGCTGTGGGGGGTGGGGCTGCCAAAGACCATATTGCCAATGACCTTTCGCTGAGCTTTGATCCCGATCTCCTGGACCGCTCTGTTAAAGACCGGATATATCTGCTGGTTTCTCAAGGTATTTTTAAATCCCGGCAAAAGATAGGGACTCTCAGGCCGCATAACCTTGCGCAAGGAAAGGTAGTTGTTCAGGTGGTCCCGGACTGTCCTGGGCAAAGGGATCAGACGGTCTTTGTGAAACTTTGTTTTGTGGATAAAGACAGTCCCTTGGTCGGGATCATACTGGGTCAGCTCCAGTCTTAGGGGTTCAGATATGCGCAGGCCGCATCCGGCCATGAGGACAAGGGCTGTATATACCCCCAGATCGATCAGAAAGTGCTTTTCGGTCCGCCGCACCTGGCAAAGTACGGCCTGGAGAAGATCCTCGGTCTGCTGCGGAGAAAAGATGAACGGGATAAAGGCGTTTTCTGTCTTGCTCGGCAGGTCCAGGACTGGATTGTGGTCTACATATCCGTACCGAAGCAGGTAGGCGAAGAAGTTGCGCATTGTGCCAATGAGATTATTAGCATTGGCTGGCGAGCCCGAGATTTTTTCCCGGAATTCAAGGAAAAATGCCGGGGTAAGATCCCCAAAGCCTGCGGCATGTTCCAGGACATAGGTGTCAAATGCCTTAAGCTGGCTGCCAAGGCTCTTATTTATGTACCCCAGCTCCCGGCGATAATGGAAAAACTCTTCCAGATGCTGGGCCAAAAAGCTTTTATACCTCTTCATCAAAGAGCACCTCACGCATGAGTTTGGTATGCACGGACAAGTATCTTCTGCTGGTCTTGATGATGTTGTGGCCCAACATTTCCTTGATTTCAAAGATAGAGGCCCCTGCCTGAAGAAGGTTCTGGGCGTAGGTGTGGCGCAACCAGTAGGCCGTGCCCTTGATACCAGTTCTTTGAAAGGATTTTCCGATATCCATGCTCACAGTCATGGGGGCAAGAGGTCCATAAGGGGGATGAGTACTACACAGCAAAATCCGGTGGCCGGGATCTTTGGGACGGTCCCAGGCGATGTATGCGGCCAGAGCCTTTATGGTCGGCCTGGGCAGGGGCAATATGGCCGGGATGTCGTTTTTGCGGTCCGGGATACGGATCTCTTTGTGGGGAAAGGAGATATCATCCAGAGAAATCTGGCAGATCTCCTTGGACCGAAGTCCCAGGGAAAAGGCCAGATGGATCATGGCCCTGGTCCGCAGTCCCTTGGGATGACGGACATCTATGCTTTGGAAGAGCTCTTGAATCTGGTCCGGAGTCAGAAACTTGGGCGGGCTGCTTTGGGCGTACACCGGCGGACCTTGGATCAGAGCGCTCAAATCCTGGGCCAAAATCCCCCTTTCCTGATGCAGATAGCGTAAAAACCCCCTCAGGGCCGAGCGCTGATGGATCTGGGTTTCTGGGGCATAGTTTGCGTTTCTCTTGGCCAGAAAGGAGTCCATATGAAAGACATCCAAATCCTTAAGGCCCATGCCCTGGTCCTGTAAGTAGGCATTGAGCGCGGACAATGTGCCTCTGACCCGGTATATATGCTTATAGCCTGCCTGGCGGGTTTGCTTATAAAAGCGGAGATAGTCTTCAAAGACTTCCGGCAAGGGCGGCGGTTCTTTGTATATGGGGCTTTTGATCAGGCCCTGGCCGAACAGATAGCGGGCCAGACCACGCACAGCATGCCCGGCATAATAAATTCGGACCTGACAGGGAAAAGCCTGCAGGGTCTTCCAGGTGAAGATGTCATCCCACACCAGCTGCTCATTCTGGACAAACTGCTGAAAACGATCCAGGACCCGCTGATAGTTGTTCCAGGTGGAGTCAGCATATCCAGCCGAGATCATCCATTCCAGGTAGTCGGCAATTGCTTTACTCAGCATCTTTGTCTCCTTCCCGGGCGCTCTTTTCATAGGCCAGAAGGAACTGGACAGCCTCCTGGAAACAAAGCCCTTTGACCACCATGACCAGGTCAATGGAATTGAAGTTTCGCTGGCAGCGAAAACACCTGCCCAGATTGGTCTTTAGATGACAGGCGGTCATAAACTCATTGCAGAGTGGACACAAAAAGCGCAGATATCCGTCTCGGGACTTGGCCGGGATATCCAGGACCTGGATAGTTTTCGTTATCAGGACCTCGTTTCTGAGCCTGCGCAAGGTCTCTTTGGTGTAGTATTGCCCCATCTTGCACCTCCAAAAACGAAAAAGTGAGAGATAAGGCCAGACCTAGCAGGGGCATGGGGAAAAAACTATCGAGTCCTCTCTTTGCAATCACCTCCAAGTTGGTCGTAACCATCAGGTATTTCGATTATTTTTACGAATTTCGCGTCCATCTTTACAAACGTCAGATTCTGGACAGGAATCAGGCCGTAATAGCCTGATATATCATCCTTTTCAGCAAATATGGGGTCCATCTTTGCAATCTGTTTGGAAATGGCCGCCATGGTCCG
>CAYZMH010000175.1:0-2848 GCA_964479445.1 uncultured Bacteroidaceae bacterium | reverse complement strand
GACCGAATGATAGACGACCGATCATATGCATAGGCTCCCGGATAATTTTATAATATACGAAACCTTGAACATGAAGTATTGTAAAAACCGGACATTTGATGGAAACACCATTAAATTTGGATTTTACCAGGTTACTTGAACCCAATATTAGAAAAAAGCCTTGTGGAGAATACACTGAATGTAAGGCTCAATGGCTCTTATAACACCAGCTTCTGGTAAAAGCACCCGGATATGTTCGAATATGAACACCTGTATATCAAAACAGGACGTTTTACCACAGAGACATGCAGCTCGTTTTGCACAACCTGTTAATTAACAATGGATTATTGAATCTGGCACATATTGTGTGGTTTATCCCCAACTCACTTAATCTTTTGTGTTATGATCCGCAATTACATCAAGATTGCCCTGCGCAACATCTCCCGCCAAAAAAGTTACGCATTTATCAACATATTCGGGCTGGCCATTGGCTTCACCTGCGCCTTGCTTATTTTTTCATGGGTTTACGATGAGCTCACGTATGACCGCTTCCATGAAAATCTGGACCGGATATACCGGGTTGAACAGGATCAGTTCTACAGCGGCCGGGCTTTTCATGTAACGGTAACGCCTTATCCTTCCGGCGAGGGCTGGGAGAAAGAGATTCCCGAGATAGCCGAATCGGTGCGTCTGGCATGGGTGGGCAACCTGTTGTTCAAAAAAGGGGAGCAGGCATTTTTTGAGGATAATATCCGGGCGGCCGATTCCTCCCTGTTTGATGTCTTTACATTCCCCCTGAAATACGGCAACCCACAAACGGCCCTCACAAAACCTTACTCGATGGTACTAAGCCACGAAGTAGCGAATAAATACTTTGGTGATGATAATCCACTTGGCAAAACCTTACGGGTCGACAATCAGTATGAATTCACCATCACCGGGGTGCTGGAAGAAATACCCAACAATTCCTCGCTCAATTTCAGGGTGCTGGTACCTTTTGATTTTCTTAAAACCACGGGTGATTACAGTGAGTCGTGGGGGAACAACTCCATTCAAACAGCCGTGATGCTGAAAGAAAACGCCCAACCCGGGCCGGTTGACCAAAAGCTCACAGAGGTGGTAAAAAGTCATGTGGTGGGTGAGGATGATGACCCGGATGAATACCGCACCCGGTTCATGCTGGCGCCCTTTAAAAAAATCCACCTGCACAGCTATTTTGGTTTTGGACATCCTCCCGGACAGATACAAAACGTATATATCTTTTCGGTAATCGGTATTTTTATTCTTATCATTGCGGCAATCAACTACATGAATCTTGCCACGGCCCGTGCCTCAAAGCGGGCCCGGGAGATAGGCCTGAGAAAAGTAACCGGCGCCTATCGCCGCCACCTGATTGGCCAGTTTTTTGGAGAATCGATCATCACTGTAATCATTGCAGCTTTTTTAAGCTTAATTATGGTGGGTCTGCTGATGGATCAGTTTAACACCTTGGCAGGCAAAGAAATATCCATCAACTTTTTAAAGACACCGGTATTTCTGGGTGGGCTTGTAGGGATCACCCTGTTCACCGGCATCCTTGCCGGCAGCTATCCGGCCATGTATCTCTCCCGGTTCTCACCTGTGGCTGTGATGAAAGGTGAATTTGGCATCTCCTCGAAAGCCTGGCTGAGGAAAACACTGGTGGTGGTGCAGTTCACACTTTCTGTTTTTCTGGTGGTGGGTACACTGCTGGTATATAAGCAGCTCAATTACATGCAACAACGCAAACTGGGATATGATAAGGAACATGTACTCTATACCCGGTTGCACGGAGACATTCGCAACTCATATGAAGTGATCCGCGAGGCCTTTGCCGGGGCACCGGAAGTGCAACATGTTACTGCTGCAAGCCATCTGCCATCTAATATAGGAAGCAGCTCGGGAAGCGTCGACTGGGACGGCAAGGACCCCGAGCAAACCGTACTGGTGAGTCAGAGTATCGTGGATTTTGATTATATAGAAACGCTGAATATCCCTATCGCCCGGGGAAGAAGTTTTTCACGGGATTATTCTACCGACAGGGCCACCGATTCCACAGGAGCATTTATCATCAACGAAGAGATGGCCCGTATTATGGAAAAAGACAACCCCATAGGGGAAAGATTCGCTTTTATGGGGATGGAACAGGGGCAGATCATTGGTGTGATGAAAAATTTCCATTTCCATTCCATGCGCAATGCTATTGAGCCCCTGGCTATTGCTGTGGCTTATCCGCAATTCCTGAATTACATGATGGTCCGCCTCCGTCCCGGCAATGTGAAAAATAGCGTCGACAAGCTGAAAGCCATCTGGCAGAAGGTTATGCCACAATATCCCTTTGAATACCATTTTCTTGACGAGCAATATGACGACATGTATCGTGCAGAAACCCGCATGGGTGCACTCTTGAAGTATTTTGCCATTATGGCTGTTCTGATCGCATGCCTGGGATTGTTTGGCCTGGCGGCATTTATGGCTGAAAACCGCACCAAAGAAATTGGTATCCGCAAGGCCCTGGGATCTACCTCCCAACAAATCGTCGTGCTGCTGAGCCGGGAATTTTCCAGGCTGGTGGCAATAGCTACACTTATCGCCATTCCTGCCTCCTGGCTTTATCTGAATCACTGGTTGCAGGATTATGCCTATAAAACATCGCTGAGCTGGTGGATCTTCGCCCTGGCTGCGGTGCTGGCTTTTGTTATAGCCCTGCTTACTGTGAGCTACCAAGCCATAAAGGCTGCCAGGGCCAATCCTTCAAACTCACTCAGGTATGAATGATTGAATGGGTCCACCTTACCAGGTGTATCAATTGGAAGGCATTTATCGTTGTTGAAGCAGCTCCTTGATCTTC
>CAYZMH010000174.1:0-2850 GCA_964479445.1 uncultured Bacteroidaceae bacterium | reverse complement strand
GTGGCCAGGGAATCCGCCACATTGGCCACCTGGATAAACTGAATTCCCGAGAAATTATAGAATGCACCCCCGTCTGTCACATCGACACCCTTTTCAATGCAGTTTTCGATCACACCGGATAAAAAGGGAGAAGGTAATAACCGCGCATGCGCCTTTTCCACGTAATGGCAACATTGGATCATGCGAGCAATGAAATAATTCATCTGTTCTTCAAGAGCACATTCAAACGCCTCATAACCGGAAAAAGAACCCAGGTACCCGGTGGTTGGCCCGATCTGTTTTCCCGTTTGCAGGCATTTCCCATCATTCATGGCCAGTTCGATCACCTTGACCATATTGAACATGGCCGCATCGCTCCAGCCCAGGTTATTTCCATGGGTTGATAGTTCCACACACCCCACAATTCCGTAATTCATGGCATCTGCCTTTGATATCCCCTGGTTACGCAGTGCGGGAATGATGGCTTCATCATTGAAAACCTGGGGCATCCCGCTTCCTTTTCCTATCACCCGGGCACACTCTTTCAGGAACTCTTCGGGAACAGATTCAAATAACCTGGCTGAGAGGTTTGGCTGGGGGAGCCCGATATGTTCCTGTGCTTTCAGCATCAGGAAAGAAAGGTCATTGACTGCCGGGGTGCCTTCCGGGGTTTGTCCGCCGATCGCCACGTTGAATCCAATGGGAAATCCTGCAAAGTAGCTGGCGCTATAGGTGTTCCGCATATATACCACCTGGTTGAACTTCAGCCAGAGAGCTTCAATCAGTTCCAGGGCTCCCTGTTCCGTGAGAACTCCGGAAGCCAGGTCCTGACGATAATAAGGCAGTAGATATTGGTCCATCCTGCCGGGGGAGAAGGAGGATGCATTCGATTCCAGTTGCAGCAGTACAAAGAGAAACCATACCGATTGAAGCGCCTCGTGGAACGTTTCTGCGGGATGATGCGCCAGTCTATCGCAACGGACTGCGACTCGCAACAGGTGATCCCTGTATTTCGAAAACTCCTTTTTATCAGCCATCTGCCGGGCCAACCCGGCATACCGTACCATGAATTCTGACGCGGCCTCCAGGACAACCGATTGTGCCTTATAAAAATCGATTTTCTCCTGACTCCCTGCGGATGCCAGATGGCTCTCCACGTGCTCTTTCAGTCGGACCGGGCCGAGTTGTAACCAGGTGGCCACATCAGGCAGTATGTGTCCCTGTGCATGATCCTTCTGGTTTATCTTTACTACCCGCTCCATCTCTTTGATGGTCTGGCCCTGCTCGCCTTCTTTTATGGCACTTTCCAGGGTTTTTCCTTTCCAGTAAGGGACGATCTGCGTGAAAAAAGCATCCCTGTCCGCTGACCTCACATTGAACCGGTCCTGGGGTCGGAACGGGATCATATCCATTTCATTTTCAATCCAACCGATTCCCGATTCAGGAAAAACCACCCCATCCCGTCCCCCGGCAGTACGGTTACCCACGATCAGCTCCAGGGGATCAATGGTGATCTGTACGAAACGGGCTGAATGCGCAAACGCTTTTGCCCTTTGCAACACCCGCGGTTCCTTCTCATGCTGCTTATAGCTCTCTGTAATAAGAAGGCCCTGCTCCACGGTAAGGTACCGCTCCGGCTCAAGGGTTTTCTTTTTCAACCGTTGAATCCTCCCGGTCATCACGAGGTTTTTGGTCTGTACAGCTCGATTACCAGATGATATGTTCTCCCGGCTCATTTTTCAGATTTTACCGCTTATTCAGTGTTCCAGGCTTAAGGAGATCCTGACAGGATTTTTTCTATCCAATGGTCAACCCCTGTTTCGGGTGATAGGCAGATACGTAAGTTCCGCTCTCATTGCCGGTTTTCCTTTTTCGATGCCGAATAGAATACCAATTTACGGGAAATATATGTCCGCCGGAATAAAATATCCTTAATAAAAGCTAAACAATCCACTCAAAATTAGCAAGCCGGTCCGGAACCTGAGCTCCGGTACCTCTCCATCCGCTGACGGTTTTCGCATGCCGTTTTCACCTGGCCGGTTATGATAAAAATATTGAACCCAACAGGATACATTGTGCCCGTGGGGGAGGTAATAAAAAAACTACGTAGTTAATTACGTCATTAACTACGTAGTTCCAAAAAGTGGCGTTACCCCGGGATCACTCCACGATCAGCTTCTTCATGACCACCCGGTCTGCTGCCCTGAGCATGATCACGTACATCCCCGGTGATGCCTGTTCCAGCCGGAAGGTCTGTTCCTGCTCACCGGTCCAGTTGGTGTGCAGGATCGTCTTCCCGGTGAAGTCAATCAGGCGGATCGATTCCACGTCCGGTCCGCCGGCAACCACGGTAAAGGTACCATTGGTCGGATTGGGATAGACCGATGCTTCACCCGGAACCGCATTTTCCACGCCGGTTTCGTCATCCTTCCAGGTGACCTGCACCTGGTCGGTGGCGATCATTATCCCGTCATTAACCGAAAGCCGGAAGACATATTCCGCTGTGTCTGCCTCCGAAGCGGCGGTGAACGTTGGTTGCCTGCTGAAGGCGTCATCCAGGGTGATCCCTTCGGGGGCAAACCACTGGTAGGTGAGCGGATCCCCATCGGGGTCATACGAAGCGGTGGCATCCAGCTGGTAGCTCTTCCCGGGCTCGATCTCGAAATCAGACCCGGCATCGGCCACCGGGGCCGCATTCTCCCGGGCAACAGTCCACTCCGCCTGCGCCGTATAGCTCCCCTTCAGTCCGCTCTCGTACTTCTCCACCTTTTCCAGGTTCACCGAAAGGGTATAGGTGCCCGTGGGGGCATCCAGTTCATCCAGCCCCTCCAGGGTAAACACGGTATCGGAAACAGGCGACAGGGTCACCCC
>CAYZMH010000173.1:0-2854 GCA_964479445.1 uncultured Bacteroidaceae bacterium | reverse complement strand
CCGCTGAAAGCGTTGCAGATTTGTTTCAGGCAGTTTCTTTTGTTTTATCAGAGTAAACCTTCGGTCTGATACGTATTGAAAAAATCAAAAATTCACCAGGCTTTATTGGAGCAACTCCAAAGATTTTCAGATTTTCGTTGACTTTAGTTGGATATTTTCTGACTCTTTGATTCCAGCCATTTATGGGGAAGCAGGTCTGCCAGATCCAGGTCGTAATTGGCGTTGTATTCCGGGATCCGATTTAAAACATCTGTGAGCCATTCCCGGGGATTTACATCGATGGCTTTGCAGCTACCAAGAAGCGAGTACATAATGGCTGCATTTTCTGCTGCATCATGATTTCCGCAGAACATAAAATTTTTTCTACCGAGAGCCAGGGGACGGATGGCATTTTCCACCAGATTATTATCGATCTGGTATCTGCCATCCAGATGATAACGGGATAAGCGATGGAAGAGTTTATAGGTGTATGACAAGGCCTTCTGCATTCTTCCATTAGGGATGGCCTTGGGGTAATAACTCACGATCCATTTCTCAAAGGCCGTTTGTATAGGATATGCCAGCCTTGAACGCTCCTGGGCACGCTCAGCATAATCCATGTTTTTATCATCTGCCATGGCCTCGACCTTATAGAGCATACCGATCTGCTCCAGTGCATACGTTGCTCCGGCTTTATCTTCCTTCAAGGCTTCTGTAAATTTCCTTCTGGCATGTGCCCAGCAGCCCAACAGCAATACCCCTTTCTTATGCTCATAAACAGAATAAGCATCATATCCATCCGTTTGTACGGCACCCTGGAAGTTATGGAGTAGTTCAATGGCCACTTTTTGGGCTCTGGATCCTTTATCATAATGAAAAAATACCAGCTTATCCATGACCGACCGAACCACCCATAAATATGCCTTTACCGCTCGCTTCTTTTTATTATCTAAAACCGGAACGGTACTCTCATCCACCTGGATATAATCCGAGGCAAGCACCAGTTCCCTTAACCTGTAGTATAACGCTCTGAGTAAATCACTGCTTCCGCTGAACCAGCCGTTCACCGTGGAGGCCGGCAGATTTATTCTCTCTTGCCTGAAGATCGCTATCTGACGATGGAAGGGAAGATGATGCATGTATTTGTTCAGCAGAAGTTCTGCTAAAATACTGGCACCGGCATTGCTTCTTGGTAATGGCAGTAATGGAAGGGAAGCGATCCTCACGTTTTTCACTGCTTCAGCCCCTTCACATTGTTCCGACTCTTTCTGAAGTTCTTATCTAAGCACATATTTTGGACGGATGATCCGGCGAACATTCAGTTCTCCGGGTTTGTGTTCCAGGATCTCGGTTACTTCCTCTCCAATGCGCTCCCAGTTCTTATCGATGCCTTCAGGCTCAATGACCTCGGTCTCACGGCGAAGATCCTCCGGTAAAGGCAGACGCACCGGCTTTTGATTTTTCTCCGGCTTCTTGCGCTCATAGGAGATGACCTCTTTTGCAGCTTTCTCAATGACTTCCTGCTCTTCAGGTAACACATCCAGTCCGTTAAAATCGACCTTTCGCTGGCTGGGATCCTCAGGGATATACTTCTCGCTGGAGGATTTCCAAAGCTTACGTCGGTACCAGGCCAGTTGATCAGTGAGCTGCTTAATCTTATCAGCTTGCTGCTTGATAGCAGCCTCTGCTTTCTCCTGAGCGCCATTGTCATGCTCACGCAGACGGGATAGTTCCACATACATCTCATCACGCTCCTGTAAAAGCGCTTCTACCAAGGTATCTTTATCTGTGTTTTCAGCCACCGTAAGTGCGTGTGTTTTTCTTGATGACAAGATAATAAAATACACCTCAAACACACTGAAAAACAGGTCAATATTATCAACAACAAAATCACTTTTGTTGGTAAGTTTTTAGCTTTTGCTTTCTGGGTTTTACGCTCTTAACGATCAATAGTAAATCAGACCATTTGATGGTCATCGAACCCGTCCCGGGATCATATTCCGGCAGCTTGAACCGTCCTGAGTCCAACTTCTTATGGTAAATGACCATCCCGGCATATTCCATATGAAGGATCTTCATGATGTTCTGCTGACGGTTAATGAAGATAAATACTTCTCCTCCCCGAACATCACGGTGCATCTCCGAGGATACTACACCACTCAGCGTGTAAAAACTCTTGCGCATGTCCACCGGGTAAGGATACAGGTAATACGATAAATTTTGATGGAGGTGGAACATCCCGGTTAATCATATAGGTGAATAAGGGCCCGAAGATGGGTTATGTCCAGATCATGCTTTACTCGCAACCTGGTCCCGTTGGGATAAACTATCTCTAAAATGGCTTCATTGCCAGTAGCTGGTTCGGAGCATGTTGACCCCTTGGGGAGATCAAGCCCTGAAGGCTTTACAATTAAGGGGATAAAATCCTTTCTCCTGGATTGCTTTTGTAATTTTTTCTTCCAATAATGGAAAGTAGAGGGTACGATACCCTGGTTGGAACAAAACTCTTTTATCGTCAGACCGGACTCCTGTTGCTCTTCCAGCAGCTCTCTGAACCTTGCTTCTTTTTGCATGCGCTTTTTAATGCGAAAGTTACTGGCTCAGGTTGACCAGGAAAACACGTACTAGGCCGAAGGCTTACGTTATAATTATGTCGATGGAAAAACGAACATTCACGAAAGAGAAGAAGCTTGAGATCTTGAAAGAGGCGACGGCACATGGTGTAACCGCCACGTTGGAGAAGTACGGAATCTATCCTGCCACCTACTACAGCTGGCGGAAGAAATACGAAACCATGGGAGAAGCGGGTTTCCGTCACGGTATGACTCCAGCCCATTTGAAAGAGATCAGGCGTTTGGAGAAAGAGAACAAAACA
>CAYZMH010000172.1:0-2887 GCA_964479445.1 uncultured Bacteroidaceae bacterium | reverse complement strand
GCTGGTTCCGCATACCCTCGCTTTCCTGGCACGCCCCTCCCATCCCCTGCCGCGTGCAAAAACGGTACGACTGCGCAACCGCGGAGGCGGCACCCTCCGGCGGGTACGCGTTGAAATCCGGTACGCCGGCGACCCGGCGCTGCACCGCGATCCGTCGCCTCGCAGCGAACCATCACCACACCATGAACCGGGCTGGCTCCGGGTGCAGCGGGAAGGGCGCGGGAACCAGCAGGAACTCCGCGTGTCGGTGGACGGCAGCCGCGTGCGGAAACCCGGAACCTACCATGCTGTGGTCTCCGTCACCGCCGGCGAAACGCCGGTCCTGACGAGCTCCTTCAGGGTGAAGCTGGAGATGCCCGCTTCTCCCCCGTCGTCCAAAGGCGTGATCGTGGATGATAAAGACGAAGGATTCTGGTGCACCCCCTACTTCTGGGTGGGCCACCGGTTCCACGGGTGGGGCTGGCCGGCCCTGCGGAACGCAGAAGGATACAACCATTTTTACCTTATGAACGGACAGCGCGACCGGGAAGGGGAGGTGGCACGGTTCACCCCCGACCTGGAAGCGGGCACCTACGTGGTGTGGCTGTATGAGCGCACGCCCTATGCATCCGGCCCCCCGGCCGGTCATCTCCCGGCCCGCTTTAAAGTCAGGGTGGTACACGCAAAAGGCGAATCAACCGTATGGATGGAGCCCGAACGCATGACCGGGTTCTATCCCCGTCCCTACATGGGGCAACGCAACTGGGCCTGGCTGGAACCCCAACCCTCGCGGCGTGTCGGCCGCTTCACCTTTGAAGCCGGCAGCGACGGGTACGTGGAGATCCTGGCCGGCGACTCCGAAGGACAGGTGCTGGTGGATGCCGTCAGGTTCCTGAAGGTGTACGGGGAAGGAACAAGCCGTTCAGGAGCCGCGACCAGGTGATTTCAGGTATCCGGACACCAGGAACATGCATCAAACCCTTTCTAATTAGAAAAGGGTGTTATATATTTGATGAACTGCGGCACAACAAATTGAATCCCGGGGAGGAATGCTGCGATGATATAGTTATCCCGCGGATTTATAGAGCGCCATATGCTATTCATTATGCGATAAAGGAGCCATAATGACACGGGGTTGTGTTGCCGGGGCATCGAAGAATCGGGATGCCATGGTTAAATCTTGATGTATGAAAGGATCCTCCGAAAAGAAACTGCTGCTGGAGCTCAGGCAAGGAAGCCCTGCTGCATTTGATGCGCTATACAGGAGCTATGCAAAGAGGATCTATTCGTTTGCCTGGAAATTCCTGAAAAACAGGGAAGATTGTGAAGGGATCGTACAGTCGGTTTTCATGAAACTATGGGAGAAACGCGAGCAGCTGGATGAAAACTCCCATCTAAAGGCCTATTTGTTTAGAATATCTAAAAACCTTATCCTGAACCAGGTAAAAAGAGCCCTCTTCAAAGACGTTGTTACCCACTACCTCGAAGGGCATCATGACCGGTATATCGATCCTGAGAAAGAGCAACACTACAGGGAACTGGTCGAAATCCTGGATAGAAGCATCGCCCAACTGCCCGAACGCAGGAGAACGATCTTTTTGCTTAGCCGCAACGACGGGTTAACGCATAAAGAGATCAGTGAACGACTGGAGATATCCGTACATACCGTAGACACCCAGATACGCCTCGCTACCCGCTTTCTGCGGGAACAACTTGATCTTTCCCGGTAAAAAAAATACCATGTGCCTTCACGGACACGGAAGGCTTAATTGTTTACCATAATAAGAAGTGAACCAACAATGAATCGTGAAGAATTAAAAAAACTGCTGGAAAAATATTCGCAGAACACCCTTTCCCCGAAGGAAAAAAAACAGCTCCTGGGAATAATGGAATCCCAAGAACACAGGGACCTGGTAAAGTCGGAACTCTATACCGAATGGAACCGCCGCGATCAAGAAGCACCCTTCTTCCAGAAGTCCCGGGTTCTGAAAGAACTCCATGCCCGCCTGGATATGGAGCAGCCCGGCGGCAAATACCTTCGCGCGGATAAAAAATCTGCCATTCTGATCCCATTGCTCAAATACGCGGCTGTTTTCCTTGTTGCCGTTGCAGCCACATCATTAGTTTATTTCAATCTGCAACCGGGAACGGCTTATGAAAAAGAGAGCCGTGAAAACCGGGTCGAGATCAACTACGGGTCCAAGGGCCTGGTCCATCTCCCGGATGGATCAAAAGTTTGGTTGAATGCCGGAAGCACCATCTCCTACCCGGATCATTTTTCCTCCGAATCCCGGGAAATCACCCTGTCCGGAGAGGCCTTTTTTGATGTGACCCACCGGAAGGGATCACCTTTTATCGTTCAGACCGATAACCTGGATATCCGCGTACTGGGGACCCGTTTTAACGTAAAATGCTACGAAGATGAGCAAACCATTGAGACCACGCTGGTCTCCGGGAAAGTAGAGCTGCTGAACAAAGACGATCACTCCCGCGTGGAAGCAAAACTGGAGAAAAACCAGAAAGCGATCTACTACAAGGAAGACCGGCATATGCAGGTGGAAAAAACAGGCGATCCAGGTCGAAAAGAGGGTGAGAGAAGAGCCCGGGTCAAGCCCGGGCAGGACCGTCCCCTGGAAGTGAAAACGCTGGCAGAGCCCTCGGTCGAAACCTCCTGGAAAGACGGGATCCTGAAATTCAATGCCTCTGATTTTGAAGAACTGGCGCGGCAAATGGAACGCTGGTTTGATGTGAAGATCCATTTCCATGACCCGGCTGCAAAAACCATTAAGTATACGGGCGCCTTTGACAAGGAGACGCTGGAACAGGCCATGGAAGCACTGAGCATGAGTTTCCCCATAGAATATACCATCGATAAGAATGAAGTTCATATAACCGGAACGGATCGAAA
>CAYZMH010000171.1:0-2946 GCA_964479445.1 uncultured Bacteroidaceae bacterium | reverse complement strand
TATAGGAAATTAACTTAGAAATCGTGGAGACCAGCTTTTGGTCATAACCATCGAAATGCCCGTCCTGTTTATTGTATAAAGCCAGGACTCCCTGAATATCCTCGTCAATTTTCAAGGGACAGCAGAGCATGGAGGTCACCGTAGTGTCTTTGATGACATCCACATCGGGGTTAAACGAAGGGTGCTCCTCCACTTCGTTCACCACGATCGTATCCCCGGTTTCGATGCACTGGTTGATCAGGCTTTTTCGATGCTTGAGATAGACTTGATAATTCCATTCCGCATCATTCCGCAGGGTCTTCACGATCGCCAGATCCTCGTCCTCCTCATCAAGCAAAATCAACGCGCCGTGCTCAACACGAAAGAAGCGATAAATACTGCGCATCAATCTGGTCTGCAGTTGATGAGGTTTCAGGCCCTTGTTGGTCAGGGTAGACGTCATCAGAATGGCGGCCAGCTCTTCATTAGGCCGCCGGGATTTCCGCTCGATTTGATCCTGCAGAATCCGCCGGGCAATCACCCGGGTGATGTGATCCAGCAGGAACAACTCCTCCTCCTGGCAAGGTTGACCGTACAGCAGGAGCGCACCCTGCCGGGTGGACCGCGTGATCAGGGGATGGGCCGCCGCCAGGGATAAGCCCGGTTCAGTGATTATTTCCGAACCGTCTTTCTGGATGGTATAAGCAATATCCCGCAGTTCACTGAATTTATCATCCAGCTGGACCTGCCACTGGCGGGTAAGATTCCGTTTGACGATCAACATGGGTGCTGGATCGTGGAAAGAATGAACAATCAGGGCTCCGCGTTCCCGATCCATGACTTCCAGGATATAGTTCAGGGAAAAATCCAGCGCTGATTCCAAATCTGGAGATTTGGTTAATTGATCGCTGAGGACCTGGACATATTGGAGAATCGCTTCTGGACTCGTGTTCATGGTTTACAGGTAATACCCGTCATGCCGAAGCCTGCACTCATGGCTTGCTAAAACCCTCTGAGGTCCTGCCGCTGTCCCGGGGACAGCTGACGTCCCTTTCCCCACTGATCGAGCGCAGAGGGCAGGGATTACTCTTCCTCTACGCTGACCGTATAGCCGTAGCCAGGCACGGTGCGCACGAAAACCGGGTTCCGGGGATCCTCCTCAACCCGCTCCCGTAAATTCTTAATGTGCACCCGGACCAGGTCAGGGCTTCCGGCATCTGTGGGATAATCCCAAACTTCATCCAGCAGCCGCTGGGGAGAAAAAACCTGCCCGGAATGGACCATCAAGTGGTAGAGCAAATCGAACTGCACCGGTGTCAGGCGGACTTCTTCTTCCGCATGAGGGGTGTGCAGTTGGAAGGATCGGGTATCCAGCACGTACTCACCCATCACCAGACATTGATTGGTCTGGGTAGTTTTCGGACCCGATTCCGCCTTTTCTAAGATCGCTTTCACCCGCGGGCTGAGGTCATCTCGGTCAGAAACCCCGCCTTCCTCAGAAGCCGCGGGTTTTCTCCGCGTCCGGCGCAGAATGGCGCGCACCCTGAGGATCAGTTCGTCGACGTTGAACGGCTTGGTGAGGTAATCATCCGCCCCTGCTTTGAAACCAGCGATGCGATCGTTATCCTTAATCTTGGCGGTTAAGAACAGGATCGGCACTTCGCTGAGCAGCATATCCGCCCGCATTTCCTTGCACACGGTATAGCCGTCCATCCCCGGCATAATGATATCCAGGATCACCAAATCAGGCATTTTCCTTCGCGCGATCTTCAACCCCTCCACTCCACTGTTGGCAACCGTGACTTTAAATTCGTCGCCCCGCAAACTCCGCTCGATGGTTCGAGCAACGATGACGTCATCTTCGATGACTAATATTTTGGCTGGTTCCATAACTGCTAGCCTCCCGGCAGTAATACCTTGATGATCCTTCCCACATTCCCCTGGTTGAGAACCTGGATTTCTCCCTTATGCTGGCGGACTATCTCCCGACAAATGCTGTAATTCAACCCACCCACCGGTTCACTTTCGGGTCGGTAATAATCAGGTTCGAAAAACGTTTCCTGCTCCCGGGGTGATAAAGGCGGTCCGTCATCCATCACGTCCACCCGCACACCGTGGTCCTCCCAGATGGTGGTCTTAACCCATATCGAGTGGATTAATCCCCGCTCGAGATCCCCTTGTTTCCCCAAAATGAGTTTAACCCACAAGTCCTCTAATTGAAAGGGATTACCGTTGATGTCCGGTAAATTATGGGTCAATTGAATGTTGACCACCCCTTTGAAAACCGGCTGCAGTTTATAAATCGCCGAGAGCGAGCGGTGAATGATGGTATTGACAGAAACTGTCCGGTAGGAAATTTTTGGAGCGCGGGTGAATTCCAGCAGGTGAGACACCGCCTGCTGGGCCTTCCACCCGGCTTCCTCGACCGCTTGAATGGAATCCCGGGCCGGGTGGTCCAGGGCCAATTGCCGTTGGGCCAGCTGGGTCTCAGCAATGATGGTCGTCAAGGGATTATTCACCTGGTGGGCGACCCCGGAAGCCAACTCCCCCAATTCCGCCAGCCGCTCCGATTGAGCCGTCTTCTCCCGCGCTTTCTGCATCTCACGGTTGAGCCTTTTCTGCTCCGTGATATCGCGGGAAATGTCCATAAAGCCAATGATTTTCTGCTTGTCCAGGGGATCGTAAATATAGGAAATGCGGGAGCTCACCCAGACCACTGAGCCATCCGGTTTGATAAACTGCCTTTCCTGTCGAAATTCTTTGGTGCCCTCTTCGGTAGGGATCCTGACGTGGGGATCAAAGAGGGGAAAATAATGTTCTTCGGCTGATTTTCCCTGCCAGCTGTTACCCTCGATCATGAACAAGGATCGGGCCGAGAAATTGCTGTAGGTAATTTCTCCCCCGGTGTTCCAGGCCACCACGGCATCCTGAACATAGTCCAGGAGCAAGGCCTGGGAGTGAATCTTT
>CAYZMH010000170.1:0-2979 GCA_964479445.1 uncultured Bacteroidaceae bacterium | reverse complement strand
GGGTATAACAACTGAACCGGCATAGGGTTCACCGGCGGTCTCATATGATGGGTAGCTACAGTTCCCTTTCGCTCTCGATGGTGTAGGTGAAGCTGTCGCCGCGGTAGAACCCCATATTGTACTCCACGGGGCGGTTACCCGGATCATAGACCAGCCTTTTTCTCCTCAGCACCGGTTCTCCCACCGACAGGTGGAGCTTTTGCGCGAGCATTTTCGTGGCGCCGGTGGCGCTGATCTCCTCTTTGGACACCTTTACCACGGTGGCGCAGTCTTTCTCCAGGATCTCGTAAAGCGGACGGGAGAAGTCCTCTTTGCCGGTGAGCCCGATGCGCGGGTGAAAGAAAGAGTAGAAAAAGACAAAGGGTTGCTTGAGGGTCCCGCGCAGTCGTTCCATTTTTAGAATGCGCTGTTCGGTGCCAATCCCCAGGAACCGGGCCACGTCTTTATCGGGGAAGCACCACTCCACGTTGATCTCGTAGTTCCGGATCTCGATCCCCTTGGCCTGCATCTCCTGGGAGAAGGAGAGCCAGTTCATCAGCCGGGTGTCTACGCTCGGTTCGGTAAATTTCGTTCCAACGCCTTTTTTTCGCGTCAGCACGCCTTCATAGACCAGCTTGTTGGTGGCCTGTCTGACCGTATTACGGGAGATTCCCAGCTGCTTGGCAAATTCCACTTCGTTGGGAAGCAATTTCCCGTCTTTGAACTCCCGGAGCTCTGCCATTTTGCGGATCAGCTCCTCCACCTGGGCGTGGAGAGGGACGTGGCTTTTGTGGTCTATGCTAAACTTCATGGTACCCGGTGTTATGTTGCGATCTGCCTGCTATTTCAAATAAAGTTGGTGCAAAAATAGTATTATTATTTATTTCCGGAGCTTTTTTGTCTCCACCAGCACCGGGTGGATCATTTCCAGGGGTACCCTGATAAACCGGGGACGGTATATCCCCGCATTCTCAAAGTGGTCCTGCAGCCTGAAGCTGTTCATGTTATAGGATATCAGCAGCATCTTATCGCGAATGAATTGCGGGTGTGCCACTGCATTATAGGTGAACAGGTTATTTGTGCTGTCGGGGAGCGGTGTTTCATAAAGGTTTTGCCGGTTATCCCACGGTCCGTAAGGTGTCTTCGAGGTAAACGAACAGATGGCATCCCCGATGGCGCTCATCTGGGTTACCAGGATGTAGGTATGCTCCAGTTTGAACACCGTAAACTGTTCGGAGCCATACAGATCGGACATCGGTGCGATCGCAAGTGGGTCTTCAGTCCATCGGTTTCCGTCATAAAACTCCCATCCTGCTTCCATGTCTCCTGAGGGATACCTGGCTGCGTGGGGTTTTTTCTCCCCGGCCCCGTAGACGTAGGTGTAGTCCGGACCCGGATAAACCGCATGTCCCAGGTGTACCCCGGTTTGTGTCAATTCCGGGAGGGGTTCAAGTGATTCCTGTTCCATTTCGGGCAGCAGGAACGTAGCCAGCCAGGTGCCTTCCCAGCTGAAGCCCCACATCCCGGTATCGCTGCGGATGAACTCCGACAGGAAGAGCTTTAATTTCCCGTTTTCTACGTAGCCGTCTCCCGGCCAGAACCATACCGAATCCTCGGCCAGGGATCCGCCTGAGAGGCAGGCATCAGGGTGGATCACCAGGGAGGCATTCTTCCCCTGGTGCCGCTGGTAAAGGGTTTTCATGCGGTTACCGTCCTGCACTACGATGCTGTTGCGCACATAGATGGGATCCTGCTTCACCCGTGTTTTGTTATCGGCTTTCACATCGCCGATGAACGTGTCGCCAAAGATCCAGGCAGTGCGCCCGTTTGGCAGCTGCACGCTGTAGGTGGCATCGCCGCCCGTAAAGCCTTCGTCATTGCGTTGAAAGAGTTGTTCAAAAAAGGGATCCCTGTAAACCACGGGATCAGGCACCCCGGCTATCCAGGAGACCTGTTTCCAGGGAGCGGTGGTCTCCCCGGTGGTCGGACCGGGAGTGCTGCGTCCGCGTCGGATCTGCCGGCTGAGGCTGCCGATCATCGCTTCCACGAGCCGGGGATGTTCTGTTGCCAGGTTCACCTGCTCCTCCCGGTCATTCTCCAGGTTGTACAACTGCACGTTTTTCCAACCGGTATCGCCATCAACATCAACACGATGAGGCAGCTCCCCGGTGGGTTCTGACCAGCTTCCGCCGCTTCCCGACGAAAGAACCAGTTTCCAGGGCCCCTGGTGAAACGACAAAATGCCGTTGCCCGACTGGGTCACCAGGCTGGCGCGTCCTTTTGCCCCCGGTTGATCCAGCAGCAAAGGCAACAGGGAATAGCTGTCTGTGGCCACTGTATCGGCCAGTGATCTACCCGTAAGGTCTGCAAAAGTTGCCACCAGGTCGGTCAGCGAGACCAGCTCATCCGATGCTGAACCGGCCGGTATATGGTTGTCCCAGCGGGCAACCAGGGGGACCCGGTGTCCGCCCTCCCAGGCATCCGATTTAACGCCCCGGAGTCCGCCGTTGGGATCATGACCGTACTCATAGAGCGAGCCAAACCGGCCCGTGTAGCCGGTTCCGTCTACCGGGATCGCCCCGTTATCGCTTGAAAAGAGAACCAGGGTATTCTCCCGGATTCCCAGCGAATCGAGGGTGCGCAGCACGCGGCCCACCGACCGGTCGAGCTGGTAAACAAAATCGCCATAGCGTCCTGCCTCGCTTTTCCCGGATACCGCTTCCACAGGGGCGATGGGTGTGTGCGGTGCGGTAAGCGAGAAGAAGAGGAAAAAGGGCTGTGTCGTTTCCATTGCGGCGCGTTCCTGCAGGTAGGATACGGCTTTTTCCGTTACAGAGGGAAGGAGGTTCTCATACCGCCATCCTTCTGCCATGGGGCCCGGTGCACCCGGACCGGTTTTGTTCCACGCACCCGGCGGTTCCAAGAGGCTGTCATTCCCGATGAATGCATGGGGTGGAAAACCGGGTACATCATCCCCAAAATAATAATCATTAAAGGCAG
>CAYZMH010000169.1:0-3080 GCA_964479445.1 uncultured Bacteroidaceae bacterium | reverse complement strand
GTATTACGTTTCGGATGAAGAGTTCACAAGGCTTGTGGCAATCCTCAGACTGGCAGTTCCCTATACAGGTATGATCCTTACCGCCCGGGAACCCGCACATATTCGCAAAGAGGTGCTCAGCTACGGCGTATCACAGATAGACGGGGGAACCAGGATTGAGATGAAAGGATACTCCGGAAACAGGAAAGAACAGGACATCAATGCCGAACAATTTGAGATCAATGATGATCGTACGCTGAATGAAGTGATGGAAGAATTGATCGAACGTGGCTATATTCCCTCTTTCTGTACCGCATGTTACCGCGTGGGACGAACAGGTGAACACTTTATGGAATTCTCCGTTCCGGGATTTATCAAACGATACTGTACACCCAATGCCATGCTAACCCTTGCCGAATACCTGGAAGATTACGCCCCGCATGAGACTAAAGAGAAAGGGTATAAGCTCATAAAGGATAACCTCACCAATTACGAGGATGAACGATTTAAGGAGAAACTGGTGGAAAGACTCGAAAGGGTGAAGCAGGGAGAACGCGATCTATATTTCTAACCCCGGCCACCCAGTCTCGTTATTCACGCCTGTATTTATGCCGGCTATTCTCACGTGCTCTTACCCCGGTCATCGACACTTTTTTGTAAAATTATTAATATAAATAGTTGCCTTTTGCATAGCAAATGACGCTCGAAGTGGTAAATTTGGTATCGAATTAATTGAGCTATGACAGAAGCAAAAAAGTCATTCGGTACCGCTCCGGTTTTTTTTACAGCCATCTCAACCATTCTTGGAGCTATCCTCTTTCTCAGGTTTGGGTTTGCAGTTGGAACCCTGGGGTTCTGGGGGGTAATCGGTATTATCCTCCTGGGGCACCTTGTAACCATACCAACCGCACTGGCTCTTTCAGAAATAGCAACCAACAAAAGGGTAGAGGGTGGAGGTGAATACTTTGTCATCTCCCGGTCATTCGGCATGAACATCGGTACCACCATTGGATTTGCCCTGTTTATGTCTCAGGCAATATCCGTTGCTTTTTACGTGATCGCATTCACCGAGGCGTTCGAATTCTTCTTCCTTTGGATCGACGACCGGTTCGGGATCATGCTGCCGCGCCAGGTGATCAGCCTGCCGGCAATGTTCGCTCTCTCCTTGTTGATACTGCGGAAAGGAGCCAATATGGGAGTCCGGACCCTCTACGTTGTAGTAGCCATACTCTTCGTCTCCCTCTTGCTTTTCTTCATCGGGAAAACAGATTTTGGAGTAACTCATACCTACTCGTTGAACAGTGCCGAAGGGAGAAACCTGGGTCAGTTCTTTGTGGTCTTTGCCATCATCTTCCCGGCTTTTACCGGTATGACAGCAGGGGTCGGACTCTCCGGTGATCTGAAAAATCCCGCGAAATCCATTCCCCTGGGTACCACCGCCGCAACACTGATAGGAATGGTCGTCTACTTTTTCATAGCTTTCAAACTTGCCTCATCGGCAAGCCCACAGGCCATGCAATCAAAACAATTGATCATGGCCGATATCGCAGTGGGAGGGAGGTTCATCATTCCACTCGGATTGGCAGCTTCTACCATTTCTTCTGCAATCGGTTCGGTAATGGTAGCCCCCCGAACCCTGCAGGCCCTGGCAGGTGACCGCTCATTCCCCTCCGCCCGCCTGAATGCATTCCTCAACAAAGGAAAAGGGGAAACCAATGAACCCTACAACGCCTCCCTGATTACCGTATTTATTGCATTTATTTTTGTGGCCGTCGGAAACGTAGACATGGTGGCAGGCATTATATCCATGTTCTTCATGCTCACCTATGGATCCCTCTGCCTGATCTCGTTTCTGCATCACTTTGGCTCTTCTCCGTCGTACAGACCCTCGTTCCGCTCACGCTGGTACATCTCCCTTATAGGTTTTGTCACCTCGGTATGGGTGATGTTCAAAATCAACACCATTTATGCCATCGTTGCATTTGTGATCATGACCCTCATCTACTTGTATATCAATAACTACCACAAAGGTCGTAAGGGGTTGGTTTCCATCTTTACCAACGCACTCTTTCAGCTGAACCGGAGTCTGCAGGTCTACCTCCAGCAATCCCGCAAATCCAATTACAGCCAGGAATGGCGACCTAGCGCAGTTTGCATCGCCCGCGACTCCTTCCAGCGAGACCGGGCTTTTCAACTACTGAACTGGATCAGCTATAAATACGGCTTTGGAACCTATATCCACCTCATTGAAGACTATTACTCCAGAGCGACCCATCAACAGGCCATCGAAACACTGGATAAACTGATTAACCACTTTAAAGGCTATGGAAACCATGTCTACGTCGACACCCTGATCTCCCCGTCCTATACATCCGCTATTGCCCAGACCATCCAGCTGCCTGGCATCTCAGGCATGGAAAACAACATGCTGATCTTCGAATTTGACAGGGAATCCAAAGAGAATATTAATGACTTCGTGGATAATTTCGCCATGGTGAATGCCGGAAACTTCGATGTCTGCATCTTCGGAAGCTCAAAACGACATATTAACTTCAATAGCGGTATCCATATCTGGATCCGGAGCAGCGATCACGAAAACTCCCACCTGATGATCCTCCTTAGCTTTATCATTCAGGGACACCCCGATTGGAAAAAAAGCAGCATTAACATCTTTGAAATCTGTAAACCGGAAAAAGAAGAAGAAACCCGAAACCAGTTACACGAACTGGTGCAAACAGGCCGGCTGCCAATCACCCCGAAAAATATTCAAATTATCGTCGAAGAAGGAGATCGCAGCGTGAAAAATATCATTAATGAACAATCATCCTCAGCCGGACTCACGATTATCGGCTTCAGGGGAGAACACCTGAAACACGACGGCGCTGCCATCTTCGACGGATACACAGAATTGGGAAATATGCTATTTGTCAACTCCCATTCCCAAAAAGAGATATAGCCAATAACGGTTAAATAATCATCACCCTCGCAGTAACCCGGGAAACCTGCTAATACACCACTTTACATGGAAAAAAATGTGATATACATATTTATATACGTATTTAAATATGTATATCTTTGAGCAGAAGCCGAAGTGCTAAAAA
>CAYZMH010000168.1:0-3245 GCA_964479445.1 uncultured Bacteroidaceae bacterium | reverse complement strand
AGGCCCGCAATTTGCCCGATAAGCTGGTGGCTTCCGATGGCAGCATAGGCATCCGCGTTACCAGCGATCCGTTTTGCCTGGAGCTGCTCAAGCGGTTTAAAAAACCCATTGTATCCACCTCGGCCAACCTGAGCAACCAACCTTCACCGGCCAATTTTAAGGAAATCGATCCGGCCATCATCCGGGCTGTTGATTATGTGGTGCAATGGCGGCAGGATGAAAAGAAAAAATCCTCCCCTTCGTCCATCATCAAGATAGGACCCGGCGGGGAGGTGAAAGTGATCCGGGAATGAGCCGTGTTAATACGACTCTACCCTGCCCGAACCCGAGATGCTGGCATTAACCAGGGGTTCTCCTTTATAGCGCACCTTGCCGCTTCCTGAGATGTCCACATCCAGCTCATCCGTCACATAGACTTTGCAGCCACCTGATCCGGAAAGACTTAGCTCTGCGCTACCCACTTTCAGGCCGGAGGCATGCAGTTCGCCTGATCCGGAGATGTTGCAGTCCAGGGTGTTGACCTGCTTGTTGCCGGCAAGACGAATGTCACCCGAGCCGGAGATAGAGGATTCCACTTCAGAGGCCTCCAACTCATCGATGTTGATGTCGCCGCTGCCCGATACGTTCAGTTCAAGGTCTTCTGACTGAATGGGGGTCGCTGCTTCGATCTTGCCCGAGCCTCCCACGGAAAGCTCTTCAATTTCCTTCATGGTGACATAAATGGTGATGCGCTTGCTGCTGCCAAAATGAAAAGGCTTTTTGTGCTTGATCTTCAGTGTTTCACCTTGTACCTGTGTTTCAATCTCCTCCAGTTCATCCTCGTCTCCTTCCAGTACCAGGCTGTGTTCATTCCCTTGTTTCAGATACAGATTGGCTGCGACGGAAAGTTCAATTTCTGTAAATGGTCCTACTTCGCGAGTCACTTTCTTGTCACCGACATTTACCTTACCTGCTGCCTGGGTCCATAATACAGATGAAAACAGCAGAACGGCCATTCCTATTAACATGTTTTTCTTCATGATGGGCTTATTTTTTGGATTTGTTATCAAGGACGAAAATTCCTGAACATTGCTGCATCTTATTTTGTAAATTTATCCGCATTCAAAGTCCCGATTTCATGGAGAGCGATTATACCTTTTACCATCACACCCCCATTCAAATCCGGTTTAATGATGTGGATATTATGGGCCATGTCAACAACTCGGTCTATCAGAATTATTTTGATTATGCCCGTTTGCAATACTTTGAGGAGGTGTTCGGTTACCGGATGGATTGGTACGACAAAGCCCTGGTGCTGGTCAAGATCGAGATTGAATATGTGCAACCGGTGATGATGTACGATCCGGTAGAGGTGCTGACCAAGGTATATCATTTGGGTAACAAGAGCCTGCGGATGGAACAGAGACTGGTGGGAGAGCAACCCGATGATGTACGCTGCATGAACCGGGCCGTATTATCGGGGTTTAGCTATCCGGAGGGGCATTCGGTGGAGCTGTTGGATATATGGAGGCAAGGCATAAAAAATTATGAGAAGGACCTGGACTTCTCCTTATAAATCCAATAATCCTTCAGGTATTTCGATTTTAATGATTTTTTTCTCCGGGTCGAGGTAGTGGACCGTTTCCTCGTTCAGCGGGATGTCGTTGAGATTTCCCTGGTGTCTTACTTCCAGAAGGGTGTTGGATGGGATGTCCTTATAACCTTCTATGACTCCAATTTCCTGGTTGTGCTGATCGATCAGGGTAAAACCGGTTAATTGTTCCAGCTCCGGCAACTGCAGGGAAGGCTCGTGGCGGGGTGTTTCAGCAGGCAGGTGCCATCTCAGGCCGGTCAGCTCCCGCCCTTCTTCCAGGGTATCCACATCTTCCAGTTTTATGATGGCTGTGGTAAGGGTTTTGGTAACCACACGCTCCAAAAAAAATGGAACCACTTGCTCATTGATCTCAATGAAAAGTGATCCCATATTTTGAAAATCCTCAGGAAAATTTTCCTGGCAACTTATGATCAGCTCCCCTTGTTTGCCGTGGGTCTTGAGTATCTTGCCAAGAGGCTTGCTGACTTTGAATTCCATCAACCAACCTGTGGTTTATTCTTTTTTGTCAGATTCTTCCTGCTGATCTGTATCTTCTTGCTTCTTTTCTTCGGCTTGCTCTTCTGATTTGGCTTGAGGCTCTTCCTTGGGCTCTTCAGCTTTTTTCTCTTCCCCCTGGGCCTCGGATGCTTCCTTCTCTTCGGCTTTGGCTTCTGCTCCAGGTTGCTCTTCCGCGGCGGCTGCCTGAGTTTCTTCGGTTTGCTCTTCGCCTGCTTCAGCTTCCTGCTCTTCAGCCTTTTCTTCTTTGGCCTGCTCTGCGTTTCTCTTAGCCAACTCTTCAGCGCGTTCCTGGTTGATCTTCTTCTCAGCTTCTATGCGCTGTTCTTCTTCTTTCTGCAGCTTACTGATTTCTGCCTCTCTTGCTGCCCGGATCTTCTGTTCTTTGTCGGTCAGCCATTCATTGAATTTCTTGTCGGCTTCCTCCTGGGTAAGTGCATTTTTTCTTACTCCCTCCTGCAGGTGTTTCTTCATCATCACCCCTTTGTAGGAGAGAATAGCTCTACAAGTATCAGTAGGTTGTGCCCCTTTTTGAACCCAGTCCAAGGCTTTGTCAAAATCCAAGTCAATGGTGGCTGGTTTCGTAGTAGGATTGTACATACCGAGCTTCTCGATGTACTTACCATCCCGTGGCGCCCTACTATCAGCAACGACAATGTGATAAAACGGTTGCTTCTTCCTTCCTCTTCTTGTTAATCTGATTTTTACAGGCATATTCTTCCTTGATTTTGCTTTTAAGTGATTTGAAAGCTATTTTCAAAATTTGTCCCGCAAAGATATAACAATATTTCTATTACGAAAGGAATTTTACCAATTTATTAACAACAGGTGCTTATAATTTTCAGGCTTTTCCATTGCTTTGGGTTGCAGGTTTTGATAATTTTTATCCCGGGTCTTATGATGGGCCTTTGTTATTTTACTAATTTTAATGATCCAATCCCACAGCGGTCTTTATCGTTTAAACATTAAAGAATCTGAAATTTATGGGGAGATTCACACATATGCATGTGCACACCCAGTACTCCATACTGGATGGGGCCTCCAACGTTGCGGATCTGATTGCCAAAGCCAAAGGCGATGGAATGAACGCGGTGGCCATCACCGATCATGGCAATATGTTCGGGGTAAAGACTTTTTATAATGAAGCCCGGAATCA
>CAYZMH010000167.1:0-3327 GCA_964479445.1 uncultured Bacteroidaceae bacterium | reverse complement strand
ATGCGGCTTACCCTCTGGGCATCATGTTCCTTTGCGTGAGCCTTTTTGTTCATACACTCTCCCCTTCGCGGTTCAGTCGGTACCCCGGTGTAAAATCCCGTATATCTACGATTTCCCCGGACACAGCCGCTGCTGCTACCATAGCCGGACTCATTAACAGGGTTCTTCCCGTAGGGGAGCCCTGCCGGCCGATAAAATTACGGTTTGAGGAGCTGGCACACAGCTCACGCCCCTGAAGTTTGTCAGGGTTCATGGCCAAACACATAGAGCACCCGGCGCCCCTCCACTGAAAACCTGCCTCAGCAAAAACCTTATCCAGCCCCTCGCGCTCGGCTTGGGCAGCCACCTGCACGGAACCCGGTACCACCAGAGCCTTCACATCAGGATGAACCCTGCGTCCCTTGACCAGCTCTGCCGCCTCGCGTAGGTCACTGATTCGGCCGTTTGTGCAGGAACCGACAAAGGCAACATCAATTTTGCGCCCCCTCATGGGGCTGCCCTCCTCGAAACCCATATGGGCATAGGCTTTTTTCGCTACCTCCCGCTGTTCCTCTGCCAACGATCTTAAACGCGGGATGTTTTCATTTATACCAATTGCCTGTCCCGGATTGATGCCCCAAGTGACCATCGGCTCGAGCTCGTCTACATTCAGTTCAAACACATCATCGTATTCTGCATCCTCTTCCGAGGCGATACTGTTCCAAAAAGCGACTGCCTCATCAAATGCGGAATTGGCCGGTACATAGGGCCTGCCCTTCAGATATTCAAAGGTGGTGCGGTCCGGGTTTATGTACCCTACCCGTGCACCCCCCTCAATACTCATGTTACAAATGGTCATGCGCTCTTCCATCGATAATCTGCGAATTGTTTCCCCAGCATATTCGTAGGCATAACCGATACCGCCGTTTACTCCAAGGGAAGCAATTATTTTCAGCACTATATCCTTGGCTGAAACGCCGGGAGCAAGGCTACCGCTCACATCAATTTTGCGAACCCGTGGTCGATTGATAGCTATGCACTGACTTGCGAGAACATCTCTTATCTGGGATGTCCCAATACCGAATCCGATGGCCCCAAAGGCTCCATGGGTGGAAGTATGGGAATCTCCACAGGCAATCGTCATCCCTGGCTGGGTCAAGCCAAGCTCAGGACCAATCATGTGCACAATGCCCTGATGTTCTGAACCCAGACCAAAGAACTCAATTCCATGCCTTTTAGTGTTTTGCTCAAGGGCCAGCAGCATCTCCTCGGCCAGAGAATCTTCAAATGGGCGACTCTGGTCTGCTGTAGGAACTATATGATCTACTGTGGCAAAAGTGCGTTCCGGATACATAACCGGCAATCCCCGCTCTTCCAGCATCTGGAAAGCCTGGGGTGAGGTTACTTCATGAATCAGATGTAGACCAATAAATAACTGGTCCTGTCCCGTAGGAAGGGTCCCCACTTTGTGAAGGTCCCAGATCTTATTGAATAGGTTTTTCGACATATGTTCCTCGATCCTCAGTAAATTCAGTTTGATCCTCAGCCTGAAGTACATTGACCAGCTTGTTCAGCTGCTTGAGAATTTGGTCGAGACAGTATTCGTCACCCGCCACTACTATGGTCATGGTTGAATAACGCGGGTCCTGTGACTCATTAACAACCAAACTGTCGATATTATACCCACGACGTGCAAAAACCAGGGCAATACGAATGAGCACCCCCGGCTTATTCGCCACAAAGAGACTCAGGGTATGACGCTTTACCTCACCCCTGCATGCACCATGAATAACTGTGTTCATACTCTCTCCTTCGGTGCTTCAATGATCATTTCGGCATAGGATGCACCCGATGGTATCATTGGAAAAACATTATCCCCTCTCTCGACCTCTACATCGATAAGGCAGGGGCCTTCACGATATTCAAGGGCACTGGCAATAGTTCCTTGCACATCTTCACTGCGGGCTATTCGGTACGCCCGACAGCCGTAGCTCTCGGCAAGCTTAAGAAAATCGGGGTTTCCCTGCAATTCCACCCCCGAAAGCCGGTTGTCATAGAAAAGGCTCTGCCACTGCCTTACCATTCCAAGATAGTTATTGTTAATAAGCAGGATCTTTATCGGAAGCTTGTGTACCACAGCAGTGGAAAGTTCATAGAGGGTCATCTGGAACCCGCCGTCTCCGACCACCGCTATTACGGTTTCCTCCGGATGGGCAAATTGTGCGCCAATTGCCGCGGGAAATCCGAATCCCATCGTACCGGCCCCGCCTGAAGAGATCCAGTGAAAACGGTCATTAGTCTTGAAATACTGGGCAGCCCACATTTGGTGCTGTCCTACATCAGTGGCTACATAGGCATGTCCGCCACTCTGTTTGTATATCTCGTCAATCGCATGCTCTGCTCGCAGCTTGCCTGTTTTATTGTACTTGAGGGGGTAACGCTGTTTCCACTCCTCTATCTGCTCAAGCCACTGTCGAGTATCACCGGGCTGCACAATTGAAGAAAGGCTCTTAACCACATGCCGGGCATCTCCAAGGATGGTACAGTCCATATGCAGGGTTTTGTTGAATTCCGACGGGTCAATATCGATGTGGATCTTCACCGCCTCGGGGCAAAACTTCTCCAAATTGCCCACTATGCGATCGTCCCAACGAGCACCAATGGACATAATCAGATCACAATGCTGCACCGCCATATTCGCGTAGGCAGTCCCATGCATACCCAGCATACCCAGACTCAATGGATGGGTTTCGGGGAAGCCGCCCTTTCCAAGCAGAGAGTTGGTTACCGGTATCTTCATTTGCTCAGCAAACAAATCTATTGCCTGTTCAGCACCGGATATAACCGCCCCATGCCCCACTAGCAACAGGGGTCGATGGGCTTTTTCGAGCAGTAAAGCTGCTCTTTGAATGTCCTCACTATCCCCTTCGACCGGAACAGTGTAGCCCGGCAGCTGAAACGCCTCATCATAGTCGGAATCGATAAATGCAGCGGCCACATCCTTTGGAATATCAATAAGCACCGGCCCGGGACGGCCGCTTTGGGCAAGGTAGAAGGCTTCGTGTACTATCCTGGGAAGGTCCTGAATATCCTTGATAAGGTAGGAATGCTTTACCAAAGGGAAGGATATACCGGAGACATCAGCCTCTTGAAACGCATCGAGACCGAGATTATCCGTGGTCTGCTGTCCGCAGAGAATGATCATTGGTACCGAATCCATGTGGGCAGTAAGAATTCCGGTAATCGTGTTGGTGGCTCCAGGGCCGGAAGTAACAAGCACCACCCCGGGCTTACCCGTCGCTCTGGCAAAGCCGTCGGCCATATGGGCCGCCCCTTGCTCGTGCCTGG
>CAYZMH010000166.1:0-3353 GCA_964479445.1 uncultured Bacteroidaceae bacterium | reverse complement strand
CCGTGGCTTTTTCATAGTTATCTCATTTTTTGCAAACCCTGGAAAATTGTTTTCCCAGGATGCAGCACTGTTCATACAATCAAAAAATATGTCGGAAATGCTAACAGGCAGGCACAAAAAAATCCCTGACCACAATTCCTGTGATTTCAGAGATCTGTATGTAAAAATCATTTATCGGATGGACCTAAGTCCAGCCCAAATGTATTAAAAAAAGCATTTACAAAGCAAGTTTTTCTTACAATAAATTTTTCTGAAAGGCCCGATATTATTGCGAAACACTAGATTGCAAACGTTTGCGGAACGTCTTAAAAAAATTTTTAGCGTATGAGTTCAGACCATCACTCCATCATGCTTTTACCGGTGTTTTCGTGGTACCCCGGACTACCAGTTCTGTTTTGATGACCTCGGTGGAAGCTTTCTTGGCCAGATCCGGGTTCATTATCCGGTCAAGCAGCATCTCTGCTGCCTTCTTGCCGATCTCGAAACCATGCTGACTAATGGTCGTCAGCGGTGGATCGGTCACAGTAGATACCAGGCCGTCGGTGAAACCGATTACCGAAACGTCTGCAGGTATCCTGTAATGCAACTTTTTAAGTGCGTTGATGGTTCCGGCGGCTGTCATGTCATTCACCGCAAAAATGGCATCCGGCGGATTGGGCAGGGACATCAGCCTGGGGATCACCTCTGCCGCCTCCTCAATGGTATCACATTTCACGATCAGATCATCATCCACCTTGATCCCATTCTTCTCCAGTGCAGAAATATAGCCACGCTGCCTGCGGTAACCTATCAGTAAATGTTGTGGAGCAGCCAGGTGCGCAATGCGCCTGCATCCTGTACTCAGGAGATATTCCACCGCATGCATTGCCCCGTTGAAATCATCCACGACCACTTTGTCGGTCTCCAGTTCTTCGCATACCCGGTCGAAGAAAACCAGTGGAAAATCCTTTTCTGTCAGCTCCCTGAAATGACCGAACTGTCGGGTCGATTTGGAGATAGATACCAGCACGCCCTCGGCACGATTGGACTCAATGGCCTGGGTAATTGCCACCTCCCGCTCGTACTGCTCATTGGATTGGAAGATCATCACATTGTATCCATGTCCCTGGGCCACCTCCTCGATCCCGGAGATCACCGATGAAAAGAAATGATGAACGATCTGTGGCACGATTACACTGATCGCGTTGGATTTCTGGCTCCGAAGGCTGAGCGCAATCGCGTTTGGTTTGTATTTGAGCTTGTCCACCAGCTCCCTTACCTGCTGCTTGGTAGCCGCAGAAATATCCGGATGATCCTTGAGCGCCCTTGAAACAGTGGATGGTGAAACGCCCAGTTCCCTGGCAATGTCTTTTATGGTTACCGGTTGTGGCATTACATCATTTTACTTCATAAAGATAGAGAATTTATGATGATTATGTTCTGATTGGGAACCTGAAATATAAACCATCCGGTCAACCGCGGAAACAAGTATGTTAAACAAAATCACCTTTCGCAAACGTTTGCGGAAACGATTGCGGTGATTTTCGCCGGTTTGAGGGCTTTCCGACGAGTCCTGCACGTTAAGTTTTCCTTAAATTGCCGTGCTTTTAGTGTTAAACCTTTTAAAAATTAAGAAGAAGATTTTATCGGAATTGTTTTCAGAGATCTGTCAAGTTACCTTTTAAACATTAACTATGGAGCATAAAATATTTACAATCCGAAGGCTGTTGATGTTCCTGATGCTGTGTATTCCTTTATATATGTCAGCCCAGGTAATGAACATCACCGGTAAAGTTACGGATGAAGAAAACGGAACTCCTCTGCCAGGGGTTACGGTTATTGCCAGGGGAACAACCCTTGGAACGGTCACCGATTTCGACGGCAACTACACCATCAGTGTGTCCCCGGGTGCCACGATCGTCTTTTCTTATATAGGGTATACTTCGAAAGAAGTGGTTGTAGGAGACCAGACTGAGATCAATGTCGTGCTCTCTGAAGAGACACAGGCGCTTGATGAGGTGGTTGTGATCGGGTACGGCGTGCAGAAGAAAAGTGACAAAACCGGTGCCGTTGCGAGCATCGATTCTGATGAACTGAACCAGGGGGTGCTCACCGATCCCGTCCAGGCGATGCAGGGAAAGATTGCGGGGGTAAGCATCAACAAAAAAGGGGGTGACCCCAACGCGGGTTTCTCTGTGAAAATCAGGGGCTCCTCCGGATTTGATTCCAATACCAATCCGCTGTATGTTGTGGATGGTGTTCCTGGTGTAGATCCCACCACCATAGCACCCGAGGATATCGCATCATTCAATGTACTGAAAGATGCATCCTCCACCGCAATATATGGTTCCCGGGGTGCCAATGGTGTGATCATCATCCAGACAAAAAAGGGAACCCGTGGCGAAGCGGCGAACATCGATTTCAACAGCTATGTGTCGCTCGACAGGGTAGCCAACCGGCTCGACATGCTTTCAGCAGATCAGATGCGGGATTATGTGGCTGAGAATGACCTGAACTTTTCCGACGGTGGCGCCAATACCAACTGGCAGGATGAGATCTACCGTACGGGGCTGTCACAAAACTATAACCTGGCTGCATCCGGAGGAACAGAAAACACAAGATAATTAATAATTACAGCCTGCTTTCAGCAGACTTCAATTTCAGTCCTATGTTTTTCATTCTGTCAAAAATATTGAATTTTTTGCTCCACCCCTTACTGTGGGTTTTTGTACCCATGGTACTTGCTTTGTTTTGGAAGAAAAACAAGCTGCGCCGGATATTCCTGGCCCTGGCAACGGCCTGCCTTTTGATTATGGGTAATGAAGCAATTGCCGACTTTTTCACCGATAGATGGGAATATCCGGCTGTTCATCCAGCATCTGTGGAACATTACAATTATGGAATTGTTCTATCGGGCATGGGTGCTTATCATGAACCCAGCAAAAGCTTCCGTTTTTACGATGAATCTGACCGGATCATTCAGGCAGTAAATCTTTATCATCTCGGGAAACTCGATAAGCTCATCCTTACAGGAGGATCGGGACGTTTAATTGAAAACCAACACAAAGAAGCCCATTATCTCAAACAATACTTGCTGGATTGGGGAATTCCGCGAAACGATATTCTGGTAGAGAAAGATTCACGAAATACTTATGAAAATGCAAGAAATACGGCAGAAAAATATTATGACCCAAATGGTTCCTATTTGCTGATCACTTCAGCATTCCACATGAGAAGGGCGCTTGGCTGCTTCAAAAAACAGGGGATCAACCCGGAGGTTTTCCCTACCGGACCCAACAAGGATAATTCGGGAAAAGACATCGTCTATTATATACTGCCCAACGTACATGCACTCGAAAAATGGAACATATTGC
>CAYZMH010000165.1:0-3421 GCA_964479445.1 uncultured Bacteroidaceae bacterium | reverse complement strand
TTAAGTACTCCAACTCTTAATGGAATGACAATAAATTCTTCAACTGGAGAAATAAGGATACAGCATGACCGAAAATACGCAAGACAAAAGCTTTGCCCAGCTTTTGGAAGAGAGTGATTTTGCCGTTGGCCAAGAGCTGCAAGTAGGGGACAAGATTCGCGGCCGAATAATTGCCATAGGCAAGGATCAGGCCTATGTGGACACAGGAACCAAGACCGACGCGGTCGTCGAAAAGCAAGAGCTCACGGATGAGGATGGCATTTTTCTGTACCAGGAAGGCGACGAGGTGGAGCTTTTTGTTGTCTCCAGCAAGCGCAACGAGATGAAGCTCGGCCGATCCATGGGAAGCGCCGAAGGTGGAGTCGAAGAGCTGGAACAGGCCATGCACAACCGAATTCCTGTTCAAGGCAAAGTACAGCAAACTTGCAAGGGCGGTTTTCGGGTCCGGGTCATGGGCCGTACGGCATTTTGCCCCTTGAGTCAGATCGATATCCGGCCTGTGGATGATGCGGAAAGCCTTGTCGGGGAATCGTTTGACTTTCTCATCTCCCGAGTCGAGGAGAAGGGCCGGAACATCATCGTTTCCAGACGGGCCCTGCAGGAGAAGGAGCGCGCTGCAAAAAAGGCGGGCAAGCCTTCCTTCTCGATGGGGATGCAGTATATGGTAACCGGACTCCCCGATGATCCGGCCATGGCCGGATCTGCGAGCGGTAACGATGCGGTGATATTGCCTACCGTGGGCATCTCCATTCCCCTGTACCGTAAGAAGTACAGGGCCATGGTCAGGGAAACCGTCTACCGGCAGGAGGCCACCGGACACCAGCGCTCGTCCCGGCAGAACAACCTGGAGACGTTGCTGGAAAAGGGATTGAAAGAGTACCGGGATGCAAAGCGAAGGATCGCCCTGTTTGAAAGACAAACCGAACGTGCACGTCAGGTCATCCGGCTGATGGAATCGCAATACGCCACGGCCGGAAACGAGTTTGACGAGCTGCTCCGGCTGGAGCGCGACCTGCTCCGGTACGCCATTGAGCAGGAGAAAGCACGGGCCGATCAGTGGGCCGCGGTGGCATTTATCGACTATTTAACCGGAAAATAATGAAATGAACAAGTGTGATAAAACCATAGCACAGAAGCGTATGAATGCTGATGTGTGGCATGATCACGACTTAAAAAAATACCATAGAGATGAAACAGTATATCAATAAAAAAAACCTGGTTATAGCAGCGATCGGACTCGCTGCAGGGACCGGACTTGGATGGATCTTTTTCCACGGTTCGACCGGAGAAGCCGGAGCAGCCGGAACGGTGGAAACCACCGGAGAGAATAGACAAAAAGGAGCCGGCGGAGAGGCCGGGGCCGGCGGTGCTGCCGGGGATCATGCCGGCCACGACCATGAAACAGCAGAGGCGCAGGAGACCACCTACACCTGCTCCATGCACCCGCAAATACGGCAGGACGAACCCGGACAGTGTCCGATCTGCGCCATGGACCTGGTTCCCGTGGAATCCCTGGATGAGGGAGAGGAAGAGATCCCCGAAGGGGCGATTGCTATGAGTGAAGCGGCCATGAAACTGGCCGGCATACGAACCTCCACCGTAACACCGGCCATCCCCGAAAAAACCCTGCAACTGCTGGGCAAAGTAACACCCGATGAGCGCAGGATCGCTGAAATCACCGCCCGGTACGGGGGCCGGATCGAGGAGCTGTTTGTCAATTTTACCGGACAACAGGTGGATCGCGGGGAGCGACTGGCAACGATCTACTCCCCCGAACTGGTCACCGCACAACAGGAGCTACTGGAAGCTGCAACGCTGCGGGAAAACCAGCCGGGCTACTACGAGGCAGCAGTTAATAAACTTAAACTGTGGGACCTGACCGACCGGCAGATTCGTGAGATCGTGGAGAACGGGGAACCGGAAGTCTATATGGATATCCTGGCTCCCATAACCGGGACGGTTACCATGCGCCATGTCTCCCCCGGTGACTATGTATCCGAAGGAGAAAGCCTCATGGAAGTGGTCGATCTCAACCGCCTATGGGTCATGTTCGAAGCCTATGAAACGGATCTACCCTGGATCTCCGAAGGCGACCCGGTCACCTTCTTCCTGGAGGCCCTGCCCGGGAAACAGTTCCAGGGCGAGATCACCTATATCGATCCGGTTATTGATCCGAATACCCGGGTAGCCCGGCTGCGTGTGGAGGTATCCAATACCGCGGGAGGCCTGAAACCCGGCATGTTTGCCCGCGGAGAACTGCGGTCCGCCACCGCCACCGGAAACAAGCAGCTGCTTATCCCCAAATCGGCGGTCCTGTGGACCGGCAAACGATCGGTGGTGTATGTTAAGGCGCCGGACCGTGAAGCACCTGCCTTTACCTATCGCGAGGTGGTGCTCGGACCACAGACCGGGGATGAATACGTGGTAACTGATGGCCTGTCTGGAGGCGAGGAGATCGCCACCTACGGAGTCTTCAAGATCGATGCCGCCGCCCAACTGGAAGGCAAACCCAGCATGATGAATCCCGGCGGAGGAGCCGCATCCACCGGTCACGACCACGGCAGTCAACCCATGTCCTCCGGCAGCGGTAACGCCGACGTAGGCGATGATCAGGACGATCATTCAACAGGCACCGGCTCCTCCCACCAGGACCACGGCGATCATGCGATGTCCACCGGTGAAGAAACCGGCTCCGCCCACCAGGATCACAGCAACCATGCCATGTCCTCCGGCAACGGGGAATCATCCATGGCCCATGAAATGTTTACGGTTCGTGGCAATTGCGGCATGTGCAAGACCCGCATCGAAGAGGCTGCCCTCTCGCTGCCGGGAGTGGAAAAGGCTACCTGGAGTTCGGAAAACGAAGAGATTCATGTCACCTACGATGACGGGAAAGTCTCCCTGGAAGAGATCCACCGGAAAATCGCCTCGGTGGGTCATGACACGGATCTCTTCACCGCACCCGACAGCGTCTATGAAGCACTGCCGGGGTGTTGCCTGTATAGGGATTAGGAATGCAGGCCCCGGATATGCTTCTCATTTACCCGATAAGCTGACAATAAGGCGATTAAGCTTAAATCAAAGGCGCTGTATAGAGAAAGTATTTTCCGGGTAAGGAATAGCCTCTTTGAAGACTATTCTATAATTAATTGATATAGTGTGTTTAATAAAACAAATATACATATTTTAATACATATTTTAATACATATTAAAATATGTATATCATCATTCGAACAGAATACGGAAAAAAATTATTCCTGTTAAAAATCCCCTATCCTGCTATATCTCATCCCTTTCAGGGGAGATTGATTGTCCGACAGTCATGGCAGGATAGAGGACTTTTTAATGTAACCGCTGTTTATGGTTGTTTAATAATCAACCCGGTAAAGCTTCCGGCACCGGAAGTGACCCGGATAGGATA
>CAYZMH010000164.1:0-3490 GCA_964479445.1 uncultured Bacteroidaceae bacterium | reverse complement strand
GGATTGATCCTCTTTTTTGCCTACAATGCGGTAGCCGCAGTGCTCCGGGGCATGGGTGATTCCAAAACGCCGCTCTACTTTTTGATCCTCTCCACGATCATCAATATCGGGCTCGATTTACTCTTTATCGTGGTGCTGGGCTGGGGAATTGAAGGGGCCGCGTATGCCACCATCATTGCCCAGGGCACCGCTTTCATTGTATCGGTGATCTACCTGGATAACAACCACGAGTTGATCCGATTTAACATCAAAGAGTTTGCATTCGATCCCTCCATATTCAGGCAATCGTTAAAAATCGGTCTTCCCACCGGAATGCAGCACACGTTTGTCTCCCTGGGGCTTCTTGCCCTTATGGGCATTGTGAATACGTTCGGAACCAACGTAGTGGCTGCTTACACGGCTGCAGGCCGAATTGATGCCCTGGCAGTTATACCGGCCATGGTATTTGCCCAGGCACTCTCTACATTTGTCGGTCAGAATATCGGGGCCGGGAAGATTGACCGCGTCAAGAGAGGGTTGTGGAGGACCCTCTTCATGACTTCGGCAGTATCAGCGACCATGACGGTTATCATTATTCTTTTCAAGTATCCGCTCATGCGGCTTTTCACAGAGGATGCCGAGGTGATACGGCTCGGGGGTGAATACCTGACCATCGTCACTTCCTTTTACCTCATTTTTACCACCATGTTTGTGTTCAACGGGGTAATGCGGGGAGCGGGCGATACGATCATCCCCATGTTCATTACGCTTTTTGCCCTCTGGGTTATCCGCATCCCGGCTGCTTACCTTTTGAGTAACAGGTTGGGTGAAACGGGTATATGGTGGGCCATTCCCGCGGGATGGAGCGCCGGGATGATCCTGGCGGTACTCTATTACCGGGTAGGTAACTGGAAAAAGAAAGTGGTTGCCCGGCCCGTCCCTGACAGGCAAGGTAACTGACCCGACAATTCACGTTCCGTTTACAACGAAACCTCCTGCATGAAATTGCTTATTCCTGAACAATATGGGAGAGCGATTGTATAATGATTAACCTGCTCTGCAATGATAATAAGGATGCAAACCATCAGCCGAACACCATGCCACAAACAGAAACGTTAGCTGAAACAGCCATGGAGGTCTACCGGGGACTTGAAATCCGGCCAAGGTCGATTTCTTCCAGCCATTTTTATGATGATCGGGGAAGTCGTCTTTTTCAAAAGATTATGGCGATGCCCGAATATTACCTGACCAACAGTGAAGCGGAGATCCTGGAGATTCATAAACAGAGTATTATATCGGGGTTTTGCGGGGGGTGTCCCTCCGTCGACCTGGTGGAACTGGGTGCCGGGGACGGGGTGAAGACAAGGATCCTTATCCAGCATATGCTGCATCGCGAAATACCTTTTCGTTATGTGCCCGTCGACATATCCGGGGAAGCGCTGGATAACCTGGCAGCGCAGATGAGAAAGTCTGTAGGGGATTTTTCGATGTATCCCAGGCAGGGCGACTATTTCAAGATGCTGGAAGAGCTCAGCCTGGAATATCATCAGCCGAAAATTATCCTCTTTCTTGGTTCCAACCTCGGGAATATGGGATATGAAGCAGGGATAGAATTCCTCCGGAAGCTGGCCGGGGTGATGACGGTCAACGACAAGCTTTTTATCGGGCTGGATTTGAAAAAAGATCCCGCGGTGATAGGTCCGGCCTACAATGATCCCCACGGGTATACCCGTGCATTCAACCTTAACCTGCTGGAGCGGTTCAATCGCGAGCTGGATACCGATTTTGTACCGGATCAGTTCAGCCATGTCCCCGTTTATGATCCGGAATACGGGGCTGCGAAAAGTTACCTGGTGAGCCGTAAAGACCAGGTGATCACCTTCCCTTCCCTGGATAAACAGCTGAAGCTTGATCGCTGGGACGCCATACTTACCGAGATCTCACAGAAATATGACATGACCATGATCCGCGAAATGGCAGAGGAAAGCGGGTTCCGGATCGTTGAAAACTATTTTGACAGCCGCAGCTATTTTGTGAACTCCCTGTGGATATTGAATGGCTGAATGGGATAAACCTTCCCGCCTGCCTGGCGAATAATTTACTACATTTGCAGGTAAATATAAGCCGTATTCCCTATGATCAGATCGATGACCGGTTTTGGCAAGGCAGAATGCACCCTGCAGGATAAAAAGGTGCATGTCGAAGTGAAAACCCTCAACAGCAAACAGGCTGATACCAACACACGACTCCCCTTGCTCTACAGGGAAAAGGAACTGGAGATCCGCCAGTTGCTTGTGAACCGGCTGCACCGGGGAAAAATCGACTGTACCATGCATTATGAACTCATCGAGGGAGCAGCAGGTCATATCAATGAACCGGTGGTTAAGGACTATTTTGGCCAGCTGCAGAGAATTGCAGGTGAGCTGGAGATCCCTTCCGGGGAATCGCTTTTGTCAGCCATCCTGAAGTTACCGGATGCCATCATCTCCGAGAAGGGAGAGCTCGGGGTTTCGGAGTGGAACAAGGTAAAAAAGACGCTGGAGAAGGCGCTGGAGGAGACTGACGCGTTCAGGAGTTCAGAGGGAAAATCCCTGGAAGCTGATTTAACCGGGAGGGTGAAGAGTATCCGGGAGAAGCTGAGCCAGGTTACACCGTTTGAAGAAGAGAGAGTGGAACACGTGAAGGAGCGCATCCGGTCGAGTCTGAATGAATACAAGGGAGAGGTGGATGAGAACCGGTTTGAACAGGAATTGATATACTACATGGAGAAGTTGGATATCAGTGAGGAGAAAGTGCGCCTGGCCAGTCATTGCTCCTATTTCATGGATACCTTAAAACTGGAGGGGCCCGTGGGGAAAAAGCTGGGCTTCATATCGCAGGAGATGGGCCGGGAGATCAATACGCTGGGATCAAAAGCAAACCATGCGGAGATCCAGAGACTCGTGGTGGAAATGAAAGATGAGCTGGAACGTATCAAGGAACAGGTGCTGAACGTCCTGTAAATTATCTTCCGTGGGACCTATGGCAAACGATGGAATCAATGAAGAAACAGGAACTATGCCGGGGAAACTGATCATCTTCTCAGCACCCTCCGGTTCGGGAAAGACGACCCTGGTGAGGCATCTGCTAAAATCATTGAAGGGTCTTCGATTCAGCGTTTCAGCAACTTCCCGTCCTCCCAGAGACAATGAAGTGCATGGCAAAGATTACTATTTCCTGTCCGGGGAATCATTCCGTGAAAAAATAGAACAGGGAGCTTTCCTGGAGTGGGAGGAGGTCTATCCGGGTCAATATTACGGCACCCTGCGCTCCGAGGTGGACCGGTTGCTGGAGCAGGGATTTCATGTGCTTTTCGATATCGATGTGGAGGGAGGGCTGAACCTGAAGCGCTATTACGGGGTACGTGCACTGGCAGTTTTTGTCCGGCCGCCATCCCTGGAGGTAATGGAAGAGCGGCTGCGTGCACGCGGCACCGATGATGAGGAGCAGCTGAAAAAGAGGCTGAAAAAAG
>CAYZMH010000163.1:0-3519 GCA_964479445.1 uncultured Bacteroidaceae bacterium | reverse complement strand
GGCCGGGAGATGAGCTGGCTCAAGGTGACCCCTTATAAGATGGATGAACACCGCACAGGGTTCCTTCCTGTTCCCTGCCAGCACTGTGACAATGCTCCCTGCGAGCCGGTATGTCCGGTTTTTGCTGCCGTACATACCGAAGAAGGGCTCAATGCCCAAATTGACAACCGCTGTATTGGAACACGTTACTGCTCCAACAACTGTCCCTACAAGGTACGCCGGTTCAACTGGGTGCGCCATGAGCATGAATTCCCCACCAACCTGCAGCTCAATCCCGACGTAACCGTCAGAGATCATGGGGTGATGGAAAAATGCACCTTCTGCGTTCAGCGGATCAGGAGTGTGCAACAAACGGCCAAAAAAGAAAACCGGGCGATCCGGGACCAGGAGATACAGCCGGCCTGCGTACAGACCTGTCCTACGGATGCCATCGTCTTTGGGGATTTGCATGACAAGAATTCGCGTGTTCGACAGCTTTACGAAGACAGAAGAAGGTATCAGCTGCTGGGCGAGCTCAATACCAAACCCGCTGTGATCTATTTAAAGAAAATAAGAATAAAAACTTAATACCCGTGAATAGTCCACACAAAAAAGAACTGTCTTTCGAAGGGGTGAACACCCTGATCCTGGATCTGTTAAAAATGCCGGGTCGACGATATTTCATGATCCTGGGGGTATTGCTTCTGATCGCCGGTGCCGGCATAGCTGCCTGGACCTATCAGACCGAGGTGGGTTTAGGATCCACAGGCATCAATCATCCGGTAGGCTGGGGCACGTACATCACCAATTTTATTTTCTGGGTAGGTATAGCCCATTCAGGCACCCTGATTTCTGCCGTGTTATACCTGGCGCATTCCAAGTGGAGGGATGCCGTATCACGCGCCACAGAGGCCATGACGGTGTTCGCCGTGATGACCGCCGGGCTTTTTCCACTGATCCACCTGGGGCGGGTATGGGTATTCTATTACATCCTTCCCTATCCCAATCAACGGGATCTGTTCCCCAACTTCATGAGCCCGCTGGTGGGTGATGTGATCGCCGTATTGACCTATCTTACAGTAAGCGTGTTGTTCTTCTATTTTGGGCTGATTCCGGATGCCGCTGCTGCACGGGATCGTTTTAAGAGTCAATACGGCAAAAGTTTCTGGCGCACCAAGCTCTTCAGCGCACTCTCCGCTGGATGGACCGGAACCCTCAGCGAATGGCGCCACTACAACCGCTCGTACCTGCTTTTTGCCGCCCTGGCCACCCCCCTGGTTGTTTCTGTTCATTCAATCGTCTCATGGGACTTTGCCAACAGCATCCTGCCGGGCTGGCACTCCTCGATCTTCCCCCCCTACTTCGTTGCCGGGGCCATCCATTCCGGGTTGTCTATGGCTTTAATCCTTTTGGTACCCATGCGCGCGTGGTTTAACCTCAAACAGGTCATCACCGACTGGCACCTGGAGATGATCGCCAAAACCATCCTGGTCACCACCCTGATCATCGCATATACCTATATTGTCGAGCCACTCATCGAAATATACAGCGGCAGCGAGTTGCATATACAATTCACGCAATGGAGGATGTTCGGAGAGATGGGGTGGATGTACTGGATGATGGTGGCTTTGAATATCGCCGTACCCCTTACCTTCTTTCTCAAACGGGTAAGGCGCAACATCAAATGGCTCTTTGTCGCCGGCATCCTGATCAACATCGGCATGTGGTTTGAACGTTACTTCATCGTAGTAAGCGCCCAGGCCCACGACTTCCTGCCCCACAATTGGGGATCATATCAACCTTCCTGGGTAGAGATGGCTGTGACCGTGGGCATGTTTGCCTTCTTCTTCCTGTTTTTCATCGGTTTTTCCCGGTTTCTGCCCGTCATACCCCTGGCCGACTACAAGGAATACCTGCTGATCGGGAAGATACCCGCTCAAGATGAATGCCTGGGTACGCGCAGGGAGCCGGAGCTATGGAAAGGCATGCGCAAGAAGCTGTTCGTCTTCTCCTCGGAACATTCCCTGACCCATTGCGTCAAGCAAATGTGTGAGGCGGGCCACAGGAACATGGAAACCTTCTCGCCCACCAAGCTCAACGAAGTAGAAAAGCACCTGGGTACCGGAAAGAGCCCGGTCGGTTACTGGACCCTGGCCGGAGCCCTGGCCGGACTGGTGGCAGGATTCTTCTTAACTATTGGCACAGCCGGCATCTACGACATTTTCCTGGGAGGCAAAGCGCCCGATTCCCTGTTGCCCTACACCCTGGTTATGTTTGAGCTGATGATCCTGTTTGCCGCCCTGGCCAACTTCATTTCGGTGATGTATTATACCGGTTTATACAAGAGAAAGCTTCATCCCTGGTACCACCCCAGCTTTGGCGTGGATAAATACGGACTGCTGGTAGGGTATGAGCCCGGGGAGGAAAAAGATATACAAAACATCATCAAACCCTTTGAACCCGAAGAAGAACATGACCAACAACAATAGAAAAACAGGCATCATCACGGGGGTCACAGCTGTGATCGCCGCCATCATGATCATCTTCTGGGCCCTGCAACTGGGAGGCGATCAGGCACCCAGGGTATGGCGCGCCTTCCTGATCAACTACCTTTTCTTCACTTCCCTTGCTGCAGGACTGGTGGTTTGGCCTGCTATCATTGTCACCGCGGGAGGAGACTGGATGGGCTCGCTGGAGAAATTTTGCTGGGCAGGATTCTCATTCTCCGTGCCTTCCCTGCTGGCTTTGATCGTTCTCTGGGCCGGATCACAAAACTGGGTGCCCTGGCTCGAACCCGAAGCGCATCATGCGGGGTGGCTGAACAATACCTTTCTGTTTGCCCGGAACCTGATCATGCAACTTTTATTCTGGTTTCTGGCCTGGCTTTTTCTTAAGAACAGGCGCAGTGCCAAAAAGCATGTCTATGGCGGCTGGCTGGTATTCGTCTATGCCCTGACCTTCTCGCTGGTGGGTTTTGACCTGATTATGCCCCTCGACCTGCATTGGAAGAGCATGGTGGTGGGCAGCTACTATTTCGTCAGCAGTTTATACCTTGCTGCAGCAGCCTGGGCATTCATCTCAATCATATCCGGGAAGCCCGACACCCGGATCCTGCGCACCATCGGCAAACTGGTATTCGCCTTTTGCCTGCTGACCACTTACCTGATGTTTAGTCAGCTGTTGCCCAGCTGGTATGAGAACCAGCCCCATATGACCAGCTTCATCATACCCCGGTACAACTTTGCCTGGGTAAGCATCAGCTATCTGCTCCTGGTGATGGTTTACCTGGGGCCCATCCCCTTGCTGGTCAGTGGTTGGTCGAAGCGCAACCCCGTCTTCCTGGGAGTTGTCTCGGCCATGATCCTGGCCGGTATGTGGATCGAACGCTGGTGGCTGGTGGATGCGGTCTATGAAAAAGATCAAATCCTGTTTGGCTGGCCGGAAATAGCGCCAACCCTGGGTTTTCTGGCCCTTTTGATCACCGGAATCACCCTTGCCCTGGGCAAGATTCCAAGATTGGTGGAACCTGACAAGATACAA
>CAYZMH010000162.1:0-3610 GCA_964479445.1 uncultured Bacteroidaceae bacterium | reverse complement strand
GAGGCAGATTAACATTGATCCTTCGGCGGGTTTTTGCCGGGGCGTGGAGATGGCTATTGCGCGGGCGGAGGAGTTGCTTGAAGAGGGAAAACCGGTGTACAGTCTGGGTGCCATGGTGCACAACAACCGGGAGACCGAGCGGCTGGCAGAGCTGGGTATCATCACTATAGATCACAGCCGGTTGCCGGAAGCGGGGAGTGCCCCGGTGGTGTTCAGGGCGCACGGGGAGCCGCCGGAGACTTACCGGAAGGCGAAGGAACTTGGCCTGCGGGTGATCGATGCCACGTGTCCCATTGTGCTGAAACTCCAGGAACGAATTCGCCGGCAGGTTGAATCGATGGATGCCGGGCGGGAGGTGATCGTGATATACGGCAAGGAGGGTCATCCCGAGACCACCGGGCTGATCGGGCAGACCGGAGGTGAGGCGATCCTGGTAACCGGCGTGGAGGACCTGGAGCAGGTTCCGGCCGGAAAGCAGGTGCATCTCTATTCACAAACAACCATGGATCCCGATGGATTCCGGGAAGTGGAGGAGGGATTAAAAAACCGGCTGAAGGGTGATTCCCAGTCGCCTTTAAAAGCGCATTGCACCGTTTGTCACCAGATGAAACGAAGGAAGCCGGCGTTAAAGTCTTTTGCCAAACGCCATGATTGTCTGCTCTTTGTGAGCGGGAAGGACTCTTCCAACGGGAAAATGCTCTGCGCATACGCCAGGAGCCTGAATCCCGATACTCACTGGATATCATCCCCGGAGGAGATTGAGCCTGCCTGGCTGGAGGGGAAACAATTGATCGGGATCAGCGGGGCTACATCCACGCCGATGTGGTTGCTGGAAAAGGTACGGTCACACCTGGCGGGATTTGAAGGAGATGGCCATGAAGGATTGAGAGCGGATTGAATGGTACAGGGGTAGTGTCTTGCAGGTGGATAGTCTGGTTGAGGTGCCTTCTGTGTGCAATCCTTTACATACATTTAATTAAAAATTTACGGTTGCAGGATTAATCCTTGGATTAATTCCTTATTTTTGCAACAATTTATATGTCTTATTTTCAATTATTTGAATAATGACCAGGATAAAGAAAATCGGTATTCTTACATCCGGGGGAGATGCTCCGGGAATGAATTCGGCCATCAGGGCCGTGACGCGTACGGCGATATATCACGGACTGGAAGTGGTTGGGATACGCCATGGCTATCATGGTATGATATTCAAGCACTTTATCAACCTGAAGGTTTACAGTGTGAGTGATATCCTCTCCAAGGGGGGTACCATTCTGAAGACCGCACGGAGCGAAGAGTTTTTTACTCCGGAGGGAAGGCGCCAGGCCTATGAAAACCTCAAATCGGAAAATATTGATGCCATGGTGGTGATTGGCGGGGACGGCTCCCTGACCGGTGCAAGGGTCTTTTGCGATGAATTTTATGATATCCCGTTTGTGGGTATCCCCGGAACCATTGACAACGATATTAACGGGACCGATTACACGATCGGGTACGATACCGCATTGAATACGGTGGTGGAAGCGGTAGACAAGATCCGCGATACCGCCAGTAGCCACAACCGCCTGTTCTTCATCGAGGTGATGGGAAGGGATGCCGGGTTTATTGCACTGCGGTCGGGGGTGGCATGCGGTGCTGAAGCGATCCTCATCCCGGAGGTGGAGGGCCAGGTAGAGGGCCTCAAGGATTACCTGGAAAAAGGATTCAAGCGTAAGAAATCGAGTAATATTGTCATCGTTGCCGAAGGGGAGAAATCGGGAGGGGCCTTTGGTATTGCCGAGAAGGTAAAGAACGATTTCAAGGAGTACAGCGTACGGGTTTCGATCCTCGGGCACGTTCAGCGGGGTGGAACCCCCTCTGCCTACGACAGGGTGACTGCCAGCAAGTTTGGGTATGCTGCCGTGGAGGCGCTCATGGATGACCAGAAGAGTGTGATGATCGGCATGCATAACAACGAGATTGACCAGGTGCCCTTCAGCAAGGTGATCAAACTGAAGAAAAAGGTGAATCCCGAGCAGCTCCAGATGGCTGAGATCCTCTCCATCTGATTTATTACACCATTTCACGTTTTTGATCGTGTTTCCTGTATGCTTTTACAGGTGGGAAGCTGCATTTTCCCATCCATCGTTATGGGTTTGCCCTTCATTGTCGTATTTTTAACCTATGGAAGTATTTGCCGAGGTGATCGTTCCGCTTGCGCTGAAGGGCACGCTTACGTACTGTATCCCGGAAGGGATGCAGCAGCGGGCTACAGAGGGGATGCGGGTGATGGTCCCCCTCGGGAAGTCAAAACATTATGCCGGGATCATCAGGCGGGTTCACGGGGATCCGCCGGAACAATTTGAAGCCAGGCCCATTGAAAAGGTCCTGGACGATGCTCCGCTGGTTACTTCTCTGCATCTGCAGTTCTGGGACTGGATTGCTTCGTATTATATGTGCACCCCCGGCGAGGTGTTGCAGGCGGCCATGCCGCATGGTCTGAAATCGGAAAGCTGGAGCGGGGAAGCAGAAGTGGATCCGGGCTACCGGCCCATGAGGATCTCCTGCATCGGGTTGCCCGGGGAGATGGACCGTGAAAAGAAGCTGGTCAGTGCCCTGGACCACCTGGAGAAGGCTCCTGCCCAGCAGTTTGCACTAGAACAATTCCTTCGTCTCTCGGGTCGTTACCTGGATCCGCCGGAGCCGCGTGAGGTAACCCGGAAGGAGATGACCGGGGAGGGGGTTGCTTCCCATGCGATCCAGGCCCTGGTAAAAAAAGGCATACTCACCGTTTACGAAAAGCGGGTATCGAGAATCCATTCCAACGAGCAACCCGGGGAGCTTTCCCTGCCGGTTCCGCTTACGGCAGACCAGGAGAAGGCGCATGAAGAGATTCGTGAGGCCTTTAAAGTAAACCCGGTGGTGTTGTTGCACGGGGTGACCTCCAGCGGTAAGACCGAGATCTACATTCATTTGATGCAGGAACAGATCGAACAGGGCAAACAGGTATTGTACCTGTTACCGGAGATTGCCCTGACCACCCAGATCATCAACCGGCTGAAGCGGGTCTTCGGTAACAGGGTGGGGGTCTATCACAGTCGCTATTCGGATGCGGAACGGACCGAAGTGTACCGGAACCTGGCGGGTATGACTGAAAAGCCTCCCTACCAGGTGATCCTGGGGGTAAGGTCGGCGCTTTTCCTCCCTTTTCGCAACCCGGGTCTGGTCATCGTGGACGAAGAACATGAGACAACCTACAAACAGATGGATCCGGCCCCGCGTTACCATGCCCGTGATGCTGCAGCTATCCTGGGATTATACAGCGGGGCAAAACTTTTACTCGGTACGGCTACCCCGTCTTTCGAATCGCTTTATAACGGGCGGAGCGGGAAATACGGACTTGTCAGGCTGGAGAGCCGTTACGGGAATGTCGCATTGCCGCAAATTGTCCTGGCGGATACCCGGCAGGCACGGAAACGGAAACAGATGAAGTCCCACTTCACCCCGCAGCTTTTGGAGGCGATGGATGATGCCCTGTCGGGAGGGAACCAGGTGATCCTTTTCCAGAACAGGCGGGGGTATTCAAATTATATCCAGTGCGAGACGTGTAATCATATCCTCCGTTGCACCC
>CAYZMH010000161.1:0-3631 GCA_964479445.1 uncultured Bacteroidaceae bacterium | reverse complement strand
CCGTATGTACGGTGGTGCGAGAGGTGCAGGGCGTGAGCCCTGCTGCCTACTCGATTGTCGGCTTTACCGGTTCATCGGATCAAAAATTCACTGGTTTGTTGTAAAGTTATCCCCCGGATGCACCGTGTCTTTCCTGTAAGGAGCGGAGGTACCCTGGTCGGTTTCATTACCTGATCGGTGGGGGGCGATCCATTGCGCCTGTTGCGGGGATTGACCGGCAGGTGAGCGTTGCTGTTTCACTGGAATCAGGGGGTGATCCACTGTTTTTCGTGGGTGGTGTAATCAAGGACCTTCACCCCGAGTAACCGGGCGATCTTCAGGGCCTCTTCCATCATTACATGACGCTGGCCGTAGGTGAGCGAGTAATACCGCTCCGGTCCGTCCACCACCAGGTTCATCTTGTAGGAACTGGCCGACTTTCCCTGGGGCAGGACCAGGAAAGGGAGGGGTGCTACGCGGGCAGAGCTGAGCTTGATGCGTACCACGGTGACGTACTGGGGGTTTGAAAAGGGGGCCCACCTGCCAAAATAGAACCAGAGGAACCGGTTGTACCGGCGGATCCGCCGGGTTTCCGGATCGATGTTCAATCCCTTGAACGAAATGCAGGTGAGGGCTCCCGGGGTTCCGAAGAGGGCCGCTTCCGCGTACATTCCGGCTACCGCCAGTCCGGCTCCCACCAGCACCAGGAACCAGGGGAAGAGTTGCAGGTTGTATTTTTCGTAGGTGTACATGGTGTTACCCCCGATTGGGATGTGAAAGATACAGAAAAATCTCAGGAATCGGGGGATCGGATCATTTTGCGTACCTTGGGGTATAAAATCCCGATTACTATGAAACGCACAACGCTATCCATCGTTATTGTCAGCTGCATGGTTGTCCTGGCAACGGCCCAGGAGCAACCGGGCAGAGCGCTTTACGATCTCAGTACGGAGGTGGAATCACGGTCCGTCTCCTTTGAAAACCCCACCGGCGCCCCGGGCGAGGGCGGGAAAGCTGCCAGCGAGCTGGGGGTGGGCCGCAAGGGGGCTCCCAACCGGTTTATCGGGCCCGGCGAGGAGGTAGTCCTCTTCGACGTGGAGGGCACGGGCACCGTCCGCCATATCTGGATGACCGGTGAGTGGATGGATTTCAGCTGGATGGAGCCTCATCCTGACCGCAAAAAACTATTACGGAGCACGGTGATCAGGGTGTACTGGGACGGACAGGAACACCCGAGCATCGAGTGTCCGCTGGGGGATTTCATGGGATTTGCCCATTCCAGGATCACCTCGTACCAGTCGGCCATCCATTCGGTGGGGGAGAACGGGGCGCTCAATTTCTGGCTTCCCATGCCGTTCCGTGAAAGCGCACGGATCACCCTGTCCAACGGATCGGAGCTGGGATTCACCCTCTTCTACCAGGTGGATTATACGATCAACGAGGATCATCCCGACGATGTGGGTCGCCTGCATGTTTGTTTTCGGCGTGAGAATCCCACCACTTTGAAGGAAGATTTCGTATTGATGCCCCGGCGCGCGGGCAGGGGACGGTTCATGGGTTCGCTCATTGGGGTGCGCACGCTTCATCCCGGATGGTGGGGCGAAGGTGAGGTGAAGATTTACATGGACGGGGACACCGACTTCCCGACGATCTGCGGAACCGGCAGCGAGGATTACGTGGGACTGTCGTACGGCATCCAGCAGACCACCTTCGATTACCACGGGTGTAACCTGAGGTATGTATCCGACAGCACGGTGATTGCGTGGGACATCCCCCGCGAGGACTCCGTGATGATGAACCGGCACTACATCTCCATGTACCGCTGGCACATTCCCGATCCGGTTTACTGGAAGGAGTCGTGCCGCGTCACCATCCAGCAGATCGGTTGCTGCCTCTACGAACGCGAGGATGACTGGTCGGCCGCTACCTTCTGGTATGAGGCGGTGCCAAGCGAACCGTTGCCCCGACTACCCGGGAGTGAAGAGCGTACCCGCGACCTGGACGAGGCGTTGTAGGTACGTTCCGGGTAACCGAAAGCAAGAATAAGGGGATACCCGGAACGAAAAATGACGGTTGGAACATGGCTGTGAAGCTTTTTTTGCAGCTTGGAGGGATTCTTTTAATTTTACGGGGAAATCACTTTTTCTGAAACTAACAATACATCATCATGAGCACTACACGACGTACGTTTATTAAGAATAGTGCGCTGACCGCCTCGGCCCTGGCGGCTGCGCCGATGTTTTCCTATGGCCGGGACTCCATTCTCGGAGCAAACGACCGGGTCAATTTTGCTGTGCTGGGCGTGAGGAGCCGCGGGAAAGCACATATAAATTCCATCGCGGCCAATGAGAATACGCGGATCACCCACATCTGCGACGTGGACGACCGGTATTTTGAAGAGGCTTCGCAGCTGGCCATAGAGAAGGGCGGTAAGAAGCCCAAGTGGGAGAAGGATTTCAGGAAGATCCTGGAGGACAAGGACGTGGATGTGATCACCATTGCCACGCCCGAACACTGGCATGCGCCCATGGCCATTGCCGCGCTCCAGGCCGGGAAGCATGTCTACCTGGAGAAGCCCAGTTCACACAATCCGCGTGAAGGGGAGCTGCTCATTGAGGCACAGAAAAAATACGGAAAGTACGTGCAGATGGGGAACCAGCAGCGCTCTTCAAATCATACACAGCACATTGTCAAGCAGATCCATGACGGTCTGATCGGGGATGTCTATTATGCCAAAGCGTGGTATTCCAATAAGCGCGGGTCCATTGGCGTGGGAAAAGAGGTGCCGGTGCCGTCGTATCTTGACTGGGAGTTGTGGCAGGGTCCGGCCCCGAGACGTGCCTACAAAGATAACGTGCACCCTTACAACTGGCACTGGTTCTGGCACTGGGGAACCGGGGAGACGCTCAACAACGCCACCCACGAGGTGGATGTATGCCGCTGGGCACTGGATGTGGGGCATCCCCAAACCATCACGGCAAATGGCGGTAGGTATCACTACCAGGATGACTGGGAGTTTTACGATACCCTGATCACCAATTTCAACTACGATGGGAAGATGATCAGCTGGGAAGGCAAGAGCTGCAACGCGGCGAAGTTTTACAACCGCGGCAGGGGATCGCTCATCGTGGGGACCGAAGGATCGGTGATCGTGGACCGGGATGGATACGAGGTGATGACAAAGAGTGGAGAGGTAGTGGATACCTACAAGTCGGGAGAAGAGAACGAATCCATGGGTACCATGGGTGGCGGAAATATGACCCACCGGCATTTCGGAAACCTGATCGGGGCGATCCGCGAAGGCACCCCGCTGCATTCGCCCATTGAAGAGGGCAATGTGAGTATCAACATGCTGCTGCTGAGCAATATTGCATGGAAGACCAACCGCTTACTGGAGCTGGACACTGCCACCGGGCGGATGAAAGACAGCCAGTTGATGAAGAAACACTGGGGCCGCGAGTACGAAGCCGGCTGGGAGCTGAAGGTTTAAACCGCTACCGCCACGGGGGTGAGTGAGACGCAATGATGTTGAAGGGGTGAAGGAGTGTTGCAAAAATGAAAAATTTTGTATTTTTGTGGCCGCACTGACCCGTGGTGTAATTGGCAACACATCTGACTCTGGATCAGAAGAGTCCAGGTTCGAACCCTGGCG
>CAYZMH010000160.1:0-3713 GCA_964479445.1 uncultured Bacteroidaceae bacterium | reverse complement strand
GACCGAGAATAACCTATTGGCAGTCACATCGTTTTACGACGAGGGCATTACAGAGGTGAATATCCACGAGATCAAATATCCTCCTCTGCCGGTGACCGAAGAGGAGCTACCGGAAGAAGAACAGGGGAAGCTGCTTTTCTGGATCATACTGGTAGGGGCAGGTGTTATGGCAGTAGCTGTTATTACCCTGTTCATTATTCGATGGGGGAAGCAGCGAAAAACTCCGGAGATTGAAAATGAGGCGCAACCCGAAATGCCTTCCGAAGCAACCGTTCAGAAGCAGAAGCCGGGCTACACCCAGGCAGAAGAAACTACCCGGTCCAGTTCAATATTTATTTTTGGCGGATTCCAGGTAATTGATAAAAATGGAGAGGATATTACGAGCTCCTTCACCCCCCTGTTAAAGGAACTCTTTCTCTACATTATGCTAAATTCGCTGACTCACAACAAGGGCGTATCTCCAAAAAAACTTTACGAAGTATTCTGGTTTGACAAATCAGAGCAATCAGCCCGTAACAACCGGGCAGTGAACATCGCCAAACTCAAGATGCTTTTATCCCAGGTGGGAGATTGTAAAATATCCAAAGAAACGGGCTATTGGAAATTCACCTTCAACAGCGAGGAGGTTTATATTGATTATCATCATTTCCTGCACCTGATGCAGCAGCCTCCCCCACTTCAAAAACCTCTCATAAAAGATCTTCTCAAGATCATTAAAGACGGGCCTTTACTTTCCAATATCAATGCAGAATGGCTGGATGAATTCAAGGCAGAGACATCCAATGATGTGATCGACCGCATCCTTTCCTATATCCGGCAGCATGAGCAAACTGATGATCCGGAATTCCTGATCCACCTTGCCAATGCCATTTTCTACTTCGACCTGGTCAACGAGGAAGCTATGATCATCAAGTGTCAGTTACTGGTTAAATTGGGCAAACATTCACTCGCCCGGAATGCCTACTCCCGGTTTGAAAAAGAATACCAAACCCTGTACGGCGAAAATTACTCAAACAATTTTCAGCAGATTCTGAAAATGAACATCCATGAATGATATTTCCCATGGGTGCTTCTCCCTTTTCAGACCATTTTCAGAAATAATTATATAGCGTTAATCATTTATTAATTCTTTTTTAATTATCACTCCTTTTATTTACGATTATATTCTTAAAACACATGAGCAAACAATTCACCCCCGTACTTGCATTTACCTGGTTAACCGCTTTAATTCTTTTATTTTCAGGTTGTAACAAGGATGCCAGAGAAGCTGCAACCAGCGTACTGGATTATGTAGATCCATTCATCGGAACAGATTTTCACGGACACACCTTCCCCGGTGCAGCACTGCCCTCGGGGATGGTCCAACTGAGTCCGGACACCCGCACCCTGGGATGGGATGCCTGTGCGGGATACCACTATTCCGACTCTTCGATCCTTGGCTTCAGCCATACCCATTTAAGCGGAACCGGGATCGGCGATTACGGGGATATTCTGTTCATGCCTTTCACCGGCTCCGTTTCCCTTGATGCAGGCAAGGCCGGGCAACCGGATTCAGGATACCGCTCCCGGTTCAGCAGGGATAGCGAAACAGCCACTCCCGGATATTACAGCGTAACCCTCTCCGATTACGGCATCGAGGCAGAGCTCACTGCCACCAGGCGCGCAGGGTTGCACCGATATACCTTCCCGGAATCAGAGGAAGCAGGTATTATCATTGACCTCACACATACCATCCACGGTCATGCCAATCCGCTTCATGAAATTAAAATCCTAAATGAAAGGGAGATACAGGGATTGAAGGTTACCCGCGGATGGGCAAAAAACCACTATGTATATTTTACTGCGAAGTTTTCCAAACCCTTTGAGGCAGAAATATACGTGAATAATGAGAAGAAGAAAGGGATCAAGGAATTCTCCGGCAAGAATGTAAAAGTAAAACTGAACTTTTCCACCGATAAAGGTGAAGAGTTGCTTGCCAAAGTGGGCATCAGCGGAGTCGGTTACCAGGGTTCCATCAGCAACCTCAACCTGGAGGTCAATGGCTGGGACTTTGATTATGTAAAAGAACAGGCCGCACGTGAATGGGAAAAGCAATTATCGGCTGTTGCCGTGGAGACTGATGATGAGGCTGAGAAACGGAAATTCTATACCGCCCTTTACCACTCCTTCCTGTTCCCTGGGATCTACTCTGACGTGGATGGATCCTACCGGGGCATGGACCAGGAGATTTACAATTCTGACAATCCCAATTACACGGTATTTTCCCTGTGGGATACCCACCGGGCCCTGCATCCGCTCTTCTCCATCCTGAGGCCGGAATTCAACCAGGAGCTTGTGCGAACCCTTCTGCGCAAGTATGACGAAGGAGGCATCCTGCCCATGTGGGAACTGGCATCGAATTACACCGGTACCATGATCGGATCGCATGCCGTTTCGGTAATCGTGGACTCCTACACCAAAGGGCAGCAGGATTTCGACGCGGAAAAAGCCCTGGAGGCCATTATCCACAGTGTAAAATATGACACAGTCAAGGATATTTCCTATCCGTTTGATCAACCCTGGGGTAACCTGATGCCCAAGGCCAAGTTGTACGAAGAAGAATACGGGTTCATACCGTGTGATCTTGAGGGTGCATCGGTCTCAAAAGCCCTGGAATTTGCCTATAATTACTGGGCCATAGCCACGATGGCTGAGGAACTTGGGCGCGACAGCATTGCAAAGGAGTTTTTCAACCGTTCCGAGCGCTATGCACAATATTTTGATCCGGAAACAGGCTTTATGCGCGGCAAGAGGTTAGACGGCACCTGGGACACCCCGTTTCATCCCCGCCACTCGTCACACTGGGAAACGCCGTATGTTGAGGGAAATGCATGGCAATGGACCTGGTATGTTCCGCATGACGTAGACGGACTCATGGAACTCATGGGGGGACAAGAAGCGTTCAGTCAGAAACTGGATTCGCTCTTTACCATCACCTCTGAAGTAATCGGTGAAAACAAATCGGCAGACATAACCGGACTGATCGGTCAGTACGCCCACGGCAACGAACCCAGTCACCATATCACCTATTTATTTAATTACGTGGACAAACCCTGGCGCACCCAGGAGCTCGTTTCCCATATCGTGGAAGATTTCTACACCGATCAGCCCGACGGACTGGTAGGAAATGAGGACTGCGGACAGATGTCGGCCTGGTATATTTTAAATTCCATGGGCTTCTATCCCGTTTGTCCGGGTGACCCGGTTTACTCCATCGGCCGTCCCTCATTTGATAAAGTGACATTGAATCTGGATAACGGAAACACGTTTACCATTGAGGCAACGGACCGGTCTGACGATAATCCCTACGTACAGGAAGTACTGCTGAACGGGGAGAAGGTTACAGAACCGTTCCTGTCGCACCAGGCTATCATGAACGGAGGAACGCTCACCTTTATTATGGGAAAAGATAAAACAGTGTTCTGGAATTAATAAAAACAGAAGAAACAAGAATCGCTCTGGTTCATAGATTATTAAAGCATGTTTAATTGGTTGGTTAGTTAGTTAGTTAGTTAGTTAATTGGTTAGTTAGTTGGTTGGTTGGTTAGTTAGCTTATACGGTAGCATAACCGTTTGGGCAAGAAGCCCGGGGGGATCCCCCGGGTTTTCTTATTCCACGCAGAGGCGCAGGTTGGTTCACGCAGAGATCATCTCACGCAGAGACGCAGAGACGC
>CAYZMH010000159.1:0-3764 GCA_964479445.1 uncultured Bacteroidaceae bacterium | reverse complement strand
GCCTTCATCAACAACCAGTGGGATTCGGTGCAAACCGAAGGCTTCCTTCGCACTATCAGGGAATGGACCAGCCAGGGGATCGGGGTGGTGGGATTCAGAACCCCGGCATCTTACACCCTGCAACACCTGGAGGACAGCCTGAGCGGTTTCTCCGTGGAGGCATTCAAAAAACGGTTCCTGGATTGCGGGGCAAAATGGGTTGAAGTGGACCCAGGCCGATACCGAACGTACGACGGCAACCACCTGGAGCATGAATCGGCCGTTCGTTTCTCCCGTGACCTGGGCCGGGCAATCCGGAAACTTTACCGGGACGACTCGTTATAATGCACCCATACGAACCGCGGGTGGTATATGGTGGCATCCTGCTGGATATCCTCCCAGAAGTTCTCGGTAATGGTGTTGTAGCTGACCAGCAGTTTGCCTGGCTCCGACAGGTGATAATGAGCTTTTGCGTTATAGGGCAGTAACCCTCTTTCGGCATATTCCGGGCATGTATACACCTGGTGAATCTTCCCGAAAGGCCCCACCGGGCTATCTCCCACCCGGATCCCGATCTTATCCGATATCCCCAGCACGGTAAACGTCAGAAGGTAGCGCCCGTCGCCTGTGGGAGTGACGCTCAACTCATTGGATACGCTGTTGGTAATGGGTGCCACCTCCCGGTGATCCTTCACCCAGTCAGATCCGTTCCAGAACCTCCACCGGTCAAATTCCTCGATAGCCCCGGGCCGTACCCGGGCCGTCACCAATGATTTCTCTCCCTCCATGATACCGTATATGTAGACATACCCATCCGGATCCGGTGCATCCGCCCCGCGGGTATTTACAAACACTCCGCTGCCAAAATAGACCCGCCCGTGATCGGGATGCACGAAACCCAACCCGGTGGGCATCTGCTCATATCGCGAAAGGCCTTCCTCCGTGGGCTCGGGGATCCTGAGCAGCACCACATCGTCCTGCTCGAAATCAAACACGTTGGGTCCGGTTTTCTGCACATGATAAGCAAACAGGTAGAGCGCTCCATCCCTGGCGGGATGGACAAATCCATCGCCCAGCCAGAAATAGTCTTCCGGTTCTGAAACAGCGTTGCCGGGCACAAAATAGGAGGTGGGATCTCCATCGGCATCAGTATGATAAGTGAAGGTGATGCGCTCTTCGACCGGCTCGCTTCCGCTGAGCCATGCCGCGCTGTTATTTACCATTACATTTCCCGGCTGCGGAACACTGTCGATCACCTCCCCCACATACGTGTCGCTGAATATAAAAAGGGTTTCCCTCCCTGGTCCGCCCTGGCTTTCCGAACCATCCAGCGGGATGGAAAAAATCCCGTCGGCAGCAAACCATCCGCTGGTTCGCTGCATAAGCGCCGTCCATTCCGGTGCAGGCTCCGAGGTGAAGGTAAGCGGTTGCTGCTCATACGCCCCGTACCGGTTGTTCTGGTTGCATCCCCGGCCCAATAGCAGCATGGTTACCGTCAATAGCAATAGCATGTATTTCATGGCAATCAATTTATCCTTAAAAGTAGTAAAGATTTCGCGTATCGTGTGAACGAGCCGGTAAAACCGGTTATATCTCATCCGGACCGGCTGAAAATTTACACGGAACATTTTGCCGGGGAGGCAGATGGTGTTAATTTCAGGCGCGAAAGGTCGGAGTCCGGCAAAATAAGCGGGTCAGACCTGCCGTTAATAAAAAAGATCGCACGCAGGTGCGAACCACGTATACTCAACCATCACGCTATGCGACATATATGTATCATCCTCTGCGCTTCGCTCATCGCGGGGACGCTTTACGGACAAACAGGGACGGGGACGGACACCCCGGTTGCCGCACCGGACACCACGGTTCAGGAAATGAGTCCGGAAGAAGCCTCAGCCTACCTCCGGGAACTGATGAAGCACGACAGCCTCTGGAGGCCGGAAGGTGAACCCATGCGCCTCTCCCTGGAACATTTGTTGTACCAGTACAGCGAACCGTTCGATAGTGCCCGGGGCCGGCTGGCACGTTTTCCCTATGACTCGGTGGAGATCCGGCAGATCGCCTTCATCCGCAACGACACCCTGCCGGTTAGGTGGCTGAACGACACCACGCTGGTTATCGATACGACCACCCTGGAACGGGATCCGTTCATCACCCGGACGCGGGTGGTGGAGCGCACCGTGGATACCACGCTTACCGATACGACCTGGGCAGAAAGGCAACCCGACTACATCGACCGGATGATCGACTCCCTCCTGCACGGTCGGGATACCACCTCCCACGCACAGGACCTCCCCGGTCCCACTTCAGATACGCTGGAGAATGCACAGGACTCCATCCCGGATTCCTACCATACAACCGCTACCGGTGAACGCTATGCCCTGCAACGGCGGGATACCACCCTGCTTACCAGGGATACCGTCCCGGAGACCATCATCGACACCCTGTTGCTGGAGTCGGCCGGACTTGATTTCTACCGGGTAACGGGCATGCAGCTGCAGCCGGAACGAACCGGGGAGGGAGTCCGGACATACCGGCTTGCCCCCGACTCTGCCTCAATGCTCGTTCCGGATACCTCCCTCGCCCTGGTAGCCGATACCGCCTCCCCTTTTTACCGGGTTCCCGGCAGGCAGCTCCCCGATTCGCTGCAGATGGCGGTGAACAGACTGCTCGATTATACCTTTACACGCGACTCCATACCGCTCTATATCCACGATGCCAACGGGGGGAAGACCGCGTTCTGGCTCTCGGCAAGGGAGCGGGCGCTGCATCGCTACTGGGTGAAGAACAACGCCAATGACTCGGTAACCATCTGGATGGGGAATCCGTCCAAGTACGATGTGACCCTGATGCTGGAAGACGATGTGACCATCAGCCGGATCCGGAAAGTGGTGGTGGATGACATCCCCATCAGCCACGTGGTTCCCAAACTGGAACTGGCCGAGACCGACAAGCTGGAGGAGATCCCGGTCTACTGGTCGTATGACTTCTCCACTTCGCTGGCGTTTAACCAGACCTACCTCGCCAACTGGGCCAAAGGGGGGGAGAACTCCCTTTCCACTATGCTGGATATCAAAGGGGAAGCCAAATATACCAACAAGGAGGCGGAGACCGAATGGACCAACAATGCGCGGCTCAAGTACGGTTCCATCATCACCGAGGAGCATGGGTTGCGCACCAATACCGATATGCTGGAGTTCAACTCGCAGTACAACAAGGTGATCCGGAAAAAGATCGATTTCAGTACGGTTTTCTACATGAAAAACCAGCTGGCCAGGGGGTATAACTATCCCAACGATTCGGTGGTGGTCTCGAAATTCCTGAACCCGACCACCTTTACCCTGGGGGTCGGGGTGGAATACAAACCGTTTAAAAAGACCATGCTCAACTTCTCGCCCCTCTCCTACAAGAACACCTTTGTACTGGATACCGCGGGAATCGATCAGACCAACCACGGGATCGATGCCGATAAAAAGGCACGCCAGGAGATGGGGGGACAGTTGCTGATTAAAAACAAAATCAGTGTCTGGGACGGACTCAATATCTCCAACTCCCTGCGCCTCTTTTCGAACTACTTCGATAACCCGCAGAATATCGACGTGGACTGGGAGATGAGCCTGGATAAACGGATCAACTGGTACTTCAGTGTATCGCTGAACCTGCACCTGATCTACGACGACAACATCCGGTTCCCGGTGATGGATGATAACGGGGATCCGGTCCTGCTGCCCGACGGGAGCAAAAAGAAGGTGCCGAAAATGCAGTTCAAGGAGTTCGTGGGACTT
>CAYZMH010000158.1:0-3798 GCA_964479445.1 uncultured Bacteroidaceae bacterium | reverse complement strand
ATCGAAATGGTGAAAAACCGGATCGAATACCTCAACGATTACCGCATAGAAGGATTGGGGGAGAAAACCTTCCTGCTGCTGAAAAACCACAGGCTGAGCAGCGAGATCATCTTCGAACAGGACATGCACCTCTATGAATCCTTTATCAAATCCATCCACGAAGGGAAACCGGCCATTACCGTCCTACGTATTAAAACCGGAACAGAAGACCATAAATGGATCAAGCTTACCGGCGGACCCAATTCCTATAACCCCGGGTACTTCCTGGGAATGATCGTCGATATCACCCCCAGTATTACCCTTATAGAAGATATGAACCGGAAAGAGGACGAACAGCAAACCATGCTTAACCTGGTCGATAACCCGGTGCTACTGGTGGATATGAACGCCAAACAGATCATTTCACAAAACATCGCGGCCCAGGAGTTGTTTGGCTATACCATCGACGAGTTCCGGAATATGGACCTCTATGACCTGGTCCATCCGAAATCGCGGGGGGAACTGACCAAGAGTATCGAGGAGATCATCTTTGAAAAAAAATGGGAAGGCACGATCCTCTACCAGCGCAAAGGGAAATCCCACTTCCTGGGGAAAACCACGCTGCGATCCCTGAAAATTAAGGAGAAAAGATTGATGCGGATCTCGATCTACAGCTTCGACCTGGCCGCCGGGAAACAATCACTCACCGAAGAAGGGAAACCAGCTCAAACCCTCAGCGACTCGCGGAAAAAATATATCCGCTCCCTGCTCCAAAAAGTGGAGCCGCTCTCCGATATGCGGAAGATCCTGGAAACCCTCCTTCGTAATCCATATAAACATAAACCGTACGACGGAATCCTCTACTCCGATGTGCAGATGAAAAAAGGCCAGGTGATCGTATATGGTGTGGGAGATTGCTTCAACAAACTCGCCTTCGGTGAATCCTTCTCGTTCGAAGGAACCATCGCGGAAAATATCGAACAGTATAAACTGGACTCCCTCATCGTGGATGATACCATGTCCAGCATCAAAGCCATCGACTGGGCCCTGTTTACCCCCTATGGCATCCGCTCCTACTTCGCCAAACCCTTCTACGAGCGAAATACCCTGAGAAGCATCCTGATCCTCTGCTCTAAAACCCCCAATGCCTTCTCCGACAAACGGAAAAAGGATTATGAACTGCTCTATGAACCCTTTGTCAAAGGACTGAAAAACTACCGGAAAGCACTGCGATCCAAACGGAAATCCTGATCGCACCCCTCCCCCATGTAATCCCCGCCCGGGACAGGAAAAGCTGTATTCAAACAGACACTATCTTACACATATAAATATGTTATAAATCACATATTCGATTTTTGGTTCTACCAATAAGCATTTTTATTACGCATTTCTAATTTTTTTATCACTTTATTGTTGCTTTTTATTATTGATCGCGGTACTTTGGTTGCGCCAAATGCAACAAAATGGTTTTAACCTCATCCGCAAAAGAGTTAGAAGTAACCGGGAAACTGGTAGCCTACCTGAAGCAGGAGGAAATTGCTGAAGGGGGACGGTTGCCCTCGGAACGTAGCCTGGCGGAGAAACTGGGAACAAGCAGGAATACCCTGCGGGGGGTTATCAAGATGATGCAGGCACGCGGGTTACTGGAGGCCAAGGCGGGCAGCGGGTACTACCTGGTATCCAAAACACCGCTGGATGAACTGGAGGCCCTGGGGGATGTTAACCGGGAAAAAGAGCGCATCACCGATCAGCTGGAGGCATTTTACTTTTTTGAGCCAAAGGCCGTGGTGCTGGCGGCAGGCCGCATGACCGATAAGGAGATGAAACTCCTGGAGGAACAGGTGGTCGGACTCAGCCATGCGATCCTGGAGAACAACATCGATAAGATGGTCCGTTTCCACAAATCCTTTCACGAGATCATTGCCCGCGGAACCCACAACATCACCATCGAGATGATGCTGAAGCGCCTGGAGACCACCTACAGCCTGGTCGCCAATACCCTGCACAAGATCTCGCCGGAAGAGCGAAACACCATCTTTGCCCGCCATGTCAATCTTTACAAGGCACTCAGCGAACGGGATGAAAAGAAAGCACAGTCCCTCTCCCTGGAGATGACCCTTTCCATTTCCAGGTTGCTCTACAAGCATGAAGATATCGAACTGCCCGACCTGATGAAATAGGTCCGGACACACCATATAGTTCACGTTTAAACAGGTACATGTCGGTAAAAAAAAGATCGAGACGGGATTTTCTCATGGGCCCGCTTCGAAGGTTGAAAGGTACGTCCCGTTGTGAACGGGACGAGCAGCCTTTGAAGACAGAACCCGGAGAACCACAGGATAGCGGCATCAAACCGCCGCATTCAGCCCTGGTCGCTGATTTCAGCGGGGATCAGCTCTACCTGGAGGTGATGCGCCTGGGATATGATCCGGCCACCATGAGCGAAAAGCAAATGCTGGAACTGATCAGCAGGAAACTGACACCACCCGGGAATGCAAATGAAAACAACTCATAACATGTAAATTAAATTCATACTGAACGATGGAAAACGAACAACATCTACTGCTGGAAAAGCGCAAGCTGGTGAAACGGTGGAAAGGACCGGTGCCGGTGCTGGTAAACACCCTGTTTATCCTCGCAATTTTTTATGTTACCTGGTGGATCTTCCAGGATCCGCGCGGACTCATGCGGCTCTATACCCCGTTTAAAGGATACATGGTATGCCGCTGGCTCCTGATCATGTTCATCTGGGTGGCCTACATATTTAACTACTGGCCCTTCCGCCACTCGTGGCTCAACCGGACCCACCCGGTGGTCAAGGGGCTCGTGCTGACGGCATTCAGTGTCGGACTGATGCTGCTGCTGATCCAGGGCTTCTTTGTCCATATCCTGGGGAACCTGGGAATCGCCTATTTCAACCCGGAACGGTTGCAGGCGCTTGGTCTGACCGAGTTCTACTCCGAAGAGTACTCCTACATGGCGATCATGATGTTCGCCGCGATCGCCTCCTGGCTGAGTCCGGCCTGGGTGGTGGCCTGCGAGAACGCCCCCTGGCAGAAGCTGAAGCAACCGGTCAAGGGGACCACCGTACTGATCGTCACCTTTTTCCTCAGCATGATCATCTACTTTATCACCATGCACTCCCACATGGGGATCCTCTACTACCCCTGGCAGGAGTTCACCGCCATCACCCCGCCCTACTGGGAAGATTTTGCCAATACAGTATCGGGGAACTTCCACATTGCCTGGATCATGAGCGCTACGGTGATCGTCTGGATCTATGAAACCATCTGGGAACGGTACCCGTTCGACCTGATTAAAAAAGACTGGCTCCGGCGTGTGGCCTCCTTTTTCGGTATTTTTGTGATCGCCGTCGCCCTCGCCTTCTTCCTTTACTACGCCCAGGAACTGGGTTGGGGTCCTGCCATCCGGGGTACCCGGAGGCTTATGGCCCCCGACTGGCGATGGCTGCACGTGGGGGAGATGGCCATATTCTGGCTCGTGCCCAGCCTGTTCCTCTATTTCTACGGGAACAACTGGCCCAATAAATTCAGCCGCCCGGTGAACATCCTGCTTCGCACGCTCATCACCATCGCCGGTGCAGCGCTCCTCTACATGGTCTATTACAAGACCTCGCACCTCTTCCTGGGTACCCAGAAAGGGTATTCCCATCCCCAGCAGTTCCCCATGATCCCCATGATCTGGCTCATCAATATGTTCCTGATCAACTACTGGTTCATGGACGGCTGGCCAGGCTGGAAGCGCGTCCCTGAAACCGCCGCCGAGCATAAACCCGTGACGGCACCCGCGGCCGATCCC
>CAYZMH010000157.1:0-3862 GCA_964479445.1 uncultured Bacteroidaceae bacterium | reverse complement strand
ACTTCATAACCCAGCACGGGGTTCAGTGCTGTGACGATTCCAATACTATTCTGCACCATTTCTAAACACTTTTCTTTATTGGCAGTTATTCCACGAATGCAGCGAAGGTTTAATGTCTTCATTCCATTTTTCATCATTTCTACCGATTCAAAAATACTCTGGACGATTACCGGCTCCATCACATTTAATTCAAGTTGTCCGGCTTCTGCAGCCATCGTTACAGTAAGGTCATTGCCAATAACCTTAAAGGCAATCTGGTTAATAACTTCAGGTATAACCGGGTTTACCTTTCCAGGCATTATTGAAGATCCCGGCTGCATCGGGGGAAGATTTATTTCATTCAAGCCTGTTCTCGGCCCTGAGGATAATAGCCGCAGGTCATTTGATATTTTAGAAAGCTTAATGGCCAACCGTTTTATCGCTGATGAATACATCACAAAAGAGCCTGTATCCTGGGTTGCTTCGACCAGGTTTTCCGCATTTTTTAAATCTAAGCCTGTTATTTCCCGCAGATGCATGACCACTTTATCTGCATATTCAGGATCAGAATTGATTCCTGTTCCAATGGCAGTAGCACCCATATTTATTTCCAGGAACAAACGTGCATTCTCTTCCAGGCGCTCTATCTCCTCTTCCAATGTTGTACCCCAGGCAAAAAAACTCTGCCCCAGTGTCATTGGTACAGCATCCTGTAACTGAGTGCGTCCCATCTTTAGCACATCCTTAAACTCGTCACCTTTGGCTTTAAAAGAGGCTATCAGCTCTTTTAGTGTTTCAAGGAGCGTTAAGTTGTTATTGTAGAGCGCTATTTTAATAGCAGTAGGATATGCATCGTTCGTTGACTGGGAAAGGTTAACATGATTGTTTGGGTGGCAATATACGTATTCTCCCTTTTTCCTCCCTAAAATCTCCAATGCACGATTTGCAATCACTTCATTGGCATTCATATTCGTAGAGGTGCCTGCGCCACCCTGGATCATGTCAACAACAAAGTGGAACTGGTATTTTCCTTTCATAATCTCAGAACACGCAGTGATAATGGCGAGGGCAATATCATTATCCAATAAATTAAGCTCGTGGTTAGCCCTGGCTGCGGCCTTCTTTACCATGGCAAGTGATTCTATTAATATGGGATAGAAATTGAGTGAAATACCACTTATGTTAAAATTTTCTATGCCACGCATTGTCTGGATCCCATAATATGCCTGGTTGGGTACGTTCCGATAACCCAACAGGTCATGTTCCTCCCGTGTTTCACCAGCTTCATACTGTGCTGCTGCGTTTACCATCCGGTTATTGGCATGGCGCATTCTTCGCGAAATTACCTGGGAGATATTTGATAATATCTTTAAGGCGGTGGTGCCATTTTGAGCAAAGTATTCCTTGCCCAGTGAAAGAACTTTAGTTGTTTCAGTAGCCCGTGCGCTTGTTGAATGTTTACTGTCACTTGACCAACTACCTTCGCCGAGAAAATCCCCTTTATTGAAGTATGAAAGATACTTCTCTTCCTGGTAGATATTCTTTTTAAATAGTTTCACCTCTCCTTCATAAATCAGGAACAGATCTTTACGTTCTCCGTTTTCTTCAAATAGTAGTTCGTTGGGTTTGAATGTAGCCTCTTTAAGACTTTCTGATAAGGTGAGGAACTCCTTATCGGTTAACCCCTGAAAAAGTTCTATTTCTTTAATGAAATCCAGTATCTGTGTTTTGTTCATGATTTGAATAGTATTAATATTGTCTTATAACGATAAGATGTCAATGAATCCGACTTAGTCGTATATTTTACCAATTATTTCAGTCTATAGAACATTTTAAAGGCGCATACTTTTCAGATACTCCATAGATTTTCAATAAGTTAAAATCTTCAAAGACTTATAAACTATTACTAAAGTTCAAGGAGGTATTTACCATATAAGAATTACAGTTCATGATTAACCTATAGTGATCAAATTTACTACCCATTAATAGTAAGCAATGTATTACAAAACGTAAACATATGGAGGTTAATTAGAATTTTTATGAATGAAAAAGTTGTTTTCTGAAGCTGGACTTATATAGTATTCTTTTTTAAAATATAACTCCACTTATATTCTTCAGATTAGTACCCACTGCTTCCGCTTGTAAAGCAAAAAGCCCTCCAGGCCCTAGTCGGAGGGCTTTTTGCTTTCAGAGTCGTCAGTAGGCAGCTCAATGCGAGTAAATAGGCAGCAGATGAAATGAACAATGCACTGACCTGTTTGGTTAACTTATCTAATTTGTTATTGAAGCTGTATGAATAAAGGGCAAAAGCGGAAAACCGGTTTTCTTAAGCGAATTCTTGACAAAGTAGAGGTTGTTGGAAACAAACTTCCCCATCCGGTAACCCTTTTTGCCATTTTGATGGGTATAACGATACTGTTATCATGGATTTTCGGTGGTGTATCTGTTGACCATCCCGGGAAAGAAGCAGGCCTGCTCGATACGGATGGAAATCCGGTAGACAAGATACATGTGATCAACCTGCTTTCCAGGGAAGGTGTGCAAATGATATTTACCAGGATGGTGGATACCTTTGCTGAATTCCCACCGCTTGGGCTGGTGCTTGTTGTAATGCTGGGTATCGGTGTGGCGGAATATACCGGTATGATCTCGGTGGCTCTGCGGCTTTTTGTTTCTAAAGTACCCAGGTCAATCATTACCTTTTCCATTGTGGTTGCAGGTATGCTCAGCTCTGTAGCAGCTGATGCCGGCTATGTGGTACTGATACCGCTTGGAGGAGCGATCTTTATGAGCATGGGGAGGCATCCGCTTGCAGGTATTGCGGCGGCATTTGCCGGTGTATCAGGTGGTTTTGGTGCAAATGTGCTTCCTACCGGATTGGATCCCATGATTGCTGCTTTCACCGAGCCTGCTGCACAGATTATCGATCCTGAATATACAGTCAATCCGCTGTCAAATTACTACTTGATGGCGGCATCGGTGCCCCTGGTCGGACTGGTAGGGACATGGATTACAGAGAGAATACTGGTCCCGAGGCTGGGAAAATATACACCCGATTCGGATATAGATATTGAAGAGGATAAACCCATCACTCGTCAGCAAAAGAAAGCCCTTTTATGGTCTTTCGTCGCTTCGGTCTTCACGCTATTCCTGTTCATCATGACCATTATTCCTGAAAATGGCCTCTTGCGTGGTGAACCGGATCCGGTAACAGGTGTGCGAAGTCTTGATCCATTCTACGGTTCGCTGGTCCCCATCATGTTTATCATCTTTTTCATAGCCGGTCTTGTATATGGAATAGTGGCCAAAACCATCAAAAATGATAAGGATGTGGCCGAAATGACGTCCAAGAGCATGTCTACAATGGGCATGTATATAGTCATTGCTTTTGTTGCTGCCCAATTTGTGGCGTATTTTAACTGGTCAAACCTGGGCAGTGTACTTGCTGTAAAAGGTTCCGATGGATTGAAGGCCATTGGTTTTACAGGAGGGCCCCTGCTGGTTGCTTTCATCCTGGTTTCATCAATTGTAAACCTTATAATGGGAAGTGCATCTGCCAAATGGGCGTTGCTGGCGCCTATCTTTGTACCCATGCTCATGCTCATGGGATATTCTCCTGAAACAACCCAGGCAGCTTATCGAATTGGTGATTCGTATTCAAATATCCTTACCCCCCTGTTACCTTATTTCCCACTCGTTATTGTTTTCGCCCAGAAATATGTGAAGAATGTGGGGATCGGAACACTGATATCGCTGATGCTGCCCTATGCAATCGGATTTGCAGTGGTCCGTATACCCATGCTGCTTGTATGGATCTGGGCAGGCTTACCCCTGGGCATTGAGGGTCCCATTTATTATTAACAGGGAATTCTCTTGTTGCTTG
>CAYZMH010000156.1:0-3913 GCA_964479445.1 uncultured Bacteroidaceae bacterium | reverse complement strand
AATGGCCTTTCCAGACGATTCCCTGAATGCTGACCAAAACAAGAAGCCAGTTGAATCAATTATTGATTTGCTCAGTGGGGAGGATCTTCAGGGGGGTAAAGAATTTGTAAAATCCAAATCGCCCTCCAAACAAATGGCCTTTCCAGACGATTCCCTGAATGCTGACCAAAACAAGAAGCCAGTTGAACAATTGATTGATTTAACCGGCCGAACTTTCCTAATGGATCAGCCAAATGGGGAGAAGAGGAGAGCCAAGATCGTTGAGACCATCCAGGACAACATCAACCAAATGCAGAACAACACCGAAAAGACCAAGTTCAGGGTCAAGATCAAGGACACTGACTTTGAAGAACTCATGTCCTACCAAGAAGTAGTAGACCACATTAATAAAGACCAAACAAACGATGTGTTTTGGAAATACAAACGCATTGTAGGTCACCAAGGTCCACTGCGCCCTGGACACAAGGACTACATGAATAGCAGCTACAATGTGAAAGTGGAATGGGAAGATGGAAGTGTCACAACTGTCCCACTCACTTTGCTAGCTGGTGATGACCCCGTCTCCTGCGCACAATATGCAAAGGACAACAACCTACTCGAAAAGCCCGGATGGAAGCAGTTCAGGAATACAGCAAGGAGGCAGAAGAAGTTCATTAGAATGATGAATCAAGCCAAGCTGAGATCCTACCGAACCACGCCAAAGTATATGTTTGGATATGAGATCCCCAGGGATTACAAACACGCCTTACAATTAGATAAAGAGAATGGCAATACTAAATGGCAAGACTGCACTGAGTTAGAAATGAAGCAACTGATGGAATACAATACTTTTGCAGACCTCGGAGATGCTCAATCAACTCGTGTACCACCCGGATTCAAGAAGATCAGAGTGCACTTGGTTTATGCTGCCAAACATGATGGCAGACACAAGGCCAGGCTTGTTGCTGATGGACACCTCACGGATGTCCCCAATGAGAGCGTGTACTCTGGAGTAGTTTCACTCAAAGGCTTCAGGCTTGTAATGTTCTTAGCAGAACTTAATGGCCTTGAACCCTGGCAAACAGACATCGGGAACGCATACCTAGAAGCTCGTACCAAGGAGAAACTAGTGATTGTAGCAGGAGCTGAATTTGGGCCCCTGCAAGGACACCTCCTACGGATCGACAAGGCCCTGTATGGACTTCATACAAGTGGCTTGAGATGGCATGAAAGGTTCTCAGCTGTGCTCAAGGAACTCGGATTCTCCCCCTGCAAAACAGACAATGACATCTGGCTCAGGGAGAACAATGGTTTATACGAGTACATTGCTGTATATGTAGATGACCTTGCCCTCGTAATGCGCAACCCCAAAGGATTTGTAGAACTTCTGGCAAAGAAGTACAAGTTTAAGTTCAAGGGTACTGCTCCCATATCCTACCACCTTGGTATGGATTTCACTCGGGAAGCGGATGGCACCCTAAAGTATTCACCCACAAAGTATATTGAGAAAATGATTGACAACTATAAGAGGATGTTTGGTCAGAGCCCCTCCACTAAATTCCGGTCTCCCCTAGAACCCGGTGACCATCCAGAATTAGATACGTCTGATTTCCTGGATTTAGAGGGCATTCAAAGATACCAATCCCTCATCGGATCACTCCAGTGGTTGATTTCCATTGGTAGATTTGATGTACAAGTTGCAGTCATGACTCTGTCATCATTCCGCGCTGCTCCCCGCTTAGGACACATGGAGAGAGCACGCAGGATTGTAGGATATGTTGCCAATTTCAAGGATGCAGCTATCCGGATCCGGACAGGGATCCCTGAGTCACTCAATGACTATCCACCCCAGCTGTTCGATTGGGACCACACTATCTATGAGGATGCAAAGGAACAGATTCCTCATGATTATCCCACTCCACTAGGTAATCCGGTAGTAACGATCACTTATGTCGATGCGAACTTGATGCACGACATCCTTACCGGAAAGTCTGTTACTGGTATTCTGCACTTCATTAACCAGACACCATTCGATTGGTTTGCAAAGAAACAGTCTACTGTAGAAACAGCTACCTTCGGATCGGAGATGGTGGCCGGCCGAACAGCCACTGAACAGATTATGGAACTCCGCACTACCCTGCGATATTTGGGAGTGCCTATTAAGGGACCGTCCTACATGTTCGGCGATAATAAATCTGTTGTCGACACTACGACCATCCCTACGCACAAGCTTACCAAGAGACATAGTTTCCTTGCCTTCCACAGAGTTAGGGAAGCTTTGGCTGCTGGATTTCTGTACTTCTATCATCTTGATGGAAAGTTCAACCCGGCGGACATTCTTAGCAAGCACTGGGCGCATCATGCTATTTGGGGGCAACTTCAAGCAGTCATGTTCTTTCCCGGTAATGTGCGTACTCTGCTTACACCGGAATATTTTAAGCAGAGCAAGAAACAGGGTTCCTAATCGCCCTATTAACCCTCGTGGCTCCTGAGGTTAGAGTCACAGTTATTTGTTACATATTTATATATTTATTTATTTAGTTAAGACCATCGCGTCAGTCCCTCGACACAATGGGGAGTGACAAATAATCGGTCTCCCGATGCATTATGGTTGTGTCTCTGATGACGCATTTGTGTCAAGGATGATGCACCATATGTGTGTACACATTATCTCATACGACAGGATGAAGGACGAACTCTTGTTCTTGTGACCCTTCGTCACCAATGCCATGAAACGCCCAAGGGCGGTAGGTAGAAAACAATAAAGTAGCCACAATATCATCTTATCAGCAAAATAAACACTCCTCTTGTGTCTCTCGTTCACCGAGTCTGTTAGGATATTTGTACACGTCTATTTCCAGGCCGAGATAGAGGAAGTCAGGAACTGCACCTCCACAGTCCCATCGGCCCAATTAGTGTTGTTTGGAGCTCCTGGTTAAGGCTCCCTGCTTCACGGAATCGGATTCGACGCCCCGCGCTTGTCCCCCAGTTACACCAGGACTCTCCTCCTACTTCTCCTCTCCATTGGAAGAGTCACAGAGGACAACGGCGTTGACCTGATTTTGTCAGATTAACAGTCGCAGTAGCTTGGATAATAATACATCCAAAACTACTGAATACAAGGCCGTACGCACCTCCGCCGACGACCGCCGCCGCCGTATTTTATTTCGGTATCTTCGTACAAGTTGGTTCCCAAGGAATACCAAGTTAAAGACCCCGACATATCAATACACTTCCAATAAATTTATTGGACGGAGCATCTGTCAAGCCTACAGCTCCGATATCAACGACAAGGGACAGCTCTGCCAATTACTGAGATAGTGTTGGTACCTCCCCGAAGACGGCGCTTGCAAGCCAACTTTTTGTTAAGGATTCAACCCCTCTCTGCACCTACCAAAGGGCGGATTGTGAGGCCGATCAATTGCAAGTTAACTCCATACAAGGCGCTGTCCCCTATCTTTTGATAGCCCAGTGTCAGGAGGGCGGAAATTTACCCACGAGGTGCCGCAATAGTCGTCCGTTCGTTCGTATTGTACTATCGATTTCAATCAACAAGAGTATTTTTGTACCAAGCTTGATTCAATCCGGTTTATTACAATTAACAGTATTCCAACCAAGAACCACCATGCCCAAGAAGATACAGAAGGTTCCTCCAGTTAAAACTGGAACCACGGCCAAAACCACGGCCAAAACCGGCCAAACCGGCAATATCGGCCGTGCTGCCGCGACCACCGCCAAAGCAGCCGCCACTCCGGGCTCCTCCCCTGAGCCAGTCAAGAGGAAACCCAAGGAAGCTCCTACATACTCGCAAGTAGCAGCCTCCCCTCCTCAGGAGAAGCACTCCCCGCGCGAAGACGGATCCTCCCCTCCACAGGGAATGTCCTCCCCAACTCAGGAGACATCCTCCCCTGATCGGGATGAATCCTCCCCTGCT
>CAYZMH010000155.1:0-3953 GCA_964479445.1 uncultured Bacteroidaceae bacterium | reverse complement strand
CAGTGTGGTTCCTGCTGGACATTTGCCACAATGGCGTCCATCGAATCGTACTGGTTGCTGCAGGGCTATGGCACCTATGACTTATCGGAGGACTATATGAACAATTGCCATGGTTATGATTGGACACCCTGCGAAGGGGGCAATTTAAATGTTTCTGCCTCCATGCTGGCCCGGGGTGCAGGGCCCATGGATGAGGCCGATGACCCGTATTCAGGCATTGATGACAATACCTGTCCCTCGGGTTTAAGTCCTGTTGCTTATGTGCCGGATATCTGGTGGCTCGATACCACTCGCGCCACCCTCAAACAGGCCCTCCGGGATTACGGGGCGCTCTATGCCGCCACCTATTGGAGCAGCGATGGATACAACAGTGCCGATTATACCTACTTTTACCAGGGTCCCGGGGATGGCAGCGACGGGGGAGGCCATGGGGTAACCCTGGTGGGCTGGGATGACAGCAAAGTAACGGCAGCTGACAAACCCGGTGCCTGGATCGTTAAGAACAGCTGGGGCGATGGCTGGGGTGAATCCGGGTATTATTATATATCGTATTATGATTCGGTAGGTGTAGAGGTTGCGGGTGTTTTTCCGGACCGGATGGAATACAACACGGAGGCCGTCGTTCATGGCTATGATGAACTGGGCTGGATAAACAGCTCTGGTTGGTCGGACGGCAACGATCAGGCCATCGTAAAATTCACTCCCACGAGTGATCAGCAGATCAGGAACATCGGCACCTATGCGGTGGCTTCGGGGAGTGTGCTGGATATTGAGGTCTTCGATGATTTTGACGGTTCCACCCTTTCCAATTCGCTGGCGACCCTTTCAAGCCAAACTTGTACCCATGCCGGTTACCATACCTTTGATTTGCCGAATCCCATTGATGTGGCAGCGGGCAACGACCTGTTTGTTCGAGTGGTTTACAACACCGGAACAGACTATCCCATCCCAATTGAAAAGGTGATAAGTGATTATTCCTCCAACGCGGTCATTGAGGATTCGGGAAAGTGCTGGATCAGCAGCGAAGGCTCCAACTGGTATGCCCTTGGAGCCAATATTGCCAATGGGGCGTATGATCTGAGCATCAAGGCTTATGCAGTGGCTGCTTCTGGCGGCGGTTCCGGAACCGATCAATCTTCTACACCCTTTTCCTGGCTCAACCCCCAACCCCAGGGCAACAGCATTTACGGCTCGCATTTCATCAGCGAAGCCAAAGGTTTCGCCTGCGGTTCGGCCGGCACTTTTATAAAAACCATCGATGGCGGAGACACCTGGACCCTGATGGATGCCGATACCCTGGACGAGGCCCTCTCGGGCATTTACTTTCTCAATGCGGACACCGGGTTTGTCACTGGCCGCGGCTTTATACGCATGACGCAGGATGGCGGCCAGTCCTGGGTGAACCTGTCTACGGGGACGAACAATACGATGAGTGATATACAATTTATCGATCAACAAACCGGCATCGCTGTCGGCTTCTACGGAACGGTGCTTCGTACCACCAATGGAGGACAGGACTGGACTGAGGTGACTTCCAACACCACCGAGTCATTGCAGGATGTGTTCTTTGTCGATGCCTCCAATGGTTGGGCTGTGGGAAGAAATGGGGTGATCATCCGCTCCACCGATGGCGGCCAAAGCTGGACGGCCGGCACCCAGGGAACAGAGGACCTCAATGGGGTATATTTTACGGATGCAAACAACGGTTTTGCAGTGGGCGATGTGGGCAACATATACAGCACCACCGATGGAGGCGCCAACTGGACGCTGTATGCCGGTTCGGGTGATATATGGACCGACTTCCATGATGTGTGGTTTGCCGATGCCAACACCGGCCTTGCTGTAGGAGGCGGATATGTATATAAGACCACAGACGGGGGAGCACAATGGACCAAAAAATTTGCCAACTATCGATATGGCCAGCAAACCATCGCGGCCAGATCGGCTTCCTCCCTTCTGGTGATGGGAGATTACGGTGTGATCATTGCCTCGCAGGATGGCGGTGAGACCTGGACCTTCCCCTTTGGCAGCCGGTATGAAACCATCACAGGGATGGACTTTGCCGGAAGCACGGGTTATGCCGTTACCGATGGCGACTCGGTGATGCGCACCAACGATGGTGGCGTTTCCTGGAGCTCCCTGCCTTTTGCTGATTATCTGAATGATGTGGTGGCCCTGGATGCCAACACGGCCATAGCGGTGGGGAGCGACGGAGAGGCCTATAAGACCCTCGACGGGGGACAAACCTGGAACGATTATGGACTGGCTATATATGATGATGTGGAGGCGGTGGATCATGCCGGGACCAATACCCTGTATGCTGCAGGACTGGATACCCTGATCATGAAATCCAGCGACCGGGGAGACAGCTGGAGCAAACTGCCGGCCCCGAATATAGCGGAAATTAACTTTACCGACCTGGAATTTGTCGATGAGCAGACCGGTGTGGTGATTGGAGGGGGCGGTTCCACCGAGGCCCATATCCTGAGAACCGGGGACGGCGGCACTCAGTGGACCAGGATCGCTTCACCGGTGCAGGAAGCCCTCAATTCCATCGCCTTCGTAGAGGATTCCATCGGGTTCATTTGCGGCAACAATGCCACCCTGCTCAAATCAACCGATACCGGACGTACCTGGGTGCAACAGACCGTGAACATTCCTTCCGGCTTTATTATAGATGACCTGGAAGCCATCCGGATGCAGGATGCACAAAACGGGGTAGTGGTAGGAAGCCAGGGGTTGGTGTTCACTACCTCCGATGGGGGGGGCACCTGGAATTATGTGCAAAACAGGACCTTCAACTTACTGACCGGGGTAGAATTGTTAAACGGTGATGCCCTCATATCCGGGTATGAAGGTACCATACTGCATCAGGAGATAGGCTTTGAGACGGCACTATCTGCAGGTTTCACAGCTGATGCCACCAGCGGAAATGCACCTCTCACGGTTCACTTCACCGATCAGAGCCAGGGTACTATCACTTCCTGGAGCTGGGACTTCGACAACGATGGAAGCGAGGATGCCACTTTGCAGAATCCTGAATATACCTATGATCAGGCCGGGACCTATTCGGCGAGTCTGACCGTTAGTGACGGCAGCACCACGGCAACTGAGACCAAAACGGATTACATAACCGTCAGCTCTGATGCTTCCGGCGACATTGTCTCCACGGAACAGGGTGGCTTGTGGTCTGAAACAACCACCTGGATAGGAGGTGTGGTACCTACTGCCAGCGATAACGTTGTTATCGACGGAAAGGTGGAGGTGGACGAAACAGGTTATTGTAACAATTTAACTGTGAACGAGTCAGATACACTGCAAAACCTGAGTGCTTTATATGGCAAGCAGGTGCAGGTGGGCGGGTCTGTCACCAACAACGGGGTTATCCTCGACAATCCCGAGGCCAACAACACCCTTTACCTTCCCATTGAAGGGGATATTCAAAACAACGGGGTTTGGAAGTGTACTTATACCAAACTTACCGGCAGCAACGACCAGACCATTGCCATGGGTGCATCCGGGGTTTTTGCAGAGGGCAGGCTGGAGGATGCCGATTCCACCTCTGATGTGGTGGCCGGCAGCGATTTGACCTTTTCGGAGGGCTTTTGGATTGGTCTGTCCGATGAGCAGGGTCGGTCAGGGCATCTTGTTCTGCCAGCCGGCAGCGGCTATAATTTGTACCTGGATTCTGCCAACACGCAAGACATCTGGATCATAGGAAACGGCAACGATCTGCACATGAGCCACCAGGCCTACCTGGATTCCCATACCCATTTGAAGGATCTCAACCTCAGGGGTCAGATCAACATCGAGGGATCGAGCAATGTTTTCGTGGAGGGCCATTCCGTGCAGTTGATCGATACCCTGCAAACGCAACCTGGGGATGCTTATAATGAGACACTGATCATCCGGGGGGATTTCACCAACAACGGTTTGATCCGCAACCACCCGAA
>CAYZMH010000154.1:0-3972 GCA_964479445.1 uncultured Bacteroidaceae bacterium | reverse complement strand
CGAAGGCCGCCAGGAAAACCGCCGCACCGAGGTGCGGATCCTGGAAAGATAACCCGCAAGCTGAATGCAGTGCTTTGGTAACACTCCCGGGGATCGGTAACGCAACGGTAAAAAATATAGCTGCCAGCTCCTGTTAGTTGCAGGGTTTCATTTTGTCATTACCTGCAGAGTAAGCCTCCAACAATTCGTCCGGTAAGTTGTTATCTTCAAAACACTTAATAAAATGTACAAACCCATCCTGATTTCGGTTCTTTTCGTCTTTCTGGCATCCTGCAATACAATCAAGATCAAGGAAGGTGACGTGTTCGATGTAAAGCGAACCATTCATATGGAGAGTTTTAGCCAGATGCCATACGATCCGGAAAAAACAACTATTACAACCCCCGACAGCATTGAATTGGAGTCCTGGTTTATAGACAATCCTGAATCTGACAGGACTGTTTTATATTTTGGAGGAAACGGCTTCGTACTGGAAACCAGTTATCATATAATAACTTCCATCCTTAAGCAAAATGTCGACCTTCTTGTGTTTAACTACAGGGGATATGGCCGGAATAAAGGAGTTCCAACTATAGAAGGCATTAAAAGCGATGCACTGGCGGCATATGATTACCTTGTGGATGAAAAAAACATCCGGACTGACAATATTATCCTGCACGGCCATTCTATGGGGTCTTTCATCGCCACCTACACGGCCAGCCAGAGGGGAAGCGGTTCCCTTGTACTGGAGAGTCCGATTACCGACCTGGATGACTGGTCTAAAACAGTCCTGCCGTGGATTCTCAGACCCTTTCTGAAAATTGAAGCAGACAGTGCGCTTTCGAAAAGCAGTAACCTGCGCCATATTGACGAACTGAACATGCCATTGCTGCTAATCACGGGGAAAGATGATAACATAACACCTCCTGAAATGGCAGAAAAGCTTTACCACGCTTCAGTGAGCCAAAAGAAATATCTTCTTATCATTAAAAACGGTGGGCATAACAACCTGCCTGAAATGGAACTATACAGAAGGGCCTTAAACCGTTTTTACAGTCAGGATAAAGAACTGAAATCGTTAAAAGATACACTTATTGATCCGTCCTCCATTCTTGGATCATAACGTGGGTAAATCACCATGGAGGATTGCAAGCTTTGGTTGGATGCTATCAAAAGAGCGTCCCGGGTGAATGTGCCAGGCCGCTTTTCCCCTTGAAACCTGTAAGAGTTCTTGTGTATCTACAACTCGCTATTGGCAGGCACTATGGCTTCTGCCGGGTCACTCCATTGGTCGTGACCTCCGCTTCGGTGAACACCCGTTTACAACCGTCGTAATTCACTTCTCCCTCTTCTTCAATGAATTCAATGATATTTTCAGCCGTGGTTACGTTGAGCGATGTGCCCGGATCGGCATGATCGAAGGTGTACGAGGAAACAATGTAGCTGTTCAGCCCAACGCGATAGGTTGAATCGGCATGGAAGGGTGTTCCGTTTACCGGTTCAATCGTTATACCGGAAGCCTCCCCCGAAGCATTGAGCGTGAGGGTATACGAACATCCGCCGGGGTAGAGATCGATGCTTTTTGAATGGTTATAGGACCCCATTAAAAACGCTTCCACCTCGCTGCCCGTCATATCCAGTTGCACCAGCTCGTTACCAAAGGGATCCAGTTCAAAGATCATGGCCGGGGTAATGTCGCCCTGTTCAATTCGATCAATTCGTATGCCGCCCCCGTTCTGAAAGCAAAAATCGAGGTGTTGCGTGGCTACCTGGGCATCGGTGAACAGGCAGCCCAGTTCGTGCTTGCCCCTGATTTCGGTTTCGGCCGTGCCGATGGGGTCTGTAAAGGTGTTGTCCTGGTAATACCCTTCCACGGCGGCTTTGACAGCCTGGTCTTCGTCTTCCAGGGTATCGAGCTTCACCAGCTTGGATGTACGCTCCGTAAGCCGGCCCTCTTTAAATGTCAGATCAACCTGGCCGACATATTCCAGGTCATCGCCAGCCTGGGCAACCAGGGTATTGTTGACAAATTCCGGTTCGCTGATGGTGGTATGCGAGTGTCCGCCGATAATGACATCAAACGCACCGGTTCTTCCGGCCAGCTCCCGGTCGGTGGAATAGCCCAGGTGCGACAGGGCAATAAAGGCATCGGCACTGTCTTTTAGATGCAGGTATTCGGAATACACCTCCAGGGCATCGGTAAATGCAAAGCCCTCCACCTTATCGGGGTGGGTGGATGGCACCCCTCCGTACCCCAGCTGTACAAAACCCACGAACATTAGCTCCGTCCCATCCAGGTCAATGGTATGAGAGGGTTGAAAAACCGGCAAGTCCTCCCCGGTGGTTTCGACATTGGCAGCAATAAACGGGAAATTGGCCTGCTCCATGCGCCGGGCCAGTACCTGCTGGCCATAATCAAACTCGTGGTTGCCCACCGCCATCACGTGGTACCCGACCTGGTTCATGATGTCAATCATCGGGTACCCTTTTTCGCTGTAAAAATCGACATAGGGGTTGCCGCTGAAATGATCGCCCGCACTGACCAGCACGACATGGTCGTACTGTTTTTCAAGCTGTTGCTTATAGGACGCCAGTTTGGGGAAATTTTCTATTTCGCCATGCACATCGTTGGTATGCAGGATGGCCACGGTAAGATCCGTTTGACCGGAATCCTGTTTTTCCGTGCAGGAGAAGAGGAATAGCAGGGCAGCAATTGCCCCCAGTGTGTTGAATGTTTTCATTTGAATGTTATTTGAATGCGATCCCCGGGATGCAACCTGCCATGGAACCCGACCGGATGGGCAAACTGGTCTGCGACACCCGCGACCGAATCGAGGGTAACCGCTTCATGGCCGGCCACGTATTTCCGTACCGCATCGATGACCCGCGCATCGTCATGTATAATCATCAGTTCATTGTTAACCAGCACGTTCATATCCTTATCACATTCCCGGGTTCCGTGTATACAAAGGTAAAACCATCGTGGTCACCGGCGGTGGTTCAGTCCGTAAAAATACGGATCATTTCTATTCCGGCATCCATAGTAACCATTTTTCTTCCTGCTTGTTCACTGGTGCGGAACAGCCTTCCGGGTTCAAAGGGCCCTCTCCAGCGAGTATCGCTTCTCTTCGGCACGGCGATGAAGCTCCAGACCCGTCAACTTCAGCGCGACCACCAGTCCGGCAAGGGCCAGCTTCTGCATCAACTGCTTTTCAGGGGAACCCAGGAAATAGAGCACGGCATAGGGAAGCACCGTTCCCTGCAGGATCAATTGATACAGGAGGAATTTGAACCATCCCGTAAAGGTACGCAGTCTGAAGAGGTGTAACGAAGTAAAAGCCCAGAGTCCGAACACCAGCAGCGCAGCACCCATCATATGCCCCGCGTTGTAAAGGTCACAGGGTATCAGCATGATCATATACCCCGCGCCGGCCAGCCAGAAAAACCAGTGGCTCCTTGATTCCTGTAAGACATGACTGATCCGGAAACAGATAAACGCGCTCATCAACATCCCCATGGCATTGACCAGCAGGCAGAGGGAATTACTGCTGCCATCGGGAGTCGTGGTCATCCCCAGGTAACTGAAGGCATGGTGGGTGAAGGAGAATTTTTGTCCGAACGCAAGCACCCCGAGAAAAAAGGTAAGCATGGTAACCCCCATCAGGTAATTCAACCACTGGTTCAGGCTTTTATACGTGACAGGCTCTTCCTCATGGTGATATGGTTGCACATGAGAAGCCATCTCTCCCCCGGCAATTGGTTACCTTATAAGATACAAAAAATAACCAGCAAAGTCAAGCAACCGGGCGATAGAAACATCACATGTAACCAGTTGATTCTCATGCCATGCAGAACAGCCTGTCCCTGCACCGGGGGGTGAAGTGATACACTCCACATCACCACTTTTTTGAATTTTTATACAGACTTTGTAACTTGAGGTGTCTCAAAACCCTCGTCATGGAAGACCCAACCTCTGCATCCATCCGCACGCAG
>CAYZMH010000153.1:0-4022 GCA_964479445.1 uncultured Bacteroidaceae bacterium | reverse complement strand
AATAATTGGCAAAATGAAAAACGATCTGTTTGCAGAATGATTATTTATGGATAAAAAATATAATGACCTGGATTATCATAAAACGGCAGCATATGTTACTATAAATGGCAAAGAGGTTCCGCGGGATTTAGAACGTAAAAATATTATAAGCATTTAAATTGGTCATTCATATTGGTTGAGCAATAAGAGTTCTTTTAAAATAGGAGTAATTATGAACACAAAAAAAATTCTGAGATTGATCATCATAAGCGCTTTCATTGGATTACTAAATTCTTGTTCTTGACCTTCTTGTGACCTCTGAGTTTACCCAGGAGCATAAAACTCTTCCAGGGCCGTTCTCTTTTTTTTGAGACCTGGGTGTTCCAGTTATACTACTGATCAATGAAAATAGCTTCGTTGCTGCCGTTTTTTAAGCATGTCGGGCGGGATTTTGCAGCATACGATGCTTGGGAAAGAGGTACAGCGTACAGATTCGCTACCTGTTCAACACAGGCTGTAAAATCTACTTTTCACTGGCAGGTCTTCTGAGTTACCCCTGTGCCCGGCCCCTTCCCCTTCTTTTCTCAAAGAGTGGCATGTTATCGGTCCCAATAGCAGGGCTCACAGCAGCGGGAACTGTTGCCGAATTTTCGTCGTAACCCGCCTATCATGTCGAAGCACGGGATTCCCTTTTCATCCCTGGCCAACCTGGTTGCGTCGAACCGGACCATTTTCGGGAACCAATGAACGAAACGAATGTAAGGTTTTTTCCGGATCTGCTCCTCAGGACTTTCCACACTTTATGAACAAAACATTTTTTAACTATATTTGTCATATTTTTTATGCTTACTTTAATTATTAATTAAGTCAACCATCATGTCTGTCTCCACAGAAAATTTCGTAAAGGCCATCTACATACTTCAGCAGGCGCCTGAAGGTGACTCCCGTCCGGGTAACCTGGCCCGCACCCTGGGGATCTCCAATGCGGCGGCAACCGACATGGCCCGGAAACTGGCGCAGAAGCAGCTGGTGAATTACGTCCGTTACAAAGCGCTGTCACTCACTCCAGCAGGAAATCAAATGGCTCTCAAGGTGATCCGTAAACATCGTCTATGGGAAACCTTCCTTTACCAGACACTGGAATTGTCCCTTCATGAGATCCACCGCGAAGCGGAATCCCTGGAGCATGCTACCTCCGATGCCCTGGCAGAAAAGATAAGCGGGTACCTTGACCATCCTTCGATGGATCCCCATGGTGATCCCATTCCGGATGCCGAAGGCAACATCATTCCGGATGAAAACCAGATCAGTTTGTTCAATGCATTACCTGAGCAATCGTATATGATCAGTCGCCTTTTCAGTTCCGACAAAGAGTTTTTTGAGTTCTGCGGGCTGAACGGAATTCAGCCGGGAGCCCCACTCATGGTGGTCAGACAGTATAGCGGGCAGTCCATGACCGAAATAGATATTGATAACAGGAAACTGCTTATTCACAAGAATTTTTCACAATATATTTATGTACAATCATTGTAAAGCATTCGTTCCGATGAGAAAACCGATCCTCTTTATAACGACACTGGTGCTGGCCTTCAACACATTGAGCGCACAGCATAACGATGCCAATGTTTTTGGCGATGTTCAGTCAGAAGGCGAACACATACCCTTTGCCACGGTTTACGTGGAAGGAACCACCATTGGCACCTCCACCGATCAGACAGGGCATTACATGCTGATTGATCTGCCCGAAGGACATCATGTACTTGTGGCCAAGGCGGTCGGCTACAAACCTTCCAGGAGGGAGGTTGAAGTAGTTCACCACAAAACCCGGGAAGTCAATTTCGAACTGAAAAGGGAATTGATGTCCCTGGAGGAGGTGGTAGTAACCGGAACTAAAACCTTTAAAAGGCAGACCGATGCCCCGGTGATCGTCAATGTGCTGGATCGCAAAGCAATTGATGCAGTCCAGGCCTGTAACATCTCCGAAGGATTGCGATTCCAGCCGGGATTACGGGTGGAAACCGATTGTCAAACCTGCAATTATTCTCAGTTGCGGATGAACGGACTGGGCGGGGGATATTCCCAGATCCTGATCAACGGGCGACCGATCTTTAGTCCGCTTATCGGACTCTACGGTATGGAGCAGATCCCGGCCAACATGGTAGACCGCATCGAGGTGGTCCGGGGTGGCGGCTCTGCCCTCTACGGATCCAGTGCCATCGGCGGGACGGTCAATGTCATCACCCGCATATCCGAGAGCAACAATTATGATATGAGCTTAACCACCCACAGCATCAAGGGTTCGGCTATGGACAATGTCCTTACCGGGAATATCAATATGGTCTCACCGAAACGCAACGCCGGTGCTGTTGTATTCTTTAACCGCCGCTACCGCGAAGCTTACGATCATCCCGGGATCACCCTGCAGCCGGGCAAAAACATAATCGAGAAGGATAACTTCTCTGAGCTTCCGGAGCTCAGGAACAACTCCTTTGGAGCCAACCTCTTTTACCGGCCTACGCCCAATCAGAAAATAGAGTTGAATTTTACCAGCCTTTATGAATATCGTTACGGAGGGGAGATGACCGGCAGGGAAGCTCACCTGGCCATGCAGTCGGAAGAGCGGATCCATAATATATTCATGGGCGGACTCGATTACCAGGTAAACTTCAATGACGATAACAGTTCCCACATTACCTATGTGGCCGGGCAATACACCGACCGGGATCATTATACCGGACTCTACCCGGTGCGTGTAGAGTATGATACCCGTGAAGAATTTCTGTCCGCCGAACGGAATCACCTAGAGGAACCACCCTACGGGTACACTTACAATACCACCCTACAGGCCGGGACACAGCTTAACCATCGCTTTACCGAATTCCTGGGTGGTTCCAACATTTTCACCACCGGGATTGAATACAAATACGACGATGTACTGGATTCCATTCCGGTTTATCAATACGGGACCGACCAGGTTGCCCGTAATGTAGCCGCTTTCCTACAGAGTGACTGGCAGGTCATTCCCGACCTGACATTCCTGGCAGGACTGCGAGCCGACAAACACAACCTGGTGGACCATTTGATTTTTAGTCCGCGCCTTTCGCTACTCTATAAGTTCCGTGATTACACTCAATTCCGGCTTACCTGGGGAACCGGGTTCAGGGCACCCCAAGCCTTCGACACCGACATGCATGTCGCCTTTGCCGGAGGTGGTGTTTCGCGGATATCCCTTGCAAATGACCTGGTTGAAGAGCGTTCAAACAGTTTCAGCGGCTCGGTGAACTTCGACATGCCTGCGGAAGACTATATATTCGGATTTACTCTGGAGGGATTCTATACCAGACTAAATGATGCCTTCTACCTGCATCCGACAGGGCAGGATGACCTGGGTGAACGGTTCGAGAAACGAAACGGTCCGGGCGCCACCGTCAAAGGAACCACCCTGGAACTGCGTGGTAATTACAACAAAATGGTTCAGCTGGAAGCAGGCTTCACCCTTCAATCCAGTTTTCATGATCAACCCGTGGAGGTAATCGAAGGATTGGAGCCACGGAAGGAATTCCTCCGCACCCCCGCCCGGTATGGGTACATGATCCTTACATTAACTCCGTTTGAATTCTTTAACGCCTCACTGAGCAGTGTCTATACCGGCAGCATGGTGCACGCCAAATTTTCGCCCGCTGAAGAACTCATGGCCAATGAATACAAAACATCACCTTCCTTTACCGAGTTCAACCTGAAGGTGGGTTACACCTTTCCCATTGAAACCATTGATTCGGGTATTGAACTCTTCGGTGGAATAAAAAACATCGGAGATGTCTACCAGGATGATTTCGACAACGATCGTAACCGCGATAGCAACTACATATACGGGCCGACTCAGCCCCGCACCCTTTATGTAGGACTACGGCTCAAATCGTTGTAGAGATAGATAGTGCGATTTTGCGGAAATCTGACCTTTCAGCACGCAAAATCCGGGTACCATATTCGACGGGAGCAAAAAGAAGGTGCCGAAAATGCAGTTCAAGGAGTTCGTGGGACTT
>CAYZMH010000152.1:0-4138 GCA_964479445.1 uncultured Bacteroidaceae bacterium | reverse complement strand
GTTCTGCGACCACGGGGTGGATACCACGATCACGATCTATGTGAACCCGACCCCGAAACTCGAAGTGGATACAGAATTTGATATATACTGCGATTCTTCATCCGTCTTCTTTGATGTCGGGGATCTCAACGGGGAAGTGATTGGGAACAAAGTGTATATTCTTACAAGAAGCTATGATCCGGCCAATGTGAAGATTGAAGGAGGGGTTACGCCGGGTGATGTGGAAAACCAGGGTGATTTCGATTTCACCGATCAGCTGATTAACCTGACACAGGACGGACAGGAGGTGACCTACCGGTTCCGGTCACGTATCAATGATACCCGGCCGGGTCATGGAGGAGCTTTCTGTAACAACGGGACGGATACCACCTTTACCATTTACCTGAATCCCACGCCTGAGGTTGAAGTGACGGTCGAGGATACGATTTGTAATAAGGAAAACCTTCCTTTCAGTCTTGTGTCGCAGAACAACAACGTGTATGGTGATAAAAAATACTTGCTGGAGCTGATCTATAATACCGATTCGCTGGTGACCACCCTGACAGAAGGGCCCTATGATCTGGCTGATTTTACCGATACCCCCGAAAACCTGGGGTTGCATCAGCAGATCATACAATACCGGATCATCCCGTATATCCAAATAGCCGATGATCGCGATTCCTGTTTCCATGCCACGGATACCATCATACCGGTATGGGTTAATCCGACCCCCGTTATTGATATTAGCTCGGATACGATCTACTGTAATGGATCAGAAGTATTGTTTGAAATCTATAACATACAGCAGACGACGGGTACCGTAAAATACAATCTCGAAATTGAAGGGGATGAAGCCGATATCGATGGTGAAATGGAGGGGACCGGACTGGATATTATTGATTTTACCAATACGCTGACCAATACCGGCAATCTGATACACGAACTTCGTTACATTGCCATACCGTATATCGAGGATGCCTATGGAAATGTGGATTGCCTGAACGGGATCGCCGATACGATGAAGGTTAAAATCGTGCCGGAGCTTACCGCTGTGGCTGAGCCCGATACCTTTATCGGTGGAAATAATATCCGCTGTTTTGGGGAGTCGAACGGACAGATCAATCTCTACCCCGAAGGCGGTGACTACCGGTACCATTACGAGTTCCGGTGGGAAGATGACCAGGGAGGATCATTGCTTTCGGAATGGGATGATACAGGGATTATCGAAGACTTGCCCGCAGGTACTTACGACTATTTTATAACCGACACCATTGGATGTACTTATAACAACTCAATTGTGCTTACGGAACCCACTCAAATGGAGTATACCCTGGTGGACACATCCGATGCCGCATGCTATGGATCAGAGGATGGATCGATCCTTATAGATGTGGGTGGCGGAATTCAGGAGTATGATTATCACTGGAGGCATTTAAACACTTATGAAGAATGGACCCTGAAAAACCTGATCGATGTTGATCCGGGTGAATTGGCCAGTACAGTTATCGATACCAATGGATGTGTACTAAGGGATACATTTGAAATTGACGCTTTTGATCAATTGGTTGCCGTGCCGGATCCCTCAAGCTATGGAGATTATAACATCAGTTGTCCCGGCCTATCCGACGGGGAGCTTTCTGTGAATCCCCAGGGCGGAAGTGAAAATTACATTTATGCCTGGTATGATAGTTCATTCAATGTAATTGCACGTGATACCTTTGTGCAGGAAAGCACGATTTCCAATCTACCGGCCGGAAGGTATCACGTTTTGGTCAAAGACAATGAGGGATGCTATTTCCTGGGCGATTCCACGGTGGAAGTCGTATTAACGGAGCCCGATCCCATCCGGTTTGAGAAAATGAATAATCCCTACCCGGGGGGATATGATATCAGTTGTTTCGGCCGGGGGGATGGCGCGATCGATATAAGTGTAACAGGCGGGAATACAGCCAATTATGATAACACCTTTGCATGGAGTGCCATTGATGGCACCGGCATTGAACCGGCAGACAGCCTGCAGAGTGGATTGACAGCGGGCACCTATTCAGTGGAAGTTACCGATCCTTTCGCATGTTCCGGGGATACCATCTTTGTCCTTGAAGAGCCCGATCAGATACAGTTTACCCTGGATACAAGCGACTACAATTCCTGGAACATTGCCTGTAACAGCGATAGTTCAGGATATATCCATGTGGAATCCATTTCGGGCGGAGACGGAGGCTTTGATTACACGTGGACGCCCCCTTCCGGGTTCACCCTGGATGATCCTTCGTTGAGAAACCAGGATAACCTCGCTGCAGGGGATTATGAAGTCATGATCACTGACCGGATCGGATGTGACACATCCGCAGCAGTAACCCTGGCCGAACCCCCGCTTCTTTATGCAGACACTTCTGTAACCCGCTATGCCGGTGATTATGCCATCCGGTGCCGGGGCGATGAGAACGGGGAAATATCCATCACTCCCCACGGCGGTGCTGATCCGGCAGGAAACACCTACGACTGGAGCGGTCCGGGTACCCTGCCCGATGATGTGATTTCCCAGGAGAATTTAGGAGCCGGAGAATACCAGGTGGTACTGGAAGATATTAACGGGTGCAGGGCCACCTATGATTTTCACCTGTACCCACCCGATTCCATGGAGCTCACTTTTGAGGTGGACTCGGTGCTCTGTTTCGGTACTTCAAGCGGGGCAATAGACCTCACACCCGGCGGTGGATATGTGGCAGCAGATTATGGTTACAGCTGGAATTACCAGGGAATAACCACGCAGGATCTCAACGAGATCCCGGTGGGCACCTACACAGTCACGGTAACCGATGACAACGGGTGCATTGCTGTTGACAGCACGGTGGTCGATGAACGAAGCGAGGAGATCATAGCTGATCTGACGGTTCTGACAGATTATAACGGAAGAGATATAACCTGTTATGATAGCCTGGATGCAAGCATAGAAGTGTTGGTGCAGGAAGGTGGCGAACCTCCCTATGCATACCTGTGGAATACGGGTAAAACCTCGGGGACACTGCACAACCAGGGTGCAGGATGGTATTATGTGGAGATAACCGATTATTACGGGTGTAAGACTACGGATAGCATTGAGGTTACACAGCCCGATCCGGTTACCCTTGATCTTTCGAAATCAGATCCTTTGTGTTATGGCGACAGCACGGGAACCATCGACCTTTTCCCGCAGGGGGGAACCCCCGCATACGATTTCCGGTGGAGCGATCCTGCAATGACAGGTCCGTTCCCGGATGGGTTACCCGATGGTACGTATTCGGTACGGGTGGTTGATCTGAACGGCTGTTTCGTGGATACCTCCGTATCGTTGGTTCAACCCGACTCCCTTGCTTTTGATGTGGTCATGACCCCGGCCGAGTGTCCGGATGATCATGATGGCAGCCTGGAGATTACCAATATAAGCGGGGGAGTGTATCCCTATGCAGAAGTCATTGATGACGCTTTCACTGCCTATATGGATCAGCTGGCACCGGTGGAACATATACTGAAAGTTATTGATAATAATGGATGTGAAGCGATAGACACGGTCCTGGTAGAAGCCCTCCGGGAGTCCTGTCTGACCATCCCCAATGCATTCACGCCCAACGGGGATGGGATCAATGATACCTGGATACTGGACAAAGAAGAGGGGGATGCCGGGGGAAGCGGCGACATGGTATTGTATCCCGATGCCGAACTGCGGATTTACAACCGCTGGGGGGAAATGGTTTATTATACCAACAATGTGGCAGATGAACCATGGAACGGTACGTATAAAGGAAGGGATTTGCCCGTTGATTCATATCATTATATCTTAGACCTGAATAATGGAGATCCCCCGATAACGGGGAACGTAACAATTGTACGGTAATTCCGTATAATTGCTGAGGAAAATGAGACCTTGAAAAACAAGAGCAGAAATATCTTTTTTCTGCTGCTGGTAATCTTTTGCTTTCAGGCGAAAGGCCAGCAGTTGCCCTTGTTTAGTCAGTATATCCTCAACGGCTTCATTCTGAATCCGGCCATGGCCGGTTATGACGGGTATACTTCGGTCAACACAACGGCCCGCCAGCAATGGGTTGGATTGGAAGGAGCACCCCAGACGCTGTCTGCCACCTGGCAAACACGGCTGCTTCAGCGCTCATATAAGATTGTC
>CAYZMH010000151.1:0-4232 GCA_964479445.1 uncultured Bacteroidaceae bacterium | reverse complement strand
CTGGATGAAATGAGCGCCCTTGAGCTTAAGATCAAACTCGAACTTGAAGAACCCAATGGCAAATACGTCTTGTATGCCCCCTGGGCGGAACCGGCGCCGGAAAATGACTGGCTGTTTGATATAAAACTTTATTCCTACCTCTTTCAGGCCGACCCGGCCAGCATGGCTTTAAAGGAACTGGGCATTGATCGCCATGGACTGATTCCCTATATCCGCAGCCGCAAAGCCTTTTTCAGAAGCCAGGACCGTCTGAACCGCTTGAAGAAATGGGTTAACAGTGAAGATCATGAGGATGATATTGATTTAAAGCTGCTGACCGTTGTCACCCGCGCGGACCAGCCGGAGCCGTTTTCCATCCTCATGAAACTGGTCGATTCATTCTGCAAATCCGGCAAATATGACGATTCCGAGCCGTCCAAACAATGGATGGAAATGGAAAAACTGGATTTAATGCCGGTGTTCTGGAAAATGCTTAAAAAAACCTTTGGGTATGCAAAAGAGGACGCCCCCGGGTTGACGGATTTTCTGCTCCGCGTATTTGTGACGGATTTTGCAAACACCACCCAGGCGGATCTTCCGGCATCGCTGTCGCATTTTATGATGCCAAACCCTTCGCAAACCATGAATGCTTCTGTATTTCTATCCCAATGGCGCAGTCATACCGGGCATTTTCATAATTACAAACAGGTATCCCGCTTTATTGCCCAAAAGCTGAAGATAGAAGATCATCTGAAGGATTATGCGGTTGAATCCATCATTGACGTGATGACCTTTGAAGCGGTGGAACGCGAAATCATTCGGTCAATTCGGGACGGAATCATCAACATCTTGGATAACGGCTTTAACGAAAACCGGGAGCTTATCAAACGACGACTGGACGGATATTGGACCACCACCGCGTTTACTGATGAGGATGCGGTGAATCTATACAAGACAGTTTATCAGGCGCTTTTAACCGCCATTGATCTTTTTGAAATCCGGCAGGCCTATGATGCCGGGTTCTCCTACCCGTCTGCGGATGCCATGTTCACTGCCTATACAAAGGAAATCTTTTTATTTGACCAGCGATACCGCAATTTCAATGAACTGGCGGATAAGGCGGAACTTGCGGGCTGGGATGTGTTAAAGACCCTGCGGGATAAGATTGAAGATGTCTACAGCGGCTGGTTTATGACCCAGTTGTCATTAAAATGGGGGGATTTTCTGGAATCCGATCATCCGGAGAATTTATTGAATCGCTGGCGCTTCTCCCGCGTGATGAATCAATATGATTTTTTTAACCGGCATGTGCAGCCCCTTTTAAAAGCATCCCCCAGGAACCGCTTGTTCGTGGTTGTCAGTGATGCCTTCCGGTATGAAGCGGCAGAAGAGCTGACCCGCATCATTAACGGCAAATACCGGTTAAGTGCGGAGATCCATCCGATGCTGGGGGTGCTGCCCAGCTATACGGCTTTAGGGATGGCTGCCCTTTTGCCCCATCAAAAATTGACATTCAAACAAGACACCAGTGGAAATGTTCTGATTGACGAACAATCCGCAGCCTCTACCGATCAACGGGCGGCAATACTTTCAAGATACAATGGCACCGCAATTAAATCCGAGGACCTGATGGCCATGAGCAAGGATAAGGGCCGGGAATTTGTGAAGCCCCATCGGGTTATCTTTATCTATCATGACCATATTGATGCCATTGGCGACAAGCAGGCATCTGAGAGCAACACATTCGACGCGGTCAGAAAGACCATTGAAGACCTCTATTCAGTGGTCAGCTTCATCATTAACAGCTTAAATGGGACCCATGTGCTTATAACCGCGGATCATGGGTTTATTTACCAGGAGAAACCCCCGGAGCCGATTGATAAAAGCCATATACAGGCAGAGATCAGCCATGCGGTTAAAACGCATAAACGGTTTGTGATGGGACAAGACCTGAAACAAAAGGCAGATAACCTGGGTCATGTCTTTTTGGGCAATACGCGGGTAACGGCAAAGACGGAAGATGACATGGATGCGGTTTTTCCCAAGGGAACCAACCGGTTTAATTTTCAGGGTGGCGCCCGTTTCTTTCACGGCGGTCCTATGCTTCAGGAGGTAGTTGTGCCGGTTGTCTCCATCTCTGAAATGAAGGGCAAGCACCTTGAAAAATCCGAGGTCCGGCATGTGGGGGTGTCTTTACTTGGGACCCATAAAAAGATTTTAACCAACCGGCCGATGTTTAAATTCATTCAGACGGACCCGGTATCCGAGCGGATGAAGCCGCTGACCTTGAGAATTTCCCTGCGTGATGGAAACGATCTTATCAGCAATGAAGAAACCGTGACGTTTGACAGCACTTCGACTTCATTGGATGAACGCCAAAAATCCGTCAAATTGCACCTAAAGACCGGATCATATGACAATAAGAAGGAATACGCCCTGGTCATGCGCAATGTGGATGATACGGAATATGAGCGCATTCCAATTATCATCGACATTGCCATTGCAAACGATTTTTAAAAGGACCCTGCCATGGAATCTGAAACAGGCACAGAAGCAAGTCCGACAGCCAGCATCGACACCCTATTAAACATTCACTTTGCAGGGCGGGTGGTGAGAAAAGACCTTACCAAATTGCTCAAGGAAGGGGCCAATGTCCCGGTCTACGTCCTTGAATACCTGCTTGGCATGTATTGCGCGGTGGATGATGAGGACGAAATTAGTGAAGGTCTGAAAACAGTAAAAGATATCCTTTCGCAAAACTATGTCCGGCCGGATGAAGCGGAGAAGATCAAGTCCAAGATCAAGGAACAGGGCACCTTTAAAATCATTGATAAGGTCAGGGCCCGCCTTAATGAAAAAAAAGACCGGTATGAAGCCAGTCTTTTTAACCTGGGGGTCAAAGAGATTGAAATATCCAGCGATACCATCCGGAAATATGAAAAGCTCCTGGCTGGCGGTATATGGTGCATCCTCACCCTGACCTATTTTTATGATGAGGGGGGTAAGTCCACCCCGTTTCTCTTGGATGAGCTGAAACCTATCCAGATGCCAAATCTTGACATTGAAGCCCTTTTTGAAGGCCGCCGGGCGTTTACCGAGGATCAATGGATTGATGTACTGCTGCGCTCCACCGGACTGGAACCGACAAACTTTGAAGAACGGGTGAAATGGCATCTGATTGCGCGGCTGATTCCCTTGGTTGAAAACAATTTCAATCTGTGTGAGCTGGGTCCCAGGGGAACCGGCAAAAGCCATATTTATAAAGAGATCAGTCCGAATTCTATTCTGGTTTCCGGTGGACAGACAACGGTTGCCAACCTGTTTTACAATATGCAGAGCCGTCTGGTGGGGCTTGTAGGTGTCTGGGATGTGGTGGCCTTTGATGAAGTGGCCGGCATTAAGTTTAAAGATAAAGACGGTGTGCAGATTATGAAAGATTTTATGGCATCCGGGTCATTCTCCCGCGGTCGGGATGCCATCAATGCCAATGCCGCCATGGTCTTTGTGGGGAATATCAATCAGAGTATTGATGTACTGGTCCGCACCGGGCACTTGTTTGCCCCGTTTCCCGATGAGATGATTGACTCTGCATTCTTTGACCGCATTCATGCCTATCTGCCTGGCTGGGAGATCCCGAAAATGCGGCCGGAATTTCTGACGAATCAATACGGGCTGATTGTGGATTACCTGGCGGAATATTTCCGGGACATGCGCAAAAGAACATTTTCAGATGCCATTGATCCCTATTTCAAGATCGGCAACAACCTGAACCAAAGGGATGTGATTGCGGTTCGGAAAACCGTTTCCGGATTGTTGAAGCTGCTTTATCCCCACGGGGAATATGACAAGGACGTGGTGGAGCGCTGCTTTGTTTATGCCCTTGAAAACAGACGCCGGGTCAAGGAACAGCTGAAAAAGATCGGTGGTATGGAATTCTATGATGTCCATTTCAGCTATATCGATAATGACAGCCTTGAAGAAAAGTTTATCAGTGTCCCGGAACAAGGCGGCGGATCATTGATTCCGGAAGGTCCTATGAAGCCCGGGACCATGCATACGGTTGCCTACGGCACCAGCGATTATTTGGGTTTGTATCGATTGGAACTGCAGGTAACAGGTGGAAACGGCAAACTCTCGACCTCCGGATCAGGGGCAGGGACCAAAACCAAGGAAGCCATCAAAATTGCCTTTGATTATTTTAAGGCAAACATCAGCCGGGTCAGTTCCATGAGCAAAGTTGGTGATTATGACTA
>CAYZMH010000150.1:0-4351 GCA_964479445.1 uncultured Bacteroidaceae bacterium | reverse complement strand
ACGTATTAAAATATGTATATTTTGTAAGCGAAACGCAAACCATGAAGATCAGAGTAAGGAATGACCGATAGTGAAAGTTGTTGTTTTGTTCTCCTTTTTCCCGTATATTCCCGTTATGGCAGGTCGGAAATATCCCGGTCTGTCCCCTGCGATGGTTAAAACAGATATTTACACAACGGCCCAGTGCGGTGCCCAATTATAGAGATCCCATGAAAAGAATCCCACTTTTCGTTGTTATTGTAGTGGTCATCACAACTGCCTGTCTGCGGGTTCTCAGCCGGATCTTTTTGGAGGCCGGAGCATTTGATAATTGCCGGTTGGATGGAGTATGGATCCGGGAAGTGGGAATCACACTGGTTGATGGGCGATACTGCACTAAAGGAGCTGAATATCATATATATGCACCGATCACCCTATACACTAAAATCGCCGATGCGGGAGGGTATTGCTCGTGAATAGCGCCCGTGGCCGGGGTGTCAGTACATTTTGTTCCGGGTAACCGGAACCTGCCCTGTTGGAAAATAACAAACCGAACCACTAAATAATCGACTGTTATGAAAAACAGGATGACTTTGCTGCCGGTTGCAGCGCTGGTTATTGCGCTGATAGGTGGGTGTTCGCAGCCGCACTCAGGGGAGGATGTGATCTCGCTGGAGGAGGGTTGGAAGATTCACAAGGGAGATGATCCCGCATGGGCGGAACCCGGGTTTGATGACTCTTACTGGAAGGATGTGGATCCGCGCAAGACCTGGGAATTGCAGGATCTGCCGGCCTTCGGGGAGTATGACGGGTATGCCTGGTACCGCATCCGGTTTATGTTACCGGAGGCGTTGCGGGAGCGGGCATATTTCGGGAAGGAGATCCAGTTCACGCTGGGGCGGATTGATGATACCGAACAGACGTACCTGAACGGGCAGCTGCTGGGTCAGAATGCCGAACTGGCGGAGGATCCGGATACAGAGCCCGGGGATTTTAAAGGAGACCCCGAGGCGTACAGGTATTTCAGGAACTATGTCCTTCACGCGGATGACCCGCGGGTTCGGTGGGGAGAGGAGAATGTGCTGGCGATCAGGATCCATGATCATGGCGGCGGAGGCGGGATCACACATCCGAGTCCGTCGGTCAGCATGGTGGACATCAAGGATGTGCTGGAGATGGATGTTCACTCAGAGCCTTTTGAGATCGTGGGGAATCACTATACCAAGCGTATCAGGCTGATCAATTCGCATGAGGAAGAAGCTTTTGAAGGCGAGTTTAAGGTGAGGGTGACCCGATACACGGATGGGGAGAGAATGTTTGAGATCGTGGAGGATATTGTGGTTCCGGCTGATGACCAGTTTGATTATTTCTTCACTTTTGAAGCGCCGCAGACAGAGAGTTACAAGGTGGAGTACATCTTTAATATCGACGGTGCGCACCATCCTGTTTACCATATCCAGGGGGCGCCCTATATCCTGACACCCCCCGCTCCTGATGAGCCCCGCATCAACGGGCCGTCTGTATATGGCGTACGACCCGGGCATCCGTTGTTGTATACGATCCCGGTAAGTGGGAAACGACCCATTCAGCTTGCGGTCGGGGGGCTTCCTGAAGGAGTGGCCCTGGATTCGGTGAAGGGGGTCCTTCGCGGCGAGGTGGCACGAGCCGGGGAGTATGAGCTTACGCTGATAGCGGAGAATGCGCTGGGCAGGGATGAAAAGGACTTTACCCTGAAGGTGGGTGATACCATTCAGCTGACACCGCCCATGGGATGGAACAGCTGGAATTGCTGGGGGCTGAGCGTGAGCGACGAGAAGGTACGTTCTTCGGCCCGTGCCATGGTTGAGAGCGGACTGGTGAATTACGGCTGGTCTTTCATCAATATCGATGATGGCTGGGAAGCATCAGAGCGCACGGAGGCAGGGGAATTGCTCAGCAACGAAAAGTTTCCTGACATGAAGGCGTTGTCGGATTACGTGCACAGGCTGGGTTTGAAGTTGGGGATATACAGCTCGCCGGGAAGCAGGACCTGCGGGGGGTATCCGGGGTCTTACCAGCATGAATACCAGGATGCGCGGACATGGGCCCGCTGGGGCATTGATTACCTGAAATATGACTGGTGCTCGTACCGGGAGATCGTCGGGAGCCAGGAGGACCTGGATGAACTGCAGCGACCCTACCTGTTGATGCGGGACGCGTTGGACCGGGTCGACCGGGACATCGTATACAGTCTGTGTCAGTATGGGATGGGCGATGTATGGGAGTGGGGTGCCGAGGTGGGAGGCAACCTGTGGCGCACCACGGGGGATATCAGGGATACCTGGGAGAGCCTTTCCACAATCGGGTTCAGTCAGTATAACCTCGCCCCCTATTCACAACCGGGACATTACAATGATCCGGACATGATGGTCCTGGGCTGGTTAGGCTGGGGCCCTGACCTCCGCCCCACCCGGCTGACGGCGGATGAGCAGTATACCCATGTCTCGCTGTGGTGTCTTTTGAGCGCCCCGTTGCTGCTGGGCAATGATCTCTCCCGCATGGACGATTTTACATTGAGCCTGCTGACCAACCATGAAGTGCTGGCGGTCAACCATGATCCGTTATGCCGCCAGGCGGAGCGGGTGGTCAACCGGGACAGCATCCAGGTGTGGGTGAAGCCATTGGAAGACGGTTCTCACGCGGCAGGTTTTTTCAACCTGGATGACCGGTTGCGTGAGGAGACAATCTCGCTGGAATCCTTTGGTTTTGAAGGCACCTACCAGGTCCGGGACCTCTGGCGCCAGAAAGATACGGGAGAAGTAAGTGAATCCATTGACCTGACGCTGATGCCGCACGGAGTTTACCTGGTAAGGCTGACCGAAACAGATTAATAGTTTCTTAACATTCCCAAAAAGTAAAGCTTACCCTGCCGGGGACAGCAGCGCTCTTATCGCCCATACTGGTTCCTATTTTTTGCGGATCGTTTTTCGCTGATATATCAGAAGTTTACACATTAACAGTTAAAGGGACAGGAAGCACCTTCCAGTCCGTTAATAAAACGTTTAAATGTTGTTTTTCAAATAATTGTGTCATGGAAAATGATTCATTAGAAGCGCAAGACCCGGCGTCTGTTATGTATCCGTCGCTGCCCGCGGGTTACCTTGAATTATTGGAACAAAAACGGTATTCCCTGAGCACGATACAGACATACACCAGTTATTTTACTCAGTTTCAGCTCTATTTCAGGGAACGAGATGTATTGTCGATCACGAAGGAAGAGATCAACGGCTACATCCTGGAGCTGATCCGCACGCAACACATTTCCGGGAGTCAGCAGAACCAGCGCATCAACGCCATCAAGTTTTATTACGAGAAGGTATTGAGTGGATCCAGGGAGGTATACGACATTGAGCGACCGCGAACAGAGCAGAGGTTACCGGATGTTTTATCAGGTGAGGAAGTTTGTGCGATGATTGATTCAACGAAAAACCTGAAGCACAAAGTCATATTGGAGCTTTTATATTCAGGCGGTCTACGTCGGAGTGAGCTGATCCATTTACGGATCACTGACATAGATTCCAGGCGCATGCTGATCAAGGTACAGGGAGCCAAGGGGAAAAAGGACCGGTACACCCAGTTATCCCGGCACGTGCTGGAGGACCTGCGCCGTTACTACCTTCGCCACCGGCCAAAGCAATGGATCATCGAAGGTCCCCGGGAGAGTCAATACAGCCCCTCCTCTATTGTACAAATCGTCAAGCATGCCGCCCGGAGGGCGAAGATCCAGAAGCGGGTCACCCCCCACATGTTACGCCACAGTTTTGCGACCCATCACCTGGAGAATGGAACCGATTTAAGGTATATCCAGGCCTGGCTGGGTCACAACTCACCCAAGACCACCCAGATTTACACCCATGTTTCGAACAATGATTTCCGGAAGATCCGCAATCCCCTGGACGGTTTAATGGATGGCAAAGAGGGATAAGGAGTGTGTCAAAACACCTTTATGTAACCGAGGCCGGTGTGGAACGTGTAGCTGCCGGCAGAGAAAACACAATATGGGGTGGAGAACAAAAAAATTCCATTCACAAATGGTTTTACATTAAAATAAAATTTAATTTTAAGGTAGAGATACAAATGCCATGGTCTATTTACCCGATCAAACTGCTGATTGAAATCCCAGGCATCCCCACATAATTGATATAAAAACAATACACATTACAACTCATATAATCAATACCCAATACAACCCACCAGCCCTATATAAACTCAATACACCATACATCTAAATATAAACAAGTAAAAACAATACACATACACGTCCAAAAAAACAATATAAATCAATAATTATACACACACGTTATCGATCACTTTCCCCACCAAACGACCCTTA
>CAYZMH010000149.1:0-4363 GCA_964479445.1 uncultured Bacteroidaceae bacterium | reverse complement strand
CCCCTGGAGCTTCACCACCGCCGCAGCCTCCGGGATCGAATCCCCGGGTGCCGAAACGCCTTTTATATGGCCCGTTCCGGCTACCGAACAATTGCACATATCCACGAACACACCGGGGGGAACCTACACGATCTACCGGTCCGACGGGGTACGCATGGCATCCGGGAACCTGGACGAAAAAACCGTCGATGTGGGTTCCCTGCCGCCCGGATTGTATATCATTAAAACCGCGGAAAACACCACGCGGTTTATTAAGAAATAAAACACACCATAGCATGAAACGCAGACAATTCATCAGGAATACAGGTGCCTTTGCAACGGCGAGCGCGACCTCTGCAAGGTGGAACTCCTGCGTAATAGCGTGGTGATCCAGACCTGGTACACCGACCGCAACAAGGAGTTCAGCGTGCAGTATACCGATAACCGATACCCTGAAACCGGCGACCTGTGCTACTATTATGCACGAGCCACCCGGCGCGACAACCAGGTCGCCTGGTCGAGCCCGGTCTGGATCGAGATGGGATGATCGCCGGCCTTCTGCCCTGGATTACCCGATGGTGACCAGCATAAAAATACCGATGGCCAGGAAGAGGCAAAAACCGAAGTGGCCACAGCTACGGGTCCGCCAGCTTGCCCGGCGCTTCCCGCGAAACCCTATTTCAACGCCCGGTCCAGGTTAAAGGCCGCACTGATCAGGGAGAGGTGGGTGAATGCCTGGGGGAAATTACCCAGGGCCTCTCCGTGCGGACCGGTCTGTTCTGCATAAAGACCCAGGTGATTGGCGTAGGTCAGCATCTGCTCGAACATGAGCCGGGCCTGTTCCAGCTTCTTGCGATCAGCGTGCCCGGCCCGCGTAAGCGCTTCCACCATCCAGAATGTGCAGATATTGAATGTCCCCTCCTCACCGCGCATTCCGTCCTCGGTCTCTTTTACATTATACCGGTATACCAGGCTGTCGGATACAAGTCCCCCGTCTTCCGGTCGCTTCATAGTGGCTTCGATGGTCTTAAGAATGCGTGTATCCGTGGGAGATACAAAAAAGGTGAGCGGCATCATCAGGTTGGCTGCATCCAGGGCACGACCCTCATAACGCTGCACAAAACTCTGCTGCTCTGCGTTCCATCCCCGTTCCATGATCTCCACGTAGAGCTTGTCCCGTTCCTCCATCCACCGCATTTTGTCCGACGGGAAAGAGCGCTTCTCGGCCAGCCTGATCCCCCGGTCCAATGCAACCCAGCACATGAGCTTGGAGTAGACAAAATGCTGCTTGCCGCCGCGGACCTCCCAGATCCCCTCATCCTTTTTGTTCCAGTTATCAGCCACCCAGTTAATCAGCCGGCGCAACTGCGTCCAGAGATCATAGGAGATCGGACTCCCGTATTTGTTATACAGGTAGACGGAATCCAGCAACTCGCCGTAGATGTCCAGTTGCAACTGGTGGTAGGCCTCATTTCCTATACGCACCGGGCCCGACCGGGCATACCCCTCCAGGTGGTCCAGCTGTTTCTCTTCCAGATTATGCCTCCCGTCAATCCCATACATGATCTGCATGGATCCGTCGGGACGCAACTCATGGCACCGTTCATCGATCCAGTGCATAAACCGCTCGGCTTCCCCGGTGAACCCGATTCGCATCAGTCCGTATACCGTAAATGCAGCATCCCTGATCCATGTATAGCGATAATCCCAGTTCCTTTCACCGCCGATATGCTCGGGCAGGCTGCAGGTGGGAGCCGCAACGATGGCTCCCGTTGGTCCGAAGGTCAGCATCTTGAGGGTTAACGCCGAACGGATCACTGTTTCCCGCCAACGGCCCCTGTAGGTGCATTGTTCCACCCAGCGGTTCCAGTATTCGATCGTATCCACCAACCCCTGCCGGGCCACCTCCCCGGAATAGCAGGTTTTACACCCCTGCTCGTCTTCCAGCTGGTGCAGCACAAAATTGACCTCTTCCCCGCAGGTTAATTCGAATTGGGCCGTTACCCCATCCCCGTCACCTTCCAGTGAAACGGAGGTAGCCAGCCCCATGGCCAGGTCTTCCGAATAAAAAGCAGCGCCATGCACACCGGGGTAAACGCGATGGGAATGGAGTCCGTAATGAAATGCCGGCCGGCACTCCACGCGCACCTGCATCTTTCCCCTGATCATCCTGACCAACCGTACCAGCCGGTTTTGCTCCTCCCCGATCCGGGTCTTCCCCACCGGCATGAAATCAACCACTTCGCATACGCCGTGATGACCCATGAAACGGGTGACCAGCACATTGGTATCGGGCCAGTAGAATTGTTTATGCTTCAAGCCTTCATCCAGCGGGGCGATCTTGAAATACCCGCCCCTATTCTCGTCAAGGATCCTGCCGAACATACTGGGTGAATCAAAATAGGGAAAGCACATCCAGTCGATGGACCCATCCATTCCCACCAGTGCAGAGGTTCGCATGTTACCGATCATGCCATAGTTCTCAATAGGTTGGTAAGCCATATAGTTTGTATTTTAATGTAAATAATCAGAAAGACCTCCTCCTGATGAACACTGGAACGGCTTTCTCATTTGTAAATTACATAATTGGCCGGATTCCACAAAGCCTGTCTTCCCCCGGGCTATAACCACCCCAGACAGACTGATGCCAGTAAAGGCTCTCTTTTTGATGGGTTGTACCTGTTCACTCATGAAACGGATTTTGATCATTCAGACGGATAGAAAGGGGAAACCTGACAAAATTATCATTGAAATCTCCTCGGCATTCCGCTGAACAAACCAGGGATGATTTCCCCGGTGATTCACAACGACCTGCTGTCTTGCAATCAGCCTCTGAAAGGGCTTACCGTGCAATCCGCAGCACCCCAGAATCCCTGAACTTCACGGGTTGATGCATACCGAACTGCTCGTAAATGATCCCGGGAATCCCCAGGTCAGCCACATAGATCTCGACACGGGCGGGCAATGACAACAACTCTGTTTTCATGGCTGCCAGGGTGAGAACAGCATCCGGTTTAAAAGCAGCTTTTCCGGTACCCCGGTCAAATCCGGTTGGAATATCCAGGGATATGCACGGACAGTCACATGTTTTGGCTGCTTCGACCGACCGGAGGATATCCTCCGGAAGCGGCAGACGCTGTGAGAATCCCAGGTATGCATCGATAAAGATATCCTGTCCGGTTATCCCGCCTTCCACAGCCCCGGCGGCCTTTGCACGCTCAAGCTGGATACGGGGCAACTCCTTCATATCTCTCACCGGGATATCCAGTCGCACTCTGAACCCCCATCCCGCCAGCCTGCGGGCCGCCACCATTCCTCCGCCCCCGTTATTCCCCGGTCCGGCCCCCACCAGCACCCGTCCGCCAGGCCGCAGGTAATATGCCGCGAGCCTTGCCAGGTGGAGACCTGCATTCTCCATCATCAACTCCACCGGCAGATTAAACCGCTCCACGGCCAGGTAATCCATCTCCCTGAACCGCTCCAGGGAAAGGTGGTTCTCTTCCATGTGATAGTCCGGAAAGTTCATACGCCTGCTCTTACCATTAACCCGTTACCGGTGAATCCATACAACCTGGTCTCTTCACTCAAAAATAACCAATTCTGCCGGAGCTACCACCCTGCACCCCGGTAGTTTTTTCAACCTGCTGTCTGCCACCCTGTAAAGACCTCGCCCATGTACCAATGCGGCCTGCACCGCACAAGCGGATCACCCCTGCCTTCTCCGGCACAGCCAAACGCGTGGCAGGCATAGGAAAACGAAAATGACCCTGCTTAAACAGGAAATCCGGTCCCGGGGATACAATCGGCATCCCCTAACCGGAATTCCCGTACTGCAGGGTCATTCCCTCAAAACAACTACATCTTTGTCAGCGCTACCGGGAGACCGGGGACCTGTGCGACTGCTCCACCCGCGCCACCCGGCGCGACAACCAGGTCGCCTGGTCGAACCCGGTGTGGGTCAACCCCGGCTAACGCCTGATGATCTTGCGGGTCACGGTATGGCCGTTGACCCTGACCTTCAGGAGGTACACGCCCGGTGCGAAATGACCCGTGGCAATGCGTTCCCTTACAAGCAGGCGGTCGGAATAGACCTCCTGGTGCAGGGCGCGTCCCATTACGGATACTATCTCGATCCCGATATCTGTCTTTTCCGGGAGTGTCACTTCGAGGGTGAACTCGTCCCCGAACGGATTGGGATAGGTGCGGATCATCACCTCCTGGAGTGTGACCAGCGGTGAACGCTCGTCGCGTTCAACCGTCAGTGCCACCGGATCATCCGGGGCACCCAGGATCTCCCCTGCCTGGTAGAGGATCGTCTCATTCACGGGCATTACCTGCTCCTCTGCCGAAGAGACATAATGGATATAGAGGCTATCCGACTGGA
>CAYZMH010000148.1:0-4413 GCA_964479445.1 uncultured Bacteroidaceae bacterium | reverse complement strand
AAAGTACTTCGTGGGTGTAATCTCATCGGGGTACTCGCTGCGCTCGTGATCCGATCAGCGCCAGTCCTGCAAATACAAAAAGTACTTCGTGGGTGTAATCTCATCGGGGTACTCGCTGCGCTCGTGATCCGATGAGTGCCAGTGTTGCCAATACAAAAAGTACTTCGTGGGTGTAATCTCATCGGGGTACTCGCTGCGCTCGTGATCCGATCAGCGCCAGTCCTGCAAATACAAAAAGTACTTCGCTGGCGCGAACTGTTTTATTTTGGTCGATTCTTTACGAAAGCTTACTTTCGGCAGAATCTCCCTCAATAAAAAACACTCCTGCCGGAGTGTTCTTTTTGTGCTTGATCGTGGAGCATATCGGAGTCGAACCGATGACCTCTTGACTGCCAGTCAAACGCTCTAGCCAACTGAGCTAATGCCCCTTTTCCGCCACAAAAATATCAAATTTACACTACAAAAAAAGCGATTCTGGCAAATTTTTTGTGGATTAATAATGGGACTTGCATCCTTCTTATGAAAGAGAAAGAGAAGGTATTGTTGCAAATTCCGACCGGGATTTGAATTTAGAACAGGAATATATTGCACTTTGACAGGGGTTATTTTGACTTTGAAACAAAAGATTATTAATTTTAACGCCGCAAAATATAAAAACTATGGAACGCAAGAAAGCAGAAAACGCAGACCTGGAACGCAGAAAAGGAATGTATCTCCAGGTCGGTCTGGTGGTGGTTCTTTCCATTATTCTCATTGCTTTTGAATGGACCAGCAAACCCGATGGTGGTCCGAGACAAGATATGGTGCAGCAGATCGAGTACGAGAATGAAATGATGGTTACCCGTCGCCAGGAGCCGCCCAAAGAGGAACCAAAACCCGAGCAGCCCAAGGTGGCCGAGGTGCTGGATATTGTTGAGGATGATGTGGAGATTGACGACTTTGACTTCGATATGGAGGTGGATGAAGATACGGAATACGACTTTACAGCAGTTACGGATGATGAAGAAGAAATTGATGAGGAGGAGGTATTTTATATTGTAGAAGATATGCCGACATTCAACGGTGGAAAACCGGCCATTGAGTTTCGCAAGTACATTGCTCAAAACCTTGAATACCCGGAGATTGCTGCTGAAAACGGGATCAGCGGCCGCGTAATCGTGCAGTTTGCCGTAAACAGCAATGGAAAAGTAGTGGATGCAGTGGTCGTTCGAAGTGTGGATCCCGCGCTGGACAAAGAGGCGATCAGGGTAGTTATGTCTTCACCCCGCTGGTCACCCGGTAAGCAGCGAGGAAAAGCAGTGAAGGTGCTTTTCACTTTCCCCATCAATTTTGTATTGCAGTAAGAATTGATATTTAGACGATAGGTAAGGCCGGTTCAAGTACCGGCTTTTTTTTTGACTGATTGAAAGATGCCCGGATCGGAAATATTTTCTATTTTAGCCTAAACCAAACTCGCCATACCATGAAGAAGTATCTACCCATTGTATTATCCGTTTTTCTCATGAGTTCCTGTGCATCCATAACCAAGCAGATGCAACGAGGTAACTACGATGCCGTTATTCAAAAGAGCACCAAAAAGTTGATACGAAAACCCGACAGTAAAAAACATGCAGAGGCGATGGATCGTGCTTACAGGCTGGCCAATGAGCGGGACCTGGAACGTATAAAATACCTGAAACGGGAAAATAATCCGAATAACTATGATGAAATATTCAACCGGTATGCAAGGCTGAAAGAGCGCCAGCGGAAGGTGAGAACCGTGACACCCCTGACCATTGAAGGGAAAACATATAACTATGAGTACGTGGATTATGATGCGGAGATGGTCGAATCCAAGCGAAAAGCTGCGGAACATTTTTATAACCACGGGAGGGAGCTTTTGGAAAATGCCAATGTGAAGGAGGATTACCGGAATGCACATTTTGAACTAACCAAGGCGGCAGAGTATTCAGGCGGACAGTTTCCCAACCTGGATCAGATGATCTACGACGCCCGGATGCTTGGTATAAGCCGCGTGCTTGTGGAGCCGGTGAATCTGAGTCAGATCAATTTGCCACCGCATGTTATGGAGGATATGACGGCTTTTGATACACGCGGACTTGACCGGGATGCCTGGGTAGAGTATCATTTCAAGCACGTGGATGAGGATGTTAACTATGATTATGCCATATACGTAAAGATCAATTCCATTATGGTATCTCCCGATGAAGTAAAAGATGGGGATCAGCTATTTACCAAAAAGATAGAGGATGGGTTTGATTATGCATTGGATGCCGATGGAAATGTGATGAAGGACTCGGCCGGCAATGACATAAAAATCCCCCGTTACAAGGAGATTTCATGTACGCTGATAGAGACCCAGCAAATGAAAAGTGTCAAACTGGATGGCGAAGTGGAGATCATGTCGCTGGAGCCTGAACGGCTTATGCAGAAGGAGCCCTTTGGAGCAGAGAGCAAATTTGAGCATTTCTCTGCAAGGGCGGTGGGTAACCTGGATGCACTTCCGCCCGAGGAGCTTGCGAAAACCAAACAGGAGCGCGCTGAATTTCCTACCGACGTGGAGATGGTGATGATGACTGCAGATGCTGTTAAACCCGCTATCCGTGATGCGATATACAGGAATCGCGATCTGATAAGGTAGCACGATGTGTTCCGGTACTATGACCGGAATAGCATACTAACCCTGAAATCAGAAGTAAACCCTCCGTGAAGATGCCCTGGTGGCCGTCGCGGAGGGTTTGCGGTTTTTAATGTTTTCGCTCTGTGAACTTTTCGTTACTTTTGCACGCTGATACTCAAGACACGTATGGGTAACATGATCGATTATACCCCGGTAAAAGAGCTTGCTGTCCTGGTGGGGGTGGTCGGGAAAGACCAGGATGAGCAGGAGGTCAATGAGTACCTGGAGGAGCTCGCTTTTCTTACAGAGACGGCGGGAGCCAAACCAGCCGGGTTTTTTATGCAGAAAATGGAAGTTCCCAATGTCCGCACCTTTATAGGATCAGGAAAACTTCATGAAATCAATCAGTACGTTAAGGAAAATGAGATTGACCTGGTGATCTTTGATGATGAATTGTCGCCGACCCAGTTGAGAAATATTGAACGGGAACTGAAATGCAGAATCCTGGACCGTACCAACCTTATCCTGGATATCTTCGCCAACCGCGCCAAAACAGCCCATGCCAAGACCCAGGTTGAACTGGCACAATACCAGTACCTGTTGCCCCGTCTTACCCGCATGTGGACTCACCTGGAGAGGCAGAGAGGGGGGATCGGACTGCGTGGACCCGGTGAGACGGAGATTGAGACCGACCGGCGGATTATACGTGACAAGATCAGCAGGCTTAAAAAGCAGCTGGAAAAAATTGACCGTCAGATGAGCAACCAGCGGAAAAACCGCGGTAAGATGGTCCAGGTAGCCCTGGTGGGGTATACCAATGTGGGTAAATCCACCCTTATGAACCTTATGAGTAAGTCGGAAGTTTTTGCCGAGAATAAGCTCTTTGCCACCCTCGATACAACCGTTCGCAAAGTGGTGATAGCCAACCTGCCCTTCCTGCTATCCGACACGGTAGGGTTTATACGCAAACTTCCTCCCCACCTGGTGGAGTCTTTCAAATCCACACTGGATGAGGTCCGGGAGGCCGACATTCTTATTCACGTGGTGGATGTGTCGCATTCAGGTTTTGAAGAGCAGATCCATATCGTGGAGCAGACCCTGGAGGAGCTGGGGGCAGCGGATAAGCCAACCCTGATGGTTTTCAATAAAACCGATAAATTCACCTATGTTCCCAAAGAAGACGATGACCTCACACCAAACGGCAGGGAAAACATCAGCCTGGAAGAGATCCGGAAGTCATGGACGGGACAGAATAAAAAAGCGATTTTTATCTCAGCCAAAAAACGGGAAAATATAGACCAATTGAAAGATATCCTTTACCAGGCTGTGAAGAAGATCCACATTCAGCGCTATCCTTATAACGACTTCTTATACTGATTTTGAGAGTGCTCCTGCTCAGAGCACTTTGGCTACCAGGTACTCCGCGATCTGAACCGCATTCAGTGCCGCCCCTTTCCTGAGCTGGTCACCCACGCACCAGAATGTTAGTCCGTTTACATTCGAAAGATCCTTTCGCAACCTGCCCACAAATATCGCATCTTCACCGGCACCATACAGCGGCATGGGGTACACGGCATTACCGGGATCATCCTGGAGGGTGACCCCCGGGGCATTCTCCATGGCTTCCCTTACGGCATCCAGGGAGAGAGGCTCTTCTGTCTCCACCCAGATCGCCTCGGAGTGATTCCGCATAACCGGGACCCTGACGCATGTGGCACTTACCTCCATATCGCCGTGCATGATCTTCCGGGTTTCATGCACCATTTTCGTCGCCACCATTGTGTACCCGTTTT
>CAYZMH010000147.1:0-4430 GCA_964479445.1 uncultured Bacteroidaceae bacterium | reverse complement strand
CGAAACTTATCGAAGAGACGGGGGTGGATGCCCTCGAACTTAACTTCTTTGCTATTCCGCGTGACTTTGAGAAGGAAGGCAAACAGATCGTGTCCGACCAGCTGGAGGTGCTCAGGGCAGTCAAAAAAGCGGTGAAAATACCGGTAAGTGTCAAACTTAGCACCTTCTATACCAACGTGCTCAAAGTAGTTAAGGAGATGGATGCGGCGGGCGCCGACGGATTTGTCCTGTTTAACAGGCTGTTTGAACCCGACATCGACATTGAAGCCGAAAAACACGCTTCCCCGTGGAATCTCAGTACACCCGGTGACCACCGGTTATCGGTACGCTATACCGGGATGCTGTATGACCAGGTGAAAGGGTCACTGACGGCCAACAACGGGATCTATGAAGGATCTGACATGATCAAACTGATCATGGCGGGTGCCACCGCGGTTCAGTCGGTCTCTACCTTTTACCACAACGGGTTGAACCATATCACTGCCATGCTGAAAGAGGTGGAAGAGTGGATGGACCGGAAAGGATACGGCGACCTGGATGCTTTCCGCGGCAAACTCTCCAGCAAAGCGATCAATGATCCCTTTGTATACAAGCGTGCCCAGTATATCGATATGCTTTTAAAATCAGAAGACTTTTTTAATCCGATCGTTTAACGTTCAGTCATGAATAAAGGGAGAGGGTGACCGGGGATTCCGGCCACCCTTTTTTATGCTTTCTTCGGGTAAACGATCCGGTAGTCAATATCCACCTGTCCGCGCGATATCGCCTTCAGCCGGCCATTGAGGAGCTTCCGGCGCAGGGGACTCACCCGGTCCACAAACAACCGCCCCTCCAGGTGGTCATATTCATGTTGAATAATGCGGGCTTTAATCCCGTCAAACTCCTCTTCATGCAGCTCCCAGTTCTCGTCGTAATATTCAATCCTGACATTCGTCTGCCGGGTTACCTCCTCGCGGATGAGCGGAATGCTGAGACACCCCTCTGAAAAGTTCCACTTCTCCCCATGTTCCCCGAGAATCACCGGGTTGATAAAAACCCGTTTGAATCCTTCGAGCGAAGGATCATCCTCGGCCATGGGAGAGGCGTCCACGATAAACAGCCGGATCGATTTTCCTACCTGGGGAGCCGCCAGTCCGACACCCTCACTGACATACATGGTCTCGAACATGTCTGCAATCAGGGTATCCAGGTTTTCGTAATCCTCATCGATCTCCAGGGCTCGCTTCCGGAGCACCGACATTCCATATACATAAACCGGAAGTACCATAATCTATTACCTTTTTGTTTTAAAGGGCCGGTACGCTTACCGGCAACACACATTTGTTCACGGCAACCTGGAACGGGAAAGGTCCACCACCCTGTCCGATCGCACTCTTTTTAAGAGCAACCGGGAGCCGGAAAGGTTCATCATCTTGCACACATATTCCCATCCGATCACATTTTCATTTATAACAATCAGGAACCGGAAGGGTTCTCCACATCCAAATAAGATCTGAGTATCAGGGCCGCACTCATCCTGTCAATACGCCCCTTATCCCGCCGGTCTTTCTTGCTGAATCCCGCCTCCGCCATCTGCTGCACCGCCATCTTCGAGGTGTACCGCTCATCCATCCAGTCTGTAGGCACTTTGGGGAACCGTTTCCTGAAAGCCTGCAAAAAACGCTGGGCATGGATAAAAGCTTCCGATGGCTCCCCGTTCATCCGCAGGGGCTTACCTACAACAAGACACGTTACCTGTTCCGATTCCATGTACCTGGCCAGGTAGTTCATCAATTCATGGGATGCTACGGTATCAAGGGGAGACACATACATACCGGTCTCATCGGAAACCGCTATGCCGCACCTCCTGGTTCCATAATCGATAGCTACAAATCTCCCCACTGACAGACGTTTTGTGATACAAAAATAATTAAAAAAGCGATCGGCAGCATGTGGTATACCTCACATAAAAGAGCGATCGGTCCTGTCTGCTTCCGGCAATAAGACGATCGGTTGGTTTTCCTGCCAAACCGGCCCCGGCCGGATCTCCTCCCTTCGCCCTAAAAAAAGGATGGCTGCCGTTCCCGGCAGCCATCCTTTCAAACATATGGTGGTGTGCAAGACTATTCTGATTTGGAATACTCAAGGCTTGCCATCCGCACGTAGCTGTTATAGCGCCATTTGGCATTCTCTTCAGCCGCAACGAACAGTTCAGCAGCCTCTTCCGGGAACGCTTTCTGCAACGAAGTATAGCGAACCTCGGATTTAAGAAAGTTCTGGAACTGATCCCACTGCGGCTCCTTGGAGTCCAGGGTGAACGGATTCTTACCCTCCTCTTCCAGGGCCGGGTTGTACCGGTAAAGGTGCCAGTACCCTGAATCCACTGCAAACTTCTCCTGGGCATTGGCTTCGCCCATGCCTTTGCGCAATCCGTGATTGATACAGGGAGCGTAGGCAATGATGATGGAGGGTCCGGGATACGCCTCGGCTTCCCGCACCGCTTTCAGGTACTGGGACTGACTGGCGCCCATGGAGACCTGGGCTACATAGACATAACCGTAGGACATGGCCATAACTCCCAGGTCCTTCTTACGGATCTTCTTACCGGAGGCGGCAAACTTGGCCACGGCCCCTACCGGGGTCGACTTGGATGCCTGTCCGCCCGTGTTGGAATACACCTCGGTGTCCAGCACCAGGATATTCACATCATCACCGGTGGCGATCACATGATCCAGTCCGCCATACCCGATATCATAGGCCCATCCGTCTCCGCCGAATACCCAGACCGACTTCTTCACCAGGTAGTTCTTCAGTTCCAGGATCTGTTTGGCTACATCTCCTTTCTCCTTCTCCAGCGCCTGGACTACCTTCGCAGATAGATCACGCGATACATCCTGGTTCTCTATATTCTCCAGCCACGCCTGGTATGCCTCTTTGGTGGCCGCTGCCACATCGTCCATGGAGGCTTTCATCAGGTTGGCGATCCGGTCCCGGATCTTGTTAATACCCGTGGCAATCCCGTATCCGTACTCCGCATTGTCCTCGAAGAGGGAGTTGGCCCAGGCCGGACCGTGTCCGTTGCTGTTCACCGTATAGGGTGTGGAAGGTGCAGAACCTCCGTAAATAGAGGAGCAACCGGTGGCATTGGCAATGATCATCTGGTCACCGTATAACTGGGTGATCAGCTTCACATAGGGGGTCTCACCGCAACCGGCGCAGGCACCCGAGAACTCAAAGAGGGGCTGGGCAAACTGACTGTTCTTGACGGTCTTGGTTTTTTCCACCAGCGTATCTTTATAGGTCACATTCTTCGAGATGTACTCCCAGTTGGCTACCTCCTGCTCCTGCGTTTCCAGGGGCTTCATCTCGAGTGATTTCTCTTTGGACGGACAAACATCCACGCAGATACCGCAACCGGTGCAATCCAGCACCGATACCTGGATCCTGTACTGGAGTCCGGATACCCCTTTACCCTTGCTGTCAATGGTTTCCACACCATCGGGCAGGTTCTTCATCTCCTTGTCATCCAGGAGGAACGGACGTATACACGCATGCGGACAAACATACGCACACTGGTTACACTGGATACAATTTGCGGGGATCCACTCTGGAACGTCCACCGCAATACCACGCTTCTCATACTGGGTGGTACCGGCAGGGAATGTGCCGTCCTCGCGGCCCATGAAGGCACTTACCGGGAGATCATCGCCTTTGAGGTGATTGATCGGATCCGCCACATTCTTCACGAAATCGGGCAGATCACGGTCATCTCCTTTATCCCCGTTCAACTCGATATCGGCCCATTCAGCCGGGATATCAATCCGTGTTACCTCTCCGCCTTTTTCAACCGCTGCAAAGTTCATGTTGACAACCTCTTCACCCTTCCGGCCGAAGCTCTTGACGATGAACTTCCGCATCTCTTCCACTGCATCCTTGTAAGGTATGATGCTGGCGATCTTGAAAAATGCCGACTGCATGATGGTGTTGGTGCGGGTACCCAGACCGATCTCCTTGGCCAGCTTCGTGGCATTGATAGTATAGAACTGTATCTGGTGCTCGGCCATATATTTCTTCATGGCATCGGGCAGGTGATCCTTGGTCTCCTCCTCGTCCCAGATGGAGTTGAGCAGGAAGGTTCCCCCGTCTTTCAGCCCTTTTAGCATGTCGTATTTATCCAGGTAGCTAGGAACATGGCAGGCCACAAAATCCGGGGAATTTACCAGGTACGGGGCCCGGATGGGATAATCCCCGAACCGCAGGTGCGAGGTGGTGATCCCACCCGACTTTTTCGAGTCGTAGGAAAAATAGGCCTGGCAATATTTATCGGTGGATTCACCGATGATCATTATGGAGTTCTTGTTGGCACCCACGGTACCGTCAGAACCCAGTCCGTAGAACTTCCCTTCAAAGGTTCCCTCTTTTACCACCGAAATATCGTCCAGCAGGGCCAC
>CAYZMH010000146.1:0-4553 GCA_964479445.1 uncultured Bacteroidaceae bacterium | reverse complement strand
CTGAAATTGAAATCCGCGTCAAATTCCATATATTCACAGCAGGGAAACGTGGAAACAGCAGAGGAATCACTGCGTGTGTCCATTCTGCAATTCAGGAACGGTATAATTGATAACAGCAAGCTGCTTGAGGCCAACGTTGAGCTTACTACCGCCAAGACACTGTTTATAGAGGCATTGCATAACTACCAGGTGGCACGGGCAGAGCTGAACAAGGCAATCGGCAGGGATGTATTTAATATAAGGTAACAGGAAAACCGGAGGACGGGATGAGAAAAAAAATCATATATGGAATCATAATCATAGTTGGCCTTGTGGCTGTTTACAGGATCGGCACCTTCGTGATGGAGAAAATTAACCCGGAGGAGAAGAAGGAAGAGGTCCACACCGTACCGGTTAAGGCCACCGGGGTCACCAGGAAAGACATGACCAACAGCCTTGAGCTGACAGGTGATATTATCGGAACGGAAGTGGTAAACGTGTTTTCCCAGGTGCCCGGGAAGGTGCAGGAGATCCTGGTGAAGGAAGGCCAGAAGGTGTGGAAGGGGCAGACCGTCATCAAGGTAAACAGGGATATCGTGGGCATGGACTACATGCCGGCCATTGTTGAGTCGCCTATCAACGGCTACGTTGGCCAACTCATGGTGGACCGGGGGATGAGCATTGCACCGTCAACCCCGCTTGCCCAGGTGGTGAACATGAGCAGTGTTGAGGCCGTGGTCCAGATCATGGAAGAGAACATTAACCGGGTGCGAACCGGGATGACCGCAAGGATCGGTGTTGAAGCATTCCCCAACAGGACCTTTGCCGGGCGGGTATACAAGAAGAGCGCCGTATTGAACGCGGCAAGCAGGACGCAGGAAGTCCATATCCTTATCAAAAATCCCGGTACGAAGCTGAAACACGGCATGTTCGCGGACGTGGAGATCATACTGGGGCGCAGGAAGAACGTGCTGGCAGTTCCGGTTGATTCGGTGATGAAAGACGATAAGGAGAATGCCTTCGTCTATGTTGTAGACAATGACATTGCGCACAGGAAAAGGATTGTAACGGGTCTTACCGTTGATAATTTTACAGAGGTTAAAGAGGGCATTGCCCCGGACGCGGTTGTTGTTACCCTGGGCAAGGAGAACATATCGGACGGTGAGCACCTGAAGGTGTACCGTGAGGACCTGCCCGATGAAAAGAAGAGTGCTGAAAAGAACAAACCGGAGGACGTTAAATGAAACTGACCGATATTTCTGTTAACAGGTCCATTACGGCCATCATGGTGTTCGTGGCACTGCTGGTGCTGGGGTTTGTCAGCTATTCCAAGATGGCGCTGGACCTCTTCCCGGAAATAGAATTCCCGGTTGCGGTGGTGATCACCGAGTACCCTGACGTGGGCCCAAAGGAGATAGAGAGTACCGTAACCCGACCCCTGGAGGAATCACTTGCTGGTATAAACAACGTGGACAATCTCACTTCAACTTCCAAGGAGGGGATGTCCATGGTGGTAGTTGAGTTCACGTGGGGTACCGACATGTCACTGGCAGTCTCGGACATGCGTGAACGAATAGATATTACCAAGGGATTCCTGCCGGAGGACGTGGAGACTCCCATAGTACTGAAGTTTGACACCTCCATGATACCCATCATGGTACTGTCTATTTCGGGTTCTGGTGACCTGATGTACCTTCGCAATTATGCCGAGGACACCCTGAAAAGCCTGGTTGAGCAGACCGACGGGGTGGCGTCTGCATACGTAAGTGGCGGACAGGATGAAGAGGTAAAGGTCGAACTCATAAAGAACAGGATGGACGCGTATAATCTTTCGGTGGACAGGGTTATCCAGATACTGGGTGTAGAGAACCTGAACGTTGCCGGAGGCGAGATCAAGACACCCATGAAGAAGTTCACCCTCCGTACACAGGGTGAGTTTCAGAACCTTGATGATATACGCGATGTGGTGGTTGACGTAAAAAACAACACCCCTATCTACCTGAAGGAAGTGGCGAAGGTGTACATGGCTCCCGCCGAAAGAACGGAGATCGTTCACCTCAACGGTGAGAACGGCGTGGTGATGCGTATAAACAAGCAGTCGGACAAGAATACGGTTATTGTTGCCCGAAATGTTATGGACCGGCTGGAAAAGATACGAAAGACCCTGCCAAAGGGCATGGAGATCGTCCCGTTCTTTAACCAGGCGGAATACATTGAAAACTCCATCAGCAACGTGGTGAAGAACGCGGTACAGGGAGGGCTAATCGCCATACTGGTGGTGTTTATATTCCTGAGGAATATACGTTCAGCCCTCATCCTGGGGCTGTCCATACCAATATCCATCATCGCCACCTTTATCATGATGTACTATTTTGACCTGTCACTGAACATGATGTCAATGGGCGGTCTTGCCATAGGGGTAGGGATGCTCATTGACAACTCCATCGTTATAATGGAAAACATCTTCCGGTTCCGAGAGAAGGGGGCCCGTCCTGGTGAAGCGGCCAGGCTGGGAGCAGACGAAATGGGTATGGCCATTACCGCCTCAACCCTTACAACGGTGTCGGTGTTTATTCCATTCCTCTTTACCGAGGGACTTGCAGGGCAGTTGTTCAAGGACATGGCGCTTACCATTACCTTCTCACTTTTGTGTTCCCTCCTTGTGGCACTCACCCTTATTCCCATGATGACCTCAAGGTATATCACCACCCTGCATCGCAGTTACAGCGGCAGGCTGTCATTCCTTAATGGCATACTGGACTGGAGTGATAACAGGTTCAAACGACTGGAGAGTTTTTACGTGAAGGTTATCAACAGGGCACTTGACCGCCGGAAACGGGTAGTTGCCTACACGGTGGTAGCAGTGATACTGGCTTTCTTGTTGCTGCCTGTAACCGGGATGGAGTTCATGCCTGAGCAGGACGAGGCCCGGCTGACCATGCTTGCAAAACTGCCAGTGGGTACCAACCTTGATACCACCGAAGAGATCATGACCATGGTTGAGAAGCGTACCATGAAGGCGCTGAAAGACAGTGAATACAGGGTGGTATCGGTACGTGCGGGATATGGTGAAGGATTTGCCGCTGCCTTCGGAGATACTGCTGACCATACGGGTAAGCTGGAGCTACGGCTGGTACCTGTCACTGAGCGTGACCGCTCACAGCAGGAATTGCGGGAAGTACTCAGGGAGGAACTGAAGGATATACCCGGTGTGGATTTTAACTTTTCTTTCGAGGATGACGGCCTTCTTGGCGGAGGTGCCGCCATCTCCATTGAAGTGTACGGGTACGATTTCGAAAAGTCCGCAAAGTATACAAATGAAATATACGAAAAAATTAAGACAATACCATCATTGAAGGATATTGACATATCCAGGGAAGAGGGTCTGCCCGAGAAGGTGATACAGATAAACAGGGACAAGGCCTCTAAGATGGGTCTAAACGCCTCGCAGATTGCCAACATGGTGAAAAACTACGTGGCGGGGAAGGTGGCTACCATCTACCGGCACGAGGGAGACGAGTACGACGTGTTTGTGCGGCTCCGGGAAAAAGACCGTGAGACAATCGATGATATCAGGCAGCTCCGGGTCACCACCCCGGTAGGGGTGTCGGTACCCCTGGGCAACCTTATAAAGATTGACACCCGTACCGGTCCCACAAGTATTGAGCGAAAAAAACAGGAACGTGTTGTGTATATCAAGTGCAGGGCCGAGGGACAGGACCTCCGGTCGGTTGTCGCCGACATCCAGGACAAAATCGACCAGATCCCCCGTCCCACCAACTTCAACGTGATGATCGCCGGTGCATACGAAGATATGCAGGACACTTTCCAGGACCTTGCCCTTGCATTGCTCCTTGCGGTGGTCCTCATTTATATTATCATGGCGTCGCAGTTCGAGTCTTTTGCCTCGCCATTTATCGTCATGTTCTCGGTGCCCACGCTGTTTTTCGGGGTGATGGTGTTTCTCTTCCTTACAGGAACCACCTTTAACGTGGTCTCCTTTATGGGGGTTCTCATGCTTGCGGGTATTGTTGTGAACAACGCTATTGTCCTGGTGGACTATACCAACATTCTCCGAGCCCGGGGCATGCAGGTTCGGGAAGCCATTATCGAGGCGGGACGATTGCGCCTGCGGCCCATCATGATGACCACCTTTACCACCATCCTGGCATTGATACCCATGTCGCTGGGTATTGGTGAAGGCTCGGAGATGTCGGCGCCGCTGGCCCGGTCGGTTATCGGGGGGATGAGCTCATCATTTATCTTTACACTGGTGTTCATCCCGGTCGTGTATTCGCTGTTCGAGTCGGGGAAAGAACGGCTGCAGCGAAGAAAAGAGATGAAGGCCCTGAAGGCATTGAAAGGAAACTAAGCAGAGAAAGATAGAGAGGAGAATGCATTATGGTACTTATGTTCATAGTATACAGCAACGCCGTTGACGAGGAGATGGTTGAAATAGTAAAAAGGCATGCGGGGGGCTATACCAAGTTCCTTGGTGTGCACGGGGAGGGTGGGGAAGAACCCCACCTTGGCTCCCACGTGTGGCCGGGGGTGAACAACTGCATGATGGTGGC
>CAYZMH010000145.1:0-4624 GCA_964479445.1 uncultured Bacteroidaceae bacterium | reverse complement strand
GCCATTTGGACGCCCCCAGGCAGGCCGCGGTTATGATCCTCTTGTACCCGGAAGGTGAACAGGTTTACACGGTTTTTATCAAGAGGAATGAATACCCGGGTGCCCACAGCGGTCAGATCAGTTTCCCGGGGGGCATGTACGAAGACCCGGACCGGACCCTGGAGAGGACAGCCATCAGGGAAACGGCGGAGGAGACCGGGATTGACCAGGAGCTGGTGGAGGTACTGGGATCATTGACACCCCTGTACATCCCCATAAGTAATTTCCGGGTCACGCCGTTTGTAGGCTGGTGTGGAATAACTCCCCGTTTTGATCCGGATGGAACTGAAGTACAATACCTGGTAACCACCCCGGTGGCGGATCTGCTGGATCCGCAAAACCTCCGCAAAGGGGTGTGGGTAAGAAATGAGGCCGAAATGGAGGCTCCCTATCTCTCCATTCGAAAAGAGATGATCTGGGGAGCCACGGCCATGATGTTAAGTGAATTTATTGAACTGGCTCTACAGATGCCACAATTTCGGAGTTAACGATATTTTTATAATGCTCGTACCGGTCGGTCACCTGTTTGACGTAGTTATAGGTCTCCACTCCCCGTGCATACCCGTATTTTACCACGGGATCGCGGTAATATTTGGGTTGAGACTTATTTAACAACCATTTTTCCACGTGACCTTCCCAGCGGTCGGGATCATCCCCATACTTTTCGGCCAGTCTGCGGGCATCGTCAATGTGACCTTTGCCTACGTTATAGGAAGCCAGTACGAACTTGATCTGCTCCTCCCGGTTGGGGATCTCCTCTTTGAAGCGTTCATCCAGCCAATGGATAAAGTTAATCCCGGCCCGTATATGGGCCTCCGGGGAGGAGTTTCGGCTTACGCCAAAGCGGTTGGCTGTTACCGGCATAAGCTGCATGAGTCCGAATGCCCCCGCCCAGGATACAGCCTTGGGATTAAAGCGCGACTCCTGGTAGATCATACTTGATACCAGGCGCCAGTCCCAGCCGATGCGTTCGCTTTCGCGTTTCACTATATCGTCGTACCGGGATATCTTTCCGCTTCCGAGTACATAGTAATCGCTGGATACGATGGAGGCTGAGTGTTGATTTTTGAAATACTTGTTATAGATTACCGCATACCTGCTGGTCTGTCGAAAATCTTTCAACCAGCTATCGATCTCCGATTTAAGTTCATCAGAACCTTTTCTCACTGCCCATGCCACATTCTGTGGAAAGGAGACAGCGGTAGATACATCCAGGTTGGGGAAATAGGTCTTATTGACTAGGGCCACATTTTCATCCGTCACGGTGTAGTCGATCTCGCCCCGGGCTACCATATGGATAAGCTGCTCAGACTCCACGGGAACCTCCTTAATGTTAATGGGCGCACCGATCTCGTTGGAGAGGGCATTGAGCCTTTCTGCATAGACTGATCCTTTCTGGACATATACGGTCTTTTCAGCCAGGTTCAGCTGGTTCCGTATAAGCGAATCTTCAAGCTGCACCGGATTAAGCTGGCGGTATTGTTGAGGCATACGCTGCACCAGTACCTGGCGCGTTTGTGTGTGCGGATAGGTAAAATCTACCTTCTTCTTCCTGTCGGCAGTAACGGTGAGGTTAATTGCAATCAGATCTATATCCCCTTCATTCAGCAGGTCGAAGCTCTCTTCCAAATCATTACTCACCTTGACATCCAGCCGGAGATCCAGGTAATTGGCGAGTTCCTGGAGCATCTGGTACTGGTATCCCATGGGCTGTCCGCGGTAAATGAAATAGCTGGTGGAGTTGTAATCGGTCACCACCACCAGTTTCCCCTTCTCACGGATCAGATCCAGGTCGGTCACTTCCTCGCTTTTCTTACCATGAAAAGCATCTGCGCGCTCATCATTCTTTGGTCCGTTCCCGCATGAATCGAATACGGCCGGACTCAGAAGCAGCGCAATCCCTATAGTTACTTTCCTAAACGTTCTCATTTTCATAGCGAAATGTTTTACAGTTCGCGTCGGCAATACATAACAAATTACGTGCCGAAATGTTTCATAACAGATCGTTAATCATAGAAGGTCCATACCAGTCCGAACCTCAGGTATCGAGGTTTGGACGGGTAACCGTAAGCGGTAAAGAAGTTATTACTCACAATGCCTGACAGGACATTGTTATAGGATAAGAAGAAGCGGGTACGTTTGATCTTCCATGCCAGGAATGCATCCAGGAACGGGTAACCCCCGGTTTTCAGCCGGTTCTGCAGGTAGAATACCCCGGTAGCCGGCATATAGGCATCTCCGTACCAGGGAGAAGCCACTGAAAGTTTAAATCCAAGTTGTGCCAGCAAGGCATGATCGAAAAGGGGCTGCTCCCAGTAATTAGACGTAGTGAATGTAGCGAGGGGTAAGTGGATAATATCCCCGGGTGTTGCATATTGCAACAGGAGCCGGTTATCGGAGCGAAATCCTGATATGGCAAACCGTTTATAAAGATTGGCAGACACCAGGTAGATCCCTTTGTTATATTGTTGTGGCATAGCGTTCTCATCCCAGTAGATATGGTTGGTCAGGACCCCCATGGCCGCTTCGGCGCTGAGCTTTTTTGCATGGCTTTTCAGGAAAACCTCGGCTTTGATAAGCTGGGATGCGCGGAAATTGTTCTCCCAGGAAAAAAATGCAGAACGGTAGCGGTTATGGAAATAACTCGCATTCCGGTTTTCTATTCGGCCACTCAGTCCCAGGTCATAAATGGTATCCAGCTTCCTGGAGAATGAAGCAACTGCATCGAAGTTGTTCCGGTAATAGCCGGCCAGGTAATATTTGCCATCCACATTCCAGTCCCACAGGTTACCCGGAGGACCTGCCATGTGGAATCCTACAAACAACTCATTGAAGTAGTCGCTTGTAAAGGCGGTCACCGCTGTATCGGTAAATGCCGAATCGAGCAGAAGAGGATCCCGGGAGAGGGTGTCAAAACCAGCAAAGGCCAATTCCGGCCGCGGATAACGGTAGCCGTACCGGGTCACTTCGTGTCCGCCATAGATCCGTGCTGAAAACTTGTCAGTATACGGATCTCCCCAGATCAACTGCACCGTATTGGTTACCGCATGCCTGAAGACCGAATCGGTTACATTTTCCTGGAAATAGTAGGTGGTATCGTAGATGGGTGACAGGTCTTCACGGTCGGGCTGGTCGGAATAGGTTCGCACATTCCGGTTAATCCACAGCTGATGGTTCAGGAAAATATTCTTTCCTGAAGTATGTGTTACCCCGGTGGAGTCGGTGGTGGTCACTTTCTGTGACAGTGCATATTTCTGGGTCAGGAAAAACTGGATATTGCTGTATCCTGACAATGCATTTTCCAGGTGCACATTGTAGAGCCAGGGTTCTTCCAGGCTGTCCTTTTGAAATCCGCTTAACTGGGTGAGTCCACCGTTTTCCCGGTTGTCAAATTTATTGTAGTGTACCGTACCGAAAACAGAGTATTTATCCTTTGCGTGGCTTCCAAACAGGGTGACACGACTGACCCGGGTCTCTTCGTTGGGATAGAGTTCCTTACCGGAGAGCAATTCAAAATCGATCCCGATATTGGAAAAGGGAGTCATATTCTGGGTATGACGTGCCCTGACGGTCTCCTCTCTCCAGTCCACTGTAGGAATAGTAGTGTATGCCAGTTCGGTGAAAGGTTTTTTGGTATTAAAAAAGATAGTTCTTTCTGGAGTAGCCAGGTACGGCTGGAGGATTTTTCCAAAGATAAACCGGCCTGGACCGGGCCGGTTAAAAAAATAGCGGTCCTGTGAAGCATGTCCGATAATTCCCAGGTGGTCAAAACGGCTTCCATACCGCTTGCGCGGATTAAAGTTCTCTGTGAATTCAAAGAGCAGCGTATCCAGCTGCGTATCTTCAAAGCGGGAAAAGTTATGCCGGAGGGTCCAGGTATTGATGCTTTTTGAAGTGTCGATCACCTGGGCTTGAAGGGCGGGGATTTGCAGGCTCACAATCACCAGCAGTGTTATGTATGTAATGTAACGTTTCACGATATGGGGTACAAATATAACGAACCAGAAGCTTGATACATTATTAAGTTATGAAACGGAAAGGTGTGAATGGAGTGTGAAAAAGTTGATTATAAACAGATTGCAGAATGCAAGAACTCTTCATAAAAAAATCCTGTCCCGAAAAAACGGGACAGGATTAAATTTAAGATAGGCGACGACCTACTCTCCCACAGATGCAGTACCATCGGCGCTGGTGAGCTTAACTTCTCTGTTCGGAATGGTAAGAGGTGGTTCCTCACCGCTATAATCACCTAAAATCGGTAGTGATTTTTAAAATCACATCAATACGATTGACATGTCGGGAAAGATTTTTTAATAAGCCGCAGAAGAAAGTCCACGGGCAATTAGTACTGCTCAGCTTTGACATTACTGCCTATACACCTGCAGCCTATCAACGTCATCGTCTTTAACGGCCCTTAAGGGAGATCTCATCTTGAGGCAGGCTTCGCGCTTAGATGCTTTCAGCGCTTATCCCTTCCAGACGTAGCTACCCTGCGGTGCAGCTGGCGCCACAACAGGTACACTAGAGGTCTGTCCAACACGGTCCTCTCGTACTAGTGTCAGGTCCTCTCAAATCTCCAACGCCC
>CAYZMH010000144.1:0-4740 GCA_964479445.1 uncultured Bacteroidaceae bacterium | reverse complement strand
TATTTTTAATGTTTATATGGACTTTACGATTAAGAGGTATACGGAATTGGTGGAAAGCCTGAAGGAGAGGGGCTTTCAATTTTTACCGTTTAAGGATTTTTATAAATCGGAGAAACCCCGAACGGTTTGTTTGCGGCATGATGTGGATAAGTGGCCGCGGAATTCGTTGCGGATGGCGAGTTACGAGTACGAGCTGGGGGTGAAGAGCACCTACTTTTTTCGGATGGTGAAGGGGGTGTGGGATCCGTTATTAGCCCATGAGATTGCAGAGCTGGGTCATGAGATCGGGTATCATTACGAGGATCTGGCTGCGTGCAATGGGGATTACAGTCGGGCGTTGGATGAATTTAAGAAGCATCTGAAATTGATCCGGAGGGTTTACCCGGTCAAGACCATCTGTATGCATGGAAGGCCCCTTTCCAACTATGATTCGAGGGATCTGTGGAATGAATACAATTACGAGGATTACAGGATTGTCGCCGAGCCCTACTTTGATGTGGACTACTCGGAGGTTTTCTATATCACGGACACAGGTCGTTCCTGGAGGAGTCAGTCTGCCAACCTGCGCGATACGGTGGATTCGGGGTTTGACCTGGAAATACAAAGCACCAGGCATTTCATTGAGCTGGTTGAGCAGGGGAAGGTGCCGGAGCGGATCATGATCAATACCCATCCGCAGCGCTGGAATAAGCCCGGTCTGAAATGGTTCCGGGAACTGGTTGGTCAGAATATCAAAAATGTGGCGAAAATCCTGCTTGTTCGGTACCGTTCTATGATATCCCGGTTGAATTAAATAATTATGTTGATAAATGTCCAGTTATTTAATTAAAAAACCGTCACTTATTTATATCTATCGGTAAAGTATTCAATGTATTCAGGAAGTCTTGTGCCAAGGTAGTAAGGCATATTCATAAGGTAATACGGTTTTCCGGCTGGCGTGACAGATTGAGTTATCTGGAATTCACCGGCATACATGCGTATGGCATAAGGGTGATCGCACCTGTCAATAAACTGGTGCAACGATTTTAATGTGCCTGTCTTTCCTGATTTTATTTCAATAGGAATAATTTTCTCATTGTAGGAATATACAAGGTCCACTTCGGCAGAGGATTGTTTTTTATCTCTGATCCAGAAATGGGGTTTTGAAGCTCTGTTTGTCTGCAAGGATATTAACTCCTGGGTCACAAGGTGCGGTATAACAGCCCCTTTGTATGAATTGCTCAAGTCAGCAAAGGCCAGCATTTCAGATTGAATTCCCAATTCATGATTAATCAATCCGGTATCAAGAAACTGTAGTCTGGGTGATTTTCTCAGGTCAGCCTTTATTGGAGGTTCCATATCGGTAGTTGGATAGATAAGTTGAATGACCTTCGCGTCATCAAGATTTTTGAATGCTTCACCAACTTCTCGTGAACGGTAATTGGATTGTCCGAAATTGTGAAATTTAATCCGTTGATCAAGATAGTAGTGAGCAGTCGAAATAAGATGCTTAATAACTTTGCGCCCTGTATCGTTTGATGCATATTTTTCCACATCATCCTTAAATGTACTCCATATACTTTCATACACCTGGGGAAGTACGGTAATGCTTTTTGCTTCAAGGTAGTTAAATAGTATTTCAGGCATTCCTCCAATGATGGCATATTGATTGAAAAGTGCAAGGATTACATGGTGAGCAGAAGCAGGCACCGGTGTTTTATAAAGTTGTCTGAGTGCTGACAGGTGTCCGATTGATTCGAGAAATTCCTGAAAGTTCATGGGGTGTAGATACATATATTCAACCCTTGCAACGGGGAAACTTTTTACTTTCTTCATTGCAAATTCAAGCAGTGATCCTGCTGCAATTAGATGTAAGGCGGGATACTCTTCATAGAAATAACGAAGCATCTGTATCGCTTCAGGAGATTCCTGTATTTCATCGATAAATAACAGTGTATGCTCCATATCTGAGAGCGGGATGTTCCGTGAAAGGAATATGGATTCCATAAGAGGCTTTACTTCTTTAAAGCGACGGAAAAATTCCAGATCGGATACTTTTTCAAGGTTTAGCATGATACTGTGATCATAAGACATTGAAAAACTCCTGATCAATGTTGTTTTACCAACCTGACGTGCTCCTCTGATTATCAGCGGTTTTCGGTTTGCTCTTTTTTTCCAGTCTCTCAACGACTCTTCTAAATTTCGTTTGAAAATCATATGGTAATACCTGAAAATGTTACAAAGTAAAGGTTGTTATGATTAAATATTGTTATAAAGTAAGCCCAAATATACATATAAACTGTCATAAAGTCAAGCTAAATGAACAGATCGTGCCCCGTGTATTTCGCACCGACGACGTTCACCTAACTTGAAAATCGTTAGCTGTAACGTGTAGATAAATAATGGTTAGTGATCTATTCTTTAAAAGAACCTTTGAGCTTGCCTATATGCCAGTGCCTTGGGAGTTTACTGTACAAAGCATGCATGGGTGAAGGAATATTTGATATCATACCCGGTTTTTCCAAACAATGCTATCTTTGCGTGAAAGATTCGGATATGTATAAAGATAAGGTGGTATGGATCACCGGGGCTTCCAGCGGGATCGGGGAGGCGTTGGCCCACCGGTTCAGCAGGGAGGGAGCACGGGTTATTATCTCTTCGCACGAACCGGAGGAGCTGGACCGGGTGAAGAAGGACCTGGAGTCCTATGGCAATGATGTGCATATCGAGGTGTTCAACCTGGGCAATCCCGGTGAAGTGCAGCAAACTGCCGACCGGGTGTTGAAGCAATTTGGCCGGGTGGATGTGCTGATGAACAACGGGGGCATCTCCCAGCGCGCCCTGGCCGTGGAAACTCCCCTGGAGATCGACCGCCGGATCATGGAGATCGACTACTTTGCAGGGGTAATCCTCACCAAGGCGGTGTTGCCCGGCATGATCGAGCGGGGGTACGGCCATATCGGCGTGACCAGCACCATATCCGGGAAGTTCGGGTTTCCCCTCCGCAGCGCCTATGCAGCCGCCAAGCACGCCCTGTTCGGCTTCTACGAAAGCGTATGGGCCGAAAACTACCAGCATGGCGTTCGCGTCACGCTGTTCAGTCCGGGCCGCGTACGCACCAACATCTCCCTGCACGCCCTGCAGAAAGACGGCAAGGAGCACGGCAAGATGGACCCGGGTCAGGCCAAAGGCATCACCACCGAAGCCTGCGCCCGTAAGATGGTCCGTTCCATGAAACGCAACCGCAAGGACGTCCTTATCGGTGGTTCCGAACTCATCATGGTTTATATCCATAAATACTTCCGCTGGCTCTATTACCGAATTGTTTCCAAAATAAGCCCCCATTAAAAACTCTGCGCCCTCACGACGTCCTACTGTAACCTGCGTCTCTGCGCCTCTGCGTGATATAACTCAGCGTGAAATTTGAGGGTTAGGAAAAAAAACCTATCTTTGCACCCCTTATTTCCCATGTGTGATGGGGAATTAATGATGTTTAATTCTGAGTAGCACAAAACCATTGTATGAAGACTATCAAACTTAGCGTTAAGAAACGCACCGACCTGGGTAAAAAAGCCACCCGGGAACTGAGAAAGAAGGGTCACGTTCCCTGCGTGATGTATGCAGGCGAAGAGGTGATCCACTTCCACACCCACGAAATTGATTTCCGCCACCTGGTGTACACCCCCGATGTGTACATCGTGGAGCTGGACATAGACGGCAAGGAGCACATGGCGATCATGCAGGATATCCAGTTTCATCCCGTGTCGGACAAGATCCAGCACATCGACTTCTACGAGATTTTCGAAGGCAAGCCCGTGATCATCAGCATCCCGATCGACCTGGAAGGAAGTTCGAAAGGGGTGAAAGAGGGAGGTAAAGCACGTCTGCGCCGCCGTTCACTGAAGGTGCGCGGATTGCCGAAGCACCTGCCCGACCGCCTGCCGGTGGATATCAGTGATGTGGATGTTGGAGAGGTGATCAAGATCGGGGATCTCTCCTTTGAAAACCTGGAGCTTCTTGATCCGCACCGCTCCATGATCTACTCCGTGGTATCCTCACGCGTTGCCCTGGCCGGAATGACCCTTGAAGAGCCTGAAGTTGAAGGTGAAGAAGGAGAAGAAGGAGCTGAAGGAGAAGAGGGAGCTGCAGGAGAAGAAGGAGCTGAAGGAGGAGCTGAAGGAGGAGAGAGCGAGGAGTAACAACCATTTCTCGTTATGAAATACCTCGTTACCGGACTCGGAAATATCGGACCGAAGTACGCCAATACACGTCATAACGTAGGATTTATGATACTGGACGCTCTTGCCGGGGCGTCCGGTATCTCCTTTTCCGACAAGCGCTACGGGTTCATCACCGAAATGAAACACCGGGGCCGCAGCTACTGGCTGTTAAAACCATCCACTTTTGTTAACCTGAGCGGGAACGCCGTGCGTTACTGGCTCAAGAAGCTCAAGCTTACCGAGGACCGCCTCCTGGTGGTCACCGACGACATTGCATTGCCGTTCGGAACCCTCCGCATGCGAGCCAGAGGGGGCGATGCCGGGCACAACGGACTGGCCCACATCAACCAGGTGTTGGGACATAATAACTACGCCCGGCTGCGTTTCGGGATCGGCGACGGCTTCGGGCGCGGTCAGCAAATCAACTACGTACTGGGTGAATGGTCCGACGAGGAGCGCAAAGCCCTTCCCGAACGCCTCGAGATGGCCGGCGAAGCGATCAAAGCCTTCGGTGTCCTGGGGTTGGAGCGCACCATGAACT
>CAYZMH010000143.1:0-4786 GCA_964479445.1 uncultured Bacteroidaceae bacterium | reverse complement strand
ACCCATTATGATCGATGGTCCACCGCAACACGTTACCACCTTTGCCCAGCTTCTGCACCATCCTCGAATGATCAGAGGAATCAACCACATCGCCGTAACCATTGATCACCGCCCAGCTACCGTCACCAATCACCGCCTCGTTTCCATTCAGGCGGAAAGAATCCACGCAGATGGATTTATCGCGGCCGGCATCCGCCTGGGTGGGATTGTCATTGGTAATGATCACTTCATCCGAGGAGACACAGTTCCCATTGGTGATGGTCCAGCGTAGTGTATTCTCGCCCTGTCCCAGGTTGGTGACCCGCGTGTTTCCAACCGTTTGATCCTGGAAAGTAACGGAGTTGGAGCCGCTGACAAGCGTCCATAAGCCTTCCCCAACAGCCGGTGAATTTCCATAGAGGGCTGCTTCATCCGAACACTGGGTCTGATCCACCCCGGCATCCGCCTGGGTGGGCTGATTGTTTGTGATCACCACATCATCTGTTGACTTACAATTCTTGTGGGTGATGGTCCAGCGTAACGTGTTCCTGCCGGTACCCAGCCCGTATATTTTGGAGTTGTTTTTCAGCGTATCCTCCAACGTTCCTTCCCCGGCAATCAAATTCCAGGAACCCTCCCCGACGGCTACGCTATTGGCGGAGAGTTGAGCAGAATCCACACAATAATCCATATCGGGACCGGCATTGGCCTGGGTAGGAGCATTATTAACAATGGTGACTTCATCCGAGACCACCCCATTTCCAATCACTGTCCATTTGAGGATGTTTTCACCCCGGGAAAGGTTAGAGACCCGGGTAGTATTATAATTATTATTATCGAATGTGGCAGAACCTTTCACTACCGACCATTCACCCACACCCTGAACAGGCTCGGAGGCGTTGAGTCGCATATGATCGGTACAGATAATGGTATCGCTCCCGGCTGTGATATTGCCCGAGCTTTGATTGTCAATCACCACTGAATCTATAGAAACACAACCTTCATGGCTGACCATCCACTGGAACAGATTTTTTCCATAGGCCAGTTCCGTTACCTCGCTTTTGGGATCCAGCTTATCCTGAATAGTACCTGCTCCGCCCAGCAATGACCATTCACCCGTTCCCTTATCTGGAGGGGTGGCATTGAGGAAGGTGGAACTTTGAAGGATCTGCTGGTTTTCCCCGGCCTCAGCCCTCGAAGGTGAATTATTAACGATCGTCAGGCTGTCGGATGATTTGCAGCCGTTATAATAGACGTTCCATGCAAGAACAGATGTATCAGAAACCAACAGGAAGACGTCCGTTTTCGGGTCATCCTGCTGACCAAACTGAGCCGAACCTTCAACAACAGACCACTCGCCTCTTCCTTTGACAGGTTCCATTGCATCCATGGTAGTCTTGTAATCACAGATCACCTGGTCGGGGCCGGCCTCCACCTGAACCCTGTTATTAACCAGGTGAACCGTATCTGTTGAGCTACAGGCATTATTGGTAAGGGTCCAGCGCAGCAGGTTATCGCCTTTGGCCACATCCGTGACGGGGGTACCGGCATCGTTAGGATCCTCAAAACTTACGAATCCCTCCAAGACTGTCCACTTGCCACCGCCTACCGTGGGCACATTCGCATCCAGGATGGCACTATCCCTACAAAGGTGCTGATCGATGCCTGCTTCCGCTTCCGTGGGCATATCATTAATGATGGTAACCTCATCATAGCTGACACAACCGTTGCGCGTCACCGACCATCGAAGCACATTCACCCCTTTGCTCAGATCTGTGACGGAAGCGTTATACTCACTGGCATCGGCAAAGCTACCGCTACCCTGCTGCACCGACCAGTTGCCGGATGAGCCGTCATCGGGTTTGGAACCCGACAGCTGCAGAGAATCGGAGCACAAGGTCTGGTCGGCTCCGGCATTCACAAACTGCTGGTTGTTTTCTATGACTACTGTATCGATATCCGAACAGCCATTGCTCGTCAGGGTCGCCTCAAAGGCATTGGGCCCGGCACCCAGGGCGGTGACCCCGGTTTCAAAACTGTTTGGGTTGGTAATGGAGGCCTGCCCGTTGATCAGGCTCCAGGTGATCGTTGCCGATCCCGGGTCATCCGCTATTAAGGAATCGGTTGAGGAACATATCGATTGATAAGGATCGGTTACCAAAATGGGTTTGCTTTTTACATTCACCGTGTGTTCTGCCGAGGAAGAACCCTTACCACAACTGTTTCGGCCATAAACCTTTACGATACCTCCCGTGGAGGATTCGCTAAAGTCGACCAGAATACTCCGGGTGCCTTCACCCGAGGCGATGGTGGCGCCGGGAGGCACCGACCATACATATTCGCTGGCCTGATCAATGACGGGCACTTCAAAACTTACTCCACGGGATCCCTGACAAATGGAATCAGGACCTGCGATGCTGCCGGCATCAGCAGGTAAGGTGTTCACAGTAATGGCATGGCCTGTAGAAACAGCCCCATCGCCACATCCATTGGTACCATAGACACTGACCAGCCCACTTTGGGCACTGTCTGTATAATGAACGGTAATACTCCGGGAATCATGTCCGGCCGTAATCTCAGCTCCTGCCGGCAGATCCCACACGTATTGATCGGCATAGGCTATAGCAGGCACCGTATATTGAACACCGGCAGTTCCCTGGCATATTAGTGAATCGCCTGTGATCGTTCCGGCTGACTCAGGCAGGGAATCAACCGATACAGCAGCCGTTCCGCTCATCTTCGTTGTACACCCGTTGGAAGCCGTACCATAGACCGTATAAGTTCCTTCCGGTTCAACCATGCCAAAACTCAGGGCTCCATCTTTCCCTGCCACATTGGTGATATAAGTATTGCCGTCGCGTTTCAACTATAGGATACCGTAGCATCGGAATAATCCAGCTCAATAGGTACCCCTCCCGAACCTTCACAATAGTTCCCCCCGCCGGTCACCGTATGGGAAGCAGGGTTGGGCTGTATGATATAAACCACCTCCTGGTAAGGACTTTCACAAGTGGTAGCACTGGATGACTGGGTTACATAATAGGTATAACTACCTGTAGCAGATTCCCCGGGAGTAAACACATTGCCGGTAGCAACAGGACTGGCAGGAGGCATGGTGTTGTACCATTTGATATTCGTACCATGTGCCACAAAAGAAGCCGGGCTTGCTCCTGCACAAATACGCAGTGTGTCTGCATCGACCACCGGGGCAGCAGGCAAATCATGGATCGTGTAATACGCTTTTTCTTGTGGACTCTCACATCCGTTATCATCAACCTGGGTCACGCCAAATTCATACGTTCCCACATTCTTCTGAGTCGGCTGATACTGATCCGAAGTGGCCAGCAGGCTGTCGGTTGCGTTATACCATTTCACCGGGTAAGCCGGGTCAGAGGGCCAGGCCTGCAGCATGGGGGCAGGCTCATCATAACAGATCGCTTTATCGGTGGCCGACGGGACAGAAGGCAAATCATAGACACTATAAACCACTGCACGGGCGCTGCTTTCACATCCGTTCGCCCCGGTCTGGGTAACATAAAAAACAGAATCCCCTACAGCCGTTAAAGAAGGCGTGTAGCTGTTGCCGGTGCCGATCTGGTAGGCAGCACCCAGGGAAGGATCCTTGTACCACCGGATGTTATTACCCGTGGCAGTTAGGGGAACCACCGGGGCACCATAACAGCTGCCGGTATCACTGGCCATGGGAGCTGACGGAGCATCGGTATCTTCATTCACAACGATCGTGGTATCGTTCGGACAGCTGCTTACCTTATCGGTCACCGTCAGGGTATAATGACCTGCTGCATCCACACTGGTCAGGGCAGAGGCGGGATCCGAGAGCGTCCCGGGGCCGCCGCTCCAGGCATAATACACATCATCCGACGATCCGGCTGACAACTCAACAGTGCTCCTGGAACAGGTGATGTCTTTTACCGGATCCACATAAAAGCCCGGTACATGTTTGTTTTCATCCACATACACACTATCTTCGGCATAGCAGCCTGTAATATTATTGGTAACGCGAACGGTATACCAACCGGGAGCATTCACACCCGGGGAGGCGGAGTTGGGATTAACCACCGTACCGCTGCCTGTTGTTGTCCACAGGTAGGATGGATCACTGATACTGGTGCTGACTCCAAGGGTTACCTGGCTTCTCGAACAGGTAATATCATCCACGTTGGGGTCGACATATACATCGGGCGGCGTTGTGTTTGCACCCACATAAATGCTTTCCGAGCCGGTACAACCCGTGACATCATCGATCAGGGTAAGCACGTATGTCCCGGATTGGGTGACTCGTGGATTGGCCAGATCCTCATCTCCCGGCACAACATGTCCTGTCCCCGAGGTGGCCCATGAGTAGCTCACCTGTTTATTATCGGTGGCATATTCGACCTTGGAGAAAATCTGGACGGTATCCCTTTCGCAGGTGAACATCTTAGAATACAGGCTTACCTTAGGCTGGGTTATATTCTCATCAATGGTGACCGATTTGGAATTGGTGCAGCCGGTAAGGGGATTCCGGGCCGTAAATGTATAGGTTCCCGGAGCACCGATCACAGCCCTCAGGGTACTGTCGCCCCGGCGAATGTTGCCGTCTGTGGTCGACCACCAGTATTCCGGCTGATCCACCGAGCTTACTTCCAGTACCGAGCTGTCTACGGCACAGTTCAAGATATCCTGGCTGACCGACCCCATGGTGATGGCCGGCACCGAGTTGTTGCGGGTCACCTGTACCGAATCCTTATCGGTGCAACCGCTGTGGGGGTGCTTCACAGTAAGGACATACCAACCATCTGAAGTA
>CAYZMH010000142.1:0-4801 GCA_964479445.1 uncultured Bacteroidaceae bacterium | reverse complement strand
CGATCAGGGATGCAAATGGCAAAATCACCGGTGTTGTAATGGTTTTCCGCGATGTCACCCGGGAGTACCGGATGCAGCAGCAAATCCGGGAGAGCGAGCAGCAGTTGAAAGAGGCCCAGGAGATCGGGAAGATGGGAAGCTGGTCTTTCAACCTGGAAACCGGAAAGGTGTTGGCTTCTGAGCAAGCCCGCAGGATCTACGGCTATGAACCCGGGGAGGAACTCACCCTGTCGCAGATTAAGAAAGTCCCTCTAAAAGATTTCAGGCCACAACTTGACGAAGCTCTTAAAGACCTGGTAAGTAAAGGGAAACAGTATGACCAGGAGTTCCTTATCAGGAACAGGAAAGATGGACGGCTTCTGCATGTCCGTTCGCAGGCAACGTATAATGAGGAAGACAAAACGGTAACCGGCATTATCCAGGATGTTACCGATATCAAGGTAAGTGAACAAAAATACAGGAGCCTGTTCAGCAGTATCCGGGATGCCATCCTGGTGACAGATCCCAACAGGAAGATTATCCGTTGCAATCCGGCATTTACAGAGCTATTTGGCTATAAGGAGGATGAGATCCTGGGCAAGGAGACTTCAACCATCTATAAAGATGAGCGGGAATTTGAGGAAATGGGATCCAAACTAAAAGATAACATGGGGGATCCAAATTTTATTCTCACGATCTCCTACAGGAAAAAAAGTGGAAAAATATTCCGGGGAGAAACCAATGTTTTTTACCTGAGAAACAGCCGGGGTGAGATAGAGGGGTTCATTGGTATGATCAGGGACGTTACAGAACGGATTGTTGCCGAGGAAATGTTGCAGGAGAGCGAGAAAAAAATGCGGAGCCTGTTCAGGGTTGCTCCGGTAGGGATCGGACTGGTGAGGAAACGGAATTTGCAGGAGGTCAATGACGCCATCTGCCGGATGACAGGATTTTCGAGGGAGGAATTGATCGGTAAGAGTGCACGTATTCTCTATCCGACTCAGCAAGAGTACGATCGTGTAGGAGAGTTAAAATACAGCATGATCGCGGAATCAGGGATGGGCCATGTGGAGACACGGTGGCAGAGAAAGAACGGCGAGATCCTGGATATCTATCTTGCTTCCACGGCAATTGATAAAGAGGATGTAAGCCGTGGTGTGATATTTACAGCCCTGGATATAACAGAACGGAAACATCATGAGCACGAATTGCAGGGTACCATAGACGAATTGCAGGTTGCCAGAAAGCAGGCCGAGGAGAGCGACCGCCTGAAGTCGGCCTTCCTGGCCAATGTGAGCCATGAGATCCGCACCCCCATGAACGGGATCCTGGGTTTTTTAAACCTGCTCAAAAGGCCCAATCTCACGAAAGAGAAGCGGGATAACTACCTGGATATCGTCAATCGCAGCGGGGAGCGGCTGCTGACTACTATCAATGATATCGTGGAGATCTCCAAGATCGAGTCCGATCAGGCGGAGGTGCTGTGGGAAAATGTTTCTATCAGACAGGTGATCGATCAGTATGTGGAATTTTTTAAACCACAGGCTGAAGCCAGGAACATTGACCTCCGGGCAGATTGCCGGATTGATCCGGACCAGGCGCTCATCCGGTGCGACAGAGGCAAACTGGATTCCATTCTTAATAACCTGGTGAGAAATGCCCTGAAATTTACCGACCGGGGGTATATAGAGGTGGGTTGCAAGCGGGCAGGAGAGTGGCTGCATCTCTTTGTTACAGATACCGGCCGGGGAATTTCCGAAGAACGAAAAGATGCTATATTTGACCGTTTTGTCCAGGCCGACCTGGCGATATCCAGGTCCTATGAAGGCTCCGGACTTGGTCTTTCCATTACCAAAGCTTACGTGGAGATGCTCGGCGGCAGGATTGAAGTTGACTCTGTGGTGGGAGAGGGAAGCACCTTTACGGTCAAATTACCCTACTACCCTGCCGGAACGGGTGATAGGAAAAAAACGGAAAAAGCGGTCACGATGCCCGGCGTGGATGGCGCCAAAAAGGTGATCCTGGTAGCGGAAGACGACGAGACCAGTTATAACTACCTGGAGATCCTGCTCAGTGAACAAAACTACCATGTCATTCGTGCCTCGGACGGGGAAGAGGCGGTAAAACAGTGCCGGGAAAACCCCGATATTTCCCTGGTGTTAATGGACCTGAAGATGCCCGAAATGGACGGGCATGAAGCTACCCGGCAGATACGGAGGTTTAACAAGGATCTGCCTGTAATCGCCCAGACCGCCTACGTGCAAAAAGATGAGGCGCGGAAAGCGCTCCAGGCGGGCTGCAACGCTTTTCTTGAAAAGCCCATTGATGTGAACAAACTGAATGTAAGTATGGCGCGTTACCTCTAACTCGTGGGGAATGTATTCATCATCAAGCGCGTTCCTCGATAAAAAATAGAGATGAGCAGGCGATATATAAAACCCTTTCAACGGGGCATTCATTCCGGGATTCCCTTGATGTTCCTGTTGCTTTGCTGGTCCGGGGTGATTCAGGCCCAGCAATTGAAGATTTCAGCCGGAACCCAGGTTCCCCTGCAGCATGCGATGGGGATCCAGGCTCGCCCTATTCCTGCTTTTTCGGTACAGGCTGACCTGGGTATTATCACCAGGCCCTATGACGGCATGATCCTGCAATTCCTGGAATGGTTCAATACCGGTGAGGAGTACCTCAGGATGATCGAAGGGGCGTTTGAACTGGGGGGAAGCGCAGACCTGCGCGTGCAGGGGCACCTGGGTAACTGGTATGCAGGGGCATACGGACAATACATCTCTCTTCGTGCAGCAGACAGGCCGCTGGATTTGATAGAGAACTATTACCACATTGACCTGGATGGCTTTCCTGAATTCAGGCGTCTGAATATTACCTCCCAAGAAGTGCAATTAAAAAGTGAACTTGTTCAGCTGGGGGTGACAGCCGGACGGGAGTTTCTTTTTGCCAGTCCGCGCTGGGGAATGTTCCTCGAGGTTTCGGTCAGCAAAAATATCGCATCCAGGAACAGGGGATATGCCAGCGGGAAAGAGTTGCGGACCCTGACGGTACTCATTGATGATGAACTGGACCCTGTTTACCGGGCGTATGCATACATTCCGAGCGTGAATGTGGGGGTAACCTACCGGTTCGTTCCGGGTACACCCGGGAAATAAGGATCCCCCTGGCTGGTTTCCCAGCGGAGAGACAGTTCGGAACCGCTGCAAAGTACCTGGATCGTGTCCTTTTGGAGGGTTTTGGGCCCTACCTGAACGAGGAAACCCGGGATTTCTGTTCGTTACTGACCCTTCCGGGATAGGTTTCCAGTGCTTTTGCCAGGGTCTCCATGGCATGGCCCAGCTCCTCTTTATTGAGTACGTAAGCAATGCGTACCTGCTGCTTTCCCAGTCCGGGCGTGGAGTAAAACCCGCTGGCCGGGGCCATCATCACCGTCTGGTTCTTGTATTCAAAGTCGCTGAGGATCCATTGCGCAAACCTGTCGGTATCGTCCACCGGGAGATGCACTACCGTATAAAATGCGCCTCCGGGGGTCGGGCATCGAACACCCGGCATCTGGTTGAGGGCATGCACCATGAAGTCGCGGCGTTCGATATACTCTTCGTACACTTCATCAAAATAGGAATCGGGGGTGTCCAGGGCGGCTTCCCCGGCGATCTGACCAAAGGAGGGGGGGCTTAACCGCGCCTGGGCAAATTTCAGGGCGGTTTCAATAACCCCCTGGTTCCTGGTGACCAGGGCTCCCACGCGGGCGCCGCACATGCTGTACCGCTTGGAGACCGAGTCCATCATGATCACGTGTTCCTCCAGGCCCTCCAGGTTCATGGCGGAAAAATGGTGGTGCCCGTCGTAGCAGAATTCCCGGTACACTTCGTCGGAATAGAGATAGAGGTCGTGTTTCTTTACGATCTCTCCCAGCTGGCGCAGTTCCTCTTCTTTGTAAAGATATCCGGTAGGATTGTTGGGGTTGCAGATGATGATCCCCCGGGTTTTGCCGGTAATTCGTTTTTCAAACTCTTCCGCGGGTGGAAGGGCAAAACCGTCTTCGAGATACGAGGTGATGGGCATTACCTCCACCCCGGCTGCAGTGGAGAAACCGTTGTAATTGGCGTAAAAGGGTTCGGGAACGATCACCTCTTCACCCGGATTGACTGTGGACATCAGGGCGAAAGAGACGGCTTCGGATCCTCCCGTGGTGATCAGCATATCGGTATGGGAGACGTCTATCCCAATTTTCTGGTAGAAGGCGGCCAGTTTCCGGCGATAGCTTTCGTTTCCGGCGGAGTGGCTGTACTCGATGACACGTTCCTGCATGTTTTTTACGGCATCCAGTGCCACCTGTGGAGTGGGGATGTCGGGCTGACCGATATTGAGGTGGTATACTTTCCGTCCTTTTTTCTTTGCCTCTTCTGCAAAGGGGACCAGGCGGCGAATGGGAGAGGCCGGCATGGCGAGTCCCTTCTTGGATAGTTGTGGCATGGTATGTTATATTTTGGGTTCGTCGATAACCTTGCCCCTGATCTGCAATTTCACCGGGGAGTTGGCAGCGGTGGAATAGACATAGACTGTTTTGGTGAACGGACCGGTCAGGCTGGTGTTATAGATAGCCTTGATCGTGTCGGACTCACCCGGTTCGATGGGTTCCCCGGGCCATCCCGGGATCGTGCATCCGCAATTGCTGCGAACCCGGTTGATCACGATGGGTTTGTCGCTGATATTGCGAAACAGGAAACCACACTCCCCGTCGCTGTCCACGGTAATCTCCCCGTAGTCGTATACCTTCTCTTCGAAAAAGATCTCCTTACCGGATTTCCGGGCC
>CAYZMH010000141.1:0-4889 GCA_964479445.1 uncultured Bacteroidaceae bacterium | reverse complement strand
AGGGATTGTCCGGGTTTCGCGGATACGCCGTGGCATCTTGGTTCCCGTAGATCCTGAAGTATGGAAGATGCAGATCGTTCCAACCGAAGGGCTGTCCGTCCCCCTCCATCCCCCTGCGGATGCTCTCCCGGTAGGGGCACTGCTCCCCGTGCAGGTGGAAGTCTCCCCCGTTGACCAGGAAGTCCACGGCCGGGAAATTGACATTCTGCATGATGTCTTCGATGCACAGGGAGGTTTCCCCGATCTCGCTGTGGTTGTCTGATATCACCGCGATACGAAGGGTGTCTCCCGCGGAATATGCCGGGGTGTGCAGGGCAGCCAGTCCTGCCAATATAACGAAAGTGATGATGTGTACAAATCTCATAGTAGTACCTTTTTAGTATGTTGCGTGTCTGCTAATGCCACCATATTTCAGCCGCACAAGATACCAAAAATTCAGGTACGCTGTACCGGTTTCACCCTTTGATCACTAGCTGGCCCGGCACTTACCCCGGCCCATGCTCATTCCCGGCCCACCACTGCGCGCTCGATACCGTGGTACCGGTCTGTTACCATTTCAACTATGTACACCCCTGCCGGCATGGCGGGGGAAGGGATCCAGCACGCCTGGTGTCTGCCACCCGGCAACACATCATTCACCGGGATTTCAATCACCCTTCCATCGATGGCGATTACCCTCACCATGACGTGGGTCGTTTCCCCCATATCGAAGGTGATCCGGACCTGGTTCCCCGAAGGATCCATAGCCACCGGGTAGAGTCTGAATGCACCTGCAGCGGCATCTATCTCATCCCCGGTACCGGTGAGAATGACCGACACCTCGTTGCCCGGAGCACTCAGGTTTCCGTGGATATCCGCCGCACAGACCACGTAGTTGTACATCGATGCATCACCCCGGAGTTCGCTGTCGGTATACCCGGCACTCTTCACGAACGCGAGGGGTGTGGTGGACGAAGGATCAATACCCGGATCCGTATCCCTGTAGATAGCATAGCCAGCCAGGTCGCTTTCCGCATTCGGGGTCCAGTTAAGATGCACCGCACCATCCGTCTGTTGCGCCCATAAATTCATGGGTGCCATCGGGGCCAGGTTGTCTACCGAGTAGCCGCTGACCGGTTCGGAGTCGAAATAGACATCCGGATTGCTGGTATGGGCTGAGATCATGAACTGGTGGATACCATTGAAATCCGCCATGGAGTCATTCACCGTGGAACAGGTATATCCATACACCGGCAGCTTGTGTGCCGGCTGGTTAGCTACCCATTCCCAGGTATAGGATGTACCATTATTTTTGGCTTTGCGAAAAAATGGACTCGTGTTCTGCATTGAAAGGTTGGCTGGATCTGAAATTGAGACAGTGGACTTTTTACCCAGGGGGATGGCGCGCCAGATACTGTAATATTGAAGGAAATCGATGTTATGATCAAGATCTGAGGCCCTCCACCTAACCGTAATTTTCCCTCCCTGATCGTGGGGTACATCGGCTGCTGAAAAGATTGCTCCGGATAGATCAACTGTGTCGACCGGTGCAAAGGGTGAACCCAAGTATCCGTTATCCACAGTTTGAACACTCCAAAAAAGATCATTTCTCATATCTTCTTTTATAAAATTTGAAAGTTTTATTCCGTAATTATTTACCTGGCCTGCATTTCCGGTTCTGACAATTTTTCTTGTACCATCGTTGTTTGACATAGGTGATTTCATATTTTCACTCCCTGAGGCGCTGCCAATTTTCAAATTATATGTGAGACCCCGGCGTGGAGTTTCATTATCATAGGAATGGTTCCACTGAAGAATTAGATCTTTCGAATCGATTGTAGTCATTAGATTTTCCGGAATTGAGGGGGCGGTATTTTTTACTAGAAGATTATTTTGATAACTTCTCAGGTGGTCAAATCCATCTCCCATAAGAATTAGATCCAGCGCACCATCACCGCTCCAGTCAGCTGCACGGAGACAGCCGTGGTGTACAGGAGGTAAATTGGTATTCATCTCTATGAATTGATAATTTCCTGCATTCCAGAATATTTTAGTAATTGGCTGATCATATTGAGTATATATATTAGCTTCAATGTTAATTCCTGAAAGGATTAAGTCAGGAAATCCATCATTATCCATATCACCCCATTCTACGGAACTATCGTAAACTGAAGGAATATTGGCTTGTATATCAAAAAACAGATCACCGCCAAAGTTTTTGTAAATATAGGTGCGGTCAGCCGACCGGCCTGTTAATGCGAAGTCGAGATCACCATCATTATCATAGTCGCTCCAGGCCACTGCACCATCTTTTACAGCGGGAAGTTCCAAATCAAGGGGGGTAAAGTTGTTATTACCATCATTTCTGTATATCCTGGCAGGTTGGGGATCTTCCCATCCTGCATCCCCGCTGATAATTTTATCATTTGCGCCACAGATGATAAAATCGAGGTCACCATCACCATCATAATCACCCCAATCAGCATCAGCATATTTATATCCCATTAGTTCAATATGCAATTCAGTAAAAATGTGCGTTCCCTCGTTAAGGTATATTTTTGTGATTCCACTCTCCTTCTCTATCATAGGAGCATCATAATCATAGCTTACTCCTGACATCAATAGGTCCAGGTCACCATCATTATCACAGTCACCCCAAGTGGCTACTCCTTTTCTGATATTTGAAATTGTAGTCCCTATTGAAGTGAAGGATGTGCCTGCATTATTGTGAAAAATAAATGTACCCCTTTTATATTCATCATAATTAAGATAGGAATCCCATTGATTTATGGCACCACAAAGAACAAAGTCCAGGTAACCATCGTTGTCGTAGTCACCCCATTCGACATGACTTGAATATACACCCGGAAGCTCAATGTCCAGTTTTGTGAAAATTCCGTTATTGTTGTTATAGATTTCAGTAACAGAGCCGGCATCAGTTTTTCCACAAACAATAAAGTCAAGATCTCCGTCATTATCGTAATCTCCAAAATCCAGATCACCATCGGTAAAATCTCCAGAAATATCTTGAACAGCTGAGAAAATACTCTCGAGGGTGGTGAAACTTCCTCCGTTAACAAATACTGAACTTCGATAACTCTGATCAACAGCCTGAATTTTCCAGAAATATGTTGCACCCGGAGTTAGTCCGTTGATCAGGATTTGCCTATTACCCTCCATGTTCCCTAAACCAACAGTTAATCCTGTACCATTGCTCAGGGCCAGTGGCGATACAACTTCCACATTGCCAGTGGGGAAATTCCTGAAGATTTCCAGGTTATAAGTAAGAGCTTGTACAGGTGTATCCTCATCATCAGCCCAATCCCATGAAAGAAGTGCCTTTTTGTCTGTTACCCGGACCTGCAGATTTGAAGGGCCCTGCGGCGCTGAACCCGGGCTCTCAGTATTGTTTATAAAGACTTTAGTGACCGGGATCCCATCTGCATCTCCACATAAAAGAATGTCCGGGTCGCCATCCCTGTCACAATCCCCCCATGCCACTGAGCCAATATGAACGCCTGTCAGTCCAGCCTCCACCTGTGTGAATGACTCCCCACTAGTACTATTGTACAATATTGTTCGTTGTTCCGAGCCATCTAAACCGCAGATAAGCAAGTCCAGATCACCGTCACTATCATAGTCAGCCCATGTTGCATCTGAATTGATTAACCCGGCAAACTCATGCATAGTTTTATGAAATTTTCCCTCATCGTTTTCGTACAATTCCGTAGTGCTGCTACCATAACCACTAACTAAAATATCCATGTCCCCATCCGCATCATAATCACCCCAGGCAAGCGACCCGCTAAAGACTCCGGTGAATTCATCGTCTGTTTTTTGAAATTCCCCATTGGTATTCTTATAAAGTTGTGTTATTCTGTCTGTGCCTGATCCAAGCATTCCACAAAGTGCAAAGTCGAAGTCCCCATCCTGATCATAATCAGATACAGCAACGGATCCATATTTTACATCTTCACCAACCACCGTTTCATTATATGATGTATTGTAAAATGGGAACTCACCCTCCTCCTGGAAGTAAATTCTGGTAATTCCCGCACCGGATTCATTTATGCCGGTAATGAGCAGGTCATAGTCACCGTCATTGTCAAAATCAACCCATTTGGATGATGCATAGTGGAATCCTTCTATATCATCTATTCCTTTCTCCGTAAGTGTTCCGGATTCATTTTCATACATTACAGCAGTTTTAAGTCCGCTCATGGATGTACCTGTTAGAAAGAGGTCAGGGTGGTTGTCAGCATTATAGTCTGTCCATGCAATATCTGCATTATTAACATATAGAATATTAGCACCTGCATCACTGAACGAACCAGATCCATTGTTTCGATATATTTTACTGAATTCATTGCCACTCATGATAATATCCAGGTCGCCATCCATATCATAATCTCCCCATATGGCCTTCCCATTTTTTATGCCGGGTAAATCAAGTGTTAGTTCTGTAAATATACCTGAACCACTTCCACCGCCAAACTCATCCGCACCAATATCAGGTGTGGAAAGATGGCGCAGATCCCCGTCGATATCATCACTCACCGAAACAAGCGGGGTGGCTGCACCCTTCAGTGCTTCATTGGAGGCGTGCAGGTCGGTATCGCCGGTGAAGCCCGGGTCGACCGAAATACAGTGTTCATGGTAGTCATTACCCTCCTTAAGCGCTTCGATGTTAACCTTCAGATCATTGAACATGGCCAGGTTGGGTCCGGTGGTATAGATGTTGTTGTAATCCGACCCACTGATCGCAGACGTGGTATTCACATAATAGGCATACCCTCCGCCGGTGTTGGCGAAGATATTGTTCATGAGGTGGATGTTGCTGCCGCTTGTTGAATAGAACGCCCTGCCGTCGGAGGCATCCGTCGAGGTGATGTGGATGCTGTTATAATAGA
>CAYZMH010000140.1:0-4931 GCA_964479445.1 uncultured Bacteroidaceae bacterium | reverse complement strand
CCCGAAATAGGGGATCACGGCCACTACCTTGTAGGCGGAGGCGCGTTTGGCGGCGTCGATCATCATCAGGAGCTCCAGCAGGTTATCGCCGGGGGGGAAGGTGGACTGGATGATGAATACGGTGCGTCCGCGCACACTCTCTTCATAGGCTGGCTGAAACTCCCCGTCACTGAACTGGTAGATGCTGGTGCGGCCTATACCGTTTCCAAAACTTGCTGCGATTTTTTCTGCCAGGTACATCGATGCCCGGCCGGAGAAGAATTTGATGGGTGTATTGGCGCTCATGGGGGTTCTATGTTTCACGCAAAAGTAAATAAATACATCCAAAAAGAGGTTCACGCGGAGGGTTGGTTCACGCGGAGGCGCGGAGACGCAGGTTATCTGCAGGACGTTTAGAGGCGCAGAGAGGTTATTTTATTAGGTTGTTTACGTTTTTAATGATCTCTGCTCTTTGTTCGACCATTTGGAGAGCGTCGGGTTTATTGCGGCGGTAGCGGTGGCCTAACCAGCTGCCGCGCAGGGTTTTTTTGAAGCGGAAATACCAGTGGAGGGCGAACTTGCCGGTGGGGTAGAGGAGGGCGAAGTAGGTGAGCCAGATCCACCAGGGTCCGGTGAAGATGCCGACCAGGAGGGTTTGGAGGAGGTAGAAGAAGGGGAAGACGACCAGCATGGCGGCGCCGGCTTTGACGGAGCTGTGGAACTGGCGGTCTTTGATGTTTTTTACGAGCAGGACGGGTAAGAAGTAGACGATGGCGTTGTTGATGAGTCCGTACAGGAACACGGGCAGGGTGACGATCAGGGTGAGCCATCTCCATATCGTTTGCAGGAAACTATAGCCTTTTTTGGCTACGACCCAGTCACGGATGTTCATCTTTTGGAGGTTGTCCAGGTAGGGGATTACTTTTTCGTGGAGTGCCTGGATCCTGGGTTCGTCGGTTTCCAGGACCTGGTTGAGTTTGCTGATCATTGCTTTGTCGGCCCTGAACCGGTCGGTGAGGGTTTTCCCGCTGAGGCCGAGTTTTTCGCACATGGTGGGGTTGTAGATGGTGCGCAGGCCCATGTAGGTGTCGTAGTAGTCCTTGGTCTTGATGTGGATCATGAGCTCTTTGAGTTCGGATGCCAGGTGGTCGCGGATGCGGTTTACGCCACGCGGTCCGTTCTCTTCGAAGGTTTTCCAGTAGTCGGATACTTCGATGGGTTTGCCGTAATTGACCAGCAGGGTCTGGTGGTGCTTGGTATAGTCCTGGAAATCGAGTCCCACGGGGACGATCTTTACGTAGGGCTCCGCTTTGTGGGTCTCCTGGGTTTTGAAGGCGATGCGGAAGATGCCTTTCACCAGGGCCCGCAGGCGGCGGAAGGAGCCGTGGTTGCCTTCGGGCATGAGGCAGATCTGGTGGTTGCGGTGCAGTACGCCCACGGTGATGTCGAAGATCTCCTGGTTTTTACCCAGTTCGCCCACGCCGTCGCGGATGCGGAATACCGGCAGGATCTTCAGGTTATTGAGGGCCCGGGCAAGGAGAGGTTTCCGGAATAGATCGGCGCGGGCCAGGAAGACGGTGTCGCCGGGGGAGCTGAACAGGACCACCAGGGCGTCCATCACGGCGTTCTGGTGGTTGGGGGCGAAGATGACGGGGGCATCTTTCGGAATGTTTTCGAGTCCGGTTACCTCGATCCGCGAGTAATACTGGTTGAAAACGAATTTCACCCAGCGGTAAAGGGTGTGGTAGATGAGGCTGCGCCGGTCGATGCGTTCCACGGCCCCGATAACTTTTCTGCCTGCCATAGATCTGCTTTTAGGGGGTAAATATATAAAAGTTGAACCATCGGGGTTGCTCATGTGTTATAAAAAAAGATTTAACAGTTTTAACAATCCTCACAACTATGGCAGAGAAAAGCCCTACGGTTCTGCTAGTTGAACATGATAAACAACTGGGTCAGCAGTTGCATGATGCCCTCCGGGAAAAGAGATACCAGGTAGCGTGGGAGCGGTCTGCCGATGTGGCGCTGGACCGGTTCGACGCCAATGATTTCGATATATGCGTGGTGAATGATGTGCTGCCGGGTATGAGCGGACTGGATTTCGGGAAGAGGCTTCGTCAGATCGATTATTCCACGCCTATTTTATTTATGTCTGCCAGCGACAACGACCGCGATAAGATCGAAGCATTCTGCTCGGGGGCGGATGATTACATCGTCAAACCGTTTTCTCCCACCGAGTTGCTTCTGAGGGTGTACGCCCTGTTACGCCGTTCGCAACCGAAAAAGATGGAGAAGGATCAGCCCGACCTGATGCAGTTCGGGGAGTTTACCTTCGACTACCCCAACCGCTTGCTGTGCACCACCGAGGGAGATACCCCGCTCACCAAAAAGGAGGCGGAGGTGCTCCGGATGCTCGCGGTAAATATCAACAACGTGGTTAAACGCGAAAATGTACTCACCACCGTCTGGGGTGAGAACGATTACTTCATGGGACGCAGCATGGATGTCTACATTGCGCGCCTGCGTAAAAAACTTTCCCACGACCAGCGGGTCTCGATTGTTAACGTCCACCGCATGGGCTTCAAACTGGAAGTGAAGCCAGCTGCAGAGGCGTAGAAAGGGGTGTAGTCTCACAACCCTTATTTTTTCTTTCCGTTGAAAATATTCTGTTTATTCTGTCCTGATTACCGGGATATTACGTACATTTATAAGATAATCATCTTTTACAATACAATGCTCTCTTTTAACCGGCAGGTTCCACGTACAATAATTCCCAACTAAATTTATGATAAAATGAAAACAATGCGTATCCTTTTTATGCTGATCCCGATCGGCATGCTGATCCTTTTCACAGGATGTGAAGAGATCGAATCGACTGCTGTGGAGATCGATGAATCCAAAACTGCCACATTGAAACTCTATGTAAAAGCCGAGATGGACCCCAACCAGACCGGTCCGGAAACAGTGCCCGATGGCACCGAGCTGGTGTTTTCGGTTATGTACAATGACCTGAACGGTTCGTTTAACGGGGAGGGGCGCTGGACGACAACGGCTGCTACATCAAACGGTGCTGTGGAGGTAACGGTTCCTGCTACCGAATATGGTGTGCGGGTTTATGTAAATGCGATTTCGTTTGAATATGAGTACCCGGTGAGCGATACGGAAACAGAACTTCGTACCTATGAATTGTATACACAGTACTCGGGCATATTCACAGGAGGCAAGTTTTCTCACCTGGCAATCATGAGTTCAAGATCACTCGAAACAAATTATTTTATTCTTTAACAGCTCCATAATTATTAATGAAACGAATCATCATGAAATACATACTACCTTTCCTGTTGCTGGTTGCAACCACATGCCATGTCGTTGCCCAGGATGAAATAAATGAGGCTCCTGTGCCACCGGAGAAAACGAATGAATACCTTCCTTCGGCAGGGGATTTTGCGATTGGGGTGGATGCTTTGCCCTTTATTGATTTTCTTGGCAATGCCTTTAACGGTCATGATTACAGAAACTCGCTTACCCTTGGAAGCACGACGCTTTACGGGAAGTACTACCTCTCCCCCGATGCCGCTGTACGTGCGGAGGTTTACCTTAACAACAACCTGGACTACAACCGGCAATACGTGCAGGATGATGCCAATGTGGCGGAAGATCCGAATGCCCAGGTGGAAGATCTTTATGCCAACAAACAAATTTCCGGAGGAATTGGTGTAGGGTACCAGGTTTACCGCGGATTTGACCGTCTCAGGGGATCTGTCAGTATCCTGGCCTCCGTTGCAGGTGGAAGAGACGTGAAAACCTACACGTGGGGTAACGAAATGACCCCGGCTAATATAACACCCTCCTCCACCAATTGGTTTGGAGCAGGCACTCCCGCTGAACGTTACCTGGAGGAAACAGAGGATGGCTTTGTTTCTCTGAGGGCCGGTCTTACCGCCGGGGTAGAGTATTACCTGTTCCCGGGTATCTGCCTGGGGGGTGAAATGGGGCTGTATGTTTCTGCTGAGTGGTCGGGTCAGGAACACTATACCTATCAGACGGTAGAGGCAGGAGAGGTAAATGAGTATACCATCGCGGCCTATCCGCGTGATTTCGAATTCTCACTGGGCACTTCGCAATATGACCTTGATAATACGGCAGGGCGTCTTTACCTGTTGTTCCATTTTTAACAGGGGGGCAGATAGGCCGGATGATCGATTCGCTGCCGGTGGGTGCTCTTCACTGCAGGGCAAAAAAAAATGATTACTTTTGCCCCGGAATTATTCAAAACAGGTTAGTCAATGATTATTTCCGGCATTCAGCAGATCGGTATTGGCGTGAAGGACGTTAAAGAGGCGTGGCGGTGGTACCGCGATCATTTCGGGATGGAGATCCGCATGTTCGAAGAGGAAGCCACCGCTCACTACATGAAACCCTATACCGGGGGCAAGCCGCGTGCGCGTCATGCTGCGCTGGCCCTGAATATGATGGGGGGAGGCGGTTTCGAGATCTGGCAGTATACCGAACGAACCCCCGAGCCTGCACCTTTTGAGATCAAAGCAGGTGACCTGGGGATCTTTGCCGCCAAGATGAAGTCCCCCGATGTGAAGCGGGCCTATGCCTACTTCAAAAAGATGGGGATCACCATGAACGGCATCAGTAAGGATCCGGCCGGACGGGAAAACTTTTTCGTGCGCGATCCCTACGGGAACATCTTCCAGGTGATCGAGGCGGACAGCTTTTTCATGTCCCGGCGCAAGTATGTGACCGGCGCAGCATACGGGGCTGTCATTGGCACATCGGATGTGGAAAAAGCGAAGAAGCTGTACAGCGATGTGCTGGGATACACCGAGGTGAAATACGACAGCGAGGACCAATTTGATGATTTCAACGCCCTGCCGGGTGGCGGGAAGACCTTCCGCCGGGTGCTGCTCAGGCATACCCGCGAAGCCAGGAAAGGTCATTTT
>CAYZMH010000139.1:0-5019 GCA_964479445.1 uncultured Bacteroidaceae bacterium | reverse complement strand
CCTCCTGAGCTGAAAGATTGATACCAAAGAACACCCCGGTGATAAAGATTAAAATGCCCTTGATCGTTTGATTCATAACTGCTTTGTTAAAACATTTTTACGCGGCTACCATTCCGATGATCAGGCCCATCAGTACAAAGAGGGTCAAAATAATACCAATTCTTTTTTTCATATACAGATCATAATGTATGGATTAATAAATAAATCTGAGGTAAATATCTGGCAAATCCTTCATATCAATAGGAACAATCTATTCATCTAAAGGGAATTTGTTGTCAATGCAGAAAATCACCCCCAATTCAACAGGATATGACCCAATATTCAGCAGGAAAATCATTTTCACCGGCATCTTTTGCTCTCCGGGATAAGTTCATCGACCAGCGGGTTAAAAAGGGTACCACGCAATTTGCTTGATAGATCTCTTCACCATAAAACTTGATTAAGTCTGATGTAGATTGTGCCCATTGAGTTATGACAGTCTGTTAATAATGTACCGGTGGAATTTTTTCAATGGTATGGTCAAAGGGTCTGAGTTCACCAGTAGCCACCTTATATATCTTTCTGTTGGTTTTGGTAGCAGCCTTCACCAGTTCCGGATAAGGACGATTACAGATATCCACAAATCCAATGTTATAATTCTCCCCGTCGAAACGTCCAAAAATAGGTTGATCCGTCCACGTAAAATAATGGATCCCGATAAGTTCCGGTCTTCTGAACCCTTGTTCAACATAATACCGGTAAGCTTTTCCACGGGCCTGCTGGCTCAATGCAGCCTGTATCCCGGTAGCAGGAAGGCCCCTGTCAACAGCTCCAAAATGGAATTCTCCGATCAATACGGGCTTGCCGCTGCGCCTGGCAATTTCATCAGTCGTTGGAGGACCCGGATTGCTGTATCCATTAATAGAGAAAACATCAAATCTTTCTCCCGCCTTATACAGAAGGTCAGAGCTGATCCATGCATAGCGCATGCCCAGGTTGAGGTGATGGGGATCGACCTTTTCCACTTCATCGCAAGGAATATCCACATAACGTTCTACCATCTTCTCCGAAAAGCGATAAAAATCCTTTCGGGCTGTTTCATTGGGCATCTCATCAAAAACACGGTTCTTTAATGATTCAAACTTTTTCAGGCTAATGTCCCATGCCTGGTTCAATGCGTTGATATCTTCATCGTACCTGTTAATAATCCATTCAACAAATTGGTCCTTGGTATGCGACTGCCTGGCAGAGGTAAACATCTCAAAGGCCAGGTTATGCTTTCCAAAAGCCCAGTTGGGTTCATTGCGCAGAAAGTATCCGATCAGATAAGGATCGTCTTTATAATCTTCCAGTTGAACGGCATATTCCTTTGCCTGTTTGCTGTATTCCGGGGCATACACGTCCGGGAAATCCCTGTAAAGCTTAACTTGTGTTGAAGGAAAATCCGACAGAGGCAACACGTAAGGCTTTTTTACTTTTCTGGCAAACCGCATATCCGACCAGTTGGCTATGGTATTCAGACCATACTGCTGCATCAATCCTGCTGTAATGGTATCCCACTTATGCTTCCAGCCTTCTCCGAATGTACGCATCATGTTGGTCCTGTAATAGTCAACCATGGTTTGTCCGTTTCTTTCATTAAGGGCACTACCATAAAGTTGATCGTCTTTTTCGGGCAACCACTCCAGAAGGTTTTCCTGACCCTCTGCCACGCCCGAGGCATATGGGCCCATTCCGTCTACCCCCACACTCAAAAATGCATATCCGGCCGGATCAACAAGCCACCACCGTTCTCCGTCATGATGGGTACGAAAATATCCGGTCGCTCCAAAACGTTTCTTTTTCCATCCTCCATACGAACTCCACTGATCCGGTAGTTGCGCATCCCTGGCAAGTCGCAGCAGCGAGTCATTTAGTTGTTTCAACGCTTCTTCGCTTTCAGTCTTTCCAGGCCAGTCCTTCCTGGCCCATTGTCCGAACTTATCAGCCAGGGGCCTGGCAGGATCAGGGTAGCGCTCCGGGAGATTCTTCCTGAAGCTTACAGAGGCAATCTCAATGGAAGGGGTGAAATGAGGTTCCTGAAAGGGGGCTATATTTAAGGTGATCATAGATATATTTTCCTTTTTAAGCCGGCTTCCAAGTACTGTGCCTTTTAATTGCCGGGGATAGCGATCCAGAAAGATATCCTGCCCATCAAGATAGGACAATGGAAATATCAACTGGGTCTTCAGATCCGGTAAGATTCCTATCTTGGCTGAGATATATGGATCAGAGCTCAACTGTCCGCTTTGGGTCACAATTTCGGAAGATTGCTTCCCTTTTTTGAAAAAATTCACGTTGATCACACCACTAAAATCATTGCTGTGAAAAATCTCACAAACCAAAAAATTGGCCTTTTCCCATTTTTCAGGATCCCCCTCTTTCCATAGCAGCAGTTGATTATTCTGATGATCAGGTGAAACATGGAGTACATCCTGATCAAACCTATCTCCAGGTTCCATAGAGGCCATAGTTTGATTCCTTTCAAGAACGGTATTCAGGTCAATCTCCTGCTGAAAACCTCCATTCTGAGAGTTGTTGCATCCGAGGATCAAAATGGACATCGTGAAACCTAATAGAATAAATAGGTGTTTCATGGCTTAATTGAATTTAAATATTCGTTCATTGATTTTCTTTTAAATCGTCAGATAAATATGCATTTTTTCTCTCAATTCATAGGGAATTATCTCATCAGGTAATGGGAATAATTGTTCAATGCATAAAATGAACCCCAATTCAATTTTTTTATACCCCTAAAACAATGGGTAAAATATTATTTTCGATTAATATAATTTTTAAATAAAATCATTATGCGCATCAAAAGAATCATCCTCCTCAGCCTTGCCATAACAAGTATCTTATTTACTAAGGTATATTCTCAGGACGCGGTGCAGATCCGGGAAGAGCCTTTGACCATTCCCACGTATGAAGTAAGAGAACCGGAAAAAGCCCCGCTTTTTTATCATGGCAGGGCTTACCAGGGGGCAGAAGGCCATATTTACCCCTATCCATTCCAGGATGAGTTAACCGACCAGCGGGTTGAAAAGGATTACAACGCAGTTTACCTGGAAAATCAATACATCAAGGTATGCGTACTGCCCGAATTAGGCGGGCGCATTCTTTATGCCCGGGATAAGAGCAATGGTTACGATTTCATTTATCGTCAGCACGTGATCAAGCCGGCGCTGATCGGTATGCTGGGTGCCTGGATATCCGGTGGTATTGAATGGGATCTGCCCCACCACCACCGGGCCCGGGTATACGAGCCGGTGGATTATACCATTGAGGAAAATGCCGACGGCAGCAAGACCCTGTGGATCGGCGAGCTGGAGTTAAGGGACCGGATGCGCTGGACCATCGGGCTGACGCTTTACCCCGGCAAGTCCTATTTTGAGACAGAGGTGAAGCTTTTTAACCGCACCCCCCTGGCCCATTCCTTTTTGAGCTGGGCCAACGTAGCCACCCATGCCAACGACGATTATCAGATCCTCTTTCCTCCCTCCACCGATTTTGTCACCTACCACAGCAAGACCCAGTTCACCACCTGGCCACAGACCAACGATATATGGCGAAACACCGATTATACCAGTGGCGTGGATTTGAGCTGGTGGAAGAACCATCCCTCACCCTCCTCCTTTTTTGCCTGGAATTATCAAAACGATTTCTTCGGCGGCTACGACCATGGTAGGAAGGCGGGTGTGGCCTATGTGGCCAACCACCATGTGGCGCCAGGTAAGAAGTTCTTCCTCTGGGGCCCGGGCTTTGGCGAAGACACACATGGCGCCATGTGGAACAAGATCCTGACCGAAGAAGACGGCCCCTACGTGGAGCTGATGGCGGGCGGCTACTCCGACAACCAACCCGATTACAGCTGGATCCAGCCCTACGAAACCAAAAAATTCAAATGGCATTGGTACCCGATCCGGCAAATCGGGGGCATGAAAAAAGCCAACCTGAACGGGGCCCTCAACGTGGAACCGGCCGGGGAGAGCGCGTTGAAGATATCGGCCAATGCCACCTCCCGGATGAATGGGGCCCGGCTGGTGATGCAACAAAACGAACAGACCTTGTTTGAAGAGACGATAAGCCTGGCACCCGACCAGCCTTACCAGACCACCTTCCAACATTCGCCCCGGATGCTCGATGAGGCCTACCGGCTCCTCCTCTATGATGCGGAGGGTCAAAAAAAGGTGGCTTATCACCACCAGCCGGAGAAGGAACAGCCCCGGATGCCTGATCCGGTTCAACCGCCCCAATCTCCCAAAGAGATAGAAACGATCGAGGAACTGTACCTCACCGGTTTGCGCATCGAGCAGTTCCACAATCCTTCCCTTGAGCCTTATCCTTACTATGAAGAAGCGCTCAGGCGCGATCCCGGCAACTACCGGGTCAACCGGTCGCTGGGTATCCTCTATTATGAAAGAGGAATGATGGACCAGGCCCACAAACACCTCTCCCGGGCCGTAGAACGCATCACCCGCAAATATACAAGCCCGCGTGACGGTGAGGCCCACTACTACCTGGGCCTGACAGAAAAATACCTGGACAACGACCAGCAAGCCTACGATGCCCTCTATAAAGCAACATGGGATCACCGGTTCAGCGCCCCGGCCTATTTCCAGCTGGCACAGCTCGATAGCCGGGCCGGTAACTTTGATAAGGCCCTGGAACATCTGGACCGCTCACTGGAGACCAACCGCATCAACAACAAAGCCATGGCCATGAAAGCCGCTGTCTTGCGGCATATGGGAAGGCCTGACGAATCCCTGAAGGCCCTGCAACCCGTCTTTGAAGATGATCCCCTGCATCCCTGGGCTGGCTATGAGAAGCACCTGGCCAAAAAGATGCGGGATGGCGAAGCGACTCCGGCGCAACCCCTCCAGCTCAACCAAATGCTGCAGGCCAACAAAACACAAACCTACCTGGAGCTGGCCGCCAGTTACATGAACTGCGGACTGTGGCAGGATGCCCGCCAGGTACTGACCACCTATTTAGATCTCA
>CAYZMH010000138.1:0-5033 GCA_964479445.1 uncultured Bacteroidaceae bacterium | reverse complement strand
AGTAAACGGCCGTAGATATAACCGGCGCGACCATCCAAAAAGCCGAGACGGATGAAATAGAACAGGACAAACCGGAGCAAAGGCTTGAACGGTAAGCGCACCCAAATCTTTTTCAAGAAGCGCTTCCGCTGTACCGAGTCGCCGAATAGATTGGCCCCAATCGTGCCGTCCTCAGCCATGCCATTGAGAATGTTGTAACGGGCTGCCTGGTCGAAGGTCTCCCGGGTGATGGTCACCGAAGGAGCCTTGCATTCGGCCAGCACTACCGGCTGGCCCGACCGGTTAAAGACCAGGATATCGCACCGTTTGCTCAGGTTGTTCAGGGTAAGGGCATATTCGGTGATCATAAGCGAGGCGGGAAACTGCCGCTCCTCGACCAGGTAGCGGGCAAACAGCTGGCGAACCCGTTCCTCGGGTGTCAGTACCAGGTAGCGGGCACGGAACGGATCATAGACCAGGGTCCGGTCCCCTTCCCTTTTCAATCGTAAATCGTATTCCGGTAAATTCAATTTTTGCATAAATGCTCTTATCTTTATACCCCTGTTCGGCCCGGTTCCGAATTTAATGCATTCCGTTATGAAAACAAAGAAGGAGATTATCACCAACTGGTTACCCCGCTATACGGGAAATCCCCTGGAGGATTTCGGGGAATATATTCTGCTGACCAATTTCCAGCACTACCTGGAGCTGTTTGCCGAAAAAATGGAAACCTCCATCGTCAGCAACGCGGTAAACATGCCGTGTGCCAATGCCAATGGCATCACCATGATCAATTTCGGACTGGGCAGTGCCAACGCTGCCACCATCATGGATCTCCTGGCAGCGATCACTCCGCAGGCCGTCCTCTTTTTAGGAAAGTGCGGCGGACTCAAGCGAAAAAACCAGCTTGGCGACCTGATCCTTCCCATTGCCGCTATCCGGGGCGACGGGACCTCCGATGACTACCTCCCCCCCAAGGTACCGGCCCTGCCGGCATTCAGCCTGCAGCGGGCCGTCTCCACCACCATCCGTAACAGGGGCCAGGATTACTGGACCGGTACGGTCTTTACCACCAACCGCCGGGTGTGGGAACATGATGAGCACTTCAAGGAGCACCTCAGGCTTACCCGTAGCATGGCCATCGATATGGAGACCGCAACGCTTTTCACTGTAGGTTTTGTGAACGAGATCCCCACCGGTGCACTGCTGCTGGTATCCGACCAACCCATGATCTCTTCGGGTATTAAAACCGATAAAACCGACAGGCAGGTCACCGAGCGCTACGCCGAGATTCACCTGCAGATCGGGATCGACTCGATTATGGAACTGAAAGACCATGGTGAATCTGTTAAACATTTGAGATTTGAATAATGGCTGAAGCATCCTTCGAACAGATCATGCGGGATCTGAAAAAAAAGATCTATCACCCGGTCTATTTCCTGTCCGGCGATGAACCATACTATATCGACCGGATCAGCGACTATATCCAGGAGCACGTGCTGGATGAGACCGAGAAAACGTTCAACCAGACCGTTATCTACGGCAAGGATACCCATTCCCGCACCGTAATCAACGCCGCCAAACGGTTCCCCATGATGGCCAACCACCAGGTGGTGGTGGTCAAAGAGGCCCAGGAGCTGCAGGAGTTCGATGAACTGATCCATTACGTGGAGCAACCCCTGAAATCCTCGCTGCTGGTGCTCTGCTACAAATACAAGAATCCCGACAAACGCAAGAAGGTCTTCAAATCTCTCCGCCGGCACGCGCTCTGTTTTGTATCGAAAAAACTGTACGACGATAAGTTACCGGGGTGGATCTCCAACTATGTCACCGCGAAAAAGCTGAACATCCAGCCCAAGGCTACCGCACTGCTGGCAGAGTTCCTGGGAAGCGACCTCTCCAAAATCGTCAATGAGCTGGAGAAGCTGATCATCACCCTGGAGGAGAATCAGAACACCATCACCGCCAACCACGTGGAGCGCAATATCGGGATCAGCAAAGACTACAATCACTTTGAACTTCAAAATGCCCTGGGAAAGAGAGACGTGTTGAAGGCGAACCGGATTGTCAACTATTTTGCCGACAACCAGAGAAACAACCACATCTCGCAGACCATCGCCTCGCTCTATTTCTTTTTCTCCAAGCTGCTGATATATTACTGGCTGAAGGACAAATCGAAACAGAGCATAGCTTCTGCCCTCCGCATCCATCCCTATTTCGTATCCGAATACGTACAGGCTGCCCGCAATTACAACCCCAACAAGGTGATCTCCATCATCTCGCTGTTGCGGGAGTACGACATGAAATCCAAGGGGTTCGAAGGTACCGCCATCCCGGAAGGGGAGCTCCTGAAAGAACTTACCTTTAAAATACTGCACTGATCCATGACCCTTGCCATTGTCATCTTTATCAGCCTATTCTCCATTGCGGCGTTCCGGTACCAGAACCTCTTCGCAAGGTTTGAACTGTCGCCCTACCAGCTGACCCGCAAAAAGGAGTACCACCGCATCGTCACCCATGCGTTCCTCCACGCCGATTACGTGCATCTTATCGTCAACATGCTGGTGCTCTGGTCATTCGGAAGAGAAATAGAGCGGATATTCCAGCTGATGGAGGAACGGGATTACGTGGGATCGGGTTATTTCCACTTCATCCTGCTCTTTGTGCTGAGCATCATCCTCTCGTCGGTCTCCACGATACGCAAGCATAAAGATGATCCCGACTACAGGGCAGTCGGGGCCTCCGGTGCCGTCTCCGCCGTTGTATTCACCTATATATTTTTCCGCCCCCTGCAAAAGATCTATTTCTATTTTGCCATCCCCATCCCGGGTATTGTCTTCGGGGTCCTGTACCTGGTCTACTCCACCTACATGAGCCGGAGGAAAAGGGATAACATCAACCACGATGCCCACCTCTGGGGGGCTATATTCGGATTTTTCTACCCGCTGATCATGGAACCGGGACTGGTAAGGCATTTCTGGAACAGCCTCTTCCCGGGCTAAACGAACGGTTATGATGAACAAAGCCATATTCCTTGACAGAGACGGAGTGATCAATGATCCCGGGGAGCACTATTACGTGCACCGGGTGGAGGATTTCTCCATCAACGAAGGGGTGATCGAAGCCCTCGGTACATGGCAGGAGAGGGATTACCTGCTGATCCTTATCAGCAACCAGGGGGGAATCGCCAGGGGGTTGTTCAGCAAGGAAGATACCGACCGGGTGCACCGCTACCTGGAGGAGGTGCTGGCCGGGGAAGGGATCTATCTCTCGGCAATCTATTATTGTCCGCACCACGACAGCGTGGAGCGGTGTCTCTGCCGGAAGCCGGAGCCCCTGCTGCTGCAGAAAGCGATGGCACGGTTCGGGATCGAGCCTGAAGATGCCTGGTTTATCGGAGATTCGGATAAGGATGTGGAAGCGGGAAAGCGGACCGGCATTCATACCCGGAAGATCAGGCGGAACCAGGACCTCCGGACCCTCCTTCCGGAGATCCGGTAAATACCTCCGGCGCATAACCCCGAATCGAATGCTGTATGCGAACCCATAGCGGTTGGAAAGGGAACCCGGTTACCCGGTAAGGGAGCTAACCCGGTAAGGGGATTCAGTTCAGACCCGGATCCTGCGGGAAGTTGGCCCAGGCCCTGTACTTATCATTGAACCGGGAGAGGGTATCCTCCCAGAATTCCGCACCCTGACCTTTCATGACCATATCGGCAGAGATCTCACCCACCAGCCAGGCATTCTCTTTCAACTCGCCATCAAGCTGGTTAGCCGACCACCCGGCATACCCCAGGTAGAACCGGAGCTCGTGAGGCTCCACCTCCCCCTTCATGATCATCGCCTTGATGATCTCGAAATCACCGCCCCAGAAGATCCCGTCTTTCACGTGAACACTCTGCGGGATTTGTTCCCCGAGCGTGTGGAGGTAGTGCACGGTGTTGGTGTTGACCGGACCCCCCACCGATACAGGGAAGTCAGCTTCCGGGAAATCCTTGATCACATCGCTTACCTTCATGTCCAGGGACTTGTTCAGCACAAAACCCAGCGAGCCCTCCTCACTGTGCTCGGTGAGGTAGACCACCGAACGCCGGAAGTAATTGTCTGCCAGGAAAGGTTCGGAGATAAGCACCCTCCCCTTCTCGGCAATTTTGTTATTGGCTATATGAAAAAAATCGATATTAAAATCCATCTGCCTACCCTGTTTTCTTAGTTGCAAGATAGAGGATTTTTAAATAAAATAAAAGCAGATCAAAAAATCAATACCCTGGTTTATTTTTCTATCCTCATATCTTAGAAGCACTTGGAACCTGTTTTCTTTGATCACCCATGGTGCCGGAAACAGACCGTACCCGCATTTATAAGAACGCAAAAAAGTTTGCTGTAGTTGCACGCTGCCCGATTTTAATTATCTTGGCGTTTCATTTTGGATCCATGGAGGAAACGAAAATCCGCACACCCAATTTGTTGCAGGCCCTGATCCCCATCGGGGTCCTGATCGCCTTGCTCACGCTCAACGTGCTCTACTTCGGGGACCACACCCTGGACGGAGCCAACCAGTTTGCACTCATTTTGGCAGCAGCGGTGGCGGGTATCATTGCGGTAAGCCTCGGAATCAAATGGGTGGAGGTACGCAAGAGCATTGTCAACAGCATCAGCTCTGCCATGCCATCCATCCTGATCCTCCTGATGATCGGGGCCCTGGCAGGCACCTGGATGCTGAGCGGGGTGGTACCGACCCTGATCTATTATGGATTGAAAGTCTTTCACCCCAGCATATTTTTATTTGCCACGGTGATCATCGGAGGGGTGGTTTCCCTGGCCACGGGAAGTTCCTGGTCGACCATCGCCACCATCGGGATTGCCCTGATCGGCATTGGCAAAGCACTGGGGATCAGTGAAGGACTTGTTGCCGGTGCGGTGATCTCGGGGGCCTATTTCGGGGACAAGATGTCGCCCCTTTCCGATACCACCAACCTGGCACCGGCGATGGCCGGGACCGATCTCTTTACCCACATCCGGTACATGACCATCACCACCGTCCCTGCCATGTC
>CAYZMH010000137.1:1837-5122 GCA_964479445.1 uncultured Bacteroidaceae bacterium | reverse complement strand
TATTCCGTATACCGATCCCTTCGCGTTCTTCTCCGGGGTGGTGCGGGGAAACATAGAGCTTGAACCTACCGATCCCGGTTCGCTGCAGATCAATATGATCGTGGTGGAGATCCTGGAGGCGGCGCGGGAAAGCGACAAAACCGGACAAAAGATCATGCTTAACCCTTAAATAAACAGATCAAGATGAGAAAGTTAATGGTGATACCCCTCTTTTTTCTGCTGGTTTCCTGCAAACAGGAGGAGGAACAACAAAAGATGAACCTGCTCTTTATTATGACCGACCAGCAACGGTATGATGCCCTGAGCATTGCCGGAAATACGGTACTGGAGACACCGAACCTGGACCGGCTAGCGGGAGAGGGAGCTTATTTCGTGAATGCTTATACTCCCTGTGCTGTATGCGGACCGGCCCGGTCGAGTATACTTACCGGTCATACCGTGGAGCATACCGGGGTGAACACCAATGCAAAGACCTATGAGTACCAGGAGGAGGGCCTGATGACCATGCCCACCTTTGATGAAATCCTGACCGAACAGGGGTACCACTGCGAATACTACGGGAAATGGCACAGTCCGTCGGCCCATACATCCATATACAGGAATCCCAAACAGGCTTCGGAAAATGGAAGATCCGTATTTCTCCATGGCGGACAGAAACATGTCTACATGGATTACCTGGATAAACATTTTCCGCGACGGGAGCCGGGGGAAGGGGAATTGCATGATAACTTCACCGCCCGGCCCTATGAAACCGATCCCATTGATACATTCCACGGCACCGACCATGAGACGCTGGAGGAGATGGATGTGCGGCGGGTGCAGCCCGACCGGCACGGAAGATCTGTTGTACCGGCGGAACACTCCCTTACTGCGTTCCAGGCCAGGGAAACCATCGATGCCCTGGAGCGCCTGAAGGATACCGTGTTCAGCATCACCTGCTCCTTCCACTTCCCCCATGCCCCCATATTGCCGCCGGATCCGTATTACAACATGTACCCGGCCGACGAAATGATTCCGCCGGAAAGCATCGATGACGATATGGAAAACTCACCCTACCGGAACGCCAACGGCCGCATGTCCATGCCGGAGTATGCCGACCCGGAGTTGATCAAATACATGATATCAAACTACTACGGGCTGGTCAAAGAGATCGACGACTGGACCGGCAGAATACTGGCCAAACTCGATGAGCTGGGTCTCGCAGACAATACCCTGGTGATCTTCGTCTCCGACCATGGAGAAATGCTGGGTGCACACGGCCTCCGGGAAAAAAATGTGTTTTACGAAGAATCGGCCCATATCCCTCTGATCATCCGTTCTCCCGGTCAAATCGAAGCAGGCACGACCGTGGAAGGGTATGTGTCACTCATTGACCTGTTCCCTACTATCCTGGATTACCTGGATGTGGAACCCCGTGATTCGGACGGGAAGAGCCTGCGCGGACTGATCGAGGGGACCGACACCGGACACGGCGAGTACGTGGTGACCGAATGGGACTACCGGGGCGATATCGAGTCCAATTACATGGTCCTGAAAGACGGGTGGAAACTGATCATCCCCTACTCCAAAGAGTCAGAGGTGATCAATGCCCTGTACGACCTGAACACCGATCCCCACGAGATGCATAACCTGATCGGTAAAAGTCCCGACCGGGCGCAGTACGAGGAGAAAGTGGAAGAGCTGCGGAGTTGCCTACTTGAATGGTTGGAGAAGAATGATTCAAAACATTATAATGGAGTGAAAGAAAGAGAATTGATATAAAACGGCAGGCAACGCCCGCATCGCATGAACCAACGCGTATGGCATGTGCCTTTCCCGTTTAAACCATAAATTTAACTGCTTGCAAATGAAACAATTCCATGCAATCCGCCGATCCGGGATCCTGATGGTCCTGGTCATGGTGACAGCAATGCTCACCTCCTGCTCCACGAACAGCCCCCAATCACCCAATATCCTGTTCATCCTGGTGGATGACATGGGATACGGGGATGCAGAATGCTATAACGAAGACTCAAAGATCCCCACTCCCACCATCAACCAGCTTGCAGAGGAGGGGATGCGCTTTACCGATGCACATGCCACCGGTCCGCTCTGCCATATGTCGCGGTACGGACTGATGACCGGGGAGTACTCCTTCCGGATCGATGTTTCCCGCTGGAGGAGCCATCCCCTGATCAATGAAGGACAGACCACCGTTCCTTCCCTGCTGAAATCAAGAGGCTATCGAACCGCCATGGTGGGGAAATGGCATGTGGGATTTGAAGAGAAGGGATATGACAAACCGTTGAAAGGCGGACCGTATGACCGGGGCTTCGACCGGTTTTTCGGGATCCGTGCATCCACCGATATCCCTCCCTATTTTTACATACGGAACGACCAGGCAGTGACCCCTCCAACCGATACCATTGAAGCCAACCACTCCGAGGGATGGTCGCCTATCCAGGGAGCGTTCTGGCGGGAAGGTGGGATTGCGCCCGGACTGGAACTGAAAGATGTGCTTCCGCGGTTTACAGAGGAGGCGATCGACGTGATCGAATCGCATGCCTCCGGCGAACACAGCAAGCAACCCATGATGCTCTACCTGGCCTACCCCGCTCCGCATACACCCTGGCTGCCCTCCCCTGAATTTGAAGGGAAAAGCGGCGCCGGGATGTACGGCGACTTTCTCGCCATGGTGGACGCCAATATTGCAAAAGTACTGGCCTCCCTGGAAGAGAACGGGATGTCGGAAAATACCCTCGTGATCTTCAGCTCCGACAATGGTCCGGTCTGGTACGAAAACGACGTGGAACGGTTCGCTCATGATGCATCAGGCGGACTGCGCGGCATGAAAGGAGATGCATGGGAAGCAGGTCACCGCATGCCCTTTATCGTAAAATGGCCCGGAAACGTGACCGCCGGATCAACCTCCGACCACCCGGTCTGCTTTACCGATGTGCTTGCCACCATGGCAGATCTGACCGAAGCAGAACTCCCCGAAGGTGCGGGTCCGGACAGCCACAGCTTCCTGCCCGCCATGCTTGGGAAAACCGGGGACATCACAGTCCGTCCCCCGATCGTTATGCGGTCGGCCGGGAGCGCCATGATGATCCGCTCCGGTGACTGGAAACTGATCAACCAGCTGGGATCGGGCGGTTTTTCCAAACCCCGCCGCATAGAACCCGGTCAGGGCGACCCCGAAGGACAACTCTATAACCTGGCAGAGGACCCGGCCGAGCAGAACAACCTTTATAACGAACGGCCGGAAATCGTCGAGCGCCTCAAAGCAGAAATGGAAGCGATCGT
>CAYZMH010000137.1:0-1737 GCA_964479445.1 uncultured Bacteroidaceae bacterium | reverse complement strand
AAATTACGTAGTTTTTTACGTAGATAACTACGTAATTAATTTACGGCCTTACAAAGTAATCTAAGTTACTAACTTAGATCGTTGCCCGCCGGGAGACCTTACATCGTTCAAATAATGAGGGATACAGCGTTAAATCGCGCCCGGGAATTCTCCCTCCGTACCCCACGACTTGTTGGGCAGCTCACCCAGCTCCAGTTCCAGGGTGGCACCTGACATAACCTGTTCGTGGGTAATAAAGGGGGTAAAGATCTCCTCGCCGTTGATAAATGCGCGCTGGATATATTTCTTCGTTTTGCTGGCCCCGTCGGCGATCACCGTAAAGGTGTTGCCATTATCCAGGTCGATGCTTACTTTTTCGAAGACCGGACTGGTGATGGTATAGACCGGGATACCCGGTGTCACCGGGTAGATCCCCATGGAGGAAAATACCACAAAAGAGGTCATTCCGCCCCCGTCCTCGTCACCGGGAACTCCGAATATATTGTCCTTGAACCATACATCCAGCAGGAACCGGGTCTTCTTCTGTGTCTTCCAGGGTGCCCCGAAATAGTTAAACAGGTACGGGATATGAAACGAAGGTTCATTCCCCATGGAAAACTGTCCGACCATGCCGGTACTATTCGCACCATCCACAAAGAATTCGCTTCTTCGCATGCCCAGGGGCTCCCTGAACAGTTGGTCCAGTCGCTCCTCGGCAGCCTTCTGACCTCCGAGGAGATTCATCAGACCGTATATATCGTGTTGCACATCCCATGCGTAGGTCCAGCCGTTATTCTCATCGTAGTAGTTGCGGTAGCCCGGACCCCCGCCCGATTTCGGGTCAATCAGGATCCATTCCCCCTCATCATCTTTCGGCATGAACAACCGGTAATCGGGATGCCACAGGTTTTTGTAATCCTTTGCCTTTTCTGCGAAGCGGGATTGCTCTTCATCCTTTCCCAGCTCACCGGCGAGCTCCGACAGGGCCCAGAAATCATAACTGATTCCCAGTGTCACCGCCACGGGTTGACGTTTCTCGAAACCGTCCACCTGGGGTTCGGTCTCTTCCTCCCCGGGCCGCAGGGAGGGGAAATACCCGTGCTCGTGGTAGAAGTCGTCAATTGGTCTTCGGGGAGTCCCCTGCCGCCAGGGGATAAAGGTCCCCTCCATCATGTTCTTTTTCACTCCCTCATAGGCTTTCTCCACATCAAAATCCCTCAAACCTTTCCGGTACGCATCGATAAAAAGAGCCGAAGAGTGATAGGCATTCATGCACATACGGTTACCGTACACCTGTGGAAAGGTAGGCATCCATCCACTCTGGACATACATCTGCGTATAGGAATGAAGCATATCATTTTCCATGTCCGGATCCAGGATGGTCCGCAGGGGATGATGTGCCAGGTAGGTATCCCACACCCAGTCATCCACGTAGAAAGGCCGGTCGCTTTCATGCACTTTTCCGTCATACCCGCTGTAGTAGCGGCCATATTCATTGATGTTCACCATACGCTCATAGGTCCGGTACAGCGACGTGTAGAAAGTTCGTTTCTGCGCCATTGTTCCGCCTTCCACCCGTATCTGTCCCGCGGTCTCCTGCCAGGTGCGTTCTCCTTCAGCGGCAAGCTGCTCAAAGTTCTTCCCCGCAATCTCCTTCTCGTAGTTAGAAGCAGCCTGGTCTTCACTGACATAGGAAACGGCATAATTCAGGAAAACGGTGGAAGGAGCATCCTCCGGTAACTGAAGGGCGATACGGCC
>CAYZMH010000136.1:3499-5428 GCA_964479445.1 uncultured Bacteroidaceae bacterium | reverse complement strand
TGGACTCTTCCCACCGGGAACGTTCCGAGAATTCATTCTTAAATGAATACCCGATCACCGGAATCATCGCATCGTCACCGGATACTATAATCCATCCTGTAGGTTCAAGAATCGCATAATAGTAGGCGGCTACGCCGTTATCGATGGTATAGGGAATAATTTCATCAACTGATAAATTCAGATCTTCTCCGTAAACCGTTATGAAGCGCTCCGCTACTTTCTCTGCTTCTCCGGGAGTTACGGGATCTGCCTGCACACTCAACAGCATGGCAAGCAACAGCGTCATTATAAATCCAATTTTTTTCATCTTCACGTCCTTTTTACACTAATCTTCTCTGTACAACATCCGGCAAAGCCGCTTTGTTTATACAAATATAGCGAAACTGAAAAAAAATCTATGGAAAAAATAAAAGCCGGATCCGAAGATCCGGCTTTTTAACAACTAGTTAACAGTTTTCCCTATTGCAGGTCCCAGGTAGCTGAAACTGCAGCGCTGGGGTTGCCAAATCCGATCGACAGCAATTCCGCGGGAACATCCACGGTTACCGTACCGGAGGTGGGGGTAAACACGGTCTGTGCGATCGTGAGATCCGTTCCGCTTGCTGTTACATCAGCAGCCGGTACATCCACCGTAGTGATCACACCTGCACCGTCGTCATAGGTGAGGGTAATCGATCCATCGGCCACATCACCTGCATCCACTCCTGCGTCAAAGCTCAGGACAATGTCGAATCCGGGAGCCTGGGCATCGTCAGTGGCTGGGGCAATGGAAGGAGCCATCGCCACCTGTACCATACGCCAGTAGGCGCCAATAAATGCACCATTATCGCTGTCAAAGATGGTAGTCAGAGCATCCACTCCGTTACCCACCAGGTCGGTCACCGCATCAGCTTCCCAGTGCATCCAGAGGTAATCGCCGTATGCAGGATCGAACGGCAGGACAACCCCTACCATGTTTCCGCTGGCGAATACGTGGTCAGCCGGGACTTCTTCAAGCTGTCCGCCAAAGAAAGTTTCAAAGCTGAAGGAGCCATCACCAATAGCAACCGGCTCATCAAAAACCAGCATGATGGTATCTCCCATGTCAACAACCGGTGAGTAAGTAAAGCCTGGCACTGCTTCAACCAGACCGGGAGCATAGGCATCCCCGGTGCTGACTTCCAGTACGGAAACTTCACTGACCACGCCGTCCTCGTTGGCGGCAACGGCCATAACCTCATAGAGGGAATTTTGAACCAGTCCGTCAAAGGTAACGCTTACCGCTTCACCGGCAGCTGCTTCCATGGATGCAAACTGGTCATAGGCCACATTCTCGGTAAGGAGCGCTTCTCCGTCTTCGGGAACCGCGTTGCCGGTATCTGCCAGCAGAATCACGGATACAAATCCGTCCATACTGTTCGTAACATCAACAGTTACCGTTGAATCGGCCGCATTTGCCAGCTCTACCGTTACAGAGGGAGCTGAGGCAACGTCCAGCGACTCGAATTCTTCCCACTCTGCACATCCGAACATCAATACGATGCCCAGCAGCAAAGCAGATAACTTGAATAATATTCGTGTGTTCTTTTTCATCGTATTCATCGTTTATTGTTCAATTAAACCAGGCCGTGTTCCGGCTGTTTTGTTTCTCTTCGCTGCTTTTTTCGATGCAGGGGTCCAGTAGGTATCGAATGAATCCCATACCAACCCTTCATTAATACCACCGACGAATTTGATAGCCATGAAATCGATATGGATCTTTCCGTCTTCCATAATTTCACCCACCATCGGATCGGTTTCGTTATCAATTCCGCCTGCATTGTCACCGAGGAAGATCGCCAGGGGTCCGCCATAGAGGCCGTGGGTTCCGATCTCGGAACCGGCTTCGATGGTGATGGTCATGGCTTCCTTGTCCACGGTTGCCGGCACATCGGTAAACTCGGAATAGTC
>CAYZMH010000136.1:0-3399 GCA_964479445.1 uncultured Bacteroidaceae bacterium | reverse complement strand
CCGAGCGGGTGCTCGTTGTCTTTGAGTGTCACGGTGTGTGATACGAAAGCCCCAAATTCGTAGTCAAGGGAATTGGTGGTCAGAACAATGTTAAAGAGCCGGTCCCCGGTAAAGATATCGTTGTCGCCGGGATCGATCCAGATGGTATCGTAGCCCCAGCCATCGGGGAAACTAAGGGTTTTGCTGTCGTTCATCAGGGTGAAATCTTCCCCTTCCACAGCAGCTTTGGCACCAAGTCCGGTGGTGTCAAATTCAAAGTTCGCGGTAACTGCAGGTGCATCCAGCAGTGCAGTGACCATCACGACAACGCCTACCTGGCCTTCCACCTCTTCAGCGAAGGCTGAAGACTGGTCTTCAAATGCTACGAAGGTCTTGGAGCTGTCAAATTTGATCGGCTCCCATTCGCAGGATGTCACCAGGAGAACAGCTGCCACAATGATTAAAAACTTGCTTATTATCTGTTTCATTTTTCGTGGTTTTTTAGTTTTCACTTGAATAACCAGGATTCTGCACCATGTTCGGATTCGCATCCATCTCGTATTGCGGAATCGGCATGGCCCAGCGATAATCGGGGAAGGGGATGTCCTGGTTCACTGCCCCTTCGAAATCCGTGCGGGTCAGACCGGTTTCGGTCCGGGCCAGGTCAAACAGGTGATGTCCTTCGTAGCAAAGCTCCATTCTCCGCTCTTTCATAACATCCTCCATGGTGGCGCCGCTGATTTCCGAAGCACCACGATTGGAACGGATCGCATTGAGATCGTCATCTACCGAAACCGGGGTGGAAGCGTTATTGGGGGCGGCGGCGGCTTCTGCACGGATCAGGTACATCTCCGCCAGGCGGATCACTACGATGTTGTCCTCACGCAGGTTACCATCGGGAGCTTTACCGGGATACTTGAGTGACCAGTAGTCATTGGGATAGTCGGCGGTATTGACAAAGAGGTCTCCGCGAACGTCATCATCTTCATAAAGGCTGATCACATCGTCGGAAGCACCGACGTCCCCGTATCCTTCGGGAGACATGATGTAAGAGATCACATCCCAGTTCCCGTGGGTGGAGTTCCCTTCGGCACCGTACACCTCGAAGATTACCTCTGCAGCATCATCGGTACCCCATACACCACCATTGTCCCAGGTCGTGTATTCATCAGCAGTGTAGAGCCTGCCGGGGAATTCATCAATCACCTCGGTAGCCAGGTCAGCAGCCAGTTGCCACTCTTCCATGTACAGGTATACACGTGCCAGCAGTGCCTTGGCGGCATGGCTGGTAGCCCATCCTGCAGGGTCGGTTCCTTCATTGACAGAAACAGCAGGCAATATGTCCACAGCATCCTGAAGGTCGGAAACCACCTGGTCATAAACCGTTCCCAGGTCATCCCGGTCAGGGGTTCCGATTTCAGAAACCAGCACAACCGGTACACCCAGTTGATCCCTTCCCGTGGAATAGGGCTGGCAATAAAGACGCGCCAGGTCAAAGTAGGCCAGTCCGCGCAGGAATTTACACTCGGCCGCCAGGCGGTCGATCTCTTCCTGGGGAACACCGGGCTCTTCAAAGCCGTCTTCGATGACGTTGATCACGTTGTTTACCCTGGCGATCATATTATAAGCCGTGGTCCAGAGGGCCTGTGTCGCGGTGGGTGTATTGTTCCAGAGATACTCTGTACGGAAGCGTCCCGAGTTCAGCGGACTGATCTTGGAGTTTCCTCCCTTGAGATCGGCCGTGACGGTAAAGTTACGTCCGTACCAGTTGGTCGCATACAGCGGTGTGTAAGCGCCAAGGGTCGCTTTCTGCAATCCGTCGAAAGTCGACAGCGAAAGCTCGTTTGTTTGTGAGAGTCGCGGCTCCTGGTAAAGAAAATCTTCACAGGAAGTAAAGCTAAGCAGGATAGCCAGCAACCCTAAAAATATGATATTTCTTGTTTTCATCTTCATACTTTTTTTGGTTCAATTAAAATGTCAGATCCAACCCAACAACAAAACTCTTTGACATGGGATAGATACCGAATCCCTGGCCTGTCACACCTCTGTCAGGATCCCAGAAATCGACATCATGCCAGGTATATGCATTCACTGCACTACCGTATATCCTCAACTGTTCCAGGTTTAGCCTGCTAACCAGGCTCGTGGGAAGGGTATAGGACAACATGATGTTCTTCAGTCTCAGGAACGACCCGTCAAACATCCAGCGCGAACTATAATATCCGTTGGACTGGGTAGTGTTGCCGGCAATAGGAATGGGATTCCTTGTCACGTCTCCGGGCTGTTTCCAGTAGTCCAGGCTGGTATTGGCCTGGTTGTTACCCCACATGTAGCCGTCGGAGTTCAGGTAGCGCTGCTCCTCTATCAGGACTTCATTCCCGTATTTGTATTCCAGATTCACACTGAGGGAAATTCCTTTCCAGCTGAAATCAGTATTGATCCCGCCAAAAAGATCAGCTTCCGGTGAACCGGCCAGTATTCTGCGTGCATCGGCATAAAGCGGTGTCAGTGCTCCATCCTCATTATACCATAGGGCTGCACCATTCACAGGGTTCACCCCGGCATAATCTCTCAGGTAGTAATTAAAGAGACTCTCACCTTCCTTGTGGATCAGGCGTCCATCAATGATCTGCTCCTCTGTCCCCAGGTCAGTTATTTCACTTTGATTGGCTGTAAAGTTCAGACCAACATTCCAGTTAAAGGTGCCTTCAAGAACAACCATACTCAACTGACCTTCCACACCGGTATTTTTCAGAGAACCAATGTTCTGGCGCAGGCTGCTGAAACCCGACGTACGGGAAAGCGGAGTGTCCAGAAGCATATCGGATGTAATCCTGTTATAGACATCTACGCTACCGGTAATCCTTCTAAGCAGGCCGAAATCAAGACCCACATTGAAAGAAGTGTTAGTTTCCCAGGTCAGATCCTTATTGGCCGGCTGTGAGGGAGCCATTCCGCTGGTGGCATTATAACCAACCGGTCCGTATACACCCCAGTGCTCGTAGTTACCGATCCGGTCGTTCCCGTTCAAACCGTAACTGGCGCGAAGTTTCAACGCGTTAATAGCGGAAACATTCTCCAGGAACGCTTCATTGTGCAGGTTCCAGCTCGCTGCCACGGAGTAGAAGGTACCCCAGCGGTTGTTTTCCCCGAAACGGGAGCTTCCATCCGTCCTCAGACTGGCACGGAAGAAATACTTGCTGGCATAATTATAATCGAGAATACCGAAGAATGAGGCCATGGTGTAGCGTGATTCCGCGTAATCTCCTTCATCACTCTCTGCTGTGGCTGTGTTGGGGAACGGAATGTTCGGATCCACATCAGGTGAATAGATATAGTAGGAGTTATTCTGGTTGTCAAACGCCTCAAAACCGGCGAGCACATTGATGCTGTGATCACTGAAATACCGATTATAGGAAG
>CAYZMH010000135.1:0-5650 GCA_964479445.1 uncultured Bacteroidaceae bacterium | reverse complement strand
CCGTACCAAGGGGCTGCTCATGCTGATCCTCTACGCCCTCTTTATCACCTTCGTCATCGAAGAGAGCATGCGGGCCTGGATCTCGGGGGTGATCCGCTCCCTGATGGGATAGGTTGTAAAAACAGCAGGATGTACCCTCCTCGAACGAGGGGGATTGAAACATAGACGCTGCAAATGAAGGAGTGTACCGTATGACCGGGGCCGGTCACAGACTGATTACCGTTCCCCTGCAGGCTCCACCTTTACCCTCGCATTGCCAAAGCGCACATTTCGCCTGAACGAATTGATCACCTGCATTTCGTGCTGCTTGTCCACCTCGAAGAAAGAGAAACCCTTCATGATGTCGATCTTCCCGATCTCCACCTGGCGGTTCCGGGTGGTCTCGGTGACCAGTCCGATCAGTGTCCGGGGATCCAGGTTGCTCTTGCTTCCTGTATTGATATACATCCGGGTGAATTCCCTTTTGCGCTGTTTTTTGCGGGGTTCGCCGTTCCGGGTATTCCCCTGGCGACCGGATTCCACGTTCAAATCAGGTGCGTTGCGGGAAACAGCCTGCGAGCGCTCCATTTCCATGGTTAAGAACCGGCGGATCAAATCCTCCCGGCTCAGCCACTCCAGCTTTTTGCCGATCTCCTCCATGAAAGACTCCAGGGATTCATCCGCTGCCGGTGCATGTTCCAGCCGGTTGGCCGCGTTGAAAAGCTGCTTTTTGTAGATCTCATCTCCGCCGGGGATCCTTTTCCGTTCAAACCGTTTCCCCGACATCTTTTCCAGGGCCCTGATCCGGCTCTCTTCCCGGGTATTGATGATCGAGACCGATACCCCGTGCTTTCCTGCCCGGCCGGTGCGGCCGCTGCGGTGAATATACGCCTCCAGGTCATCGGGAAGGTTGTAGTTGATCACATGCGTCAGGTCATTCACGTCCAGTCCGCGCGCCGCCACATCGGTAGCCACCAGCACCTTCACCTGCTTCCTGCGGAACCGGTTCATCACCTGGTCACGCTGTGCCTGCGACAACTCCCCGTGCAGGGCTTCGGCGCTGAATCCGTCAGCCATGAACCGGTCGGACACCTCCCGCGTTTCCCGCCGGGTGCGGCAGAAGACGATGCCATACATATCGGTGGACATATCCACGATCCGCCTGAGCGCCTCGTACCTGTGTTTGGTTTGCGTCATATAATACTCGTGCTCCACGTTTTCCGCCCCGGCATTTTTCGTACCTACCGAGACCTCCCGCGGATTGTTCATATAGGTATTGGCGATGCGCCGGATCGCCGCCGGCATGGTCGCCGAAAAGAGCAAGGTCTGCTTGTCTGCAGGGGTGCCGGAGAGGATATCATCCAGCTCCTCCTTGAAGCCCATCTGCAACATCTCATCCGCCTCATCCAGCACCAGCCAGCGAACCTCGTCCACCGGCAGGAGTCCGCGCCCCACCAGGTCTTTTACACGCCCGGGGGTTCCCACCACGATCTGCCCCCCCTTTTTGAGTCCGCGCACCTGTGTCTCCATGCTCGCTCCTCCGTATACCGGGATCACATCCAGCCCTTTTTTATACGCGGTAAAACTCTTCAGGTCACGGGTGATCTGGATGCATAGTTCACGGGTCGGACAAAGTACCAGGGTCTGCACCCGGCGTACCTTCGGATCGGTCATCTGCACCAGCGGCAATCCGAATGCCGCGGTCTTCCCCGTGCCGGTCTGCGCCAGTCCGATCACATCCTTCCCTTTCCCGGGCTCACCGCGCCCTGCCTGTTCATCCTCGAAGCTTAATTCGTCCTGTCCCTGCAATACCAGCGGGATCACCTTCTCCTGGACCGGGGTGGGTTCCCGGAATCCCAATGCCTCCACGGCCTTAATAATCGGACCGTCAAGGCCCATTTCATTGAATAACATCATGTGTAATAAATTAAATAATTCTGATTATGAAAGGCTCGGGGAGACAAATGCATGGTACAAAAGAACCAACTGTTCCTTCTTCCTCTTAAAATCGAGCGGCAAATATACGCTAAATATCCCGGAAAATATGGTTTCCCGGAAAAATAAGGGAAAAAGCAGCCCGGGTCTCCACGGAAAAGCTGCCGCGGCAACTTCGTTCTAAATAAACAGGGTCATTAAATCATTATTTTACTGTATTTTAACATATTTCATTCTAAATAAAATTGGTTTAATTCGAAAAAAGGCATATTTTGCTTAAGAATTTACCACGAAACCTGAATCTACTCACCAAATCCCTCATTTATGAATGATTCCCCCGAAGAGTACCACATCAGCTTTTTCAAACCTACGACCCGCCAGGCTCATTTCAACAGGAACCTGGTGGTTTGGTTAGTGCTGGTTTGGTTTGCAGCCATTTTTGGCTTCCAGATCCTGCTTCGTGTTTTGCAGGAACCAACCCCTGAACCCGCTTATCTTGCATTCCGGGAAACCTGGAGTGATGTAAAGAACAGCACCGCTACCGCCGAACAATGGCAACAGTTCGGGAAGGCCAACCTCTCCGTGCTCGGGAAGATCGCTGTGGAACCAGGAGAGATCCGCATCCTTGAAAACGCCCTGAACTGGTCGGTATTGCAGCTGGCCCATGATACCATGCAAGCGGGAATGAAAAGGGACATCGCACTGTTTGAGAGGCTGCGTCATTCCATTCACACCATTTCCGATCCGGAATATATAATCGCCAGGCAGCTGCTCTCCGCCGAGACCAGCCCGCTGCTGGAGCTCGATCCCAGCGATGTACGGACCGTGATCCTTCCCCTGCACCTTGTTGCCGGGGCTATGGAACCCCTGGCCACGAAAACTGTCAGGGAGCTGCCCGGTATCATGGAAAAATACCTGGTCCATAACCAGTCGGTGCTCACCGACACCCGGTTCCTGGGGTTCCCCTTTCACTATTTCTATACAGCCGTCCTGCTCCTGGTGCTTTTTGTCGGACTCTGCTGGCTGTATTGTGTAAGGACCGACCGGTTATATAAGAAACTATCCATCGAAGACTAATCAACCATAATTCCGGAACTATGAAGAAATATTTGCTCTCCATAGGGCTCCTGCTGATCTCCGTATGTGCCGCTGCCGCCAGCGCTGCGCCGCACCTGGAAGGAAGTTTTAAGGTGGGACCCGCGATCATTCTTATCACCATTCTTGTGCTTTTTGTGTTGGTCGGCCTCTTTTTCAGGGCCAAAGACACCAACGATTTCTACGCGGCCGGCCGGGGGATCTCACGCGTGGGATCCGGCATGGCCATCGCTTCCAACTGGATGAGCGCCGCCTCCTTCCTGGGCATGGCGGCACTTATGTATGGTTCGGGGTACCACGGACTCGCCTACGTGGTGGGCTGGACCGGCGGGTATGTCCTGCTGCTTATCCTGATGGCCGGGCAGATCCGCAAATACGGGAAGTATACGGCAGCGGACTTCATCGGGGACCGTTATTACTCCCGAGCCCTGCGTGCCGCCGGTGCCATCATTGCAATCCTCATCTCCATCGCATACTGCGTCGGACAGTTCGGGGGGATCGGACTCATGTTCAAGTGGGTCATGGGGGTCGACTACTCCGCGGCGGTGATTATCGGCGGACTGGTTGTGCTGGCCTATACCCTGATCTCGGGAATGCTTGGGGTGACCAAGAACATGCAGATCCAGTATGTGATCATCATCGTCTCGTTCCTGATCCCGCTGTTCATCCTCACCTTCAAGTTTGATTATTTCTGGGTGCTGCCCCAGCTGGGATACGGCGCCGTGGTCTCCGATGCGGTTTCGGGGATCCCGCTCAATGACGCCAACCAGTTGATGAATTCACTCGGACATGAATTCGGGATGGTCGCCGCCCCGGAATACGCCATGCCCTGGGATCCGGCTACCGGCAAATCCTTTTTCCAGTGGATAGCGATCGCCTTCTCACTGATGATCGGAACAGCCGGTCTGCCCCACGTGATCCAACGATTCTACGTGGTGCCGAAAGCCCGTGACGCCCGCTGGTCGGTGGTGTGGGGTCTCTTTTTCATCTGTATCCTGTACTGGAGCGCCCCGGCATATGCCGCCTTCGGTAAGATCCTCAGCTCGAACCCCGAGGTAGGACGCCTGGCCAAAGATGCCATCGTGGTCTATACCGCGCAGCTCGGCCACGTACACCCCCTCATTGTGGGCTTACTCGCTGCAGGCGGGGTGTCGGCTGCCTTTTCGACGGTATCCGGACTCCTGGTAGCGGGGGCTTCCGCCTTTTCCCATGACCTTTATGTGCGGGTGATCAACCCCGATGCCTCACCAAAGCGGCAACTGCTTTTTGCACGGCTGGCAACGATCCTCATGGCCGTGATCGTGACTACCATCGCCCTGGCCAAGCTTGCATTGATTGGTCAGCTTGTGGCCGTGGCTTTCTCCCTGGCGGGCTGCACTATCTTCCCCCTTTTCCTGCTGGGAATCTGGTGGAGCGGTTCCAACAAACAGGGAGCAGTGGCTGGTATCATTGCCGGACTGCTGGTCTCCGTGGTAGCACTAACCTACTTTGTGGCCGGGAAAATGGGAACCACCCTGCCTGCGCACGAATTTATCAGCTACTGGCTGGGAGCCTGGTATTTCGCCTGGTTCGGGGCACCGCTTGCGATCATTGCCAACATCGTGGTATCGAAAATGACCAAACCCACGCCGCTGGAGATACGAAAATTCCTTGTGGAAAACGTGCACACCTGATGGGATTCTTTCAACCACAGACCCGCAACCTGGTACTGGTGATGGTGATCCTCACGGGAGGCGCCATCACTATTGCTTCTTTCTATTACCATAACATCAACCGGTCGGTCGATCCCCGCATTAAACCGGCCCGCGAGCTTTATGAAAAATACAACGACTATGCCGCCCGTAACGCCTTCGATTCGGTCTTCTTCCTCATGGATACCATCGAAACCATTTACAGGACCGTTCCGCATTACCGGAACAGCTATGAAACCGGCGTCCTTTATAACAACCGGGCTGCGGCGTACCTGACCATGATGCTTCACGAAGATAAACTGACCCTGGAAAAAAGGGATTCACTGGCCCGTAAGGCCGGGCAGGCCGCCCGCAAGAGCATCCGGATCTACCGGAAATGGACCTGGCGATACGGGTCGCTGCCGGATGATTCCCTTGAAGCGGCCATCCGGGAGGATTTTTTGGACGGACTCCGGGATTACTCCCTGAAAGAACAGGAAAAGTTCCTTGAGACCCGCATCCGGGAGATCCGTGAAGCGCAGGTAGAGACCGCGCGAAGGCAATCGGTGAGCTACACCAACCTGGGGATCGTGTACCGCTACCATGCCCGGTACGACTCTGCAGCTCTTTGTTACCAGAGGGCCATGGAGCTCTGGGACCAAAACCTCACTGCCGAGAACAACCTGAACCGGCTATTGAACCGCCCCCTGAAAAAACGTAATTTGCTGCAGAAACTTTTTCCCCCTGAACGCATCGATTAAAAACCATTGATTATGATGAGAAAAACGCTACCCCTCCTGTTGATCCTGCTAAGCTTGAATCTCCCCGGAACACTCGCCCAGGAGAAAACCCCGGGAGAGAAAAAATTCGGTATCACCTTCTCGGGATTTGTGAAAAACGACTTCTTCTTCGATTCGCGGCAAACCGTCAGCGCCCGCGAAGGACACTTCCTTTTATGGCCCTCGGCGATC
>CAYZMH010000134.1:0-5798 GCA_964479445.1 uncultured Bacteroidaceae bacterium | reverse complement strand
CGCACCGATGTTTCCCGGGACGGCGGGTCGGTATAGAATAAAAACAATCCGGTTTCTGTTCATATTGCAAAGATACAGTCTATTTTTAATTGAAGTACGATCAGCATGCCATGCTCTTTTTCATGCCGGGGGTATTTTCGTATCTTTCGAGAAAATGGCGGTATGCGATGGATACGTTTTTTATGTGTTTTTCTGCTGATGATGAGTGCCTGTTCGGGTCATAGAAAGCAGATCAGGGAGTCGGTGGAGCAGAAACTCACGCAGTACCCGGCATCTACCCTGAAAGATCTGTATAAATCGTATTTCCAGGATTATTTTGGTCCGGGCCACCTGATCAAAGACACCGCTGCGGCCAGGGGATACCTGTTTCGTGAGTTGGAACGGGCGGAGCGGTTTGACACGGTGTTGCTGGAGCCTACCGGGTACCTTCACAACTTTTACCGGGTCAACCTGGTGTTGATCCGCGACGGGGTCATTCCGGTGGACACATTTATGCACTATTTCGTGAAGAGTGTCAATAGCGTGGAGCCCATTCCCGTGGAGTCCTGGAAAAAGGAGTGGGAGGTGATCAGGGAGGTGATCAGGGAGGTGCGTCCCGGGCTTTCGAATTTTTCAAAGGATGAGCGCTTCATTGATTCCCTGCTGCAGGAAGGGGAGTATGTCGTTCATCACAGCAAAAGCTACCTGGATCACTACCATCCGCATTACCGGCTGGTGCACCGGGATATGTTCGATGAGCACCTGTCGGGGTACCTCGATTAATCCTGCTATTCCTCTTTTTCCAACCTGCCGATAATTTTCCGGGCCCGGGTTTTGAATCCCGTGGAGTTGTTCACCATCTGCTCCCGGAGCATGATGACCAGCTCGTTTTTCAGTTCCGGGTAGTCCTGGGTGAAGCGATAGAGGATCTCCATGGCATGAACTTTTACGGCCACGGGGATGGATTCCCTGGAGAGGCTTTCAAAGCAAAGGTCGGCGATCATGCCCTGGTGGGCTTCAGGAATAGGATAGCGGGTAAGCATTCTCAGGTAACAGCGCATTACGCCGCCGGGCATGGTTAGTTTCATATGCCGGAGGATATTCTCCAGGTGCGGTTCGGGAAGAGCCGGTTGCATTTCTGCCAGGTAGTCTGCAATCCATGCAGCACGCCAATCCAGCGGTCTCTTCCCGGAAAACGAGATTTCGATCAGAAACCGGTATGATTCCGGGGAGGATCCGATCGATGCGGCCATCCGCTCTTTTGAAATCTCGGGTGCCGATACGCCCAGGTATTCTTCAATATTAGTGCGGGACAGTACCATGTGATTTTATTTTGAACCTTCCTGGAGACAGATTGATCCCGCGGGCAGAAACAATCCGTTTGCCAGTTATGGCAAAATATCCCAAATTTATGAAATATCATGATACGGGAAAGGGTGCCGGTTTTATCCGGACCGCGGTTTTTCCCGGTGCTTGTTTACCGTGGATACGGTTTCTCCCGGACCGGTTTTTCTCCGGGTACGGGTTCCGCGGGGTAAGCTTTACTATTTAACGATTATGAATCTAAACAAGGTAGGTATGCAATACGATGAACTTATTCCGGGGACCCTGATCAAGCGGTACAAACGGTTTCTTGCCGACATCGAGCTGGAGGATGGTTCGGTAGTGACCGCCCACTGTCCGAACTCCGGCTCCATGAAGAGTTGCCTGGAGGAGGGGGCTCCCGTATATTGCAGTCCGGTCAAAGACCCCAAACGCAAAACCCGGTACACCTGGGAGATGATCAAGGTGAACGACCGGTGGGTGGGGATCAACACCTCGATTCCCAACCTGCTTGTACACCGGTGGCTGGAAGAGGGGACGGTACCCGGTTTTGAAGACTATACCTCATTCCGCCGCGAGGTGAAATGGGGAGACAGCCGGTTTGACGTGCAGGCCCGGGGTCCCGGTGGAGCGTGTTTCATCGAGGTGAAGAATGTAACCCTCAAAGAGGGGAACCTGGGTTTGTTTCCCGACAGCGTCACTTCCCGGGGTAAAAAGCACCTGGATACCCTGGTAAAAGTGCGGGAAGCAGGCATGCGGGCGGTGATGATGTACGTGGTACAACGGATGGATGTGGAGGCCTTTGCCCCGGCGGAAAGCATTGATCCCGCTTATGCCGCGGCGCTTCGCCATGCCGTGGAACAGGGGGTGGAGACCATCGCGGCCCAGGCGAGGGTCATACCCGGGACGGTTACGTTTGAACGTCTTCTGCCGGTGAACGTATAACTTTTTTAAACGCATTTCCCGGGTAGTGCGCATCCGGCTTCCTACACGAATACCAGTTCATCGCGGGGGGTGGTCAGGTTTTTCTCCCTTGCATACGTTTTGGCCTGGTGCATGAAGGCCTGCAGGCGCAACTCGATGGAGGAGTCCTGCTGGCCGTCATAGGCGATGTTCACGTAGGGAAGCCCCTTGTTATCTCTTCTCAATTCGTCTGAAACGGCAGTGACCAGCGTGCCGGGCATGCAGGTGAAGGGCAGGATATTGGCGATCCCGGAGATGCCTCTTTTGGAGAGGATGGCTGAAGTACCCAGGTTCAGTGCCGGGTCGCCGTCGTAATGGCGATGCACATAGGGTCCGCATGCATTGAGCATCTCCTTCACCGCCACCTCTTTATCCTCGTCGAACAATCCATGGAATATCCTGGTGATCTTTTTTGCAGAGTACTCCTGGGATAGTTCCTGGATCTTTGATTTGATCACTCCTTTAAAGTCCCGTTTCCATTTGCTGTCGCGGGTATACCGGATCGTGGAATAGGAGAGCCATTCGGCGAAGGGGGCGATCCAGGTTTCCGCACCGAACCGCTCCAGCCGGTCTACCAGGAACCCGCTGCAGAACGCGTTATCCCGCATAAATATTTCTCCGACGACGGCAATGACCGGTTTTCGTTGCCCGTTGGTCATGGGGATCTGTGTAAAGTTGTAGGCACTTTGGGCCAGCACATCGTTCAGTTCTTTGCCCCCGTTTTCCATGCAGTTGACCAGGTCATTCACTGCCTGCCGGTACACCTGGTCGGTGTTTCCCTTTACCAGTTCATAAGGTTTTCGCTCCTGCCTCAGTTTCCTGAGCATGTCTACGGCAACAAAGCTTTTCCAGGCATTCAGGCGGAACCGTTTTCCGTGTCCGGCCGAGATATCCTCGTAGGAGCTGTCGTTGCTGGGAGCAATAATCTCTGTCTTTTCAAAACCCAGCTTGTCGAACAGCACCCGCTGGAAACGGTTGTATTGTCCGAACCGGCAGGGGCCGTTGTGATCGGGCATGAAGAAGCTCACTTTTTCGGGATCGACCCCCGGCTCCATGAGCTTGCCCAGGAAGCTGCCGGTGGTGCAGATCATGGGGAAGCACTCCCGCGCCGAAGTGTATTTCCGGGCAAGGTCCAGCTCTTTTTGCGTCTGCATGGGCAGTGATTCTGAATTGATCCCGAAGCTTCGGCAGACTGCCGCGATGGCATAGGAGGCATCGTTCATGTAGGGGAAATAGAGGGTTCTCCCCTTCATGGGGGAGGAGGAGAGATGACCGGGTCTGAAGACCTTCCCGGTTTCTTTGTGCTGCTGGCGGGATCCCTTCAGGCTGTCGAGGAAGGCCTCGTAGCGGGTGATCATCCCCGCATCGGCGCTGTGTTCATCGATCTCCAGTTCCATGTAGGGTTTGCCCGACATCTCCTCGTGGACGAAATGGGAAAGGAACGAGTCGGGTCCGCACCGGAAATTGCCCATATAGATCCCGTGCAGGCGCCTGTCCCTGGCAATGATCCGTGTAGCCGCCAGGATCTTTTGTCCGTTTGGCCAGTACATCTTATTATAGTCCCGGGTGATATGTTCCTCCTGCAGGGCTAGGTAGTCGGTTGGTATGGGCACCACGTCCTGTTTGATCAGTTTCTCCACCATGCTGAGGTTCAAAGAGGGATCGCCGGTATTGTAAGGGCGGCCGAGGATCACGATATTCTCCCTGGATTCGTCCAGGTTGGCGAGCACCTCTTTCCCCCGTTCTCTTACCTGTTTTTCGAACCGGTCCTGTATCGCGTCGGCCTGTTGAATGGCGGCAGCGACCTTTTTCCGGGGGAGACCGAATTTTTTACCCAGCGAATCGTACAGCTCCTTTTCCAGGACTTTGGGTCCGAACCGGAAGTTAAGGGCCGGGATCAACAGCCGGTCCTGTTTCTGCTTTTGCACGGATGATTTTACCATGAAGGGGAAGGATTGCACCCACGGACAATTGCAGTTGTTGGTGGGATTGTCCTCTTCCGCTTTTGCATTGATAATAAACGGGGTGAATACGTAGTCCACCTCCTTATTCTCCAGGAGCTCATAGATGTGTCCGTGCATCACCTCCACGGGGAAACAGGTCTCAGCCACCACCAGGCTCAGTGCCTTTTTCACCGTCTGGTTGCTGGTCTCTTCCGAGACCACTACCCTGAATCCGAGTTCTTCGAAGAAGGTACGCCAGAACGGGAACTGCTGGTAATAGATCATCAGTCCGCGCGGTATACCAATGGTGGTCTGACCCTCTTTCGGCGGTTGTTCCGTATAATCGCCCCTGAGCATTTCCAGCCGCTCTTCGAAGTAGTTTGGAATACCGGTTCCCTTGCCTTTTCGTTCGTCCAGTTCATATTTCTCGCATCGTCCGCCGTAGAAGAGGGGGCGTGATTCGCCTTCGATGCGTACCCTGCGGATCTCGCACTGGTTGGAGCATCCCTTGCAGGTGAAGCGGTCGATGGAATAGGGGATATTGCTGATATCAAATCCTTTGAAGCGGGTTTTGATGCCCTGCTCGTTAATATGATCGCGTGCCAGCATGGCGGCACCGATAGCTCCTGTTACGTCAAAGTGGGGAGGGATATGGATCTTTTTCCCGGTGACTTTTTCAAACGCGGCCACCACTGCTTTGTTATTGGTTACCCCGCCCTGGAAGAGGATGTAATCTCCGATCCGTTTTTTCCTCACTACTTTCTGGATGTAGTTGTGTACGATGGAATAGGCAAGTCCGCCCACCAGGTTATCGGTTTCCACGCCCTTCTGCTGGAATGCGTTGAGGTCTGATTCCATAAAGACGGTACACCTGTCGCCGAGTCCGGCCGGCTTTTTGGCATTCAGTGCCAGGTCGCCGAACTCCTCGATGATGTTGATCTCCAGCTTTTCGGCCTGTTCTTCCAGGAAGGAGCCCGTTCCGGCGGCGCACACCTTGTTCATCTCGAAGTCCACCACCACCCCGTTATCGATGCTGATGTACTTGGAATCCTGTCCGCCGATCTCAAAAATGGTATCCACCCTTGGTTCAAAGGCGATAGCGGCCGTAGCCTGCGCTGTGATTTCGTTCCGGATAACATCCGCACCGATGAAGTCACCGGTAAGGTAACGCCCCGATCCGGTTGTACCGGCTCCCCTGACCACCACGCGGGCGCCCATCTCATCGCGAATCTCGGTGATCCCGCGGCGGATGGCCTCCAGCGGCTTGCTGGCAGTGGGCAGGTAACGGCGGGCGACCACGCGGTTTTGTTCATCGATGAGGACCACGTTGGTAGAGAGGGATCCCACGTCCAGGCCCAGGTATACTTCAGTCTTTTTACCGTTTTCGGGCAGTTTGTGTACCTTCTTGGTATAGACTGCATCCGGCTCGGTGAGGGGCTCGAAGGTTTTGCCGCGGGACTTGGAGCTGTGCAGGTACTCGTTCAGCGGGGTAATGCCTGCATAGGGTGTTTCGTTTTTCTCCGCATGATCGAACAGGTGCAGGAGGGCCCCCATGGCCCCCATGGATGCATGGTTTTCGGGGATCAGCAG
>CAYZMH010000133.1:0-5846 GCA_964479445.1 uncultured Bacteroidaceae bacterium | reverse complement strand
GGAAAAAGCAAACCCCAGGGGTAAGAAACGCTGGATCTGGAAAAAGGGCAGGTGGCATGCGCTTCCGTCCGGACTCCTTTCAGGGGTAACCACCCCTCTTTTTACCATGAAAGACAAGGTGCGCCTCCTGGGCGAACCCTTCCGGAAACCGGGAAGCGATCCGGATGAAACCCTGGACCACCTGGTTATGAGACGTATGGGAATAAGCTTCCTGGATTACGCGGTGGACCCGTTCATCTCCGGCATCTACGCGGGCAATCCGCGCACCCTGGTACCCCGCTATGCCCTCCCCAAACTCTACCGGCTGGAGCAGGAGTATGGCAGTTTTATCAGGGGAGCGATCAAAAAACGAAAAGAACCCAAAAGCGAACTGGAAAAGAGGGCTACCCGCGATGTATTCTCCGTGGAAGGCGGACTTCAGCGCCTGGTGGATGCCATGGCTTCGGCCATCGGAAAAAAGAACATTTACACCGGCTGCGAAGAAACCCGCATTGAAAACGAGGGAAACCGGTACCGGACCGTCACCCGGGTGGATGGCAGTGAGCTGGTGATCGAATCAGGTACCGTGGTCACCACCACCGGCAGTTACACCCTCCGTGCCCTGCTCCCCTTTGTAGATCCCCGCGAGTGGAATGCCATTGAGAACCTTAACTATGCACCCATTGTGATGGCAGCCGCAGGATTCAATCCGTGGCGCGGCATCCAGCTGGATGCATTCGGGGGGCTGATCCCCACCGTGGAAGACCGCCAGAGCCTGGGCATCCTCTTTCCCTCCGGCATTTTCCGGTCGCGCACCCCCGGAGGTGGTGCACTGCTATCGGTCTTTATGGGAGGCATGAAGCGACCCGGTATGATCGAAAAATCGAACGGGGAACTGAAAGAGATCGTGCTCAATGAGATAAGGCAAACCATGGGACTTCGCGATCCCCGCCCCGATCTCCTGGAAATTTACAGGTACCCGCATGCCATCCCCCAATACGAAAGCAATTCGGGCCAGCGGCTGGAAACCATCGGCCGCATAGAAAAGAGACACCCCGGGCTGCACCTGGCAGGCAATATCCGCGACGGGATCGGGATGGCCGATCGCGTAAAGCAGGGGTTTGCCATCGCAGAATCGATCACCCAAGCATAATATTATGAAAAAAGAGGCCCTGGTGCTGGTCAATGTAGGCACCCCCGATCAACCCGACACCCGGCATGTGCGCCGGTACCTGTCGGAATTCCTGAACGATCCCCTGGTGATCGATCTGCCCCGCCCCTGGAGAAACCTGCTGGTCAACCTGGTCATCGTCCCGTTCCGCTCACCCCGTTCCGCCAGGCTCTACCGCCGCCTGTGGACCCCGGAGGGTTCCCCCCTGCTTTTCCACCTGGAGAGACTGGCAGAAAAGGTGCAGGCGGAACTGCCCGGGGCAGATGTATACGCAGCCATGCGGTACGGAAATCCCTCCCTGGAAAAGGTCTTGATGCAGGTACGATCCGCAGATTATCAAAAGATCACCATCCTCCCCCTCTACCCCCACTATGCCACCAGCACCACCGGATCGGTCGAGAAAATGGCCGGAAAACTATTCCCCGGTGACAGGCGCCTCACGGTCATTCCCCAATTCTGGAACCACCCCGCATGGGCGGAAGTGATGACCCGGCATATCGCGGCGTATCAACCGGACCGGTTTGACCATGTGCTTTTCTCCTATCACGGACTTCCCATTCGGCAGGTACAGAAGGTGCACCCGGAACGGCCGGTGAAGGAGTGCCCGTGCACCCACACCCTGCCCGAACACGGGGAGAAGTGCTACCTGGCTGGCTGTCATGCCACCAGCCGGATGCTGGCTGAACGGCTCCGGCTGGAAGAGGGAGGCTGGAGCACCGCGTTCCAGTCCAGGCTCTCAAGAAACTGGCTCTCCCCGTTTACCGATGAAACGCTGGTACGGCTGGCGGGTAAGGGCAAGAAAAAGGTGCTGGTGATCCCCGCCTCTTTCGTGGCCGACTGCCTGGAAACCACCGTTGAAATTGACGGGGAGTACCATGCCCTCTTCCGCGAGCACGGCGGCACCGAACTGGTCATGACACCCTCGCTGAACAGCCGCAGCGAATGGGCTTCAGTCATAACGCAAATCATTGGATCAGGGGAAAAAGGGATTCCCGTTCACCATTAGAGTTATCCCAGAATATTTTTTGAAACGGAGAGGGCCGGTTGGTCCCGGAAATTCAGCATGGCATTGATCAGCCTGAAAGACTCGTACCTGGAAAGATCCTCCACGCGAATCTCGCCCGGGGTGATAACGCCACCTGTGAGCAACCGCTCCCTGGCGGTGCCCCGCAGGAGCGGCTGATCGGGAGTCACCCACTGTTGCCCGTCATAAAACACGATATTCGTATAGGATGTATCGGTGATGCGTCCGTTTTTAACAATCAGGATCTCATTGCACTTCCCCGACCGGGCCAGGAGCTGCTCCAGCCGGCTCCGGTCGGTATACTTGTGCGAATATTCAATAGTCTGGCCGGCAACCAGCATCAGGCACCGGATCTCTTTGGGCCTGTAGTGGGCAAACCCGGCATGCAATCCCTCCCGGCCATAGGAGAAACGGCATTTAACCCTGCCCCTGCGATAATCGACCGGAACCGATAACACCTTCTCAATAAGAAAGGGGGCCGGTTCGCGGTAGAGGGCCAGCCAGGCGCGTTCGAGCCGCGCCTGGTGGAACGGGAGATGTTGTGGCTGCCCGTCCAGGATACAGATGGTTTCAAACAATGGGTACATACACTTTCTGTATAAGTTCATCGTATTCGGTAGCGGCATCGCTGTGACCGGTAATTCCCCCGCCGCTCCTGAACTGCATTCCGTCAGGGGTCTTCTCCATGTACCGGATCATAACCCCGCTGTCAAGGTTTTCTCCGTCAAAATAACCGAAGATTCCTGTAAAATAACCCCGCTCAGCCTGTTCCGCTTTGCGTATGATCTCCACGGTCTTTTTCTTGGGAGCGCCGCTGATCGATCCTGCCGGCAGGATGCTGAACAGAAGGGTACCCAGCTGTTTTTTCCAGCCGGGATCCAGGTTACCGCGTATCTCGGAACTTACCTGAAGCAATGATTGTCTGTGCCCCTCCACCCGTTCGATGTAGCGGAACCGGGTCACCTCCACATCCCGGGATATCATGCTCAGGTCGTTTCGTATCAGGTCCACGATGGTGTGATGTTCCCATCGCTCCTTATCGCTTTTCATCAGCTTTCCCCTGGCGTCCGGCACCGATGCATCCATGGTTCCCTTCATGGGGTATGAATAGACCTTCCCGTTCCCGGTCCGGATGAAGCACTCCGGCGAAAAGCAGGTGAACTCATCCTTTTTCAGGATCCGGTAGGGGGCGTTCCCATGGTCAAAGACCTCCTCCATGCCGATATTCAGTTCGATCTGTGTCGGAAAGGTGAGGTTTGCCAGGTAGGAGTCCCCATGGAGAATGTGGCTTCTCACCAGCCGGAAGGCCTGTTCGTACCGTTCAAATGAGACCGGCTTACTACGCAGCTCCACGTTCCGCGTACGCGCAGTGACGGTTGTACGATTGGTATGACCGCGGATATGGAAAAAGAGACCGGCCTCCGAGGCCTCCACGGGGGTATACACCTGCGGTTTACGGCCCTCGAAATCGACCAGGAACAGGAACGGTTCTTCCCTGCCGGCCAATTCGTTGATGCGTGCTGTAAAAGCTTCCCGTTCCACGCTCCAAAGATATGATTTTAACCGTTCCGCGCCCCTTCGGGCACCCGGCAATGTGCCTTCGCCGGTTCCCGGAAAAAGCGGCAAATATGGAGCGATATGGGCAAATTTTCTGTAAGTTTGCACTCCGTAAAAAAAACCGATGATCCGAAACCCATACACCGGTCATCCCCACTGCGAATCGATCGTGCAACACCTGCAGGAGAAGGGGAATGGTGTATACCATCTCAAAGGACTCAGCGGATCATCCAGGGCCGGACTCCTTCAATCGGTTCTTTCGCGGATGAAAGGAACCCACCTGGTGATCTTCCGGGACAAGGAGGAGGCTGCCTACTTCTACACCGACCTGGTAGCGCTGGAGGAGACGCCGGAGCGGACTCTGTTTTTTCCCTCCTCTTACAAGCGGTCGGTTCAGTACAAGCAGACCGATGAAGCCAATATCATCACCCGCACCCAGACGCTAAAGAGGCTGAACGAGAAACGGGTGGCCAGTTTCATCATTACCCATGCCGATGCACTCCTGGAGCGGGTGATCACCCGGGCCGAGCTGGGAAGAAACACCCTGGAGATCAAGTCGGGTGAGAAACTGGACCGGGAGTTCATGGAGGAGGTGCTGCAGACCTATGGTTTCCAGCTGGTGGATTTTGTATACGAACCCGGGCAGTATGCCATCAGGGGCGGGATCGTTGACATATTCTCCTTTTCTGCCAGCGAGCCCTGCCGGATCGATTTTTTCGGGGACGAGGTAGACTCGCTGCGCTATTTTGACGTGGAAACGCAGCGCTCCCGTGAATCGGTTAACAAGGTTTCGATCATTCCCAACGTGCAGTGGGAACAGAACCTGGGGGAGAAACGGGTCTCATTCCTGGATTATATCCCGGCCGGCGCGGTGCTGTGGCTGGATGACCTGGAGCTGATGCTCGATCATGTGCGAAAAACCTATGAAAAGACCGAATTCGATGAGGAACAGGATGCTGCCCTGGTGAAATCCGGGTTCCTGGTCAATCACGATCAGCTTGTTGCGGGAATGCAAAGGTTCCGCAGGGTGGAATTCATGCGGCCGGTAATGCCCGGGCCTGATAATGTATGGACCTTTAACACGGATCCGCAACCGCAGTTCAACAAGAATTTCGAGTTGCTCGCCGAAAACCTGAAACAGAATTCCGAAAAGGGGTATGAGAATTTTATCCTCTCCGAGAATCCGAACCAGATCGAACGGCTGAGGGCCATCTTCGATGAGATCGATCCGGATGTACAGTTCCGGGATGTTCCCCACACCATTCACGAAGGGTTCACCGATCATGACCTGAAGATCTCCATATACACCGACCACCAGATCTTTGAACGGTACCACAAGTTCAAGCTCCATGACCGCTTCACCAAGAAGGAGAGTCTGACCGTCAAAGAGCTCACCGGGCTCAATCCGGGTGACTACGTGGTACATGTGGACCATGGTATCGGAGTTTTCGGGGGACTGGAAAAGATTCATATTAAGGGCAGGGTCCAGGAAGCGGTTAAGCTGGTATACAAGGACAATGATGTGCTGTTTGTGAATATCCACTCCCTGCACCGGATTTCCAGGTACAAGGGGAAAGAGGGTCATACCCCGAGGGTTTATAAACTGGGCACCGGGGCATGGCAGAAACTGAAGCAAACCACCAAGAAGAAGGTCAAGGATATCGCTGCCGAACTGATCGCACTCTATGCCAGGCGGAGGGAACAGGAGGGATTTTCTTTTTCACCCGACACCTACCTGCAGCGGGAGCTGGAGGCCTCTTTCATTTACGAGGACACCCCCGATCAGCACAAAGCCACCACCGATGTCAAGTCGGGCATGGAAGCACAGTTTCCCATGGACCGGCTGGTTTGCGGGGATGTGGGATTCGGAAAGACCGAGGTAGCTATCAGGGCCGCGTTCAAAGCGGTATCCGACAGCAAGCAGGTGGCCATCCTGGTCCCCACCACCGTGCTGGCTTTTCAGCACTATAACACCCTTAAAAGCCGGCTGGAGAATTTTCCCTGCACCATTGATTATATCAGCCGGATGCGCACCGGCGGAGAGCAAAGAAGCGTATTGAAGCGTCTGGAGGAGGGAAAGTTGGATATTGTTATCGGGACCCACAAGCTAACCGG
>CAYZMH010000132.1:0-5896 GCA_964479445.1 uncultured Bacteroidaceae bacterium | reverse complement strand
GTCGTCTTGCTTGCCATCGGTTTTGTCCTGCTCTGGAACTCCGGGTTTATCGGGGCAGAATACGGCCTCCAGTATGCCGGTCCGTTCACCCTCCTTTTCTGGCGTTACCTGGCCCTTACCGCGATCCTTTTCCTCTACCTGCTGATAAGAAAACGTTTTCGCTGGGTCGGATGGACCACCGCGGCTCCCCACATGGTGGTGGGCGTCCTGGCTCACGGGGCGTGGCTGCTGTGCGTGATGCTGGCCATCGACCGCAAGGTGCCGGCGGGCATTGTGGCCCTGGTGGTTGCCCTGCAACCGCTGGCAACGGGGGCTTTCTCAGGTCTGGTTACCGGAGAACACACCTCCCTTTACCGGTGGCTGGGACTGATCACCGGGTTTGGCGGCGTTGTGCTGGTGGTAGGTATCCGGATTGACTCCGCGGAGTCTGTTTCGCTATTCAAATACCTGATCCCCCTGGGTTCGGTGGTGGCCATTACCTCAGCCAGCCTGCTCCAGCGACGGATGCACGTAAGGAATTCACGGCACCGCCTGCCCATCGACCTCACCCTCTTCTACCAGTGCCTGGCCACGGCGGCGGTGTTCGCCCTGCCGGCCATTCTTATGGAGCATGCAGCTGTTCAATGGAATGCGGAATTTATCTATACCCTTACCTGGCTTATTCTCGGGGTCTCCCTGGGATCCTATGCCTTTATGTGGCTGTTGATTGAACGGATCAGTGCCACGCGGGTAGCAAGCCTGTTTTACCTGGGTCCCCCGGTGACGATGATCATGGCATGGGTCTCTTTTGGTGATGTTCCCAGGCTGATGGACCTGGTGGGAATCCTGGTCGTGGTGACCGGCGTGTTCTTAACCCAGTTAAGTACGAGACACTGGAAAAGAAAAGCCTGGCAAAACTGATGGCCTGGTTCGCTTATAAAGATTACATTTGCAACACAAAATGATGATAACCAAACAGGCATAATGATTCAATTCAACTTCAATTCTGATCAAGGCTTGTTGGAAGTGATCTACGAGGGGGTTATTCATGCGGAGGATATTATCAGTGTTTCAACGCATATCTCGGAAAGCAAAGACCTGCCAAGGAATCTCAGAATTCTTACCGATGCCAGGATGGCAACATACGATTTTTCTGTTCAAACAGCAGAAAGGCTTGCCGAACTCCTGGAGAACAGCATCCGTAAATATGACTCTATTAAGGATGCTTTTATTCATAATCATCCCAGGGAAACAGCCTATTCCATGTTACTTGAATTGGAAAACAGGTACGATACTTATTCACACAAAGTATTCACAAACAGGGAAGCTGCCGTGTTCTGGTTAACCCACTAACAGGATGACATCCCGTGTTAATTTTTCCCGAGTCATGCATATCCATGCACCCGGGTTATCGCTTACCGGTCCCCGGTGCTATGGCTTATCCTTCCCCCTGCGGAATACCGAACGGAGGTCGTTCCGTATAAACGCAACAAAATCCCTGTTGAGTCTTTTGCTATCCTCCCTTGGCATGTGAAAGAACCTGCGCAGCAGCCGGTTGTCGGCCAGCTCGGTGAGCAGGAACAGTTCGCACAGGGTGATGTACATATCTTTCAAATCGAAGGTGTAGAAGGGTCTGATCGTGATGTAGTCGAGCGAGCCGCCCCAGAAGGCGTTGTCGATGATGTTGGCGGTGACCCCGGCCAGGAACAGGTGAATGAAGCCGTTGATCCAGAAGCTGTTTCGTTTCCTGCGTACGTAGAAGCGCCAGATCTCCACAAAGAAAAAGGCAATGACCGTGAACAGGAGAATGTTGAAAAGGTGCGATCCCTTATCGAAGTTGAGCAGCACCCAGAGGTAGGAACCAAGGGTGTTCTGGGAGGGATCGAGGTAAAATACCGGTTCGATGATCGGCACCGACAGGGTCTCCCATGAGAGGGAAAACAGGTACGCTTTGATGCCCTGGTCGACCGCCACGGCCACCAGCAGGAACATCCAGTTGATCCCTTTGCGTACGCGGAACGTCCGTTCCAGGAGTGTCCCCAGCAGGGCGATGGCCCCGAGAACAGCGCCGGGCAGGATGGAGACCTTCCACATGTATTCGGGATCGGTCACCCGGTGGGTTACCAGGTAAATGATCATTACCGCGATCCATATCCCGAAAAAGAGTCCGGCATTGCGCAATCCTTCTTTCATAATCGGCAGGTATTTGAAAGGCGAAAATAGGGGTTTTTTCAGTTTCCGGCAACCAGCCCGTTCACGGGCCCCGGGATGGGGATTCGCTATCGTGGCCGGTATCCCGCCCCTTACCTGGTTCCCCTGGGCCGGTATCACGATGGCACCTATGCGATAGAATAGGCAATGACCCCCTGGCATGCCCGGTCGCTTCCAATGATTAAACCCGGGAAATAGGCAGACCTTGTGATTCTGGCGAGGGATCCCGGCCGGTATGTCCTGGTGGGGGGCTGACTGAAACCCTGTTTGGGATATCAGGCCGGGTGGTGTACTTTTACACAAAACTGTTGGAAACAAATTCTACTATGAAGAAGATACTATTTCTTGCATTGTTTGCCGGAGTGTGGTTACAGGGCTGCAAGGAACTGGACAAGCTCACGCAGTTTGAAATGGACTACAGCTCTTCGCTGACGATTCCCTCGTCTACCGGCATCGACTTACCAATTAACTTCTATTCACCCGATATTGAATCAGACTCTGAATCGGCCTTTGCCATCAATGATACAAGGAAAGAGCTGGTGGAAGAGATCCGGCTGACCCGGCTCGACCTGACGGTCACTTCCCCGTCGAACGGGGATTTCAGTTTCCTGGAGTCGATCGAGATCTACCTGTCTGCCGACAGTCTGCCCGAAATTAAGATCGCCTGGAAAGATCGTGTTCCGGGTGACGCGGGGAAGCTCCTCGAACTGGAAACCTCCGGGGATGATCTGAAAGAGTACATTAAAAAGGATGATTTCTCCCTGCGGCTTCATACCGTTACGGATGAGATCCTCACATCGGATCATGAAATCGAAATCTATTCCCTGTTTTTCGTGGATGCCGAAATACTCGGACAATAGCAGGACTGAACACCTGCCCACACCTGTGATTCAACCGGTCTGTTATCCATAAAGTCATTCACCCATGAACTATCAAACAACCCGGCCCCGCAAAGATGAGGAATGGCCTGCCTGCATCGAACAATGGGGATGGAAATACCACCACCTGGGAGTCCCCACCCGCGAGAAAAAACCGGGGGAGCGGTACATCTCCGCTTATAAATTTTATGTATCCGGCTTCGATACCAGTCCGTTCGGCATCGAATGGATGCGGTTCGAACCCGGCAGTCCGTTTAACAACCTGATCCAAACAGTGCCCCACCTGGCTTTCGTGGTTCCCGACCTGGATTATGAAGTAAAGCAGAGGGGATTCACCGTCCTGGTTCCCCCCAACCGGGTGTCGGAGGAGCTGCGGGTGGCCATGATCGAGCATGACGGGGCACCCGTTGAACTGATGGAGTTTTCGGATGAAACAAAATGACCGGGTATTCCATCCAGCGGGGAATAGCCTTTTTCCATGAAATCACAGGGTGTTTCTTCACCGGGGGATGACCTTTTTTCGATGAAATGACAGAATTTATATCTGCCGGCAAAGGATCTTTTTTATAATAAAAAACTGACTTTTTATTAACCGGGCGCCGGTAATAAAAAGGATCCGTTTATCTTGCATTGCAAAAATTTATTAACGCATGCTGGTTTTTGTGCACATTGAGAAAACGGCCGGGACCACCCTCAAATTCATCTTCAGGAACACCTTCGGGAAAGGCCACTGCGATTCCCTGAAGAACAAGAAGAATATATTTACCCGGGAAGACCTGGCCTATGCCAGGAAGGTATTCGGAACGATCCGGTGCATCTCGGGTCACAACCTGGTGGAACCCACCCGGAACCTGGATAAAAAAGGACTCCGGTTTATGACCATTTTAAGAGAACCTGTTACACGTATGGCTTCGTATTACCAGGATGACTGCTTGCGGCGCAATTATCATAAGTCGTTCGAGGAGTGGGTCACCGATGAATCCCGTCACAACATGCAGGTCAGGCAGATCGCCGGGGAGGCCGATCCGGGAAAGGCCATCCGCCTGCTGAAGGAGCAGTACTCCTTTGTAGGACTTACAGAACGATTTGAAGACTCCCTGAGGCTCCTCGCCATTTCGGTTCCTGAAAATCTGAACCTGAAATACAACCGAAAACTGGTCACCCGTGATAATACCATCAAAAACAACCTTCTGCAAAACCCGGTAACACGCAAGCTCCTCGAGGATACCAATCAGCTGGATACAGAACTGTATAACTATGTGCGGGATGAACTCTTCCCGGAGAGGATCAGGGAGGCCGGGGAGCAGCTCGGCCGGGTGCAGATCCCGGAGGCCTATTACCGGAGTAACCTGACCTGGAATTACCAGGTGAGCGTAGGATTTAACAAATTTGTGTACCGGCAACTCCTCAAGCGGCGGGGCAAACCATAGAAACGGGTATACCGGAAACCTCCGGGGTGTGTGCACGGTCCGCCCGGCTGTCAACCCGTAACTTATTTTCTTTTTTTACATCCTGTCTAACATTTTTTCGGGGAATTTGTTTTTTATCTGAAAAAGTTACTACTTTTGAAGTCAGAACACAATGCATGAGACACGTAACTAATCATATGAACTGGTGGTGGCCCTTGCTTCTGCGTTAGCCGGAGAAGGAAAGCTATTGGTTTATCTGAAAAATCATACAGGGCTTGCCGAATCCGGCAGGCCCTTTTTTGTTCATACCCAATCCATACGATAAATGAAAACAGTCGACATCAGAACAACCACCAAACGGATCCTCTCCGACACCATCACCCCGGTGAGCGTCTACCTGAAGATCCGGGACATCTTCCCCAACTCCCTGTTGCTGGAGAGTTCAGACTACCACAGCAGCCGCGACTCCTTCTCTTTCATCTGCCTCAGACCGCAGGCCGACTTCGAGGTGAAGGGACGGGAGGTGCGGATCAGGATGCCGGGAGCCGAAGAGGAGGTCATTGAGATCAAACACCGGGACGAGGTGGTGGAGCTCCTTAACCGCTTCACAGGCTCGTTCAGTGTACACGGAAACGGGGAGCCGGCGGTGATCGACGGGGTATTTGGCTACTGCTCCTATGATGCGGTGCAGTATTTTGAGGATATCACCTTTTCATCGGACCACACACCCTGCGACGAGATCCCGGAGATGCGGTACAGCTTTTTTACCTACATCCTGGCGATCAACCACCTGAAGAACGAACTGCAGCTGATCGAGAACCGGGTGGATGGCGCAGAGAGCGAGATGGTGCACATCGAGGACCTGCTGCAGAACCGCAACATCGCCACCTACAGTTTCCGCAAAGCGGGAGAGGAGGAGACACCCATCACCGACCAGGAGTACATGGAGATGGTGGAGAAGGGCAGGGAGCACTGCCACCGCGGGGATGTGTTCCAGATTGTGCTCTCGCGCCAGTTCAGCCAGGCGTTCCGCGGCGATGAGTTCAATGTCTACCGGGCCCTTCGCTCCATCAACCCGTCGCCCTACCTGTTCTACTTCGATTACGGGAGCTACAGGCTATTCGGCTCGTCGCCGGAGACACAGATCAAGGTGAAGGAGGGCAAGGCGACCATCAATCCCATCGCGGGGACCTTCAGGCGGACGGGCAGGGATGCCGAGGACCAGGAGCTGGCACGGAAACTGGCGGCGGACGACAAGGAGAACGCGGAGCACATCATGTTGGTGGACCTGGCGCGCAACGATTTGAGCCGCACCACCAGCAAGGTGACGGTGGAGCAATGCCGCGACATCCAGTTCTTCTCCCACGTGATCCACATGGTTTCCAGGGTGTCGGGCCGCCTGCCGGAGGGTGCCAACAC
>CAYZMH010000131.1:1465-6012 GCA_964479445.1 uncultured Bacteroidaceae bacterium | reverse complement strand
TATTTGCAGCAGGAGCTTGATGACGGCCTTGAGGTACTCAAATGGATCGCTTCCCAACCCTGGTGCAATGGTTCAGTTGGGATGATGGGTATTTCATGGGGAGGTTTCAATGGATTACAAATTGCGGCATTGCGACCATCCGAATTAAAGGCTGTCATTTCAGTAGCTTCATCGGATGACCGGTATTCGGATGATGTGCATTACATGGGGGGTAATTTGCTAACAGACAATCTCTCCTGGGCTTCGACCATGTTTGCCTATAACTCGAGTCCGCCAGATCCCGAAATCGTGGGTACGCGATGGAAAGATTTGTGGCTGGAGAGATTGGAGGGCAGCGGGCTTTGGCTCAAGGAATGGCTTCATCATCAACGTCTTGATAATTATTGGAAGCACGCCTCGGTATGTTACCATTACGATTCCATTCAGTGTCCGGTTTATGCCATCGGAGGTTGGGCCGACGGGTATTCCAACTCCGTATTCCGACTGGTGGAGCATCTGAAATCCCCGGTGAAGGGACTGGTTGGCCCCTGGGGTCATAAATACCCGCACCTTGGCGGACCCGGTCCGACCATTGACTTCCTGGAAGAGTCGGTACGCTGGTGGGACAGGTGGTTAAAAGGGATTGACAACGGGATTGACCGAGAACCAAAACTGCGGGTCTGGATGCAAGATTCTGTTTCCCCGGTATTGGCGAAACGACCCGGCCGATGGGTTGCCGAGGAGCAATTCCCCATTCCGGGCATCACCTGGTTAAAGGGAAGGCTGAAGAATAACGAGATTGATTTTAATGGTGCTCTTCCTGCTTTTTCACAGGAGATGAAGATCCAGAGTCCGCTCAGTGTCGGACTTTTTGCCGGCAAATGGTGCTCTTATTCAGCCGATACCGATCTTCCCAGTGACCAGCGGGAGGAGGACGGAGGCGCCCTGGTTTTTGAATCCCTTCCTCTTGAAGAGGACCTGGAGATCCTTGGAGCCCCGCACTTAGAACTATCGCTGAGCAGCGATAAACCAGGTGCTATGATCGCAGCGAGGTTATCGGATGTGGATCCGGGAGGAAGGGCGACCAGAGTAACCTACGGTGTACTGAATCTAACCCACCGGGAGAGCGATGAAAATCCCAAAGAGCTTGAACCAGGAAAGAAATACACTATTCACCTGCCCTTAAATCATATCGCCCAGCGGTTCTCTGCCGGGCATCAATTGCGTATCTCCCTTTCCACCTCATACTGGCCGCTTGTATGGCCTGCCCCGGAACCAACAAGGCTCACGTTATATCCACAGGATTCGGAGCTTCACCTTCCTGTTCGCAAACCCGGTAAACAGGATGATCGTATAAAGGATTTCGGAAAGCCGCAGCTGGATGAAGTTATGGAAACCAAACTGCTTGTACCTGCCAGGCGGGAATGGGAGGTGATCCATAACCTGGCCTCCAACCTGGTTACGCTCCATGTAACCAACAATGATCCCCAGTACCGGCTGGATCCCATTAACTGGACCATTCAGAAAGATGTAACCGAAAAGTATTCCTACCAGAGTTACAATTACGATACGTTGCGCGGAGAGGTGATCAGCAGACGTTCTTTTAAGCGTGATGACTGGAGTACTTACACTGTTACACGCACTGTACTGACCTCCACGCGAACACATTTCATCATACGAGCCAGTCTGGATGCTTACGAGGGTGATGTGAGGGTCTTCAGCAAATCCTGGGATGAGCGGATCACAAGAGATTATTTATAAATTGTATAATACCCGATTGTTATGAAAAAGCAGATATTTGTTATCGGTTTGGATGAATTCAATTTGAAGAAGCTGCAGAATCTGCCCGATGCCGATCGCTATGAATTCCTTCCGGCGCTGGAGGTTTCAGAGATGCGTCAGATTGAAAAGTACGATATGAACGAACTGATCAATCTGTGCACCAAGAGAATTGAGGAGAATGGCCACATTGATGCGATCGTCAGTTTTTATGATTTTCCCGGGACCACTTTGCTGCCCATTATTGCTGAAAAATACCAGCTTCCCGGGCCTTCGCTGGAAAGCATTATGAAGTGTGAGAATAAGTTCTGGAGCCGGCTGGAACAATCCAAGGTTATCGCAGATCATATCCCGGTCTACAAGGCCTTTAATCCGTTCAAGGAGGATGTTTACAAGGAGATTGGGATTATTCCCCCTTACTGGATAAAACCTATTAAATCCTTTCGATCTTTCCTGGCTTACCAGATCGGTGGTGAGGCGATGTTTTATGAAGCTATGGAAGAGGTGAAGAAGCACATTCACTTTATCTCCGAGCCATTCAATGACCTGATGCGGGAATACGGAATGCCGGAAGAATTTGCCGAGATGGAGGAGCTCTGCATCGCTGAGAGTCCGATCAGCGGTCACCAGTGCACCGTAGAGGGGTATGTACACAATGGAAGAGTGGTGGTATACGGAATCGTGGATTCCATACGCGAGGAGGATCGCTCCTCTTTCAGCCGTTATGAATACCCCTCATCGCTGCCCCAGGAGATCCAGTTTCGTATGGCCGATGTGACGCGCAGAGTGATCGACCAGGTGGGGCTGGACAACTCACCGTTCAATATTGAGTATTTTTACAACCAGACGGCTGATGAGGTCTACCTGCTGGAGATTAATCCCAGGATATCGCAGGCGCACACCGATATCTTTGAAAAGGTTCACGGCATGTCGCACCACTACATCATGCTTTCCCTGGCCCTCGGACAGAAGCCCCGTACCATGGAGTTTAACGGGGAATTCAACAAAGCTGCCAACTTCATGCTGCGCACCTTTGAAGCAGGGAAAGTCACAAAGGCCCCAACCCCGGATGAGATCAGGATATTAAAAAAATTTATTCCCGGACTGGAAGTAAAGATCAGGGTAAAGGACGGCATTCACCTGAAGGATCTGCAGGGACAGGATAGTTACAGCTTTGAACTGGCCAATATATTTATCGGAGGCCGGGACCAGATGGAGCTGGTAGATAAGTACAACCAATGCGTGGACGGATTGAGTTTCGGAATAGAGTATGATGATGCGGTACAACTTTATTAACTTTGCATTTAATACTATTATACTTGTTCCCCGGATGGCCAGAACCATATAGGGTGGTAAAGATCCGGTGGATTCAGCAGGAGGTCAGACATGAAAGGCAGAGACAGCAAACCACATATAGGCATACTGGGCCGGAGGAATAACGGGAAGAGTTCACTGATCAATTCCCTGGCGGGACAGGAGGTGGCCATTGTTTCCCGGGTGGCCGGAACCACCACTGATCCGGTTAAAAAGTCGATCGAGATCGACGGAATTGGTCCGGCCATCATGGTCGATACGGCAGGCATGGACGACATCGGGGAGCTTGGAAGCAAGCGGATCAAGCGTGCCAAGGACACCATACGGACCATTGACCTGGGGATCCTGGTGCTGGCACATAACCGCTTCGAGGAGCCGGAGAGGGAGATCATCAGGTTGCTGGAGGAGTGGGAAGTACCTTTTGTGATCGTGCACAACAAATCGGATTTGGAGCCGCTGAGGGAGGAGACCCTGGAAGCGATACCAGAGCCTCACCGGGGGCGGGTCCTCTCCTACTCTGCCGTGGATGAACGGAACAAGGAGGAATTGATCGGCATGCTTCGCCGCACCATCCCTGAAACTGCTTACCTGTCCAGGTCGCTGGTCGGGGACATCATCAACCAGGGGGACCTGGTACTGATGATCACCCCTATTGATGCAGAAGCGCCGGAGGGAAGGCTTATTCTTCCCCAGGTACAGGCGATCAGGGATATTCTGGACAATGATGCCATTGCCGTTGTGGTCAAGGAGCGGGAAGTGGATGCATTGCTCAAGCGGCTGCAGCCGCGGCCGGCGTTAGCCATCACCGACAGCCAGGTGTTTCCGAAAGCGGATGGTTCCGTCCCCGAGGACATTCCCCTGACCAGTTTCTCCATTGTACTGGCGCGGTACAAGGGAGATTTCGGCAACTACCTGGGGGGGACCCCGCACCTGTCGGAGTTGCAGAACGGAGATAAGGTATTGATCCTGGAATCGTGTACCCACCATGTCTCCTGCGACGATATTGGCCGGGTGAAGATCCCGAGATGGTTATCGAATTTTACCGGGAAGAAGCTCCATTTTGAGGTGGTAGCGGGACTCAATAACGTACCCGGGGATATCACCGACTACAGCATGGTGATCCAGTGCGGAGGGTGCATGATCACCCGCAAGCAACTGATCAATCGTCTGAAACCCGCCGTGGATGCCGGCATCCCGGTCACCAATTACGGGATGGCCATTGCTTACATGCACGGGATTTACGAGCGGGCCGTGGCGCCTTTTGCAAAGGTGAATGATCGTTCGGTGGGGTATCTCTAGAGGCGCAGGTTGGGTTGCACGCAGAGGTTGGTTCACGCAGAGGTTATTTCACGCAGAGGTTATTTCACGCAGAGGCGCAGGGACGCGGAGTATCTGCAGGACGATTGAGGCGCAGTGGAGACGAAGGGATGCGGGGTATCTGCAGGACGATTGGGGCGCAGTGGAGACGCAGGGAT
>CAYZMH010000131.1:0-1365 GCA_964479445.1 uncultured Bacteroidaceae bacterium | reverse complement strand
GGCGCAGTGGAGGCGCAGGGATGCGGGGTATCTGCAGGACGATTGAGGCGCAGTGTTGTTGCACGCGGAGGTGCGGAGGCATAGAAGGGCCGGGCTATTAAGGGAAATGACCATGGGTATGCAGATTTTAAACGGCGGGAATTGTTAAGAGAGTTCATGAAGCATGGAAAGAATATTGCAACAGGAAGAGTTTTCAAAGGATGACCTGGTTCGGATGCTGGAGGCGGAAGGCGAGGATCAGCGGGCACTGTTTGCTGCCGCGCAGGAGGTGAAGGAGCGGGAAGTGGGCAAGAAAGTGTATTTCCGCGGACTGGTGGAGTTTTCCAACATCTGTGGCAAGGACTGTTATTACTGTGGTATCCGTCTTTCCAACAAGGAGGTTAAGCGGTACAACCTGTCGGACGCTGAGATTCTTGATGCCGCCCGGTTCGCATGGGAAAACAACTACGGATCGCTGGTCTTACAGGGCGGCGAGCTGGAGTCGGATGCTTTTACCTTCCGAATTGAGAAATTGCTCAGGGAGATAAAGAAACTATCCAATAATGGTCTGGGCATCACCCTCTCACTGGGTGAACAGACCCCCGAGGTATACCGGCGATGGTATGAGGCCGGAGCGCACCGCTACCTGCTTCGCATCGAAACCTCCTCCCGTGAGTTATACCGCAAATTACATCCCCCGGATGCCCGCCATGATTTTGAGCGACGTCGCAACTGTTTATACACCCTGCAGGATGTTGGTTACCAGACCGGCACAGGGGTAATGATCGGCCTGCCCTGGCAGACCACATCGCATCTTGCGGAAGATCTGTTATTCATGAAAGCGATGGACATAGACATGGTTGGTATGGGTCCGTTTATCGAACACGCAGAAACCCCACTTTTCGGCCAAAGGCATGAGTTATTGCCCCTCACCGAGCGATTCTCGCTTGCCCTGAAGATGATTGCATCGCTTCGGATCCTTATGAAGGATATCAATATTGCTGCTGCCACGGCCCTCCAGGCCATTGATCCGCTTGGCCGGGAGAAGGCGGTAAGGATCGGTGCCAATGTGATCATGCCCAATATCACGCCGGGGATGTACCGCAACGATTACGCGTTGTATGAGAACAAGCCGTGTGTTGATGAGGAGCCCGGGGAGTGCAGAAACTGCCTGGATGTGCGGGTTCAGCTTGCGGATGGGGAGATTGGGTATGGGGAGTGGGGGGATTCGAGGCATTTCTATCGACGCACGCAGTAGTTGCACGCAAAGGTGGTTCACGCGGAGGCGCCGAGACGCTGAGATTCTGCAGGACGGTCAGAGGCGCGGAAGGGGTTCACGCGGAGGCGCCGAGACGCTGAGATTCTGCAGGACGGTCAGAGGCGCGG
>CAYZMH010000130.1:0-6373 GCA_964479445.1 uncultured Bacteroidaceae bacterium | reverse complement strand
TATAGGATGGGAGAGTGCGTTGATCATCGTGCTCTATATTGTGGGGAATGTATCCTTATATTTTCTTTTTTAAACCGAATTGTTCATTCTCGAAAAACAACGGTGATCTTTTTGCTATGCCTGGAGCCCGGAATAGCGAGGTGTCTGCTCTACGGGATCTACAATAAAGAGTTTGCTGGATTTTTTTTACGGTAACGCCCGACATTATCTCCGCTGGGCAATACCACCCGGTCTAACCCGGTATCTGTCGTATCTGCGCGCTTTCCAACAGACAGTACAAGCAATGATTTAACATTTGAGTTGTTGATAATCAGCAGACTATAAGGGATCTGTTAAAAATTGAACCATTGGATTAACAAAATGTTCTCTTGTATAGTACGCTAGCAATTCCAGATGGCCAGTGCACACTTCCAGCAATTTTAAACCACCCTCCGGTATTTTACCCCGCCCATAACAGAAAAACAGGAAGCATCCCCGAGGTTCATTAAAACTCAATAAACCACCCCTGAGACCGTGTTGCTTGAATTGATCTGCCTGACAGATCGTTTTCAAGCCAGTGCAAAAAACATCGTAGACCTAGTAACCATTAAAACTACCGTTATGAAAAGAACTATTCTACTATTTGCAGGCCTGATCGTAGCTATGTGCCTTGTTGCCCAATCGGGATCCTTTCAATACCAGGCTGTTATCAGGGATAACAGTGGAGAACTGTTGGCAGACCAGCATGTATCTGTTCGTGTAAGCATCCTGGAAAAGACCATAACGGGTACGCCGGTGTATACCGAAACACATAGCGATACCAGCAATCCCTATGGCATGATCCACCTTGCGATCGGGGAAGGGAATCCCGTTACAGGCCAATTTGATACCATCAGGTGGGGAGAAGCTGATCACTTCATCAGGTTAGAAATAGATACCGGGGGTGGAACAAATTTTGAGTCCGTTGGAACTTCTCAATTACTTTCTGTACCCTATGCCCTGTATGCAGAAGAGACCGGCCGGCTCGGACAGCGATCAACCAATTATTACGGAACTTCCACGATCTTTATTTCAGATAGCGATACCGAGTTTGAAGCCATACCCGGACTTACCAGAACCATACAGGTGCCGGAAAACACCAGCGTGCTTCTTTCCACAACCGGTAGCGTTTACGGTACACAATGGAACGCGTACTCCAGGATCCAGGTAGCTCTTTTTATTGACGGGGAAATCCCGGAGGTCGGGGGAAGCCAGCACCTTCGGATCGTCACCGATGATAACGTGAGCAGTGGTGGTTCCAACTGGAGCATTAATTACCCCGTGGAGTTGGAAGCGGGTGAGCATACCGTAGCTGTAAAGGTAAAGAATGCCAGCAGTCAGACCGAGACCAACGTGACCGTGGATAATTCACTGGATCATTCCGTACTTACGGTAACGTTTCTGAGTCACTGATTGGCGTTTAAAACCGGCCGTGCCCGGTACAGACCTGTCAATATGGCTGTAATTTCCGGGAGATTTTGTATCTTTTGGCTCCCGGCGTGCGATGTGCGGCGTGTAATATAAAAAACCTCTCCATGAAAGCCCTCCTCTTTTCCATCGGTACACGTGGCGACATTGAACCCTTTCTGGCTATTGCCCGGGTGTTGCAGGAGAAGGAGTGGGAGGTGATCTGTGTGTTCCCTGAACCCTACCGCGGGCTGGTGGAGGAGATGGGGGTTGCTTTCAGGGGGTTCAGCAGCGAGATCATGGAACTGATGGAAGGACAGAATGCACAGCTTCTCTTTGGCGGACAGGGGTCTTTTTTTAAAAGAGCGGGCAGACTCCTGGGAATGGCCCGCAGGAGCCTGAAACTTTCCAGGGAGAGCCTGGCCCTGCAACATCGCATCCAGGTAGAGGAAGCCCCCGGTCTTATCCTGTACCATCCCAAATGTAACTACAGTGTGCTCTGGGGGATGACCCATGCCGGAGAAACCATCCTGGTAAATCCCACACTGGATCCGCTTACCGACCTGGGTGGGAATCCCGGAACGTTCCTCCACAGGATAAGGGTGGGGGCGGTCTATACCATGAAGGCCGCCATGCTGAAAATGACTTCCAGGAAATTCAAATCCGAATACCGGGGAACAAGGCTTCGTATCTCCTCCATTAAAAAAACCATGCTGGAGAAGGAGAAGACCCTCTATACCCTGTCGCCTTCCCTTTTTGTCAGACCACCTCATGCTCCCCGTCGCACCTTTATCACCGGGTTCTATGACCGGAGCAGCCCCGGCAGCTGGCAACCCGGTGAGGAGTTATTGCAATTTATCGCGCGTCATGAGAAGATTGTTTTTATCACCTTTGGCAGTATGGCGAATCCCCATCCCGGGGAGAAGACCCGCAGCATCCTGAATGTGTTAAAACGGCATGCCATTCCGGCTATAATCGATGTGGAAGGGGGCGGACTGGAGGCAGTGGAGGAGCCTCCCGGTCATGTCTTTTATACCGGCCATCTGCCCCATGGCTGGTTGTTCCCCAGGGTATATGCAGTGGTGCATCACGGAGGAGCCGGGACCACCCAAATGGTCCTGAAATATGGGTGTCCGTCCTTGATCATCCCCCATGTACTGGATCAGTTTTACTGGGAAAAAACCGTGGCACGAATGCAGCTGGGTCCGGATGGTATGTCTATACGCAAATTCAATGAGAAAACATTCCAAAGCCGGTTGCTGGATCTTTATACCTGCTCCGATTATAAAAAAAACGCAGCAAAGATCAGCATGGCCATGCAGAAGGAGAGTGACCCGGAGAAATTGTATGACCTGATCACGGGACAAACCAGTACCTCGCGTCGTTGAGGGCCTGACTGATCCACCCATTGCCGGAACAGGCGAAGGGGGTGTCGTTTTATCACCGGGCAGGTCAGATGGCCACTTCTGTCTGCTGCCTTAAAGAAGATTTTACATATATTGCAGGGGGAACAATTTTTAATAAAAAAGATGGATAAGAAACCTACGGTTCAACAAAAAATTGAGTCTGCATTCAGACACCAGGTTCAACAGGATAAAAAGGTCAAGAATGCATACCTCCTGGTCCATTCCGGGAAGCTGGATCTGGATATCCGGCTTGCGGAAGGAAAAACCGGGGAAATTCAGGCGAATGTTCTGCAGCCCAACCACCTGGCATCTGTCGGTAAGTTGTTTACAGCCACGGTCATCGGTATGCTGCACGATAAAGGCCTGCTTAATTTTGATGATCAGATCGCGCAATACCTGGATGCAGAACTGGTTAACGGCCTGCATGTATATAAAGGCAGGGAATATTCCAACGATATTACCATCAAACAGTTGCTGAAGCAAACATCCGGATTGAATGATGTGTTTTTTCCGCTGGTTAAGAAGATGATCGCCGATCCCGGCCTGGAGATGACAGTGAGGGAGGCGCTGCACTGGGGGAAAAGTAACCTGAAGCCTGTCGGAAAGCCGGGTCAGAAGCACTATTATACCGATACCAATTACTACTTACTGGGATTGATCATTGAGTATATCACAAAAAAACCTTTTCATGAAGCGGTGCATGAAATGATCTTTGAACCGTTGAACATGGAACATGCGTATATACATGGCTATTCCGAACCCCGGACTAACGCTCCGTATCCGCCGGCCAACATCTATCTCCTAACCATCAACCTTATTGAAAATACGCGTATAACAAAGATAGATTATGCAGGAGGAGGTGTTGTAGCCCCTTTGCATGAGTACCTGGCTTTTATGAAAGCATTGGTTCAATACCGCCTGGTAAAAGAAGAAACATTAACCCGGATGATCCATGACGACACTGGCATGGGATTTCCTGCTGTCGGATTTAATTACGGGTATTCGATCTGGAAGCCGAAAGTGATTCCGTTGTTGCAGCCGGAAAAGTTTTTTTGCTGGGGCTGTGTGGGCATTACCGGTGCGTTTATGTTTTACCACCCACTCACGGAAACATCTCTTATCGGTACCTTCAACGATCAATCCTATGCATCAAAAGGGTTGAGATTTATGCTGACCAACGTGGTAAAGCCGTTGCTGAAAGCTGAAAAACCGTAAGATGGTTCGTCGTTAGCAATCCAACCCATTGTTTTACAGGAGGGGACAGGCAGAGTGTTCTGAATGGGGAACGAGATTATTGGTTGGTTGTTGCCCGTAAGCAAATGGCTGTTTTTAACGGACCTCCCACGAAGGTGTTCCGGAATGGAAAAAAATGATACTACGAATTTACCACCTATGAAACATCATACCATAATGCCGGGCAGCCCCTATCCACTCGGAGCAACCCCGGATAAAAACGGGGTGAACTTTGCATTGCACTCCGAAAACGCAACCGCGGTAGAACTATGCCTGTTCGATAAGGATAAGCCTCACCGGGAAACGCAGCGGATTGCTTTAAAAGAACGCACCCATGATGTATGGCATGGGTACCTGCCGGGAGTTAAAGCGGGGCAGTTATACGGGTACCGGGTGCACGGACCGTACAAGCCGGGGAGGGGTCACCGGTTTAATCCGAATAAATTACTGACCGATCCGTATGCCAAGGCTATTTCAGGGACCATTGATTGGGACGATTCGCTGTTCGGGTACCAGGTGGGCCATAAAAAAAAGGACCTGTCATTCAGCGATTCCGATAGTGCCCCGTTTATGCCCAAATCGGTGGTTGTTGATGAAAAGTACGACTGGGAGGGAGATAAGCTCCTGAAAACCCCTTACCATAAAACCGTTATTTATGAGACACATGTAAAGGGATTTACAAAACGTAACCCTGATATACCGGAAGAATTAAGGGGAACGTACTCCGGGATTTCACATCCGGCCTCCATTGAATACCTCACCAACCTCGGAATTACTGCTGTTGAACTGATGCCGGTTCACCATTTTATTACCGACCGGCACCTGCAGCAAAAAGGGTTAACCAACTACTGGGGATACAACACCCTGGGATTTTTTGCTCCCGATGTACGGTATGCAGCCAGGGGCACCTATGGTGAACAGGTGACAGAGTTTAAAGATATGGTTAAAGCACTGCACAGCGCGGGAATTGAAGTGATCCTGGATGTAGTCTATAACCATACCGGCGAGGGGAACCACAGGGGACCTACCCTTTCCTTCAGGGGAATTGATAACCTTGGATATTACAGGGTGACCCACAACAAACGGTATTATATGGATTACACCGGTACCGGTAACACCCTGAATGCTTCGCTGCGCAGTGCCCTGCGGTTAATTATGGACAGCCTCAGGTACTGGATCCGGGAAATGCATGTGGACGGATTCAGGTTTGACGTGGCTTCAGCCCTTGCCCGTGAATTGCATGATGTCAACATGCTGGGAACATTTTTCGATATTATCTACCAGGATCCGCTTATCTCCCAGTCGAAACTTATTGCTGAACCCTGGGATGTGGGGGAAGGAGGTTACCAGGTTGGGAAATTCCCGGCGGGCTGGACAGAATGGAATGGAAAATACCGTGACTGCATGCGCGACTACTGGCGGGGCGCTGAAAGTACATTGCCTGAATTTGCAACCCGTTTCACCGGGAGTTCAGACCTGTATCATGACAATTACCGCATGCCGGTGGCGAGCATTAATTTTATTACAGTGCATGACGGGTTTACCCTCCACGACCTGGTGTCATATAACGAGAAACATAATGAGGCAAACGGCGAAAACAGCCGCGATGGGATCAACGATAACCGTTCCTGGAACTGCGGTGAGGAAGGACCCAGTGAGGATCCGATGGTACAGGAATGGAGAAAAAGGCAAAAACGAAATTTCCTTGTCACCCTGTTCTTTTCCCAGGGAGTACCCATGTTGCTCTCGGGTGATGAGATCTCAAGGACCCAGCAGGGGAATAACAATGCATACTGCCAGGATAATGAGATTTCGTGGACCGACTGGGAAGGTGCAGACAGGGAGTTGCTGGAATTTACCCGCAAGCTCATTCATTTACGAAAAAAACATCCTGTTTTTCGCAGGCGCAAATGGTTCCAGGGACAGCCCATTAAGGGCAAAGGGCTGAAAGACATTGCCTGGTTTTTACCTGAAGGAACCGAAATGAAGGATGAACACTGGGCTCATGAGTATGCCCGCTCCCTGGCAGTATTTTTAAATGGAGACGGGATACGGTCGCCGGGAAGGAAAGGAGAGAAAATTAAGGATGACAGTTTCTATATCATGTTTAACGCCTCGCATATTCCCATTGATTATACATTGCCCCCCGAACAATACGGCACAACATGGAAACGGGTACTTGATACCGCTAACGACCGGTTGAACGAAGAGACAGGTAACGAAGAGGTAAACGGGATGATCAGGGTGGAAGGCCGGTCGGTAGTCGTATTGCAACATCCCCTGTCGAAACCGCAGGACCAGGAAGACGG
>CAYZMH010000129.1:0-6716 GCA_964479445.1 uncultured Bacteroidaceae bacterium | reverse complement strand
GGTTCGTAGATCATTTGTTTAAGATTTACGAGCCTCAGGAAGAAAATCAGAAAAGAATCCATTGGGTTCTCTTCACCATCAGGCTTCCTCAGGTTCAGATTTTTTTGTGAATCCTTGGCGACAGAATTTCCGGCGCCTCAGATGGTACAAAAATACGAATTGTTATAGGAATAACAAAACAATCATCTGAAAGAGCGGAGGGTTGGCATCACGCGGAGGTATTTTCAAGCAGGAACGCGGTTTTGGTTCACGCGGAGACGCAGGTAAATGGCAGGACGGTTGAGGGGCAGAGAACAGTGATTCTGCAGGATGGTTGAGGCGCCGAGACGCAGGTGAATGGCAGCACGGTTGAGGCGCAGATGTTGGTGAGGGGTTAGCGGATGGATGGGTTGGTGATGGTAAGTTTGAGGGTTTCTTTGACGGGGTACCATGTGCTGAAGGTGAGGATTTGAGTTTCTTCGTCGTAGGAGTAGTGATCTTTTGTGACTTCCTTATTGTTCAGCAGCAGTTGATTAAAGTCACTGAGCAGGTGGACTTTGATAATCCAGTAGCGTTTTTGGAGCAATTGCCCGAACTGGCCGTTGGCGGCATTGATCCGGATTCTCAGTTCATCGCTATTGGTAGTGGTTCGCAGGCTGGTGACGGCGAATTTTCCTTTCCGGTAATCGTTGCTGGTTCCATCATCCTCATAGAGGTCGAAGATAGCTTTTCCGCCCGGGTAGACCATCAGGGTGAGGGTATCATCGGGAGAGGCTTCAATGTGGGGTTTGACCTTTCCCAGTGGAAACAGGGAGGGTTGATGTACAAACACCGGAATCTCATCCAGGGGAGCGCTGACTTCAAGGGTTTGTCCGCCTTCAAATTTCTTCCCCGAGTGCAAATCGATCCATCCCCGGTTGTTTTCCAGTTCCGGAAGCCAGACTTCCACTTCCCGTGCCCCCTCTTCCAGGACGGGTGCCACGAGCATCTCCTTACCGAACATGTACTGATAATCTTTGCCATGGGCTTCTTGCTGTTCAAACATTAAAAACATTGGGCGGATAAGTCCCTCGCCTGTCATGGCTGTTTTATACATATAACTATAGAGGAACGGAACCAGCCGGTAGCGGTATTCCAGATACCGTGAGGTGATCCGCTCGGTTTGCTCATCAATCGCGAGCGATTCAAGGCGTTGCTTATCTGCGCATTGAGAAATAAGCGCCGGTGAGAAGGTTCCGAACTGAAACCAGCGGGTGTACAACTCAGGGTTGGTAAGACCCTGTCGGTCAAAACTGGTAAGGATGGGCTCGCCGTCCCTTCGCTCGTTTGCATTGGAAAAGCCCCCGATACCGGAAGCAAAGTGCGGCATTCCCGAAGTAGCTGTTCCGATCAACATAGGAACCTGCAATTTGAGGGCATTCCATGTTTTTGAGGCATTCCCCGACCAGGCCATGGTCCCGTAACGCTGAGTACCTGCTGTGGCAGAGCGGGTAAGATGAAATACACGTTTATCGGGGAAGTCTGTCTGGTATCCCTCCCATATTACCCTGGCGAAAATGTGGCTGTAGAGGTTATTCACTTTTTTTGCGGGGCCCATATGGAACCGGATATCCGGGATAGGTTGTTCTGGTTCGCCAGGACCGATGCTGAGTCCGTCCACCCCTTTACTGACGCTCTTTTTCAACCTGGACCACAGCCAGTCCTGTGCTTCGGGATGTGTAATATCTAACAGGGAGGTGCTCTCCGCCGGGAAAGGTGAAAAGATGTGGGGATCAGAGTGGTCGTTCCGGCTGACAAGCCAGCCTTTCTCTTCCAGGTACTCGTAACTCTCCGATGCCAGGTTGATGAAGGGGTCATTATTGGTGATGGTCTTGATTTCCAGGGTATTAAGGGTATCGAGGCAATGCCGGCTATCGGGGAGGCACTCATACATTCGGCTGAAATTTAAGGAGTTACCTGGAATGCCCTTTTTGTATCCCCCGAAGTAGTTTGCATCAAGAATGATGGCATCGAGGGGGAGGTCTTTTTCGCGATAGCCTGATATGGTGCGACAGACCCGGGAATCTTTTTCGGTAGCGCATGTACCCTGAAGGAGTCCAAGTGTCCATTTCGGGAACATCGGAACATAACCGGTAAGGTCATAATAACCACGCAGCAATCCCTGCGGGGTATCGCGGTGGACCACATAAAAGGAGAACTCTCCCCCGTCGGTACGGTAGAACCATTCATCGGGATTGGCCTGAGCCATATCAAAGTAGCCGGTCCACGGGTTATCAAACAACACACCCCATCCCCGGGGTGAGTAGACGTAGGGGATATTGACCTGCATGGTGGCGGAGGGATGCATATATCCCTGAACATGCTGGTTACAGGACCGAAACGAATACCCCCTGCGGTTCACATTGATGCTTTTCTGTCCCATGCCATAAAAGCGATCACCGGGAGTTGCTTCAAACCAGGCCCGTGTGGTTATGCTATCAAATTGCACCCTCCGCGTACTGGTGAGCAATGGGTTTCCCTCGGTATCCAGAAAGTGGGCTGCGAAGGGCTCCTTTGTGACTTCCACCACCAGCCGGTTCGTATGGACTAGCAACTCCTCCCCTGTTTGGCGTATCCGAAACCTGGCATTCACCGATTTTTTAGTTACAAACCATGAAGTATCTCTTTTAAAATCAGTTACGCTTCCCTCAAGGTAGTCTACCCGCACGATATCTCCTGTAATCACTGCCACACGGATGGTAGTTTTCCCGTCCGTCACATTGACCACCCGGTCTTCCCGTTCGAAAGAAAATGTTTTATCTTCGAAGGATGTGCAGGAGTACTGAAACAATGCGAGGGAAAAGATCAAAGAAAGGAGTGTCACTGGTTTCATTATCCTGGGTTTAAGCGGCAACTGCTAATATACTAAAATCCATGAAATCCTGATGAACCGGAACAGGATGAACCGGGTACCGATGCTTGATCCCGGGTTTATGATAATCAAGTAACAGGGGTTTTTCATGCCTTTTTATATTGGAAAAGTGATCTGGAGCATGGCAGGGACAATTTGCCCGGGTGATTCACTGTTTTTGCAACTCGACGGCATGCAATTTTTCAAAAGCACGCTCGTCTCCCCCGTTTTTAATCAGTTCAATACGAAGGAGAGTATCCCTGCGGTTCAGTTCAAGGTACCCCATTAGCGATTCCCCGGATGATGTGAGCACATTGCTGACCGACTTTTCACCCGAAGAGATGCGTATTTCCGCACCTGATGGATCGCCCTCAAAAATCAGGGTTACCAGGTACGTTCCGGGGGTTTTGACATTGACCCGGTACTCTGCAAAATCCCCTGGCCGGGTCCGGTTAACAGGCCGGCTGGATGCAGATTTATTATTGGTTCCGGTTCTGTATGGAGCTTTTGCCGGAACGGTAGTTACCGGTTCATCCGTTCCTCCCACACTAAAGGTAGGGGCATTGAATGATCCCGGTTCAAGGATAATGGATTGCCACCACCCTTGCAGGAGGGATTTCAATTCCCTGGCCGTTTCCGGCAGTTGTTCATAGAGGTTATACTCCTCTGTGGGATCTGCCAGTACATCTACCAGGACATATCCATCAACAGGTTTTGCCGGGGAACGGGAGGGATCCGGGTTATGCATCAGCTTAAAGGTACCTCTGCGAACCGATATCACCTGTTCGTGGCGGGTCTGTTCCGCTTTACTGCCTGCTGCCATCGGGCGGTATTCATCCGGCACTCCTTGGGATGTCCGGTGGATCGGTTCATGTAGTCTGTCCTGGCCTGAGTAATTGTATGAGATCTTATTTCGTTCGGATACCGTTCCGCACCGGACCAGTTCGCAGAATGGTTCACCATCCAGGGGAGGCAATGAGTCGGGGTGAGCAATACCGGCAAAGGAGAGCAGGGTGGGATAAATATCGGTCACATCCACCAGCTCATAGCTGATAACAGGTTGGGTTACGCCCTGCCAGTGCACAAAAAGAGGGGATTTCACCCCATTTTCCCAGATATTGCCCTTATGCCCTTTCAGTTTGTTAACGCCTCGGATGGCACGGTCTTCATCGGAAAGATCTTCATCCAGCACAGCCGGACCATTGTCGCTCAAAAAGAGGATCATGGTCTTTTCTGTCAGTTCCATGGTATCGATGGCTTGTATCACTTTCCCGATATAATGGTCGGAATGCTCGACCATTCCGTAAAGTGCAGCCAGGTTGACCGAGAGTCCTTTTCCGGTATACTTTTTTACCAGGCTATCGGGAGCTTCCAGTGGTGCATGAGGGGATAGAAAGGAGAGGTATGCAAGGAAGGGTGTATCCCTGTTCCGGCTGATAAAGTCAATGGCATAACCGGCAATTACCTGGTCGGCCCACCTGTTATGTTCCACCGGTTGGCCGTTAAACCATCCGGTGCTGTTGTGATGCTTAGAGAGGTTTGCCATATAGGCTTCATCAAATCCCCGCTCCCATGGATAGTAGCCCGGGGCATGACCGCTCTGCCATTTCCCCCACATCCCGGTGGCATAACCTGCGTGGCTGAGTCGTTCAGCAAATGTGGTCTCGTTTCGGTTCAGTAAATCATTTTTCCCACGCACATGGGAGACCCCGGTACGCAGGAAGTGTCGTCCGGTTAGCAGGGATGCACGGGTAGGTGCACCAAGGGGGTTGACATAGAATTGGTTAAAACGCATGGAACGGTGTCCGAGTGAATCGATGTTAGGCGTTTCAACCAGGGTATTTCCATGAATCCCAAGATCATCATATCCCAGGTCGTCAAGCTGAATAATGACAAAATTGACCTGGTCTTTTCGTGCATCGCTACAGGATATAACGAGCATTGATATCACCAGGGGGAGCAGGGATCGTGCGATGATGTTTCTCATTTGCCGGAGATTTTCGTTCCGAATATACAAAATCCTCCCTGATATGGGAAGAGGACCAGGCGAATCCCTTGAAATGCTACAATTGTTAAAAAACCGGTGTAACCTAACAAACCTATAAACGTATTTGTTAAGCGGATATGGAATTGGCTCACATCATCAATCAGCTGCAATTATTAGGCACAGAGCAGAACCGGAAAGTGTACAAAAAACATGGAGCGGGTGATAATCTTTACGGGGTAAGTTTTGCGAACCTGCTCAAGCTAAAAAAACAGGTGGTTTCGCCAGAAGGTCGCAAGGGGGTACATCACCAGCTGGGACTCAGGTTGTGGGAGACCGGAAATACGGATGCCCGAACGCTTGCGTGTATGATTTTTGAGTCTGAACGTTTCGATCGTGCGATACTGGAGCGGATGGTCATGGAAGTAGATTATTATGTGGTTGCCGACAAATTTGCCGAGTCGGTTAGTTATTCCCCATTTTATAAGCAATTATCGGAGGAGTGGATGGATCGACGCGAGGAGTTTGTTAAGCGATGTGGTTTTATGGTGATAGCCATGCGGTTAAAAAACAAACTGCCGGTAGAGACCGACCTGGAGAAGATAGTGGGCAAGATCGAATCTGAGATTGACGAGGCTCCCAACCGGACCCGGGAAGGGATGAATAACACCCTGATTATGATTGGAACACAGTCGCAGGGGCTGTGTGAGCGAGCCATGGAATCGGCCAAGCGAATCGGGGAGGTGGAGGTTGATCATGGTGAAACGGCCTGCAAAACGTATGATGCGGTTCATGAGATCCGGAGAATTGCAAAAAGGAAGAAGTGGTACCAGTCACTCTCCTGAACAATTTCTATCTTTATGGAAACACTATTTCCATGCGTCTTCTGCCGATACTCATACTTCTTTTCTTATCCATTTCGGGTTACGGAATGTATCCCTATAGGTACAATCTTGCACCCGGTGAGGAGTTCACCCTCGATATCCAGATCATTCAAAACAGTTCATCGGAATCCCGGTTTCATGCGCGCAATGTAAGCCTGGATGTGCAGACAAAAGTTGATTTCAGGGTTGCAGGGCAGGACAGCCTGGGCAACTACCTGCTGGAGTGTCGATACCGGGATCCCGGTCTCACCCTGTTTTCTACATCGCTGGATCTTTCACTGAATTCTGAATCGGGACATCGTCCGTTGCTTACGAGTCTTACAGACAGCCTGGAGGTGCTGGTATTTACCCTGAAGATGAGTGTTTACGGGGATCCGCTGGAGGTTGATTCGCTTGACCGGTATATTGACCAGGTGGCAGAGCATCTCAACGGGAATCAGGAGGAGAAGGAACTGGTTACCAAGACGGTAAAAGATGCATTTGGCCGGGGGGCTTTTCTTAATCTGTGCCACATGATGTTAAATCTTTATCCGGTCGAGCCCGAACGGTCGGTGACCAAACAGGTACCTCATTGGTTTAGTCAGCGCATCCTCACCAAGGAAAACAGTTTTTACTATACGACAACTCCGTCCGGAAAGTGGAGGGTTCAGGGAGTTGGAGTAATTGATGAGGAAGAAGTGCAGGAACCGATGGATAGAAATAGGGTATTTACGAATATCCGGGGCAAGCAAACTTATGATTATCTGTGTGATCCGCTAACAGGTGTTATAGTGGAGGGGGTTTCGCGGCAAAGGTTGTTAGTGCGCACACTGTACCAGGACCAGGAGCGTTTTCCGGAGGGGTTGGAGGTGCCGTCGGAGACGGTGACCGAGTACCTGATTTCACGCTGAGGTACTTCACGCGGAGGTTGGTTCACGCGGAGGCGCTGGGACGCAGTTATTCTGCAGGACGATTTTGGCACGCAGAGGACGCAGGGACG
>CAYZMH010000128.1:0-6740 GCA_964479445.1 uncultured Bacteroidaceae bacterium | reverse complement strand
TGTACAGGAAGAGCGTGGCATGCCTCTGAACCCGGGGGAGCAGGTCAATGCTCTTGTTTCGCTGTTTTTCAAACAGATCATCCGGGATTGCGGTGCGGCGGACAGCCTGAAGCAGGAGGTGGTACCCCTGTTGTTTACAGAACCTTTTTTGTACAGGTTTGACGGACCGGGTGAGGAGGAGCTGCCGGGATCCATGCAGCGGTGGATTGACCCGTTCTTCCTTCCCCAGGCAGAATACAGTCCGGGGTTTAAGATCACCCCCGATGACCGGGAAGATACGTTCAGACTGGAAGTCTTCGTGGAAAACCGCAGGAAAGCGTTGCAGCAATCCGTGGACCTGGAGGAATTTATGAAGAATCCGGAGAGTTCGAGGGCAGGCTATGAGGTGTTGCGCAGGCTGGAGTTGCTGACGGGTGCTTATCCCGGACTGGAGCAAATTATTGCCACCTCGGGGAGGTATGTTCCTTCGTATGGTCCGCAGGAGTTTGCGGAGATCATGTTTGCGATCCTTCCGCTGATCAGGCTGTACGGCATTACGGTTTCTTTGCCCGATGAGCTGAAGCACCTGGTGCGGCCGCGGCTTTCCATGACCCTGCAGCATACTGACCGGTCGGAGCGAAAGTCGTTCATCACCCTGGACAAGCTGCTGGATTTTCAGTACGAGGTGGCGCTCGGTGATCAGATCATCGACCGGGAGGAGTTTGCCAGGCTGGTCAGGGGAGTGTCGGGGATCGTCAGGATGAAGGAGCAGTATGTATATATCAATCCTTCTGACCTGAACACGTTGATGGACCGGCTCCAGGGTGAAGAGAAGATGAGCAGGCACCAATTGATGCAGGCTGCTATCACCGGTGAGTACCAGGGGGCGAAGATCCGGATCGATGAGGCCACGCGGGAGCTGATCGATTCGTTGATGCGCGTGGAGACGATCGATCTGCCGGAGGGGGTGCGGGCCGACCTGCGGCCTTATCAGAAGCGCGGGTATGACTGGTTGTGCAAGAATGCACAACTGGGTTTCGGCAGCATCATTGCCGATGATATGGGTTTGGGTAAGACCCTCCAGGTGATCAGCCTGCTGCTCCGGCTGAAAGAGGAGGATCCGGGTTCGGAAAGGCAGGTGCTGATCGTTGTGCCCACTACCTTGATCACCAACTGGCTGAAGGAGTTTGAAAAATTTGCACCGGGGTTTTCCTGTTCGGTTTACCACGGAACCGGCCGGGAGCTGGACCGGGGTACGGATGTGGTGCTGACCAGTTACGGGATTACGCGAAGCGACCAGGAGTATCTTTCGGGGATCACCTGGAGGGCTGTTGTGATTGACGAGGCTCAGAATATTAAGAATCCGTCCACTGCACAGACCCGGGCCGTGAAAAAGCTGAAAAGCGGGATCAGGGTGGCTATGAGCGGGACACCCGTGGAAAACCGGTTATCGGAGTACTGGAGCATTTTTGATTTCACCAACCGCGGTTACCTGGGCAGTCGGAAGCAGTTTGCCGATGAGTATGCTATTCCCATTGAACTATCGCGGAATCAGCAGAAGCTCGAACGGTTTTTGAAGATCACCGGTCCGTTCATCATACGCCGCGAAAAGACCGACCGCTCTGTGATCACCGATCTGCCCGATAAAGTGGAGAATGATGTATTTGCTGCCATGGAGAAAGAGCAGGCAGCAATCTATGAGAACGTGCTGCAGTCGATGATGGGGACCATCGAGGAGGTTCCTGTTGAGGGAAAAAAGGAAAAGATCCAGCGGAAAGGGCTTGTGTTGAAGATGATCACTGCACTCAAGCAGGTGTGCAATCACCCTTCGCACTATTTGAAAAAAAGTGACTATTCTCCGGAACTCTCGGGGAAGGCCGGGGTGTTCACCAGGCTCATGGAAAACATCCTGGAGAACAACGACAAGGTGCTGATCTTTACCCAGTACCGGGAGATGGGATTCATTCTGCAGGAGATGATCAGGGCCCGTTTCGACGCAGAGAGCCTTTTCCTGCACGGGGGTACTTCACGAAAACAGCGGGATGTCATGGTGGAGCAGTTCCAGGGTGATCCGCACCGGCGGATTTTTATTCTTTCGCTGAAAGCAGGCGGTACCGGTTTGAACCTCACTGCGGCCAATCATGTGATCCATTACGATCTGTGGTGGAACCCGGCCGTGGAAACACAGGCTACCGACCGTGCCTACCGGATCGGTCAGCAGCGCAACGTGATGGTGCACCGGATGATCACCCGGGGAACGTTTGAAGAGCGCATCAACGAGATGCTGAAGGATAAGAAACAGCTGGCAGATCTGTCGGTGACCAGCGGGGAAAAATGGATCGGGGATCTGTCGAACAACGAGCTGAGGTCGCTTTTTGCGCATGGAGATTCTGTTTAGCACTGGCTTACACAACCATCCATTGAGTTTAGCAAATCATGGTCTTTTCGTGAAATCATCGCGTGGATAGAGAGCAAAGTCAATAACCAGGTAAATTTGACAGGTAGGATCTTATTGAAGCCTTGCAGGTTACTATTTCGTACTGTTGCAGCGCACCAGGGCCTGGATGCGGTTCTTTACGTCAAGTTTGATGTAGATGTTTTTCAGGTGGTATTTCACCGTGTTTTCGGAGATGAACAACTTTTCGGCGATCAGGGAATTACTGCAGCCCTGACCCATGAACCAGAGGATCTCGCTTTCACGACCGGTGAGTCCCCATGCGCTGTAAGCTTTTGAAGGTTCCCTGTTCGTTGCAGATTCCGGTGCGGTGGATTCTCCATCCGAATGGCTCCTTTCCCCTGCCATCAGGAACTGGTGAAGCTCCGCGTGCATACGTTTCAACGCCTGGTTCTTGTTCCTGATCCACAGCCAGCCGATCATGACCAGGGAGATACCCAGCAGAACCAGTCCGGCAATGATCACCCACTGAAGCCTGATCCGGCTCTCCTGTATCGTATTGGATTGCTCGAGGATCCTCAGCTGCTGTTCCCGGGATTCCGCCTCGTATCTGGCCAGTAGTTCTGTGACATGCTGATTGGACTTCGCTGTGTTAACACTGTCTTTCAGCGTGTTGTAATTCTCCAGGTGCAGCAGGGCTTCGGCGGGTCTGCCCAGGGCCCTGTAATTGTTGTAATACCCCTCCTCGAGGCCCATCAGGTCGACCAGGTACCGGTCGTCACACAGGGCTGCTGCGCTGTCGAGTGCCCCGATCGATCGCTGATAGAGACCCATGTGGTATAGGGTCTGACTGATCGTTTGCCAGGAGGTCATCATACCGTACCGGTCATTCATACCCCGGTCAATCTCCAGTCCTTTCCTCTTCAGCTCAAGGGCCTCGTCATACCGTTTTTCCTTCTCCAGCACTTCAGCCAGGTTGGAATAGCCAACACTCTCCCCGGCATCGTACCGCTTTTCCCTGGAGAGATCGATGAGTTTGCGGTAATAAAAGGCTGCCGAATCCAGCTCGCCTGAAAGTTCATGCAGGTAGGCGATCTCGTTGAATATATTGGCTTTCACCCTGAAATCCTGCAGCGCCGGGACCAGTTCAAGGGCCTGCCGGCAATAGTGTTTGGCCTCATCCAGGCGGCCCAGGAACCGCAGCAGCTGTGCAATGTTCCGTGCATCCCGGGCTTTCCGTTCATGATCTTCGGAAAACTCCACCCTCCGGTAGGCTTCCAGGTACCAGGAAAAAGCGGAGTCGTGTTTTCCCATGTATTCATAACACCGTCCTAGTCCGCTCATGGCATCGCCCACAAGAGTGGTGTCGGTGACTTGTTCCGCAAGGTCCAGGATCCTGGTAAAGTGAATTTTTGCGAGATGTTCCTGCGAGGCATTCATGCGGTTGATCCCGGCCCGGTAACGAAGTTCCGCACGCGCTTCACCCGTGGTGCTGCGTCCCTCCCCGGTGAGCAGTTTTTCGTAGATCCGGGCAGCATCCTCGTACTTCCCGGCATCGCCCAGCGAATCTGCCAGGCGGAGTTCATCCGCGTATCTCCTGTTCTGAAGCAGATGCCGGGCAGACAAAAGGGTGCCTGCAAGACAGCATCCGGTCACCAGGAGGAGGGTGACCAGACCGCGGGGAGGTGATCTGCGCTTCATGACCTTTCAAGTTACTTCATTCCAGGCATATTGAAAAGGATTGTCTTGCATTTTATGCGGAACATGCTGCAGAAGATGTTACCTGGCCTTTTTGCGCAAAACTACCCGAACGGGTAGGACAGGCAGTGCAACAGATGCGTAACTTGTTCCGGGTTCACATTACCATGAACGCAACACCAGAACTGAGCCGCCGGGAAACAGAAATCCTGGAATCCCTTTCCGCAGGAGCATCCAACACCGAGATCTCCCGTGTACTCAACATTTCAGTCAATACGGTCAAATACCACCTTAAACGCATTTACCGCAAGCTGAATACCAGGAATCGCGTGGATGCTGCACGCCGCTTCAGGCAACTGCACATTGACGACAAACCATAATTTTTCTATTAAACGTATTTAAATCATGAAAACTTCTGCACCTGCTAACCGCATCGCACTTTTCGTGGTGATGACCAGTATGCTTTCATTGCCAGTATTTTCTCAGCTTTCCGGAACCTACAGCATAGGGAAGGGTGGGGACTATGAAACCTTCACCGATGCTGCCGCCGATCTCAATAAGGCCGGTGTCTCCGCTGCGGTCACGTTCCATGTGCTCAGCGGAACCTACCCGGAACAGTTCACCCTGGGAACGATCACCGGGGCCAGTAAATTCAACCAGGTTGTTTTTCAGTCCCAGTCGGGAAATGCCGGCGATGTAACCCTTGAATTTGAGGCTACAGGAACTGACCAAAACTACATCGTGCGACTGAATGACTGTCAGTACGTGGGATTTAAGAACCTGAACTTTCATGCCACGGGACTTGGACGGGCGTTTGAACTGCTGGGCAGTTCGGGATTCACCGGTATATCGGGTTGTACGCTTACGGGAAACTACCAAACCGGTGCATCTACCAGTGCTGCGTTGATCTTCTCCAATGATCAGCACCCGGAAAACATCAACATCACCGGAAACCAGTTTTCAGATTGCGGCTATGGGATCTATATTGCCGGAACACTCAGTGGTATTCCCGGCGTAAATATTACGGGAAATACCTTTTCGAACAGCGGGTACACTTCCATCTACCTTTCAAGAATGCTGCATCCCAAGGTTACGATGAATGATATTCTTGACGGGAATTTCGGAATTCATATTACCTCCGGGGAAGAAGGACTGGAGGTACTAAAAAACCGCGTGGCCACATCGATTGAAGGAATCAAGATCAATTTCAACGGGAACGAGGTAAACGGAATCGTGGCCAACAATTTTATCTCTGTGGTGGGGGTTTCCGATGGAGCCGGACTGAACATTCAGAACTCTTCTGAGTTGAGTATCTTTCATAACTCCGTCCTGATGAATTCCATAAACGGTTGCAGAGCGTTCTATTGCAACTCCAACACCGGGGGAACCATCCAGGTTGTCAACAACAGCTTTTGCTGTATCAACAACGGACAGGCCAGTTACGTAAAATATCCTGCTACCCTGGGTCAGTGCGATTACAATAACTATTACTCCCCTTCCAGCGGCATGTTCTACCGGGGGGGACCAGCCTATGACCTTGCGGAACTCAAAGCATTGGGAAGCCATGACCAGCATTCGGTATCGGTTTACCCGAACTATCATTCGGAATCGGACCTGCATGCAAATACTTTCTGGCTGGCAAAAAAAGGTGCGCCCATCGCAGAGGTGAGTGATGACATCGATGGGGATCCAAGGAATGTGCAACACCCGGATATCGGTGCGGATGAATTCTCCGATGGTGCATGGTACCAGTCGCCCCTCGGCGGGGACATTTCCGTCGGACCGGGCGAAACCTATGAAACGCTCCAGGCCCTGTTTGATATGTTGAAGGTAAGGGGAATATCATCTACCCTGAATATCAGGTTGAACAGGGGTATTCACGATGAGCAGGCCGAACTGATCGCGATCCCCGGAAGCAGTCCGGCCAACCGGATCACCATCACCCGGCCACAGATCATCCCGGAAACGGATTCCGTGGTTCTCAGGTACCATGCGTCAGGCGAAGAGGACAATTACATTCTGAGGCTCCATGGTGCTGATTTTATTACCATCAAGGGACTGATCTTCCAGGCGCAGGGAGACACCTACGGGAATATGGTCGACCTGGTGGGCGGATCTGATAGTGTGGTGATTGAATACAATACGTTCCGTTCCGAACAATATACCGGGAATAATGGGGACAAAACAGCCATTCTCTCTGAAGGAGGCTATTATGTTCACAGGGAGATTCGTGGCAATACGATCACCGGGGGCGCCTACGGGATCCGGATGCGCAGATCGCTTTATGCGGCATACCCCGAAGGTGCATGTATCGAAGGAAACATACTGAAAAATGTGGGGTATACGGGCATCTACCTGCAGAACTACCATGCCCCGGAGATCCTTTCGAACGAGATCCATGCAGACCGAAACGGGATATTTATGAGCCAGTGCAGCGGTCCGTTCAGGATCGAAAAGAACACCCTGGATATCGGCGCAGAGAACGGGATCCGGATGTCAGCCATGGAAGCTACCGCGGGTTCCCCGGCAGGGATCATCAATAACTTCATTCATGTGGGTGGTATCGGAGACGCCTATGGGTTGATGATTTCGAGTACCGAAAACCTGGACGTCTATTATAACAGCATCCACATCACTTCGACGGATGCCTCCGACGGCAGGGCATTCT
>CAYZMH010000127.1:0-6793 GCA_964479445.1 uncultured Bacteroidaceae bacterium | reverse complement strand
GGCTTCAGAGACCATGAACCGTTTGGTGAAGACCACCTGCGAGGGGTCGTAGTCGCGGTAGACAACCAGCAGGTAGTTACCCGAGAGTTTGAGCTGCAGCTCCTCGTTGGGGAGGCGCAGGGTATAGTGGGTGTAGCTGTAATAGGTGTTGAACGAGGTGCGGTAATCGCGGACCTGGTTTTCGAAGTATCCCTCCATGTACTGCTGTTCGCTCATGTCAGACCGCCGCCAGTCGGCATCGCAATGCACCACCCTGTAGGAGAAGGTGCCGATCTCTTCGCCCAGTTCATCAAACTCCAACACCAGGGGAGCCTGCTCGTTGAGGCGCAGGATGGGATAACTCATCTTCCACCCCTCCCGGTAGAGCTGGATCGTCTTGATCCGTTCGTCCACCACCACCTCGCGCATCACTCCCCGGTTGTCGGTATAGGCCTCCTGGGCCCGGATGGAACTGCCGGGAGCCACCATTGCCGCTGCAATGACACAGGAAATAAAAAATGTCTGAACTCTCATGTGATTTTTTTGTTATTCCAGTAACGGTACAAATGGCGTACCATGTTTTTCATCATACGCGTCGGGCAGGCCGGGGGATCTCACCCCCGGATGGATCCAACTGCATGCACGCTTCATGAAACCACTGGCATGAACCGGTGATTGGATTGCCATCCTGCACCCCCGTACCGTTAAGCACTGTAATATTAACCAATCCGGCGATCAATAAAAAATCAACGGATTGAAATAGGTACATAATTGAATGTTTGCCGATTCACAAAAAAGGCTAATTTTGTTATTTAAACCTATTGAACACCTATATACGGTATGTCTGAAGTAATCAAAATCAAGCGAGGCCTTGACATCAAGCTCAAGGGGAAAGCGGACAAGATCCTTATGCAGGCACCCCGCTCCAAGACCTATGCGGTGAAGCCGCCCGACTGGCATGCCTTGATGCCCAAATTGTTGGCCAAGCCCGGTGCGGAGGTCAGGGTGGGAACCCCGCTCTTTTTCGATAAGTACCGTCCCGATGTGAAATTTGTCTCCCCCGTCAGCGGGCGGGTCAAGGACGTCCACCGCGGGGAGCGCCGGCGCATCCTGGAGGTGGTGATCGAGGATGACGGCAAGGATACCGCGGAGCAGTTTTCCTCCGGCAATCCGGGAGAGCTGCCCCGGGAGAAGATCGTGGAGACGTTGCTTGAGAGCGGCCTGTGGCCGGTGATTCACCAGCGGCCCTACGATGTCATAGCGTCCCCGCAGGATGAACCGCGCGATATTTTCATTTCAGGATTTGATACCGCTCCCCTGGCACCTGATCCCGATTACACTATGAAGGACCTGGCCGAGCCGTTCCAGGCCGGGGTGGATGCCCTGGCCAGGCTGACCAGCGGGAAAATTCACCTGGGACTGAATGCCCGCTATCCGTCTGCCAAAGCCTTTTCCAGTGCAAAGAATGTGGTGCGGCACGAGTTCCAGGGTCCGCATCCCGCCGGAAACGTAGGTATCCAGATCCATCACGTGGCCCCCATCAACAAGGGGGAGAAGGTATGGACGGTGAAGCCGCAGGATGTGGTGGCCATAGGCCGCCTCTTCATGACCGGACAATACGATCCTTCGATGGTGGTGGCCCTGACCGGATCGGAGGTGAAGAAGCCGGTCTACTACAGGATGATCCGCGGCGCTGAAATCGCACCGGTCATTAAAGACAACATCCGGCAAAACAATGTGCGCTACATCAGCGGCAATGTGCTTACCGGCAAAAAGATCACCGAAGACGGGTACGTGGGATTCAGTGATAACCAGCTGTCTGTGATCCCCGAGGGAGACCACTACGAGATGCTGGGGTGGATCATGCCCGGCTTTAAGAAGTACTCGGTCAAACGCAGCTTCCCCACCTGGCTTATGCCCAACCGCGAGTACCGGCTGCATACCAATGTGAATGGCGGCCGGCGGGCCTTTGTCATGACCGGGGAGTATGAGAAAGTGCTGCCCATGGATATCTACCCGGTGCACCTGCTCAAGTCCATCCTCGTGGAGGATATCGACCGCATGGAGCAGCTGGGGATATACGAGGTGATCGAGGAGGACCTGGCATTGTGCGAATTTGTGTGCACCTCCAAAACACACGTGCAGCAGATCCTGCGCAGCGGTCTGGATACGATGCGAAAAGAATTGGAATAAATATAATCCGGAAACAACCATGAGTGCAATCCGACGCTATGTTGACAAGATAAAACCCCATTTTGAGAGGGGGGGCAAATACGGGATGTTCCATTCCACCTTTGATGCCTTTGAGACCTTCTTGTTTGTTCCCGACAAGGTGACCCGCAAGGAGACGCACATCCGCGATGCCAACGACATGAAACGAACCATGTTCCTGGTGGTTATCGCCCTGGTTCCGGCCCTGCTCTTTGGTATCTGGAATGCCGGCTATCAGCACTTCCTGGCCATGGGTGTGGAGACCGGCTTCTGGGAGAATGTGTGGTTCGGTGTGCAGAGAGTGATCCCCGTCGTGGTGGTCTCCTATGTAACCGGACTCGCGGTGGAGTTCATCTTTGCCCAGGTGCGCGGACACGAGGTGAATGAAGGATTCCTGGTCTCGGGGATGCTCATCCCGCTGGTGATGCCGGTGGATGTGCCCCTCTGGATGGTGTCGCTCTCCACGATCTTTGCCGTGATCATCGGGAAGGAGGTTTTTGGCGGAACCGGGATGAATATTCTCAATCCGGCCCTGACCGCCCGGGCGTTTCTCTTTTTTGCATACCCTTCCTGGATGTCGGGTGACCAGGTATGGATTGCCGGACTGAAGGGGGGGATGGAGACCCTGGACGGGTTTTCCGGTGCCACCATCCTGGGTCAGGCTGCCCAGGACAGCTCCACCTTCGTAAATGGTGTGGGGGAAGCCTTTACTACCTGGGATATGTTTTTGGGAACCATCCCCGGGTCGATCGGTGAAACTTCTGTGCTGGCCATCCTCCTGGGGGCCGCGCTCCTGCTCTTTACCGGCATTGGTAACTGGAAGATCATGGTATCGGTCTTTGCCGGCGGTGCGGTGATGGGATTGATTTTGAATGTTTTCGCGGTGAATGCCTTTATGGAGATCCCCTTCTGGCAGCATCTGCTTATCGGGGGATTTGCATTCGGTGCGGTCTTTATGGCCACCGATCCGGTTTCGGCCACGCAGACCGAGAAGGGGAAATGGATCTACGGGTTCCTCATCGGCTTCCTGGCCATATTGATCAGGGTGCTCAACCCGGCCTATCCCGAAGGGGTGATGCTGGCCATCCTGCTGATGAACGTGTTTGCCCCGTTGATCGATCATTATATCGTTGAAGCAAACATCCGGAGAAGAATCAAACGAGCCAAGGTACACGCTTAAAATAAACGGACCCATGAAAAGTTTCAGCAATACATACATTTTCATCTTCTCCCTGGCCATGGTGTTCTTCGTGGCGGTGCTGCTCTCCTTTGTGGCCATGCAGCTGAAGCCGCGCCAGAACATGAACCAGGAGATCGAGCGGAAAGAGGATATCCTCCGGTCGGTGGGCAAAGCCGCCGAGGCCAGCCAGGTGAAGGATAAGAACTCCTACATCAGCGAGGAGTTCGGGAAATACATCACCGATTCCTACGTGATAAACGCACAGGGAGAGGAGCTGGAGGACCGGGATGCTTTCGAGGTGACACTGCGCATTGACGATGAGATCGGCAAACCGGTCGGGGAGCGCAGCCTGCCCGTATTTGTATATGAGAAACCCGATGAGACCCAAAAATATATTGTCCCGGTGCGGGGCAAAGGACTCTGGGGTCCTATCTGGGGATATGTCTCCTTTGATGCCAATATGAACAGCATCTACGGCGCCGTGTACGATCATGCCAAGGAGACGCCCGGACTGGGAGCGGAGATTAACACCGATTGGTTCCAGGAGGAGTTCAGGGGCAAGAAGATCTTCGACGAGGAGGGCAATTTTGTCTCCGTTAAGGTGATCAAGGGAGGAGCCGCACCGGACAATCCTCACGGCGTGGATGCCATTTCAGGGGGGACCATCACCTCTAACGGACTGGAGGAGATGTTGTACGATTGCCTCCGGGGATATGTGAGCCATTTTAAAGAGAAGTCCAACCAGGTATAAAAAACAAACGAACTGTTATGAGCGATAAAGAACCTTTATTCTCTGCGAAGAACATGAAGCTGTTGCAGGAACCGCTCGGACCCAGCAATCCCATTACCGTGCAGGTACTGGGGATCTGTTCGGCCCTGGCGATCACCGTGAAACTGAAGCCGTCCATCGTGATGGCCCTCTCCGTGGTGGTGGTAATGGCTGTTTCCAATGTGGTGGTTTCCCTGCTCCGCAAGCTTATCCCGCCCCGCATCCGGATCATCGTGCAACTGGTGGTGATCGCCACCATGGTGATCCTGGTGGATGAGGTGCTGCGGGCCTATGCCTACGAGGTGAGCAAACAGCTCTCGGTTTTCGTGGGACTCATCATTACCAACTGTATCATTATGGGGCGCCTGGAAGCGTTTGCCCTGGGAAATAAACCATGGCCGTCGTTCCTGGACGGAATCGGCAATGCAGCGGGGTATGGCCTGATCCTGATCATCGTGGCCTTCTTCCGCGAACTGCTGGGTACCGGCACCCTGTTCGATTACCAGGTGATCCCGCAGGCCTTCTACGAGGCAGGCTACGAAAATAACGGGTTGATGATCCTGCCGCCGATGGCGCTTATTACCGTGGGGATCATCATCTGGATCCAGCGATCGAGGAACAAAGAACTGATTGAGGAAAATTAATCAACCGGAGTCATGGAAAATTTAGTCAACATATTTGTCAAGTCCATCTTTATTGACAACATGATCTTTGCCTACTTCCTGGGCATGTGTTCATACCTGGCCGTCTCCAAGACGGTCAAGACATCCACGGGATTGGGCGTTGCAGTGATCTTTGTGCTGGGCTTTACGGTCCCGATCAACTTTCTGATCGAGAACTATATCCTGAAACCGGGTGCCCTCTCATGGATCAGTCCGAACCTGGCCGATGTGGATCTGAGCTTCCTCAGCTTCATCATGTTTATCGCGGTGATCGCTTCCATGGTGCAGCTGGTTGAGATGATCATTGAGAAGTTCTCTCCAACCCTCTACAGCTCCCTGGGGATCTTCCTGCCCCTGATCGCGGTGAACTGCTCCATTCTCGGGGGTTCGCTCTTTATGCAGGAACGGGAGTACGCCAACATTACCGAGGCGACGGTGTTCGGACTCGGTTCGGGAGTAGGCTGGTTCCTGGCCATCGTGGGGATCGCTGCCATTCGTGAAAAGATTCGCTACTCCAACGTACCGGCTCCGCTGCGCGGACTGGGGATTACATTTATTATTACCGGACTCATGGGGATTGCCTTTATGAGCTTTATGGGGATTAAATTATAAACGAATGAAACTGCAAGCCAAATGATATTGCTTACATCAACATTCTGGGTCGTTGTTATCAGCTTCGGGGTTTTCCTGGTTGTGATCCTTGCCCTGGTGGGCATCCTGCTCTATGCAAGAAAAAAGCTGACCCCGCAGGGGGACGTCACGCTTACCATTAACGATGAGGATGTGAAAGTATCCCCGGGCAACACCATCCTCTCCACCCTTTCCGGCCAGGGGGTTTTTCTCCCCTCTGCATGCGGGGGAGGTGGTACATGCGGTATGTGCAAATGCCAGGTTCTGGAAGGGGGCGGATCGATTCTGCCCACCGAAACCGGATTCTTTACCCGCAAGGAGCAGCAGAATAACTGGCGCCTGGGCTGCCAGGTGAAGATCCGCGAGGACATGAAGATCAGGGTGCCCGAGGAGGTGCTGGAGATCAAGAAGTGGGAGTGCGAGGTGGTTTCCAACAAAAACGTGGCCACCTTCATCAAGGAGTTCGTGGTGAAACTTCCCGAGGGCGAGAAGCTGGAATTCCAGCCCGGGGGGTATATCCAGATCGATGTGCCGAAGTGCGAGGTGGATTTCGGAAAGGAGATCGAGGTGGATGAGAAATTCCGCGGGGACTGGGATAAATTCAACATGTGGGACCTGACGATGAAGAATTCCGAAGAGACCTTCCGTGCTTACTCCATGGCCAACCACCCGGCCGAGGGGAACATCATCAAGCTCAATATCCGGATCGCCACCCCGCCCTGGGATGTGAGCCGGGGTCAGTTCAAAAACGTCAACCCCGGGGTCTGTTCCTCTTACATCTTCTCCCGCAAACCGGGCGATAAAGTGACCATCTCGGGTCCGTACGGCGACTTCTTCATCAAAGACACCAAGCGGGAGATGGTCTACGTGGGCGGAGGCGCCGGCATGGCGCCGCTGCGTTCCCACCTGTTCCACCTGTTCCACACCCTGAAAACCACCGACCGGCAGATCTCCTACTGGTACGGGGCACGCTCCCTGCGCGAGGTGTTCTACGAGGATGAGTTCCGGGCCATCGAGAAGGAGTTCCCCAATTTCTCCTTTCACCTGGCGCTCTCCGAACCCCTGCCCGAGGATAACTGGGAGGGCCCCACCGGCTTTATCCACCAGGTGCTCTACGATAACTACCTCAAAGAACATGAAGAGCCCGAAGAGGTTGAATTCTATATGTGCGGTCCGCCCATGATGAACGATGCCGTGCATAACCTTCTCTACAACCTGGGAGTTCCCGAGGAGATGATCGACTTTGACGATTTCGGAGGATAGGCATGAAACACAGCTGGAGCACCCTGATCGTAACCATAGCCCTTCCGTTCCTGCAGGGATGCGGTCCGGTTACCGGTCCCGGTCCGTATATCTCCATCG
>CAYZMH010000126.1:0-6862 GCA_964479445.1 uncultured Bacteroidaceae bacterium | reverse complement strand
TGCCTCGCTGCCCCGCCAGCCGGTTCCGCAATAGAAGGCGAGGTGTTTATCGGGGGTGATCCCGCGTTTACTCCACTTCTCCGCCGTCTCATGGTACTCCCTGATTGTATGATCAAAATTCCGGTAATTCTCCATGTGGTAAGCGTCCGTACCGCAATCAGCAAAAATGGCTCCCGGAATCCTTCCTTTGGGCTCGATATAGTTATATCCGCTGACTTCCCCGACATACTCCGGCCAACTCCGAACACATACCAGTTCTGCATTGGTTGCTTTCAGCATTTCCCGGGCCCGGGGCGTATCTACGGCCAGCTCCGGGTGTGCCGGAATCTTCTCGCCAAAGTCCTCCACGGGCTTCTTGGGTACATCGTTGTAACCAGTATCGTACCCGGCATCCATCCACGATTGAAATCCCCCGTTGAGTACCCGAACATCGGCTACCCCGGCATACATCATGAGAAATGCCAGCCGGATGGCCCCGATATCCCCGGCTGCACTTCCCGGGAACGGATCCCGCTTGTCGGGATTCATAAACTTCCCGTAAAGCACAACGGTAGTATCAGATGCAATGCCATGTTCCTCAAGGGTTTTTCTCAGCTCTTCAGGAGATCGCCGGTTCCAGGTGATCGTGTCCTCCATCGCGTTGGTATCCATATCCACGGCACCGGGAATGTGTCCGCTAAGATAGGCATCCCGGTTCCTGTAGTGCGCATGTACCAACACATACCGGCCATTATCATAAAGCGTAGGATTCCCTCCATCGAGAAGCTCCTTTAGCCAATCTGCATAGACAAGATGCGGAAAGCGCTGCAGGTGATCCATGGGAAGATCCGTGTCCGGAACCCACTCCTCGAGGAACCGGAGATAAATGGAGACATTGCGATACCCGGATGCCTCGAAACGCTCGGCCGCCTTGAGGACAGAAGCCCGTTCATAGCCATACAGGATCAATTCATCTTCATGCAAGAGCGCTTTCTGACCGGCCATCTCCACCCAGTCCATGTAACGAAACCATTTTGCAGGGAAGCTTTTTGCCCCGGCGATGTGGCCCCCTCTTTTTTCTCCTTTCAGGGTCCATCCGTTGTAAGCATCAACAGGCCGCACATCAATGAGTTTCACACGGGGCTCACGAAGTTTTTCTGCCACTTCATTGGTATGGATCTCTTTCATAATGCATCAGTTTGTCCGGCTCCGGTATAGTTCACAGACCACGATCCATGAATCAGGCTGGAAAAGCGCCGGTGTAAGGTGAATATTCTACTAATAAGAAACCAATTCAAATGTAAATTGTTTCCACCCCTGCCGAATTCCATGGCTAGGTTGCCGGCGAGCGATGCCTTTTCTCATCCCCGAAATCCCTGTATGGGTACGCCGCCTGAAAAAGCAGAAGATTCGCCTCCATTTTTAGGAAAAATGAAAATTCCTCGCTATTTTTAGTGATCACCAAATCTATCTGGCAACATGACCCCTAGTGAGAGCGCCCGCAGGTTGCGGGAACGGATAGAACAAGCTATTGAAGATCATCAGCTCAGCAGGACTGAACTGGACGAGATCATACACATCGCCACCGAAGATGGATACGAAGATCCGCATGAACAGAGCCTGCTCAACCAGCTGCAGCAGATGATTGAAAACAGGGATATCCGGGTGATCCCTTAATATTCCCGGGTAAACTGCCTGGCAACCACATAGCCTGTTAGCCAGACCCTGTTAGAGGATCAGGATCCCGCCATCACCTAAGTGATGGATCCAGTGTTCCGTCGGGAAGCATATGGTCGGGGTGATATTCCCCTTTTGCTTCCATCCTGTATCGCACGCATTGCTTCCACTCCCCTTTACAGTATCGGTCGATCCAGGATTTGTCCAGCAGCCCTTTCTCATAGAATCGTTTCATGGGACAAAACGGGAACCATTTACAGAAAGATGCATGGTACTGTTTCGTCATATCGATTGCAAATTAGTGGCTGAAAAATGAATAATAAGTGTAAGTTTTCTCTCTCGCCGGCGACCTGAAGGTAAGAAACAATTTGCGTCATTCACATGTTGAACTTATAAACCTTATTATGGAAACCTTTGACACCATTATCATCGGAACCGGTCAGGCCGCAGGCACCCTGCTATCCAGTTTAATCCCCAACGAATCTTCCATCGCTGTCATCGAGGGCGGCAAACCGGGAGGCAGCTGTGTCAATCATGGCTGTACACCCACCAAAACCCTTGTGGCCAGTGCAAAAGCAATCCATACGGCCCGGCAGGGGGCAGAATACGGATTTGAAGGGGGGCCCGCCCGCGTGGATTTTAACCGAATCCGTGAACGCATGAACGATATCCGAAACGGATCAAAAGAGGGTATGACCCAATGGTTGGAAAACACCGAAAATGTCACGTTTATTCGTAACTGGGCACACTTCACAGGTCCGGATACCGTGAAAGCGGGTAACCGGGAAATCCGGGGCAAAAAAATCATCATCAACACCGGCACACGGGCGTCGGTGCCTCCCATACCCGGACTTGACCGGGTGTCCTGGCTTGACAATGCAGGGATCCTGGACCTGGCAGAGCTTCCGGCACACCTTGTGATCATAGGCGGGGGCTATATCGGGATCGAATTTGCACAGGTTTTCAGGCGCTTCGGTTCGGAGGTAACCATCCTCCAACGAGGCTCCCAGGTAATGCCCCGGGAAGATGCCGATGTAGCCGAAGCGATCCGAAAATTTCTTGAAAAGGAAGGCATCAGCGTGCACCTCGAAACCGAAACGAAAAGGGTAAGGGAAGATGAACGTGGCGTGGCCATAGAGACGGAAGGACCCGGCGGGCCAGCCAGCCTGAATGGGTCACACCTTTTCGTGGCCACGGGCCGTAAACCCAACAGCGACCGGTTAAACCCGGAGGCCGCGGGTATCAGCACCGATCAAAAAGGCTTTATCCGGGTGGATGACCACTGCCGGACCGGCGTGGAGGGCATATTTGCCGTCGGGGATGTGAATGGGAAAGGTGCCTTTACCCATACTTCGGTCAATGACGGGGAAGTCTTACTGGACTACCTTTTTGACGGTCCGCGCAAGGTATCTCATCGCACCCCGGTCTATGCCCTCTTTACAGATCCGCCACTGGGTCGCGTAGGCATGACCGAGAAAGAGGCGGTGCAATCCGGGAAAAGGGTGCTGAAGGCGGAAATGCCCATGAGCAAAATCAGCCGCGCCAGGGAGATGTCGGAAACCACCGGGTTTGTCAAACTGCTGGTCGATGCCGATACCGATCTGATCCTGGGTGCCTCCATCCTTGGGATCGGCGGCGATGAGATCATCGGCATGTTTGCCGCACTCATCCAGGCTCAGGTGCCCTGCTCCACCTTCAGGCAAACCGTGTTGGTCCACCCCACCGTAGCAGAGCTCATGCCGTGGATCCTGGACAGATTACAACCAGTTTCTACTCCTCCTCCAACAACCACATCATCTCGTTGATGTTATCGGATGCGTATTGCCTGTCGATGGCCTTGGTCAGATTTTCCAGGTTCAGCTCGATCTCCCGGGTGGGATACATCCATCGCCTGGGGATCCGGCCCTCATTGAGGATCCCGTCGCCGGAAACATCAAACTCGGGGAAACCGGTTCGCCGCTGATTGTAAAAGGGTTCCCACCCAGAATTCAGAAACATGGCGGAGTGTTTTTCGGTTAGGATCATTTCAAGTCCGTTTACCGGGTCAAATTGCACCTCTGGATGATCCAGGTACTCCTGGATCCGGGAGCCACTGATCCCGTAATAATTCATGGAAGCTCGTATCCCTTCCTCGTAGTGGTCCTCCGGGTCTGACTCGATCCATCCCCGTTGAGCTGCTTCTGCCAGGGTAAACGCCACCTCGGCATATCCCATGGCAAGGTTGGGCTCGGGCTCAGGGTCCTGGATATAGCGCTCATCAATGGGGGATCCCTCCCCGTTACCCAATCTTCCTGTATTGGTATCAATCCGGTCACTTCCGTTAAATCCTCCATAGGTAGTTAAATCCAGGGAGTCTTCCCCGGCATGGCGCTCCTCCTGGTCGGCCAGCACAATTAACCTGGGATCCTCCCTGGTTTTCATGCGATCCACATACGACTCCTCCATGATATGAGCCGTAAGGATATAGGCCTTCTGGTAAAACGGGTAGAGATTACCCGATTCAAAACTATAGGAATAGGCACAGTTATCTTCATTTCCGCTCATAATCGGGTAGTCGTTGGGATGGGTGTAGATCTCTTCAAATTGTTCTGCCACGTCCAATTCGGAATGACCTGTTTTGGCCGAAAGACTCATCAGAACACGCAGCCTGTAAGAATTGATCAGCTTTTTCCATTTATCGTGATCGCCCCCGAACACCACATCTCCCGCTATAGCGCCATTCGCCCCGGAAATCTCATCATTGGCTTCATCAAGCAGCCTCAACATGTCGATGTATATATCTTCCTGCGGGTCATATTCGGGTTCCAGCAACCCATCCTCACCCTGTAAGGCTGAGAAATAGGGGATGTCTCCGAATTGCCGGGTCATCTGCTCAAACAGGTAGGCACGAAAGAATTTGGCAATAGCCAGGTAATTGGGTGCATCGATCCTTTTTGCCTCCTCCTCCATCTTGATCACCTGGCGCAAAAGAGAGTAGTTGTAATAACTCCCCTGCTTCCAGTTGTAATATTGATAATCGCTGGCCAGGTTAATATTCACCAGGTACCTGGATGCCAGTGCTGCATCGAGGGAAATGGAGTTGAATGCCTGCACTTGAAGGTTTGTAAGGATCAAACCGGGAGTGGCCACAGTGGTGCGGTTGGGATCTTCCTGGTACTCCTCGAACTCCTGGCAGCCGGCTAAAAGTGCTATACTGGTTATTAGTATGATAAAACGTTTCATGATGACAAAAATTAAAAGGTAATGTTAAAATTGAATCCCATATTACGCATGGAGGGTGTCTGCATCTGGATATCGTTACCGGGATCCGGATCGATATATTTCATGGTTGCAAGCATGGCCAGGTTTCTTCCCACAAGCGAAAAGGAAGCCTTTTTTATGAAAGTAGTACTGATCCACCGGGGTGGAAAGGTAAAGGTCAGGTTCACTTCCCTTAATTTCAGAAATGTCTCATCGTAGTAATGATTTCCGAAAGACTTGCTGTGAAACGTGGTGATATAATTCTCGTAATTCACCCGTTCCGTATTGGGTTCATAAGTACGCGTATCATTGACAATATTGCCCTCGGCATCATATTCAACCGATCCCCCGGTGACCACTACCCCGTCTGCAACATAGGATATTCGTCCCGCATTTGAATATTCACGGTTAATATTCACCGATTCGGGATGCACCCCCGACCACCACATGTTGCGCAGGGTCTTGCTCTCCATCAATCCGCCAATCCTTCCGTCAATGCCAATGCGTAACGTAAAGGGTCCGTACCGCAAACTGTTCTGCAATCCCCAGGACCAATCCGGATCATCGTACCCGATCATGCGGCGGTAAGGATCCTCCAGGTTGTACCCGTTGGAACCTATGATGCGTTCACCCTGGTCATTGGTCATCCAGACATTTCTCCACAGGGCATCGATACGATCCCCCTCCTCCAAATATCCGATCCTTTCACCGTAATCTATGGATTTGATATAGGACCTGATCTGACCCAGGTTCATCATCATGTCCCATTGCAACAATCCCCTTTTGATGGGGGTCCCCCGTAAGACCATTTCAATGCCTTTCTTTTCATATTCGTTGGCATTGACCAGCTGGGAGCTGTAACCGGAAGCATCGGAGATCGATACATGAACCAGGTTGTTATAATCCAGCGTATAGAAATAGGTGAAGTCCAGCCCCAGCCGGTTCTGAAGAAACCGGAGATCAACGCCGGTTTCATAACTGGATGAGGTCTCGGGTTTGAGATCCGGACTGATCATGGTGCCGGGATACACCAGGGAGGTGTTGTTCTGCCAGTTAATACCGCTGCTGTAAGCCGTAAGATGTCCGTAAGTGGATCCCAGGTCCCCGTTGGAAACCTGCGCCCATGAAGCCCGGAGTTTCATGAAGGTGACCGGTTCCGGAATCTCAAACATATCAGTCAGAATATAACTCACCGCCACCGATGGATAGAAAAACGAATTATTTTCCAGGGGAAGGGTTGAAACCCAGTCGTTCCGTCCGGTTATGCCGAGGTAAATTGACTCAAGGATTTCAAAATCAATGATCCCGTACACACTGTTTCGCTCCGATTCACTGAAGGAATTGGAACCGCCAAGGGTATTGAGAGAGTTGCTGATATTATAAAAACCGGGAATCACCAGTCCGTCTGTGGATAACCGGCTATAGCGGTGGGAAGCAAAATTATTGGATGCCCCCGCCCTGGCATTGATCGACAGAAAATTACCAAAGTCCTTTTCATAGGTAAGGATCAGATCGGTATTCATGCTGAAATCCTGGTCATTTTTGACGACAAAATCACCTTCGGTCCGGGTGAAATTCCGCACAAAACTGATGGGCTCACGGGTCTCGCGATTCAATCCGTAATAGTTGAACCCACTGCGAAGCCTGACCTGTAAATCTTCCGCCAGATCGTAGGTAAAAGAGAGCTGGCCGTAAGAAACATCCTTGTAGTAGCTCTGGCTGTATTCATTGACAAGAAAATAGGGATTATTGTACCAGGTGGTCATATAATGCCTTTGCTGGTACCCCTCCTTTCCGGGAACCCAGTATTGTTTGAGATCCCTGACATCAATATTCGCCGCCATCCAGAGGGTAAGATTATAGACATAGCTCTGGGAACTCCAGGCCACTTCGGGAATGTTATCCGACGCTTGTTTATTATAGTAAACCGAAGCATCCATGCGCAGGTCTTTCCAGGTATATGCTC
>CAYZMH010000125.1:0-7003 GCA_964479445.1 uncultured Bacteroidaceae bacterium | reverse complement strand
TCAGACCCGGGGCAGGGGATGACCTGGTGTTCGGTGATATGATCGATCCGGTTACGGGATCCGTGCTGCCGGCCACCGAGACTCCCGGATCGTACAACAGGATCTATCCCGATGCGTCTGCCGGAGCCACTTTCCGGTATAAAAACAGTTACGGGGGCGTGGCGGTGCATCACCTGCTGGAACCCCGTATTTCACCGGCCGGCGGGGACCAGGCCAGGCTCCCGCGGCGCTATACGGTGCATGCGGGGATGCAGATCCCGGTGACCGACCGGGGGACCGGCTGGCTGATCCTTACCATGGTACCTTATATAGTGTATATCCAGCAGGCCCAGGTCAGACAGATCCAGTATGCGATGGATGTGCATTTTACCCATTTCCTGGCGGGATTCGGGATGCGGCACGATCCGGGGCTGGAGCATGGGAACATGGCGTTCTCACTGGGATACGTGAATGATCCCTTTCGCTTTCGCTACAGCTACGATGTCCGGTTAACCCGTCCGTCGCTGAGCCTGCCCGGACTCGGGGCACACGAATTGTCGCTGGTGTTTATTTTGGGAAAGTCAGAGGCAAGAAAACCACGGAGGGCAATAAATCTTCCGAAAATTTAGTTACTTTTGATAGAAGTTTTTATATTAGCATTGTTATAACTGTTTAAACCATACATGCCATGAAAATGACGCTGAGGCTGGTTCCTGTACTTTTCGCTGCACTCGTTATTGCAGGATGCGGCGGAGGAGATATTTCGGAATCCGGAGATGTTTCCACCACCACCGGATGGGCCTATAATGAAGAGTCCACCGGGGGATTTGAAGTAAAAACTGCTGCCGAGCAGGAGACAGGGCCCGGTTTAACCCTTATCGAAGGGGGTACCTTCACCATGGGAAGAACACAGGATGATGTTTTGTATGAATGGGACAATGTCCCCAGGCGAGTGACCGTCAGTTCCTTCTACATGGATGTCACCGAGATCCGGAACGTGGATTACCGTGAATACCTCTACTGGCTGGACCGCGTGTTCGGTGTCAACAACCCCGACATTGTGGAAAACGCGCTGCCCGACACCCTCGTATGGAGGGATGTGATGGCATACAACGAACCTTACCTGGAGTATTATTTCCGCCACCCCTCCTACAACGAGTATCCTGTTGTAGGCGTGAACTGGCTGAAGGCTAATGATTATGCGTTATGGCGGACCGACCGGGTGAATGAGAAGATCCTGGTGGATATGGGGATCATTCCCATGCAAACCGACCAGCAGGATGAGCGGAACTTCAATACCGAAGCGTATTTGAACGGACTCTACGTGCCCAACGATGCCAACCCGCTGCCGAGTTTGCGGCCCGGACAGGAGACCAGGGGCGTGAAGACTGAAGATGGGATTCTTCTTCCCAAGTACCGCCTGCCGACCGAGGCCGAGTGGGAATATGCAGCGCTGGGTCTGATCGGTAACTCCGTGGATGAGCTTGTATGGGAACGCAGAAAGTACCCGTGGAACGGGCACAATGTACGAAACGACAATCCCCGGAACATGGGCGAGATGATGGCCAACTTCACCCGCGGTCGCGGGGACTACATGGGAGTGGCCGGCGCACTCAACGATAATGCCAGTATCACCGCACCGGTGAAATCTTACTGGCCGAATGATTTCGGACTCTATTGCATGGCCGGGAACGTGAATGAATGGGTGCTGGACGTATACCGTCCCAAGTCACACCTGGATGTTTCCGGGTTCCGTCCCTTCCGGGGGAATGTTTATGAGAAGCAGGTACTGGATGCCAATGGCAACCCGATGCTCGACAGCCTGGGCCGCGTGATGTATGAACCGATCTCCGAGTCCGATGCCGAAGGACGGTTCAACTACCGCAAAGCAGACTACCGGAACTACCAGGACGGCGATATGCAGTCGGTGATGGAAACCGGTGCCATGGGGGATACCTCCGAATACGACGGATCGGAAGATATGTATGTCTTTAATGAATATGAACAGTCATCGCTGATCAATGACAACGTACGGGTTTATAAGGGCGGTTCCTGGAAAGACCGTGCCTACTGGCTGAGTCCGGGTGAACGCAGGTTCCTCCTGGAGACCGAAGCGCGCGAAGACCTTGGTTTCCGGTGCGCCATGACCCGCGTGGGAAGTCCGTCCGGATTCTAAAACCAACCCTTTACAGAATAGTATTCAAGAGGCTGTTTCCCGCGGAGCAGCCTCTTTTTTTCCGGTCTCTCTCATGCAGTTAACAGAATTATACAAGGAGTTTTTGCAGTCAGACGGTGTCTGCACCGATACGCGTACACTGAAGGAGAACCAGCTCTTTTTTGCACTGCGGGGGGAGCACTTTGATGGCAACCGGTTCCTTACCGATGCCCTGGAGAAAGGGTGCCGGCTGGCAGTCACCGATAATCCCGGTGAGGAGCGATCAGACCGGGTGGTGACCGTACCCGACTCGCTGAGAGCCCTGCAGCAGCTGGCAGCCCGTCACCGGCAGCAGAAGAGGGCAAAAGTGGTGGGTCTGACCGGCAGCAACGGGAAAACCACCACCAAGGAGCTGATCACCGCGGTGCTTCGAAAAAAATTCCGGGTCCTCTCCACCCGTGGAAACCTGAACAATCATATCGGTGTACCCCTTACCCTGTTGGAGATGGACACAGAGCAGGTGGCGGTGATCGAGATGGGCGCCAACCACCGGGGGGAGATCGCCCTGCTGGCAGAGCTGGCCGATCCCCATATGGGTCTGATCACCAACGTGGGCAAAGCCCACCTGGAGGGATTCGGATCGCTGGAGGGGGTGAAGGCCGGGAAGGGCGAGTTGTATGACTACCTGGCCGGGCGCGGAAGAGAGGTCTTTGTTAATCTGTCAGACAAAACGCTGGTGAACATGGCGCATGAGCGCAGACTCAAAATTGTTCCCTATGCCACCGATGACAGTTGTGAGCTTTTCGGGACCATTGTTCAGACCACTCCGTTCCTCGAAGTGCTCCTGCGAACAGGCGACGAAGTGATTCACCTGCAGAGCCGGCTTGTGGGCTCCTACAACCTGGAAAATATCATGGCTGCAGTGGCTGTGGGCAGGGCTTTTAATGTTACTCCAGACGATATCCGTTCAGCCATTGAAGAATACCACCCTGCCAATCAGCGGTCTGAGTGGCTGGAAGGAAAGAGCAACCGGGTGGTCATGGATGCCTACAACGCCAATCCGACCAGTATGCATGCATCGATCAATGATTTCATGTCCTATACCGATCCGCCCAGGGCCGTTATCCTGGGTGATATGCTGGAGGTGGGTCAGACCGAAGAGCAGGAGCACCACATGTTGCTGAACAGGCTGACCGATCTGCCGCTGGATGAGGTGTTGCTGGTCGGACCGGTATTTTACCGGTTTAAAGATACCTTCCGGGATTTCAGGTTTTTCGAAGATGCCGGTGCCTGTACAGCTTACCTGGAGGAGCAACCGGTTACCGGAATGTCAATTTTGATCAAAGGAAGCAGGCGAATTTCCCTCGAGCAGACAACCAGGGTGCTGATCAGCTGTTAACCCTGTAACCCACCATGCATATTCGATGGCCAATAAATAGATGGATCCCATCGGGCGACTGATGGGGCTGCGTTAACCATCACACCCCTGGCACGGGGTGAAGACCGGGGAGGACGCTCCCGGGTATGCCAGCCAACCTGTCAGCGTTGCTGGTACAGGAATCGCTTGATCTTCTGGGTGGGAGTTTTCTCGAACGGATCTGCCTGGATGATGATCATCTGGAGACGCGAGTTGCTGCTCACATGCTGGTTGATATGGTTCATCAACTCATCTGTTAACCCCTCGGCCTTTTGTTGCAGTTGGTGATGGAAATCCTGGGCATTGCTTTTCAGATCATGGAATTTCTGTTCCAGGAACTCCACGTTCAGGTGGACGCGCGCTACCAGCTTGCCCTTGTATTGCATTACCAGGGATTCATTGATGTAATCGGTTTCGTTAATGAGCGCTTCGATCTCCTCGGGATAGATGTTCTCCCCGTTCGGACCAAGGATCATGTTTTTCAGCCGCCCCCGGATATAGAGAATCCCTTTTTTGTCAATGTACCCCAGGTCTCCGGTGCGGAAATATCCGTCTGAAGTGAAAACCTCCTCCGTCTGTTCCCGGTTCTGGTAGTATCCCTTCATGACGTTGGGTCCCCGTGCGATGATCTCGCCCTCCCCGGTTTCCGGATCGGGATCGTTGATCTTCAGTTCCAGTCCGGGCAGCGGGTCCCCAACCGACTTGAAGGTCTGGTTTTGCGGACCAAATCCTGCAAGCAGGGGGGCGGTTTCGGTGAGTCCGTACCCGATGGCATAGGGGAACCGGGCTTCGATCAGGAATTTCTCCACATCGGGGGCAAGGGGCGCTCCGCCGATACCGTAAAAGCGCATTTTTCCGCCAAAGAACGCCATCAGTTTTTTTCCTGCAGCCCGGTGTGCGAGCTTGCGGGTGGGACCGAACCGCGTCATGAGGCGTGTAACCGGAGACTTCTGAAGCTGGGGCCGTATACGGGAACGGTATATCTTTTCAATGATCAGCGGTACCGTAAGCATGGTCGTAGGCTGCAGTTTTTTCAGCAACGGGGCCAGGTATGAGGCGGTAGGGGCCCTGTCGACGTAGTGAACCGCGGCCCCGTTCAACAACGGCACCATGAGTCCGATCGTGCACTCGTAGGTATGGGCCAGCGGCAGCACCGAAAGAAATACGTCAGAATCCAGTATCTGGTGGATATGGCCCGATTGATGAGCATTGTGCAATATGTTCCGGTGGGTGAGCATGACCCCCTTGGAACGACCGGTAGTACCGGAGGTATAGATGATCGCTGCCAGGTCATCCCCGGTGACTTCGGGAAATGCGACCGGATCACCCTCTTGCGGGGTGATTTTTTCGGGCTCTTTTTTGGCATTGAAGGCATGCCGGCCGTGGGGATCTTCGGCGCTTACCAGGGTGAAGTCCTCTACCGACATAAGGTATTGCACCGACGGGGGGAAGCCGTTTGTGAATTTTTCACGTTGTTTGGCGGATATGACCACTGCCCGTACCCCGGCATGTTCCAGGATGGACTGCATCTCTTTCTCCCTGAAATCGGTTAATATGGGAACTGCAACCCCCCCGGCACGCTGGATGCCAAAGTAGGCTATGCCCCAGTTGGGATTGTTCTCACTGATGATGGCGATCCGGTCGCCTTTCACCAGTCCTGATCCGTAGAATTGCCGTGCTACCTGCGTGGTGAGCCGGTCTGCCTCCCGGTAGGTGTATGAAAAGCCATTGGCATAGGCCAGCGCTGTTTTATCTGTGTGAAGTTTTGCCCCGGAAGTAAGCAGTCCGGGCAGGCTGGTGATTCCCGTATTCTCCTGGTTATTCATCTTCGTCATTCTGTCTTCTCCTTATCAAATTATGTATCCTTCTCCCTCCAAATCCTTCCCTTTTCTTATTCTGTTTCACTGTTTGTTTTTCCCGGACCTGTATGCGCGGCAACAAATGCCCTGTCCAGTTGCCGGAATAACCTATTACCCCTCAAAAAATATTCCACAACGATCGAACGGGTATATATGGTTACAAAATTAATTGTTTTTTGATTACCACCGCCTGTTTTTGACAATTCCTTATAGCGTCTCCGATGCCGGTAGAAATCCCTGTGAGCCCTGCCCACCGCTGCCACCTCCTTTCCGCGTAAGCGAAACAGGAACAGGAGCATGGAGATCAGGTCCAGCAGCATACGGGTAAACAAAATAGTTCTTCTTTTGTTCCGCGGCAGGTTTTTATATAACAGAAAGAGGTTATTTCGGAAATTGAGATAGGTTTTAAACGGATTGCCCCGGGGAAGACTTCCTCCTCCGACGTGGTATACCCGGGAGCCGGGCTGGAACCCGATGGTGTATCCCTGGTTTTTAAGCCGCCAGCAGAGGTCTACCTCTTCCATGTGTGCAAAAAAATCTTCATCGAAACCTCCGGCTCCGTGAAATGCTTCGGGGCGGACCATCAGGCAGGCCCCCGTGGCCCAGAAAATCTCTCCCTCGTGCTGGTAGTCAGGGTTGAACTCTTCCACCGCATCGAAGATCCGGCCCCGGCAGAAGGTGTACCCGTAGCGGTCGATAAAACCACCGGCTGCCCCGGCATACTCGTAGCGATCGTTTTTCCGGTAGTCGAGGATCACCGGCTGGCATGCAGCCATTCCGGGGTGTTGGTCCATATACCGGGTAAGCGGATCGAGCCATCCGCCGGTCACTTCGATATCGGAGTTCAGCAACACATAGTAGTCGGCTTCGATCTGCTGCAGGGCCCGGTTGTATCCCCCGGCAAACCCGTAGTTACGGTCGAACCGGATCACCAGCACGCCAGGGTGGTGCTTTTCCAGGTAGGTAAGCGAATCATCGGTGGATCCGTTATCTGCCACCACGATAAAGGCGCGATCCCGTGGGGTGCGCTCCTCCAGCAGGGGCATGAATTTTTTCAGATAGCCGGCCCCGTTCCAGTTCAATATGACAACTGCGGTCTTATTCATTGGTTTCATGGGACATATTGACAAATCGTTTTGGCATACCGGGGAGTTCGTTTCATTCCTACCCCATTAATTCCATTACAGTTTTTACAAATTCGTCTTGCAGTGGACCGTTGGAACAGACGATCTCTTCATTAAAGAGAAAATCCTCCCCGCCGTGAAAATCATTGACCGCTCCGCCCGCTTCACGCAGGATCAGCACCCCGGCCGCCACATCCCACGGATTGAGTCCGTATTCATAAAACCCGTCGTACCGGCCGCAGGCAACGTAAACGATATCGGTGGCGGCCGATCCCAGCCGGCGGAGTCCGTGTGAGTGTTGCATGAACCAGGTGAGCGATTCCATAAAAGGGTCGATGCGCTTAAAATTGGTATAGGGGAAGCCGGTGGCGATCAGCGCATCGGCCAGCCTGGCAGCACCGCTTGTGCGGATGGCACTCCCGTTCAGCCATGCCCCGCCGTCTTTCCAGCTGGAAAATGTCTCCTGTAA
>CAYZMH010000124.1:0-7049 GCA_964479445.1 uncultured Bacteroidaceae bacterium | reverse complement strand
GGGTCACCGGCCGCGTGGTGGGAGGCACCCGGGAAGGGGATAAAAAGCCCGGACTGGGATTGTCGAAGAACAACATCGGGGTTGCCGCATTTGATTTTGAAGCGGCTACCGGGTGTACTTCCTATCATGTTCAGACCGATCCGGCCACCGGCGAGTACACGCTGGATGTTCCGCCGATGCCTTACCTGGTCAGGAATTTCGAGGTGCCCAAGAATCCGCAGGTAGCCAATTACTTCAGCGAATTCCCCGAGGCAGACTTCTCCATGATTAAGCCGGAACAGACCGTGACGCAGACCTATTCAGGGGCCGTCGAGGCGGTGATTGCCATTGACACAGTGGCCCTGACGGCTACCATGGACATCAGCGGAGTGGACAGCCTGGTTACAGTCGAGCCGGTGGAGATCATCAACGACGGGTATGATGCGAAGTTCCTTTACGATGGAGACCCGCACCAGTATCCCCTCGATATGGACAGTACGGTGACCATCGTGGAGACCAGCATGGAAGGGAATAACCAGATCGATAGCGCCACCTACAACTACCGGTACGATTTGATCTACCGGACCCCGCCTCAAATCCGGGTCACTGCATCTGACAGTCTTTCGCCGTTCCGCGGTGAGCTCACGGTGCGGTATGAAGATCCGGCCACGGGCGCGCCGCAGGAATTTGACCTGGAGGCCAACCCGCTGAATTATCCCTGTTTCGTGCAGGGCAATGATTACGGAATGGTGGTGCATGCCGAAGAGGTCTATTATAACCAGGATGGATGCGATGGGATCAACGGGTGTGACGAGGCGATCGAGGACCGTGTCCCGGTGGATGACGGCGAGGTGATCATCAGCAACCAGCTCGCCAACAATGAGAGTCCGGCCCCCCTTTCCATCCACCAGGGTGCATCCCTGTATGCCTTCAAGGGAGGAGAGCCCAACATGCTTACCGATCAGAATTTCCCCTGGCGCAACTACACCAGTGTATTGAACATCACGGTGATGGTGGATGACGTGGGGTATGAATGGAAGCCCGTCGGGGATCCCGGTGACCTGGCCTTTACCTACCCGGAGTCGACCCTGCATCCCGATGATGCCTATTTCCGCGGCTATGTCCTTGGCGCCAACCAGGTTGAAGGGAGTGACTTCGTTACCAATGGTCCGAACGTGGTGGACATGATCCTCCGCGACCCTCCCGGGAGCGAAAGCTATTCCTTTTTGGAGAAAGGAACGACCTTTTCTTTTGAGCAGTCCCTCTCCACCCATTCCAGCCTGTCGAGTATGCAGCAGCTTTCCATCATGGCCGGTACAGAATTCTCTGCCGGACTGGGGTACACTACCACCACCGATATTGATTTCGATGCGAATCTCGGGTTCAGCTCCACCAAAAGCTGGAGTTCCGACCGCACGCTTACCCATAGTTACACCACCACGGAGAGCTGGCAAACCTCGGATTCGCCCGAACTGGCAGGTGCGCCCAGTGACCTGTTTTTCGGTTCGTCCAAAAACTACCGGGTCAGCCTGGCCGACGAGCTCACCCTGCTGCCGGCCGGTTTTGCCGACAGCACCGGGTTGCCCACCGCCGGGGGAGCATCAGGCGGACATGTGCTGGGAGTCAAGCAATCGTTGCTGGCCGCCCCGGAAGGAACTGCCACCCACTTTATTTATACCGCCGATCACATTGAGAATTACCTGATTCCCAATTTGATTGCCATTCGGAACAACCTGTTCGTGAATGACCCGGCCTATTCTTCCAACCTGCCCGTGGGACACGCGCTTTACGGGAGCAACAACGATGATCCGCGCTGGGGCGACCAGGCTACCACCGACGATCCGGTGAACACCGACCGTGACCTGGATTATACCGGTCCGAGTTACCATTACATACCCCAGGAGTACGTGGAGAACGACCGGGGCGAGATGGTTCCCAAGAATCATGATAAGATAAGGAAGTACAACCAGCAAATCCGCCTGTGGCGTGAAGCCCTGGAGCGGAACGAGATGGAAAAGTACCATGCAGAGCTGATCAAAAATATCTCGTATGATGCCGGGCCTACCTTTGAGCAATCGACCGAGACATCGCTTACCCAGTCCCATACGTATAGTTTTGAATCCACCTTCAACATGGAGGCGACCACCGGGATTGGTACGGAGATTGCCGGTATCGGGGTGGACTTCAGCACGGGGATCAGCTTTGATTATTCGACGGGTAACACGACCACGCGGGAGAACACACAGACCAACACCTTCGGGTATGTCTTGCATGATCCCGACCAGGGAGACTACTTTTCGGTGGACGTGAAAGATGCCGGCACGGGTACCGGTCCGGTCTTCCTCCTCAAAGGAGGCCGCAGTATGTGTCCGCGTGAAGAGGCCACCCCGGTGAATTATTACGAACCCTCCAAGCACCAGGTCACCGGCAGTACCATTGCCGAACTGTACAGCATGTTTGAAAGTGACATGGGCGATCCGGCTATCGAAGAGTTGTTCCTGGATATCCTGGGCATCACCGAAACCACGGAGGTACCTTTCGATGAGCTCACCGGTCAATTTACCGTTTCCGATGCCATCACGGAGCTGATTCCCGGTGAAGCCATATTCCAGCTGGAGCAGATCCGGGACCGGGAGTTTACCAACAAGCTTAACCTGGCTGAAGCGGTCACCGGGATGATCAACCTGAAGCTGGACATGACCCTGGAGGAGAACGAGGGGCTGAGCGATGATGTGGCCGGCAACATGGAGGAGATGGATGAATCGGACATCAAGGAGATCAGCGACCAGGTCGAGATGAATGAAACCAACGGGTTCGATCAGATCTACCTCTTTACCGCCGGTCAGCGCAGCAAGTTACAGAAGCTCTGGGCGCGGTACCGCAAGCATATCTACACCATTACCGGGGAACCGGTGATCGGGGTGGATCAGCTGGGCAGTTCGACCATCCGGCGTGAAGTGCCCACCCTGGAGATCACGCCCGCCCTGCAGACCAATGTACCCGATGATAACCTGGCCTATTTCACCCTCCAGATGGGGAACAACTCCTACACCAACGAGACCATGTTTTATGAAGCGAAGGTGCTGGAGTCCACCAACCCTGACGGGGCGATTATCAAACTAGACGGGTTATCGGTGAACCGGGTCTACGAGATTGCCCCGGGATCGCAGATCAACAAAACCCTGTCGGTAGCCATGGGCAAGCCCGATATTTATGAATACGACAGCATCCAGATTGTCCTCTATTCCATGTGCGAGTATGAATTTTATAATAACGGCAGGTCGCTGGATCCGGAGGCCATTGATACGGTGACCTTCTCCGTGCAGTTCATCCCCTCCTGCACCGACATCACCATTGCGAGTCCGGATAACGACTTCATCATCAACAGCGAAGATCAGCACCTGGTCAACGGGGTGCGGGAGACCAAGGTACCTGTCCTGATGACCGGGTATGACCTGAATAACTCCATTTTTGAGAAACTGAACTTCCAGTTCAAACCGGCGGCCAGTTCCGAATGGATTAAAACCGAAGATTTCCACCTGGTGGCCCAGGAGGATGATCAGCAGGAGATCCCCGGGGGATTCACCGCCATTGAGTGGGACCTTTCGGGTTACCCCGACGGCGAGTATGATATCCGGGCCAAGACCTATTGCGGAAACTGTGCCGACGGGTCGGAGATTTTTGACCTCTCGGAGGTCTGGACGGGCGTGGTGGACCGCAAGCCGCCCAAGGTCTTTGGTACCCCGCAGCCGGCCGACGGGATCCTCTCCCCGGATGATGATATCGTGATCGAGTTCAACGAGGATATCCAGGCGGAGAAACTGTCGAAGCTCGCAAACTTCGATGTGCGAGGAATCCTTAACGGCAGTGAGCTGCGGCACGATGTGAGCGTACGTTTTGATGATCAACCCGACGATTATGTACGCATACCGGACGGGATCAACCTGGTGGGGAAATCCTTCACCATTGAGTTCTGGCTGAAGAGCGAGCGAAGTCACGTGCGGGAATGCATCTTCTCCCAGCATACCGATCCGGAAAACGCCATCGCGATCTGGTTGACCGAAGAGGGGAAGATCGAGTTCCAGGTAGGAGACCAGGATTATACCCTGGACAATGTAAACACCTCCGACCTGATCGGATCGTGGCACCACTGGGCCTTTGTCTTTGACCGGGTCAGGGAAGAGGCCCTGGTACTGAGAGACGGTTACCTGCTCGGTTCCGGATCCATGGACCCGGCCTACACCGGTTACGGGGATGTGTACCTGGGTAAATCCATGGTAAACGACGGTGACCCGTTCAAGGGGAGCCTGCATGAACTCCGTATCTGGGAGCGGCCGCGCACAGCCAGCGGGATCACAGCCAACATGCTGGTCACGCTCAGCGGGAAAGAGACCGGGCTGATCGGTTACTGGCCGTTCAGTGATGCCACCGGCACCCTGGCCACGGAGAAAGTGCATCGAAGGAATGCATCCGTGCACACTTCCTGGATGATCTCACCCACCGGCTATGCAGCCACGTTTGACAGCAACGGCGAGGGGATGATCGACCTGGATTTCAGTGATGTGGCCTTTGGCGAAGAGGAGGATTTCACCATTGAGTTCTGGTATAAAGGGGACCAGGGAGCCAATACCTGCCTGCTTTCCAACGGGCATGGCGACCATTCTGACCAGGTATTGTATTACTACTCTCCGGAGGACCTGGCCCGCACGGCTGCTGTGATGCCCCTGGAGGATGACGTGGAAAGCCTGCTTGAACCCATGGTGAATGACATCTATGCCAGTGAGCAGGAGTTCCTCTCCAGGATCGGTGAGTTATTCGGAACGGAAAAAGCGGCGGAGTACGAAGAGCAGCTGCTCCGGTTCGGAACCCACATGCCCACCTACTGGTGTATCAACACCGATGCCTCGGGCAATATCCAGGTGAGCAATAACAGCAAACGGATCAGGACCGGGGGCGTGGAAACCTTTGACAACCGCTGGCACCACCTGGCCCTGGTGGTTCAACGGGTGGGGAACACCCGGCTCTATATTGACGGTGAGCTCGTGGTATCGGAGCCCAGCACCGAATGGAACGGCTTCGGGGCTGCCCGGCTGTTTGTCGGGGCACGCGGACTGTTCAACCAGGATATAGCCGGCTTTGAATTTGACCAGCACTTCAACGGCAGCATCGATGAACTGCGTATATGGAATACCGCGGTCAAGCAGGACCAGCTGCAGCGCAACAGCGCCATGCGTCTTGACGGGGACGAACTGGGCCTGGTCTCTTACCTCCCGTTCGAGTCCTACGTGGAGGTCATGGGAGGCGCCCCGGTGATTGACGGGATGATACAGGATATCATTACACCCGAAAGAGCGATCCAGTCAGGCACCAGTGTACTGACCCAGGCGACCGATGTACCGAACGTGCGCATGAAACGACCGAGTTCCAGGGTTGATTTCGATTTTGTGGCCAAGAATGACCGCGTAGCCCTGGTGATCAATGAGCCTTCAGGAAAAGTGGAGAACTGCATCCTTGATATCACGGCGCAGAACGTGGAGGACATGCATGGCAACAAGATGAGTTCGCCTGTTACCTGGAGCGCGTATGTAGACAGGAACCAGGTGAAGTGGAGCGACCAGGAGTTTGACCTGGAGAAGGAGGTCTATGTTCCGCAAACCTTCACCACAACGATCATCAATCACAGCGGGGAACAACAGTTCTATACCATAGAGAACATCCCGGCGTGGGCATCTGTTGACCAGCGGGAAGGCACCATTGAGCCGCTCAGTGAAAAAGAGGTGGTGTTCACCATCAATGAAGGGGTGAACGTGGGAACCTTCAGCAAAGATATCAGCCTGAAAACCGACTTCGGGTTTGATGAGAAGTTGAAGGTTAGCCTCCGCGTATACGACCGGTTGCCATCCGACTGGAAGATCGATCCGGAAGCCTATGAATACTCCATGAACGTGATCGGGTACCTGTCCATCAACCAGGTGATCTCCGCAGACCCGCATGATAAGGTAGCAGCTTTTATCGACGGGGAGTGCCGCGGGATCGGAAGCCTCAGCTACGTGGAAGAATATGACCGGTACGAGGTGTTCCTGGATATATACAGCAACCAGGTATCGGAGGAATACGTGGAGTTCTTTGTCTGGGATGCCAGTACAGGAAGGGAGTACCGGAGAGCGGAAGTCAGCGACCTGAGAGCGGCCCCGGAAAACTATCCGGATGCCTATGAGTTCCTGGACAATGCGGTGTATGGTACCCCATCAGAACCGGTGAGCATTGAGGCAGACCAGGTCGTGATCCAGAAAATTTCCCTTCATGAGGGATGGAACTGGAGATCATTCAATATCCAGATGGACCAGAGTCAGCCCCTGTCGTACCTCCTGGAAGGGATGGATCCTGAGCCCGGCGATATGATCAAAGGGATTGACAGGTACTCGGAGTACAGTTCCTACTGGATCGGAACGTTGCACTACCCGGAACCGGAGCAGATGTACATGCTGAGACTGGCGCACCAGGACACCCTCAAGGTGAGCGGGGTGCCGGTAGATCCCAGGAACACGCCTGTCCCGGTTGTTGAAGGCTGGAACTGGATCGGGTATACCCCGCAGGTAAACATGACTACCAGTGAAGCACTCGGGTTGTTTACCCCCAATGACGGAGACCTGATCAAATCGCAGTTTGCCTTTGCCATGTACGATGAATTGATGGGATGGGTAGGAACCCTGGACTACCTCAGGCCCAACGGGGGGTACAAGTACCGCTACACCCCGGTGGAAGGTGCGCCTTCCTCGCAGGATCTCTATTTCCCCGTGGAGGGAACGATGTTGAAATCGGCTGCACGCCAGGGTGCGTCAACCGGACCGGCGGATACCTCCTTCCGGTCTTACCCGGCCAATATGTCGATCGTGGCAGAGATTGAGAACCTGCCCGGCGATGCGCAGGATACCGGGGATGAACTGGTTCTGCGGGATGCACAGCAGAACATCCGGGGCAAAGTACATCCCGTGGAGGTCAGCGGCAGTGCCAGGCCCCTGTACTTCATCACCGCGATGGGGGATAAGGTCCAGTCGGATAGCCTCTAT
>CAYZMH010000123.1:0-7505 GCA_964479445.1 uncultured Bacteroidaceae bacterium | reverse complement strand
GGAATGACATTGTTGACCGGAATGAAGCATCCCCCCGTAACTTGAATCTTCCTCCAAAGATTATTACATTTCAACCAATACAATATATAGAAAGGAGGAATTATGGATAGTGTCTACAAGGTTATCGAAATTATCGGGTCAAGCCCCAAATCATGGGAAGAGGCCACCGAAAACGCTTTGAATACCGCGTCAAAATCGCTAAAGGAAATTCGGGTGGCAGAAGTGAAGGATCTTGATGTACGCCTGGAAAATGGAAAGATTGCCGCCTACCGTGCAAAGCTGAGGGTATCATTCAAGTTTTCTGATTAACCATTATTCCCCCCGTAGGGTTCGAAGATCTGTGTACACTACGGGGGATACATACACCATGAAAACAGAAAAGGTATAAAATGTTGACTTTCTGTAATAATTACAATAGTATATAGATTACATGCTGTAGTATACTCAACAAGATCAATGAAAGCCCACCCTGGCAGCAATCAACCACCACGCTTATCATTACATATCACCAGCTGAAAAACGAATACAGCAATAAAGCCTCAAAAATACAAAAGGAGACTTTAACATGAGTGAAAAGAGAAAACCAACAACAAACGACGCGGGGATGCCCGTGGCCAGTGATGAATTTTCCCTTACCGTGGGACCCGACGGCCCCATACTGCTGCACGACCATTACCTGATGGAACAGATGGCCAATTTTAACCGGGAGATGATCCCGGACCGGCAACCCCACGCCAAGGGCTCGGGAGCATTTGGCCAGTTCGAAGTGACAAAGGACATGAGTGCCTATACGAAGGCGGCCCTGTTTCAGCCGGGCACGAAGACCGAGGTGCTGGCCAGGTTCTCTACGGTGGCAGGCGAGTCCGGCAGCCCCGACACCTGGCGTGACGTGCGGGGTTTTGCCCTGAAGTTCTATACCACCGAGGGCAACTACGACATGGTTGGCAACAACACCCCGGTGTTCTTTATCAGGGACCCCATGAAGTTCCAGCATTTCATCCATTCGCAGAAGCGCCGTGCCGACAGCGGCCTTCGCGACCACGACATGCAGTGGGATTTCTGGACGCTGTCACCAGAGACTGCCCACCAGGTAACCATTCTCATGAGCGACCGGGGAGTTCCCAGGAGTTATCGCCACATGAACGGCTACACCAGCCATACCTACATGTGGGTAAACGCGAAGGGAGAACGGTTCTGGGTGAAGTACCACTTCAAGACAGACCAGGGCATCGAGTTTATCCCCCAGGATGAGGCCGACCGGATCGCGGGTGAAGACGCCGATTACCACCGCCGCGACCTCTTCAATTCGATAAAGGACGGGAAATATCCAAGCTGGACCCTGAAGGTGCAGATCATGCCTTTCGACGAGGCAAAGAACTACCGGTTCAATCCCTTCGACCTCACCAAGGTATGGCCTCACAGCGACTACCCCCTGCACGAAGTAGGGCGCCTCACCCTCAACCGCAATCCTGAAGATTTTCACACCCAGATTGAGCAGGCGGCATTTGAGCCAAACAACCTGGTTCCCGGCATCGGGGCAAGCCCCGACAAGATGCTGCTGGCCCGCCTGGTCTCATACGCCGACGCCCATCGTGCCCGCCTGGGGGTGAACTACAAGCAGATCCCGGTAAACAAACCAAAAGCCCCCGTGCACAGCTACAGCAAGGGTGGTGCCATGCGGGTTGAGAACGTGTCTGACCCGGTCTACGCACCCAATTCGAAAGGGGGCCCCGAGGCCGACCCAACACGCTACCCGGAGGACGCTGTATGGAGCGCTGATGGTGAGTTTCTCCGTGCCGCCTACACACAGCATAAAGAGGATGACGACTTTGTACAGCCCGGCAACCTGGTACGCAACGTCATGAACGACGGGGAGCGTGACCGGCTGGTGGCAAACGTGGTGGGACATCTCAGTAACGCCGTGAGCGAACCGGTGCTGAAACGGGCGTTTGAGTACTGGCACAATATTGATAAAGAGATCGGCGATCGTATTGAGAAAGGCGTGAAGGGAAAATAGATTATTCATCTCCAAAAAACGGGGGTTTTGTGGACTTTTCCCCCGTTTTTCCATTACTTGTACCAATTATACTGAAAACAACGGAGGAGATATTTTCCCATGACAACCATAGACAAAACAAAACCGGTAATGATAACAGGGGCCACAGGGTACGTGGCAGGATGGATAGTAAAACGGCTTTTGGACGAAGGACTGCAGGTGCATGCCCCGGTGCGTGACCCCGAAAACGCCGAAAAACTGAAATATCTCAATCGTCTTGCGGAGAATGCACCGGGCAGTATCACCTTCTTCAAGGCCGACCTGCTGGAACCGGGATCATATGACGCCCCAATGTCGGGGTGCGAACTGGTATTTCACACTGCCTCCCCCTTTACCACGGCGGTTAAAGACCCGCAGAAGGAGCTGGTAGACCCCGCCCTTGAAGGCACCCGCAACGTGCTTGAATCGGCAAACCGCACACCCTCGGTAAAACGGGTGGTGCTCACCAGCAGCAGCGCCGCCATAGTGGGGGACACCAAAGACCTGCTTTCAATACCCGGCGGCACGGCTACCGAGGAAGACTGGAACACCACCTCGTCACTTGAACACCAGCCCTACAGCTATTCGAAGACACTGGCCGAAAAAGAGGCCTGGAAGATACACGATGAACAAAACCGCTGGGACCTGGTGGTGATCAACCCCACCCTGGTGCTGGGCCCCGGCATAAGCCCCACCGCCACCTCTGAAAGCTTCAATATCTTCAGGCAGATGGGTGACGGCACTATGAAAATGGGGGCACCCCCCATGGAGATCGGGGTTGTTGACGTGCGTGACGTGGCCGACGCCCATTACAATGCCGGCTTCACACCCGGTGCACGGGGACGGCACATCATATCGGCCGAGAGTAAAAGCCTGCTTGAAATCGCGGGGATACTGCGTAACCATTTCGGGGACGACTACCCTTTCCCGAAAAAGGAACTGCCGAAGTTCATGGTGTGGCTTGCGGCACCTTTTATCGGCCTTGGCCGAAAGATGGTAAGCCGCAACCTTGGCTACCCATGGAAGGTGGACAACTCCAAAAGCATACGTGAACTGGGTCTCAAGTACACCCCGCCGGAAAAGTTCGTGGTGGACTTCTTCCAGCAGATGGTGGAAACCGGGGTGTTTGACAAAAAACAAAAGACACCGGCCTGAAAGCCGGTGCCTTTGCGTAGTATTATATAGAAGAAACTAGAATCCCAGCCCCATCAGCCACGCGGAGAGAACCTCTTCACGTGTCCTGGCATCCTGCTTCTCACCGGAGTACTTCCCAAGGTGCTTCTGTTCAACGATGCGCCCGTCAAGCATGAAAAGCACCCGCTCGGTCTTAGCCGCCACCTTCACGTCGTGGGTAACCAGCATAACAGTGGTTCCGCTACTGTTGATGGAACCAAGCAGGGCCATGATCTCGGCAGAGGCCTTCGAGTTAAGCGCCCCGGTTGGCTCGTCGCCGAAAATGATCTGCGGATCGTTGATGAGGGCCCTGCAAATCCCAACCCGCTGCAGCTGCCCGCCTGAGGCCTGCGTAATATCGTTTCCGGCGATATCGGTTATACCGCATGTTTCCATCAACTCTTCTGCCTTCCTGTTTACCTCTTTTCGGCTGCGTTTGTTTGCCAGGTATGCGGTAAGAATAATGTTGTCAAATATGGAAAGGTTTTTCAACAGGTGCACATGCTGGAAGATGAATCCCATGTAGTTGAGCCGTACCGCAGCAAGCTCCTTTTCCGGCAGAAGGGACAGGTCTTTTCCGTTAAACACCACGCTGCCATAGGTCATCCGGTCCATGCCGCTGACGTTGTACAGCAGGGTTGACTTTCCCGAGCCCGAGGGCCCCATAACCGATACGAATTCCCCTTTCTCTACCTGCAGGTTCACGTCTTTGAGAACATGCTGGGCAACGCCCTTTCCCATTGCGAAGTTTTTATTCAGGTTTCTTGATTCAAGTACTGTATTCATAGTATATCTCCTTTGTATTATTCTGATATCATGCTGACAATATTCGTGTCCCGAATACCCCTGATGCTGATAAAGGTTGCAGCCGACACGGACACAACCAGCAGCAACGGGTACACCAGGTATGCCTGCAGCGGGTCAATGACGAACCTGATATGGGAGGCACCCATGAATGACCACAAGAGGCTTACAATGTCCTGCCCCAGGGTGTTGGCAAATACCGTACCCAGTACAATACCAATCCCCAAAAGCACCAGTGACCTGGTGAGGTACTGCATGCGGATGTGCCGCAGCGAGAATCCCAGGCTTTTCATTATGGCAATAGTGCCGGCGTCCCTGGCGATGATCATTTTCAAAAAGAGGGAGGTGATGAGGACAGATACCAGGAGCCCCACCAGCACCGCCACCATGGTTACCATGCCAAGCTGCTGAATGGTATTGCCAAGGGTCTGTTCCAGGTAACCGTCAATGTTGGTAACCCGTGCGGGGTGAAAGGCATCAGAATACCCGCTCACCTTTTCTGCCATGTCAATACCGGGAACCAGGTCAAGGCTCACGGTGTACCAGAGTACCTTTTGGGGGTCGGCCGCGAGCAATGCCTTGGCAGTTCTGCCCCCGTTGGTAACGTCCTGGTAGATGCCGCAAACCCGCATCTTTTTGTCCATTCCCCTGTCACGAAGTACAAGGGTATCATTCACGTCCTTCTCCATCTCTTTGCTGTTGAGCACTGAAAGGGCGATCTCGTTTTCATTTTCGGGTGTAGTGCCGTGCAGGTAGTCGAGTGGAAAGACAGACAGGTCACCGGTCTCAATGTTTATATTTTCGGTTTCACCGTTTTCTTTTACCAGGGTAAACTGCGAAGTTACCAGTGCAGAGTAGCGTTTCACATCATTATCGCTGGCGATAGCTTCTACCATGCTTTCAAATCGTTTCTGCATATCCTCGGTCTGGCGCAGGTCTATACGCACCTGGCTTTTCCCTATTCCCATGTAGGATATAAACGCCGGTGACTGTATGGTGGTAAGAAAGTTCACCGGCACCAGTATCAGGGCCCCGCAGAAGAAGAACACGAAACACAACAGTGCGAACATCCTGAAACGTTGAACGATATCCCCCAGACCTATAAAGGCATTCACACCCAGCAGCCGGGACCGTGTAAGCTTCAGCATTCGGCGCGCTTTCACAGGGTCACCGGTGCTTCCCGAACGCAATGCCTCAACCGCGGAGATGCGGTTACACCTTCTGAGTATCACCATCACAAAGAACCCCACCATGAGCCATATGATGCCCGCCGCAATTACCGGAACTGCCTGTTGTCCCATGCGCACAGGGGCTTTGCCGATAAACATGAGGATATTTGAAGTAAGAAATCCATTACAGGTAAGTGACAACCCGTACCCGGCAATTACCGCCACTGCTCCCATCACCATGTACTTTGACAGGTAAATACCCCTGATATTCTTTTCAGGTACCCCCACCGCTTTCATGACCCCTATCTCCCTGTAGTCTTCTTCGATGGTGGCAAGTATGGTAAAGCGCAGGCAGAGAACGGCGATGCCCACAAGCAAAAGGCTCAGCAGGATGACAACACCCGCCACCAGGCCGTCTGAAAGTGCGTTGAGCACCTTGAAGAGCATGATATCCACGGCAGGTCCCCTGCCTGGAAGACCCGATGCCTGGTAGCTGTCGGCAAACTTCTCCAGGTCTTCCATGTTATGCAGCAGAAACTCCACCAGGTATTCGCTGTCAGCGATATGTGTTCCCAGGCGGGCGTAATCTGCAGGGTGCACCAGGAAACGCTTGGAGTGCACCAGGGAGGTGTTCATCTGGGCATCACGCACAAAGGTTGCCACGGTAAAGGTCTTTTCGAAGGAGGGGGTCTTTATCCGTACCGTGTCCCCCTGTTTCATGTTTTTTTCCTGCATATAGTACACGGGGACACCCACCTCCCCGGGTTTTACACTGGCCACACGGTTTTCCGTATCAAGAAGTAAATCGAATGACGGGTTCTGCGTTACGAAGCTTACGTCCATAACGCTTTCCTTTTCAGAACTTTCGCTGCTGCCCAGGTAAAGGGCCGAGCCGTCAACGGTGAGCATCTCTACCACCTGGTGCTCTTTTACCATGGGATTTGTTCGTGCCCAGTCAGCGATCGTTTCCCTGTCAATATCACCCGCGTGCATCTGCACGAAATGGGGCACTTTTGCCCTTTCAAACAGGTAATCAAGGGAAGCGGTCAACTGTACCACCAGGTTGGAACCGGTTGCAACCAGCATCGATGCCAGCAGAACGAAGGAGAACACAACCAGGGTGACAGCTTTTTTTCTTAAAAAATCTTTCTTTACTATCTTATAGGTAAACATATGGGTTTACTCCTTTTCCTGTAGTGATGAAACCGGTGCCGCATCCAGACGGTGTAACCGCGTCATCCCGGAGGCAATTACTGCCACCCCCGCCACGCACGCACCGGAAATAACAAGCATGAGACCAATCCCCCTTCCCGGCCCTGTGCCGATGATCCTGCCAACGGTGTGAGTGAGTGCCCCGCCGTTTGCAAGTAGAGGGTTAAATACATGATCAGCCAGGTAACCTGAGACCATGTAGGCGCATACGAATCCCAGCTGGGTAAGCACCCCTATGATTCCCCAGGCACGTCCCTGGCTCTGGTTGGGTATGTTCTTTCGAACCAGCACGTCGGCGCCGGTATTTATCAGAGGAAGGGCGAAGAAGAACATGAAAAAGGCCCCCGTTATAAAGAAGATATTGGTGCTCATCCCCATAAGGGAGAGGCACACCCCCGCCATGGCAAGACCGGCAACCAGCATTCGTGCGTGCCTGCGTTCAAGGGTCACCGTTCCCACAATGATACTGCTGACAAGCATGCCGGTTGCGCTCACCGCCTGTGAGAAACCCAGGGTTTTGGCATCGGCAAAGGACAGCACCATGGGGCCGAACAGTGTCTGCAGAAATCCTACGAAGAAGGTAACCAGCGAGATCAGCACGATCACCAGCACCACCCCCGCGTTGGACGCAACGGTATGCCATCCCTCAACGAGCTCCCGCAACAGGTTTTGTGACTGAGAACCGGCGGCTTTTCTGAAACCTGTGCGTACACCGGCCACAGTAATAACCGCAACCATGAATGACGTTATATCAATTATCATGATGGTGGTTATACTTCCCAGGCTCAGCAGCAGTCCCGCAAGGAAGGGTGAAAGCAGGTGCTGGGCACTTGATGAAAGCTGCACCATACCGCTTGCCCTTGAATACTGGTCTTCGGTAAGAAGGTCGGTGATCAACGCCTTGTAGGCGGGGTTCTGCAGGGCAACGAATAGAGAACTGATGGTAACCCCGATGTAGATGTGACGGGGACTGAGTGTCCCCGTCAGCATTACTGCAAGAATGTACAGCACACCGGCAGCTGATCCCAGGTCACCAATGATGATCATGGTTCGCCGGTCAAACCGGTCTGCCCACACGCCGCCAAATGGTTTCAACAGTATGGAGGGTAAAA
>CAYZMH010000122.1:0-7629 GCA_964479445.1 uncultured Bacteroidaceae bacterium | reverse complement strand
ATTAATGTTTAAATTTCAACTTAACCAGTGGTCCTAAATTTGGGTAGTATTATCTGAATTCAAATGACTTTCTCAACTAAATATAAGAAGTATTATCGAAAAATCCATGTATGAAACATCAACTGGTTTCTTAACCTGTTGAATCAACAACATTGCCAGCCAGGACCCGGTTCCCGGTAAGCTCTCCTGTGGGAATACCATGCAACGGATAGACATCCAACGCTATTTCTCCTGCAGAAGGCATGCCTGGCCCTGGTCAGGGGAAACCCCGTCTGCGACTGGTGCCCGCTTCCGGTTTTTTTTGTAAGTTTGCCTGAACCAACACTGCACCTATGAACTTTTTGTTGCATTTCATATTCATCACCGCGTTCCTGTTGGTCTATGTGATTGCGATTATCATCCTGAAGCCGTTCAGGCTGCACCGGAAACGGCCGGTATCCACGATCTCCCTCAAATCCAGTTACCTGGTCTACCTGGCCGCCTTTATGTTGCTGGCCTACCTGGTACTCTTCTTTTCCGCTACCTCCGAACCGACCGAGGAGGCCGACGAAGAGCGGATCCTCAACGCCTTTACCGTGTTTAGCATTTTTGCCTTTTTCATTCCCAATATCGGGATCATGATCCGCCGGCAGGTGAAATCATGGCGGGTCGCCTACAATTACCTCTTTACCACCATCAACTTCCTGATCGCAGCCGGATTGGTATACTTTATCATCGATATTCCCTGGCAGTTCAAGTAGCAAGAAACCAGGTAACCACCTGCTCCTCTTTCCGCTCCGCTGACAGCCCCCCGTCCAGCCACCTGATGGGGATGCCGCGACGCTCCATGCCACGAAAATAGGTCATCTGGCGCTTGGCAAACCGGTGAATGGCAGTGTTCAGCCCGGAGAACATCTCTTCATAACGGATCAACCCCCTGACATACCGGGAAAGATACTTGTATTCCAGTCCGTAGTATTCCATCGTCTCCGCGGGAACCCCCGACTCCAGCAGCCGGCGCACCTCTTCCACCATGCCCTCCTCCAGCCGTTGCTCCAGCCGTTGGGTGATGCGGGCACGACGCGTGTCACGGTCGTATCGCACCCCCACGACCAGGGGCTCCAACCGGGGAAGATCGGGTGTGACCTCCCGGTGCTCCTGCTGGTAGCGGGCTATCTCAATGGCCCGTATCAGTCGTTTGCGCGATTCGGTGTCGGTGGTGTTGTGGACCGGACCCATAGAGACGAGCATCTCCTGTAACTCCTCCATGGAACAACCTTTCAGTTCTTCCCGGAGCCCGGGATCGGGCGGAACATGCAGCATGCGGTACCCCCGGAGAACCGACTCAATGTAGAGTCCGGTCCCCCCGCACATAACCGGAAGGGTACCCCGGCCTTCAATCTCACGGAATACCTTCGCAAAATCCTGCTGGAACCGGTACACATGATACGCCTCCCCGGCATCCAGGATATCCACCAGGTGGTATGGAATATCCCGGCCGCCTACCCGGTAATCCCCGTAATCCTTCCCCGTACCAAGGTCCATCCCGCGGTACACCTGCCGGGAATCGGCGCTGATCACTTCCCCGTCCAACCGGGCCGCCACCCTGGCTGCCAGGGAGGTCTTTCCCCCGGCCGTGTGCCCGAGGATCACGATCATATTTCTTCGTCTCTCTTCCATAAACTGCCGTTCAAAGATAACCATTGCATGAATAGGGGCGCACCCGGAAAGGTCCCTGATTTTTCAGGAAAACCAGTTGATTTTTCAACGCGGTGCACTATATTTATGCACCGGTCGGAACCCGCTGTACCCTGAACACTAGCGTCCCTTGCAATGAATATTAAAAACCTGATTAACAGAACCCGCAACCTGGTCGTGCAGCCCACGGAGGCCTGGAAAACACTGCACGCTGAAAACCTCAGCACCGGCAGGATAACCCGGCAGGTGGTGATCCCCTATGCCATCCTGGTGGCGCTCTGTGCCATGATCGGATCCCTGTTTACCTACCAGAACACCCCGTTTGACAGCTTCTATTTTCTCCTGTTCAATGCAGGGATCGTATTTGGGATTGTCACCGTCTATACCTGGCTCTCCGGCAGGATCATCCATCTCCTGGCACACAACATCCACCCCGGGAACACCGCCAGGAGCTCCTACAAACTCCTTGCCTTTTCCCAGGTTCCCTTCTACCTGGTGCTTGCCTTTGTCAAACTATTCCCTTCCCTGGTCATCCTGATGGTCCTGGGCTTCTACACCATTTACCTCTTCTGGTTGGGAACCGATACACTGCTTCGGATTCCCGGACAGAAAAAAGTGCAGTTCGTGGTCCTCTCCTCCCTGCTGATGATCATGGTTTTTATTCTTACCTCGGAAATTTCCCGGGTATTCTACCTGTATATTGTTGAACAGTTTAGTACTTTTGACGTCCAGTCTTACTGATGGGCAACCGGATCAACATAAAGAACAAGAAAGCGTACCGCGATTACGAACTGATCGAGCAGTTCACGGCAGGCATCCAGCTGCAGGGTACGGAGATCAAATCGATCAGGATGGGAAAAGCCAGCCTGGTGGATTCCTTTTGCATATTCCATGGCAACGAACTCTTCATAAAGGGGTTGCAGATTGCTGAATATGCCTGGGGCACGCATTACAACCACGAACCGCGCCGGGAGCGCAAGTTGCTGCTCCAGCGCAAAGAGCTCAACAAACTCCAGCGCAAGGTCAAGGAGAGCGGACTTACCATCATCGCCCTCCGCCTGTTCCTTAAAGATAACCGGTATGCCAAGCTGGATATCGCCCTGGCAAAAGGCCGGCGCCAGTACGACAAGCGGGAGGTGATCAAACGCAAAGACACCCAGCGCCAGCTGGAACGGAACATGAAGATCAAGTAATGAACCGGCTGCACTCCGGCCAACATCAATACAAACACCTTACTGCGAGAAGAAGAACTCGTTCAGCTCCCGGAGCTCCTCGATGGAGAGCTCGATCCTGAAGTCGAAATAGTCATCGATCACCTTCAGCAGCTCATCAAACGAGATATACCCGTCGTCATCGCTATCCAGCGGCTCGAACTTCTCCGGTATCTCGGTCACCCTCTTCTCCTGGTAGGTATCCTCAAACAGCGCCATGTACGCCTCCAGGTCTTCCCGGTTCAGGGCCTCCTTCCGCTGCAGCCTCTCCCTGAACGCCTCCTCGCTGAGGGTGCGGCCCTGCTCATCCACCCACACCCCTTCGGGGGAATTGGGCTCCTCGTCCAGGTAATCGGGGATCCCATCGTTGTCTCCGTCGAGCGGACAACCCAGCGTATCGACCGGCACGCCGAAGGGGGTGCCCGGACAATGGTCTGCCACATCCAGGACAAAATCCCCGTCCTCGTCATCATACAGGATCGTATCCAGTTCCATCTCGGCATACATCAAATCCACGGTGCGGGTGGAGGGGTCGGAGAAGAGATCAAAATGCAGCGTCACATGGGTGAACAGGTAGCTGTCGTTCCCCTTATTACCCGGGATGCTGGTTCCCTCGGCCGCCACGTTATCAATATAGTCGGTGAAGGTCAGGTGGTATTCCGATCCCATGCTCATGGTAACCCGGTCGGAAAGATTCAGCATAAACCCCACCTCCATGGGGATGCCCACCGACCGCTGGTTATAATTTCCGAGTCCGAAATTCTCCCGTTCGTACATGCGCATGTCGGTCTCGTAGTGGTAGTCGCGGTAAATGATCTCCGGCGTTCCCGGGGCATCCGGCGCCCGGTCCCTGATCGTCCCGTCATCCCAGTAATGGTATCTTCGCCCATGGTCATCGAACAGGTCGCCCTTGGTACTGAAGTTGATATTCTCGATCCCCACGGCCACGTAGGGACGCAGCAGGAACTCCTCCGGGATAAAGTGTCCGAACCCATACCGGGCCGTGGCTCCGATGGAGTAAAGCGAGGTGGAGAAGTTAAGGTTGCGGTTTATATCCTGCACCGAATAGTGATTGCCGGTCAGACTCCCCAGGTGAAAGAAAAAATTGGCCGTGGTGGTATGGCGGTTGTCAATAAAGGTCGACACACTGAAACGCACCGCCTGGTTCCCCGTCACGGGGTAGCTGATCGAATTGTTCACATCCCCCCAGAAATTCAGGACCCCGTAACCCAGCGCGATAACCGGCTTATAGACCGGATTCTCCACCGTATCCACCCGCTGAAGCATATCGTCGTAGTCCATCTCCTGGGCATAGGTCGTTCCGGCTGCAGCCAGCAACAGGAACAACAGCAGCACCCTGCCATATGGTCGATCGTGGATCATAGTTCAGCGTTCATTCTCACGACAGCTAACGCACTTCCGAAACCGGTACGCGAACTCCATCCCGGTAGGCCACCACAAAAGCGCCCTCAACGGGGGTGGCCGACTCCACGCGGCGCACTGCCGCACCGGCCTCTTCGTAACTGCTGTAGGGCCCGATGGTGTACCGGTGCCATCCGCCCCCCTTCTCCACCTTCACATCCCGGGTCACGGGGTAACGGGCAAAAAATACCTGCGTAAAATAGGGAGCCTTCACGGCAGCCACCTGCACCCTGAAATAGACTCCGCCCCGGGGCTCAAGGGTTGCAATGTCGATCACCGGATCCCCGTTTGGCGCCCGGCGGGTTACCTCTTGCTTTGCCGGCTCCTCCATGCGTGTCTCCTCCTGGTTCCGGTTACCCGGAACGGAACGATCACCGGTCTCCCCGCCGGGTCGTTCTATCCGTTCCGAACCGCCGGACCGCTCCGATCCGCCTGTCTCGCCCGATCCATACGCCGGCTCCTGTCCGGCCCCGGCAGCGGGTACTTTCCCGGTCTCCAGCAGGGCCAGCTGCTGGCTCTCGCTGAGCGCAGAGAGGTCCACCCTCTTTTGCCGGATCCCGGTAACCCTGTTTTTCTCATTCTCGGTGTAGGTGATCGTACCATCCATCACCAGCTCCTCCTGGGCCTTGCCGGCTTCAGGAACCAGGCGGTAGCGGATCCGGAAAAGCTCCTGCCCCGGAGGTTGCATCCAGATAAACCGGGCCACCGATGAAGAGGTGGAGACCACGGCGCCTCCTGATTTCACCTCCTCGAAGAGGTACCCACCGGGAATATACTCCTCGATCTTCATGTAGCGGGTGCCCTCCGGTCGCCTGACCAGCAGGGTTACAAGCACATCCCCCTTGCCGGAAACCTGTGGCTCCTGGCGGATCACATGGGCATAGGCACCTTGCGGTGCTTCCTCTGCCTCTTCGGCACCTACAACCGATTCAAACTCGGCAATATCCACCACCAGGTCCTGGTCGATGGCCGGATTGGGCAGCACTTCCACCTGCCGGGTATCTTCCAGCTCGATGAATTGCCGTTCGCCATCCTCCACGTAGGCGAAGGTTCCCCCCAGGTCGAGGGTTCCGGAAATGCGTTCATGACTGCGCAGGGCGTACCTTACGGTGATCTCCTGTTCCGGCGGCAGCTTGAGCCATATCACGCGGACTCGCTGTTCGCTGAATGAGAAATCGGCATTGGGTGATTGAATGTTCGAGGCAGCAAACCCTTCAGGGACCTGCTGTGAAAAGCGGGAGTAATCAGACAAATCCCCTTTGTTCAGGGTGAAGGAAACCTCGAATTCATTGCCGGCCACTACCGTATCGGGTGCCTCCAGCCTTAGTTCGATGGGAATTTGCTGTGCCATGACAGGGGCTGTTATCCATAGCAGAATAAGTGCGTAAGTCCTTAGGATCATCGTGTTTCAGGTGTTTTGTATGCAATGTACAAAATAAATCAATGGTGACGCGGGAGACTTACCAACAAGACACAGAACAGGAAAGATTAAAAGTTCGGGCTCAGCAGGTACTTGGAGTAGAAATCATTGATGACTCCCACTGCCTCTTCCGCGGTATCTGCCAGCTGGAAAAGCTCTTTATCTTCAGGGGAAATATTGCCCTCTTCCACCAGCACTTTCTCCTCGATCCAGCTCATGAGGCCGCCCCAGAAGGACTTTCCGACCAATACGATGGGGAAACGACCGATCTTACCGGTCTGGATCAGCGTGGCCGACTCGAAAAATTCATCAAAGGTGCCAAACCCGCCGGGCAGGACGATGAATCCCTGGGCATATTTCTGGAACATCACCTTTCTGACAAAGAAATGTTTGAATGTCATTAACTTGTCCTGGTCGATATACTGGTTGGAGGTCTGTTCAAACGGGAGATGGATGTTCAACCCCACGCTCTTGCCGTTGCCGCGTTTTGCCCCGCGGGTGGCAGCTTCCATGATACCCGGTCCGCCCCCCGTGATCACCCCGTACCCGTAGGTGGTAAGCTTAAAGGCAATCTCCTCGGCCAGCTTGTAGTATTCACTCTCCTCCCTTGTTCGCGCGGAGCCAAAGATGGAGACACACGGACCGATCGTGGCCAGCTTTTCAAAGCCCTCCACGAATTCGGCCATCACTTTAAAGATCTGCCATGAATCGGAAGCTTTTATCTCGTTCCAGGTTTTCTCCTTGAACGCCTTCTTGATCTTCTCTTCACCTGATGAAGCCATAATTGATTCGATTGATTGAATGGTTTGAGCACCCCAAATTACTAAAAAAAGCGATAATACGCCATCACAAACCCAACTCCTGTTTGAGGCACTGACCGGTGTAGCTGTTTTTCACCCCGGCCACCTCTTCGGGGCTTCCGGCGGCAATGAGCTGACCGCCGGCTTCACCGCCCTCTTTCCCCAGGTCGATGATGTAATCGGCCACCTTGATCACATCCATGTTGTGCTCGATCATGATCACGGTGTTCCCCCGGCCCACCAGCCGGTTGACCACATCCAGCAACACGCGCACATCTTCAAAATGGAGTCCGGTGGTGGGCTCGTCCAGGATGTAGAGGGTCTGACCAGTATCCTTTTTGGCCAGTTCAGAAGAGAGCTTGACCCGCTGTGATTCGCCGCCCGACAGGGTGGTGGAAGCCTGGCCCAGCGTGATATATCCCAGGCCCACATCCTGCATGGTCTTGAGCTTGCGCAGGATGGAGGGGAAACCTTCAAAAAACTCCACGGCCTGGTTAATGGTCATCTTCAACACATCGTTGATGTTCTTTCCCTTGAACTGCACCTCCAGGGTTTCCCGGTTGTAGCGCTTGCCGCCGCACTCCTTGCAGGGCACGTACACGTCGGGCAGGAAATTCATCTCGATGGTCTGTACCCCGGCTCCGCCGCAGGTTTCACACCGGCCGCCCTTCACGTTAAACGAGAAGCGGCTCGCCTTGAATCCGCGGATCTTGGCATCCGGGGTCTGAGCATACAGTTTCCGGATATCCCCGAACACGTTGGTGTAGGTGGCCGGATTGGAACGGGGGGTGCGGCCCAGGGGCGACTGGTCCACCTCGATCACCTTATCCACCAGTTCGATATGCTCCAGCTCGTCGTACGCCAGGGGTTCCTTGTTGGAGCGGTAAAGTTTGCGGCTCAGAATGGGATGCAGGGTATCGTTGATGAGGGTGGACTTGCCGCTTCCGCTCACCCCGGTCACGCAGATAAACACCCCCAGCGGGAAAGCCACATCAATACGCTTCAGGTTATTGCCGCGGGCACCCTTGATCCTGATCCACCTGCCGTTTCCGGTTTTGCGCTTGGGCGGGATCTCGATGGAGCGGGTGGCATTCAGGTA
>CAYZMH010000121.1:0-7669 GCA_964479445.1 uncultured Bacteroidaceae bacterium | reverse complement strand
AAATGCCCGAATGGCGGAACCGAGTTTACGAGCTGCCGCCATTCCGTGGATAATGGAACGATTGGTGGTAAAAAGAAAGAGTTTGAATAATCAGGTCTGCCGGAAAATGCCCGAATGGCGGAATTGGTAGACGCGCTGGACTTAAAATCCAGTGGCCAGCAATGGCCGTGCCGGTTCGATTCCGGCTTCGGGTACCAGACAAAAGCCTCCTGAAAAGGGAGGCTTTTGCATTTTCAGCCTGTGCTACATAACATCATGTTGTTTACCATGAACAACAGTTTTTCCTTTTCCCGCTTTGTACCTTTATCTTTGAATTCCCAAAACCAGTATACGACATGGCAAAATTTACCAAAGAAGAAGCGCTGAACTACCACAGCAGCGGAAGACCCGGGAAAATCGAAGTAATCCCCACGAAACCTCACACTACCCAGCAGGATCTCTCGCTTGCATATTCGCCGGGAGTGGCAGAACCCTGCCTGGAGATTCAAAAAAATCCTCAGGATGTTTTCAAGTATACGGCCAAAGGAAACCTGGTAGCCGTAATCTCCAATGGTACGGCAGTGCTCGGACTTGGAGATATCGGGGCTATGCCCGGAAAGCCTGTCATGGAAGGGAAAGGACTGCTGTTCAAAATTTTTGCCGATGTGGATGTCTTCGATGTGGAAGTGGACCGCAAAGAGGTAGATTCATTCGTGGAAGTGGTCAAAGCGATCGCTCCGACCTTTGGAGGAATCAACCTGGAAGATATTAAAGCGCCTGAATGTTTTGAAATTGAGGAGCGGCTCAAAAAGGAACTGGATATACCCGTTTTTCATGATGATCAGCACGGTACAGCGATTATTTCGGGAGCCGGATTGCTCAATGCCCTCGAACTGGTCAATAAAAAGATCGGGGAGTTAAAAGTGGTAGTGAACGGAGCCGGAGCTTCAGCTATATCATGTGCAAGACTTTATACCTCCCTGGGGGTGAAGAAAGAGAATATCTTTATGTGCGACAGCCGGGGAGTGCTTAGCAAAAAAAGAACCGGGTTAAATAAATACAAGGCAGAATTTGTTCAGGATACGGCGGCAGAAACCCTGGAAGAAGTGATCAGGGATGCCGATGTGTTCCTGGGTCTTTCTGTGGCAGATGTACTGAAACCTGAAATGCTTAAATCGATGGCCCGGGATCCTATTGTATTTGCCATGGCCAATCCCAATCCGGAAATAAGCTATGAAAAAGCCATAGAAGCCCGGGATGATATTATATTTGCCACCGGCAGGTCTGATTATCCCAACCAGATTAACAACGTGCTCGGCTTCCCTTTTATCTTCCGGGGTGCTCTGGATGTGAAAGCCAGGGCAATTAATGAAGAGATGAAAGTGGCTGCGGTATATGCACTGGCTGAATTGACCAAACAGGATGTTCCCGAGGTGGTTAATAAAGCCTATAAGATTAAAAACCTCTATTTTGGAAGGGAATATATCATCCCCAAACCCCTGGATCCACGACTGATTTACCATGTAGCCCCCGCTGTGGCAAAAGCAGCAATTGAAACAGGCGTTGCACGAACAACCATTCATGACTGGGATGCCTACCGGGAGACCCTGAAAAAACGAATGGGACTGGAAACCCAGCTGATCAATGAAGTGCGCGCAAAAGCCATGCAGAAACCTAAAAAGGTGGTGTTTGGAGAAGCCGATAACTTTACCATGCTCAAGGCGGTTCAGGCTATCAAAACAGAAGGGATTGCAGATCCCATACTCATGGGTGATCGTGAAAAAATAAAGGCCCTGATAAAAGAGAACCATCTGGATCTTGGCGATGTTCGAATCATCGAGCAACGCTGCCCCGAGGCCGATGACCTGCGTCGCAAATATGCTCAAAAACTCTATGAGAAGAGACAGAGAAAAGGAATGACCTATGAAGAGGCCCTGCAACAAATGTTCCTGCCCAACCATTTCGGGATTATGATGGTAGAAATGGGAGATGCAGATGCATTTTTATCAGGTTTTTCCAGCAAATATGCAGATGTCATCCGTCCTGCTATACAAATTACCGGTTCCAATAACCCGAAGAAGCATATTGCAGGTATGTACATCGTACAAACGAAACGAGGCCCCCTGTTTTTTGCAGATACCACAGTTAATATCCAGCCAAGCGCACAGACCATTGCCGATACCACCCTCCTGGTGGCTGAAGCAGTTGAACACTTCAATATTGAGCCGGTAATCTCGGTGGTTTCTTATTCCAATTTTGGATCGATTCGCGAAGGAAGTCCAAGGCGGGCCCGGGAAGCTGTGGATATTTTGCACAAAGAGCATCCTCAACTCATCGTGGATGGAGAAATGCAAATGAATTATGCACTGAATTTGGAGTTGCGAAACCGAAAATATCCATTCAACAGACTCAAGGATAAAGAGGTGAATACCATTATCTTTCCCAATTTAACCTCAGGGAATATTGCCTATAAAATGATGCAGGAGATCGGCGGGGCGGAAGTTACCGGACCAATCCTTCTTGGAATGGGCAAGCCGGTGCATATTCTTCAGATGGAGAGCTCGGTAAGAGAGATCGTCAATATGGCAGCTTTTGCGGTTGTGGACTCGCAGTACCAGGGAGGCACCTTAACGCAGGGCGAATCTCCAGAGTAGGGCCATTGCCGCTATACCAAGCGCGTTGAATCCCATGTCGATGGGATTGAAGGCACGGTTGGGGACTAATAGTTGCAACACTTCCGTACCTGCTGAAGCAGCCAGACCGGCAATTATTAATATACGGAAGTCGCGCTTGATCTGAAAGTGGTAACTGTTTCGGCGCCAGAGATAATAAAAGAGAGCCAACAGGAAGTAAGCAGCGAAATGCTCAGGATAATCCCACCGGAAACGTGTGCCGTGTCCCGAAGGTTGAACCATGGCCTCACCGGGTATTATAGTTAAAATAAGGATGATAATACCCCAGATCAACAGGGCCGCACCCCATAAATGCTGTTTATTCATCGCATCCATAGAGGCAAAAATAATAACTTTTCAGGCAGCGATGAGACCCGTCCACTGATTAAATAATTTATTTCTGTAATAACCGGCCCTGCAGGGCTAAACAAACCGGGATATCGGATGTTACATAGAAAATATGGTTTATACAATCTATAGAAAACAGCAAATCCCCGCATCACTGGATGAAGCGTGGGATTTTTTCTCTTCCCCCGGAAACCTTACCCGGATAACACCTCCCGATATGGGATTCCGGATACAGAACAGTAATAAGCTGGAGAAGATGTATCCCGGACAGATTATCCATTACAAAGTGAGACCCCTCTGGAATATCCCCGTTAAATGGACAACGGAGATTACCCACGTGCAACAACCCTTTTTTTTTGTAGATAATCAACTCGCAGGACCTTACCGTCTGTGGCACCATCAACACCATTTTAAAGAGATTCCCGGTGGAGTTGAAATGACCGACATTTTGAATTATGCGCTGCCGGGCGGCTTCCTTGGCCGGTTGATGCACCAACCCCTGGTCAGAAAAAGACTGGAAAAAATATTCAATTACCGCGTTGAAGCGGTCAATAAACTCTTTGGCCCTGTAAAAAACTCCACCAATCCTGAAACAAAGTGAATCAAAAAAAACGCCGGGAAACTCCCGGCGCTTCAACTGATATTATTGATGATGAAATCAGGCGTAATCCCTCAATGACTCCATCAACTTTTTCCGGGTGAAGAAAATCCGGCTCTTCACCGTACCGATTTTCAGATTCAATTCATCGGCAATCTCTTTGTATTTATATCCCTTGGTGTGCATCAGGAAAGGGACCTTTAATTCATCCTGCAACGCATTGATGTGCTTGTTTATCTCTTTTTGCTGAAAAGTGGAGTCGGGCTTTTCATTGATCGCTTCCCGGGAATTGTTCAGATAATAAAGATCCTTCGTTGTATCGACAATGGTGTTCTGACGAACTGCCTTGCGATAGTTGTTGATGAAGGTGTTCTTCATAATGGTGTACGCCCAGGCTTCGAAGTTGGTAAACTCAATGAACTTATCTTTTGAGGAGAGGGCCTTGAGATAAGTTTCCTGTAAAAGATCTTTGGCAGCTTCACGGTCCGATGTTAAACTCAGAGCAAAACGCTCCAGCCTGTCTTCCATGCTTATCAGCTTATGATTAAATTCCATTGCGGTCATAATATTCTGGTTTTAGGTTTTACATTAACGTTTAACTGTTGAACAAATGTATAACAAAATTAAACAAAAACCAAATCAGAAAAACAATTAATGTCCTGAAAAACACATTGATCTAAATAAATAACCATGCCGAAACGCTTATTAATAAAGGATATTAGAGTATTAAAATCCTATAAAATCTAAATTACAGTGTTCCATAACATAGCTCTTTGGTTGAACAAAAATGTTTAACAAAAACCCGGATACATGCCTGCATGAAGAGTGTATGAAGAGATAAGAGTATAAAGGATTCAGGGAAAAAATTCGCGGCATCATCGCTCATGCCGGGATTATTTGACCCTCAACATGGTAAAAAGGGGTACAATACAGATTATATTACGTAAAGCCAAGAGTGTTCCCGCAGGTGTTTCCTGACAGGGTTAAGTGGTTTAATACTCTTTTTCCAGCTTATCAAGGAATTGCTCGAAATCATTGATATGGGAGAGATGCACGAAATTATCTCCCAGTTTATTAGGCTCTTTGTCCAGAAACTGAGTGAAATAAAGGATCTGTTTATCGGGAAATGCCCCTCCTAGATCCTTCAGGTACAGGAGGAAATCGAATTCCGGGTGCGAGGTGGTGCAGGATACCAGGATGTGGTCAAATTGCTTGGAAGCACCGGTGGCAAGTACATCGGAGAATGGAACCGATTGTCCCAGGTAGACCACTTCGTGTCCGGCTTCTTTTAAAAGATAAAGGGCAAACAATAAGCCCAGCTCATGCCACTCTCCTTCCGGAAGAAAGAGTAAGAAACGGTTGGCTTTTGGGTTATACACATGGGAAAACCCATCAATAGCTGTTATCAGCTTCTGGCGGATAAGATTGGAAACAAAATGCTCCTGTGCAGGGTTGATGTCCCCGGCTTGCCACATTACCCCGATTTTATTAAGAAAAGGGTAGAGGATTTCCGTCATTGTTTTCTTAAATCCGTTTTTAGCCACCCATTTTCCTATAATCCCGGTGAATTTGATTTCATCCAGGTCGATCATGGCTACGATCATTGAATCAATGATGTTGGTTTTTGAGTCGCTTTTCGAGGAGAGACGCATGATCTCATCTTTTAACTCCACTTCATTCAGTTTCGCTATGTTGGAGATCTTGATTCCATTGCGATTCAAAACAGCCACGTTCAGGATCTTTTTCAAGTCCTGGTCGGTGTAATACCTGATATTGGTGGTAGTCCGGTGAGGTTCTATCAGGTTATAGCGCTTCTCCCACATTCGTATGGTGTGCGCTTTGATCCCCGATAAGTTTTCAAGTTCTTTTATTGAATAGACGGCCATCGCTTCTCCCTGCTCCTTTTATAATGTATCAGAAAAATAACAATATACAGCGGAAAAATGTTTAGGATACAGGCTTTTTTTTTAAACAAATTTAGCGCTTCCTGATAAGCATTAACCCGTCTCTTACCGTTAACAGGACATTTTCTACCCGTTGATCACTGTTGATAAATGCGTTGAATTCCTTTATTGTTTTTACCGTTCTATCGCTTTCCCGCTGATCTGCCACCTTTCCGCCCCACAGCACATTGTCGATCAACAGATATCCCCCGTGGCACGTTTTATCCATGCATCGCTTGTAGTAATCGAAATAGTGCTCTTTATTCCCGTCAATAAAGACCAGCTCAAAAGAATCATTTAATTGTGGAATTACCGAGCGGGCATCCCCGATGATCATTTTTACATCTTGCTCAATGCCTGCTTTCTGAAAATAGCGGCGGCTGATATGTTCCAGTTCATCATTGACCTCGATCGTGGTGATTTTTCCACCGGCTGCCAATCCCCTGGCCAGGCAAATGGTGCCGTAACCGGTAAATGTTCCGATTTCCAGGATGTTTCGCGGACCGATCATCCTGCTGATCATCTTTAGCAAAGCCCCCTGCAACGGACCTGCAATCATCTGAGGATGCACGGTTTTAAGGTAAGTTTCCCGGTAAAGTTCCTCTAAAACGGGTTCCCGGACCGAAGTGTGTTCCTCGGCATAGCGCGTTAATTCATCCGGAATTTCAAAAAAATTCATTATTCGTATACCAGGTAATTTAACCGGGAAGGATCAAGGACCTCGTTGGCAATCTCCCGCAATTCTCCGGGGGTGACCGCTTCCAGCTTCTGTTCAATTTCCTCGAGGCTGTCCACTTTATCAAATAACAGGTAACTCTTCCCCATACTCAGCAGCAGATGCTCCCCGATATCCGAAGAGATGGCGATCTGACCCAGCAGTTGCCTCCGGGCAAAATTGATCCGCCTGGGGGAAAGCAGCGTATCTCTTAGTTTGGCCAGCTCCTTTTCAGTTACATCCAGGCACTTGTTGAATTTTTCCCGGTCACAGCTGAAATAGATATTCAGCGCCCCCGTATCGGTATAGGTTATGTAATTGGATTCGGCCGTGTAAGAAAACCCACGCTTCTCACGCAACGCCATATTCAACCGTGAATTCATGCCGGGTCCCCCCAGGATATTATTCAGCAGGTGCAGTCCCATGCGCCTTTTATCGCTGTAAGAATAAGCCGTCCCTGAAATTAGGCAGTGCTTCTGGTAGGTATGTCGATCCAATCGCTTTACAATACCCGTTTGCGCCTCAGGAGCAAATCGTTTACGGGTTCGGCTGTAGCCGGAAAGAGCCCCGAAATAATTCTCAACGTATTTCTTAAGTTTTGCGAATTCCAGGTTCCCCACCGAACATAGCACCACCTCTTCCGTGGAATAATTCTCCTGCCGGAAGCGGTCTACCAGCCCGTTGGTAAATCGCTCTAACGATTGTTCGCTCCCCAGGATGTTTCGGCCGATGGGATGGTCGGGGAACAGGATCTCTTCGGCGTGGTCGAAAATCAACTCCGAAGGGGTGTCTTCGTACGACTGGATCTCGTTAAGGATTACCTCGGTCTCCTTCCTGCGCTCCCGCTCGGGGAAGGTGGAATGAAGGAAAATATCCTGGATCAGCTCAACCGCTTTGCGATAATCTCTGCGAAGAAAAGAGGCATAGATGGCAGTCTCTTCTTTGGTGGTATAGGCGTTGATCTCTCCTCCCACATCCTCAAGCCGGGAGATGATTTGGTAAGGGGAGCGCTTGCGGGTTCCTTTAAAGAACATATGCTCCAGGAAATGGGCCAGTCCGTGCTCATCCTCCCGCTCATCCCTTGTGCCGGTGTGCATGATCATCCCGAAATGAGCTACCTGCGATGTCGTTTGCCGGTGTATCAGCCTGATTCCGTTCGACAAACGATATGTCTGATAAAAATCGGTCATCAGAATGCAAAAGTAAGAAAACTCTGAAAGAATACGATTATTTAGATGATTTCTAAAGAGAAAATTATTTTGCACGTTATAAAAATGTACGTAAATTTGCCACGCTTTCAGGTTCCCGTTGGATCTCCAACAGGCTGTTGCCGGAGCGGAACCCGTAAGTTTTTACTGAAGTGTCGGTGCCATAGCTCAGTTGGTAGAGCACAGGACTGAAAATCCTGGTGTCC
>CAYZMH010000120.1:0-7751 GCA_964479445.1 uncultured Bacteroidaceae bacterium | reverse complement strand
AGCTTTACCAGGCCTGGGGCGGTGTTCCTTCGGGGTACCTGGATACGGCGCGCACCTATAATCCCATGGGAGCGTATACCGACGGGGAGGGAAATACCCGGTACTACGATAACCAGGTAGACCATTACGACCAGATCCACTACCAATTGCATTTGAGTCATCGCTTCACCCGCTCGCTCCACCTGAACGCCGCGTTGCATTATACCGACGGCGGCGGCTATTACGAGGAGTTCGTGGAGGCGGAGAACAGCTCCGGGGAGGGACTCTTCTCCTTCTACAACCTGGATGCCCCTGAGATCGGCGACAGCGTGGTGTCTGCCACCGACTTTGTACGGCGCAAATGGGTGACCAACGATTTCTTCGGGGGCATTGCTTCCCTGGATTATGAGATCGGGCGGCATCGCCTGGTGCTGGGTGGCGGCTGGAACCGGTACCTGGGGGATCATTTCGGCGTGGTGAAGTGGGCCCGGATTTACGGGGATAATCCCCTGGATCACCACTGGTACGATGGTACCGGGGATAAGACCGACTGGAACCTGTACGGGAAGACTTACCTCTCGTTTACCGAGGAACTGACCACCTTCGTGGACCTGCAGGTTCGCAGCATAAGGCATGAGATCGCGGGTACCGATGCCTTCTCGAGGGATGTGGGTCAGACCCATGAGTTTTTCTTTTTCAATCCCAAAGTGGGATTTACCTACCGCCTCGCGCCCGGTCAGCAGGTATACGCATCGGTAGCCCGCTCCAACCGGGAGCCCAACAGGAATAACTACACCGATGCAGGTCCGGTCTCCCCCGAACCGCAAAAGGAGAGCATGATCGACTACGAGGCAGGTTATTCTCTCTCCGGTTCTTCGTTCCGGGGCGGTGTCAATTTCTACTACATGGACTACCGGGATCAGCTGGTGCTGACCGGTCAGATCAACGAGGTGGGGTATCCTATCATGACCAACGTGGAGGAGAGCTATCGCACCGGGGTGGAGATGGAAGCCTCCGTGAAGATACCGGGAAATATACGGTGGGCCGGGAACCTGACCCTCAGCCGGAACCGGATCGAAGAGTATGTCAACTACGTGGATAACTGGGATTACTGGGGTGATCCCGACAACGAGCCTTTCCAGATCGCCGATACGATCGGTACCACCCCGCTGGCTTTTTCACCGTCTGTGGTGGCCAGCAGCCGGTTGGTATATGAACCTTTTGAGGGAGCTTCCGTGAGTTTGATTTCGAAGTATGTGGGCAAGCAGTATATTGACAATACCGGGAATGAGGCATACAGGCTGGATCCCTATTTTGTCAATGACCTGCGGATCGGCTACACGCTGGATCCGTCATGGACGAAGGAGATCACCTTCAGCCTCCTGGTGGCCAACCTGTTTGATCATGCTTATGAGACCAACGCCTGGTTGTACCGCTACTACTCGGGCGGGGAGGAGTACTCCATGGACGGCTTTTATCCCCAGGCCGGACGGCACATCATGGCGGGGATCACCATCAGGCTGTGACCGGGTTTAATTTATATTCATTTTAAAAAAGTTACAGGGCGGTCCGTGTTTGTCTTCCCGGGAAAGAGGGCTAAAAACACGTGCCGCCCTTTTTCTTAGAGTCTGTGCAGCATACCGGGACTTTGCAAAATTTTGATTAATTTGGAAGCGCGGAATTCACCGATCTGTTGCATTGAGCAATGAAGAAGTATGGCAGGTTTACACATTGACATCTGCTTCTGGTACCTGGATCATGCCACCGTCGAAGAGATCCTTCAGCTTCTGAGACAGGGTAATTATGATCCCCACTATGAAGTGTACAAAGAGCGGGCTAAACTTGAAAAGAAGCTCCGGGAGGGGAGTGCCGACCTGGTTATCTCCGATTTTGACCTGCCGGGCAACCTGCGCAATACGGTGGAGGAGTTAGCCGGACAATACGTGGAGAAGATCCCGATGATCTATCTAGTGGGTGAGAAGAACGAGGTACGGGCTGCCGAAACCCTCAAGAGCGGGGTATGGGACTACATACTCAAGAGTCACATGCTCAAGTTGGTACCCACCATCTATTCCTCCCAGAAGTACCGCAAGGTCCTCTATAAGAGCCGCCGCGTGGAAGAGGAGCGATTGCTCCAGGATGAACTATCCAATGTGCTGGTGGCTCATATCTCCGATCCCATCGTGATCATGAACGAGGATTGGGATATCCTCTTTGCCAATAACCGTGCGGCAGACCGGCTGGATCACAGGAACCGGAACAAAGAGCAGATCATTGCATATTTGCAGGAGATCCTGGTGGATCAGCACGGGAAACCACACAGGGAGGTGTTTCGGATCCTGCGTTCCCGGAAGATCCGTAAGGATCAGCGTTTCTATGCCGGTTTCATCAGGGATGACGGCTCCACCGTTTATGGTTTCCTGGATTTTAAGCGGGTAAAATCGGAGGAGCTGGGGCAGTGGCTGATCATCATCACCTTCCGGGACATGACGGAATTGCGGAAGGCGGAGCAGGAGCTGGTGGAGACCGAGGACCGGTACCTCTCCATTTTTAATTCCATCCATGACGGGCTTATCCTGCTGGAAAAGGAGAAAATGGGCGTGCTGGACTACAATCCGAAGATCACGGAGATGTTTGGTATCGGAAAGCAGAAGTCGCACCGTATCCTGGACATTGAGCAACTATCCGCGGTGGATCATGGATTCAACCGCGACCGCTTTAAGCAACATTACGATGCGGTGAAACCCCGGAAACCGGTTACGTTCGAGTGGTTGTGCCGCAACAGGGAGGGAATTGCATTCTGGACACAGTGTACCCTGTCGCACGTATCGATCGGTAAACGGGAGCAAATGATGCTGGTGGTGCGGGACATTGACAAGCGCAAACGCATTGAAGCCTCCCTGCTGGAGTCCCAGGAGCATTTCCGGGCTCTCGCGGAGAACTCCCCGGATGTGATCATGCGGTTTGACCGCAATTATCGTCATCTCTATGTGAACTCCACGGTGGAATCCCAGCTGGGATTAAAGGTCGATATGTTTTTGAATAAGAGTCATGAAGAGATGGGTATCTTCCCCGAAGAGAAGTGCCGTACCTGGGAGAGTGCCATAAAGCAGGTCTTTGATAGCGGGAAACCGCATACCATCGTGTTCGATATTGATGTGGGCAAAAAGAAGATCTTTTATGAATGGAGGTTATTCCCGGAACGTTCCGATGCAGGGTTCATCATCACCATTCTTACCATTGCACGCGATATCACATCGAGCCGGCTGGCAGAGATGGCTATCCAGGAGAGCGAGGAGCGTTTGCAACTGGCACTGCACGCCACATCCATGGGGTTGTGGGACTGGAATGTCAGGACCGGGGATGTCTATTACTCCACCATCTACTTCACGATGCTGGGCTACACCCCCGATGCGTTTGACCATACCCTGGAGACCTGGCATAATTTGATGCATCCTGAAGACAGGGAACAGACGATAAAAACCGTGGAGGAGAGTATACGGCATAAACACCGCTCCTTTGAGATCGATTTCAGGATGCAGCGCAAGGATGGAAGCTATGCATGGGTCCGTGGCCGCGGAAGGGCGGTGCAGTGGGATGAACATGGCAATACCATCCGGCTCACCGGAACCCATGAGGATATTTCCGAGCGAAAGCGCGGACAAATGATCCAGCAGGCGCTGTTTGATATATCCAACGCGGTCAATACCACGCGGAACCTGGATGAATTGTATGAAAAGATCAGGGAGTCCCTGGGCACCATTGTGGACACCCGGAACTGCTTCCTGGCCCTGTACAACAAGGACAACAATACCCTATCCATGCCGTTCCACCGTGATGAGCTGGATACGTTTGCCGAATTCCCGGCCGGTAAAACCCTTACCGGGTACGTGGTGAAAACCGGTAAATCGCAGCTGGTGGACCGGGAGAGGGAAAAAGAACTGACCCGCCAGGGGGAGATCGAACCGGTGGGTTCACCCTGTGTTAGCTGGCTTGGGGTTCCCCTGAAAAGGGACGATCACATTATCGGGGTCTTTGTGGTACAATCCTACACCGATGAGGTGGTGTATGATGAATCGGATATGGGGATCCTGGAATTTGCCAGCGACCAGATTGCACTGGCCATTGAACGAAAGCGCGACCAGGACAATATTTTCGAAAACCAGGAGAAGCAGCGGCGGATTTTCGAAGCCTCACCGGATCCTATGCTGGTAGTGGATCCGGAAGGGAAGGTAACCGATTACAATACCAGTTTCCTGAAAACATTCCATATCACCAGTGAGCGGGTGGTGGGACAGAATATTTTTCATTTCATTGAAAAATCCTTCTGGCGCAGGGCTATCCTGAATTTCCGGGAGACCTGGGAGGAGGGTTTTTTGAAGAACCTGGAGTACAAGGTGATCAGGGCAGACGGAACCTTTTTTGAAGGGGAGGTATCCACGGGTGCCATGTTTGATGGCGATGGGAAGCCCGAATCCATGGTGATCCTGCTGAAGAATATCGATGAGCGGAAAGAGGGAGAGCGACGATTGAGGGAGGCCAAGGAGAAGGCCGAGGAGTCGGACCGGTTGAAGACCGCGTTCCTTTCCAATATGTCCCACGAGATCCGGACCCCGATGAATGCGATCATCGGGTTTTCAGACCTGCTCAATGACCCGGAGATCACCGACGAAGAGAAGAAGGAGTTCATTGCACAGATTAACTTCGGAGCCGATAACCTTATGCACCTGATCGATGATATTATCGATATTTCCAAGATCGAGGCCGGACAGATCTCCATAAATAAAACCGATTTCAATCTGCACCAGATGGCCGGCGAGTTGCTGATGATGTTTCAGCAAAATCTTTCCCGGCTTGACAAGGAGCATATCGAGATGCGCCTGAACTGGCTGTGGCCGGAGAAGGAACTGACCCTTCACTCCGATCCCCACCGTCTCAAACAGATCCTGGGTAACCTGCTGGGCAATGCCATAAAATTCACCGATGAGGGCTTTGTGGAGCTGGGGGTGGAACGAAGTTACGACCAGTTGCGCATTTATGTGAGGGACTCGGGAATTGGTATTAAGGCGGAAAAGCAGAAGGTCATTTTTGACCGCTTCCGGCAGGGGTATGATGCCGGGAAAAAGCTGTATGGAGGGACCGGACTGGGACTGGCCATTTCCAGGAACCTGGCTCTGCTGCTGGGGGGCGAGATCGGGGTCAATTCAACACCCGGTGTCGGCTCGGAGTTCTGGTTGATCATCCCCAACCACACCGGGAAAGCATCTTCAATACATGACAAAAAGGTTGATCCGGAACAGAAAATTAATTGGAAGGGTAAGACGATCCTGGTCGCTGAAGATGACTATTCCAACTACCAGCTTATCCTGAATGCCCTGAAAGATACCCGGGCTGAACTGATCTGGGCGAAGGACGGGGAAGAGACACTCTCCCTGTTTGAAAAACATAAAAAGGAACTGAACCTGGTATTGATGGATATCCGGATGCCCCGCACAGACGGGTATGCCTGTACCCGGGAGATCAAGAAGCAGAAACCCCGTCTGCCCATCCTGGCCCAGACAGCCTACGCTATGTCGGGGGAGATGCAGCTGAGCAAGGAGGCCGGGTGCGATGATTACATTGCAAAGCCTCTGCAGATCAAAGACCTGATAAGGAAGATCGATGCGCTAATCCGGTAATGGTTATTCCTATGATGCGATTCCTGTTTTTTCTTTTCGGAATACTGCTTTCTGCATTGCTGGGTTCCTGTAACCGCTCAACCGGTGAAGGGGAAGGGGAGAAGCTGACCGTTTTCCGGTACAATGAATCCAAGGGGATCTCTTCCCTTGATCCTGCACTTGCCCGGAATCAGACACTTATATGGCCCGTTACACAGATATTCAACGGGTTGGTCCAACTGGATGAACGCCTGCGTGTCAGGCCGGCCATCGCTTCCGGCTGGGAGATCAGTGAGAACGGGAAGGTATATACGTTTCACCTGAGACGGGATGTCTGGTTTCACCCCTCCTCCTTTTTCCCGGATTCCACCCGGCGGGTCACCGCCCGGGATTTTGTTTACAGCTTCAACAGGGTCCTGGATCCCGCAACCACCTCCCCCGGGGTGTGGATCTTTGATCACCTGGACCCGGAGCGACGGTTTGAGGCGGTCAACGACTCCACCCTGGTGATCTTTTTGGAAGATCCTTTTCCGCCTTTCCTGTCTATCCTCAGCATGCCCTACTGTTCGGTGGTTCCACGTGAAGTAACGGAAGCACTGGGCCGGGATTTTGCCATGAATCCCATCGGGACAGGTCCGTTCCTGTTCCGGCACTGGAGCCGTGATGAAAAATTGGTACTTCGTAAGAATCCCGACTATTTTGAACGCGATTCAGCCGGGAGAAGGCTTCCTTACCTGGATGCCGTAGCGATCACTTTTATCAAAGACAAACAGAGTGAGTTCCTGGAGTTCATGAAAGGAAATCTCGATTTTCTCTCCGGGGTGCACCCGGCATACAAGGATGAGCTGCTGACCCGCAGTGGTGCACTGAACCCGGACTATGAGGAGCGCTTCCGGTTGATCACCCAGCCTTATCTCAACACAGAATACCTTGGGTTCCTGATGAAGCCCGGTGCCGACCCTGTGGCTCAGCCGCTGCAGGATCTGCGGATCCGGAAGGCGATCAATTACGGGTTCGACCGTCGCCGAATGATGAAATACCTGCGCAATAACCTGGGGTACCCTGCCACTGCCGGTTTCATCCCGGGGGGATTGCAGGGGGGGATTGCGAAAGGGGAGGGGTACGGATATGATCCCGACCGCTCCCGGGTGTTGCTTGAAAAGGCAGGGTATCCCGGCGGGGAGGGGTTGCCGTCAGTCACCCTGACCACCACCTCCGATTACCTGGACCTGTGTGAATTCATCCAGTATGAACTGAGCAACCTGGGTATCAATCTTGAGATCGAGGTAAGTACAGGTGCTTCATTCCGCAACAGGGTAGCCAACGGAAACCTGGATTTTTTCCGGGGGTCGTGGATCGCCGACTATGCCGATGCGGAAAACTACCTGGCCCTTTTCCAATCGGGGAATAAAGCCCCGGAGGGTCCGAATTATACCCGGTTCAGCTCCCCGGAGTATGACCTGCTCTATGAAGAAGCAATTGCCTGCAGGGATGACTCCCTGCGGGTTGCCCTCTACCGGCAGATGGATTCGCTGGTCACTCACCAGGCGCCGGTGGTTCCGCTCTATTACGATATGGTGGTTCGGTTTGTGCCGGTAACGGTAAGCGGACTCGGCTCCAATCCCATGAACCTCCTGGTGCTCAAACACGTGCAAAAGAAACCGGACTCCACTTCTCCGGGTACTGTCGGCCCTTTCCCGGGAGCAGGATCCGGAGTACCGCCGGGCCGGAGTACCGCCGGGCATTCCGGTAGAGGAAGCCATCCCGGTTAATCGTCGTCCTCCAGGATTTTGTTTACCTCCTCCTCGGTTTTGTGGAGTTTATCGCGGCATACCTTCAAAAGGAGGGTAACCCTCCTGACACCTGCTGTAAGCTCATCCACGTCCAGTTCCCCGTCTTCGATTTTACCCAGGATCTCTTCGATCTCGGCAACGGCTTCGTTGTAAGTTATTTTTTCGTTGGCCATAATCCCTTTATATGTTTTTTTTCGTTGGTTCATCATCGGAATCACCTCCCCCCGTTCGGGGTTTTCCCCGTCCGGTGTTCTCCACCCTGCTTTCCAGGTAGCCCCGCGCAAGGGTGGTGGTTATGCGGATCCCGGGTTTGATCGAAGAT
>CAYZMH010000119.1:0-7781 GCA_964479445.1 uncultured Bacteroidaceae bacterium | reverse complement strand
AGACCCCCGCATTGTACAGATCGTCATCGTGATAGTAGACCAGCGCCATGATGTTTTCGATACGCGACTTTTCGGCGGGAAAATCTTTATCCCTCAACCTGTTCAGTGCACTGTTAAACCTCCCCCTGGCCTCCCTGGGCCGGTTCATATTCTGGTAGCACACACCCATGTTCGCCTCCATCACAGCGATCCTCCCGGCCGGTAACTCTGACTGCTCACCGTATGCCACGGCCTGCCTGTAATGATCCAGGGCCTGCTCATACCGACCGGTTTCCGTATGATAGAACCCCAGGTTGTTGTGCAGGGCGGCCATCTCTTCCGGATCTTCCGCCTCCCGGGCGTTTTCCAGCAACAATCCGGCATAGACTATACACGAATCATACTCCCCCGAGACCCGGTATGCCTTCACCAGGTGTGCCCATGCCTCCACAGGCTCCTCACCCCGGCGACGCTGCATCCGCTCCATCTCCCGGAAATGGACAACAGCCGTATCCGCCTTTCCACTCCCAAGCGCAGACTGTCCCATCTTCTCCTGCAGACCGGGATATAGCTCCTCACCCTGACCGGTAAGCAATGTTTCCACTTGAAGGTAGTATTCCCATGCTTTGTCATGCACTCCTTCGGTGTCGTAGCTGCGGGCGATCTTCCCGTACAACCGTTTCAATCCGGCAGTGTCACCGGCAAACTCCATGGAACTTACCACCCTCACGTAGTAAGGGATCGCCTCCCCGGCATCTCCTTCCCCCCTGTAAATATCGCCGATCAGCTCCAGTATCCGGAGCTGCATGGTGTCCAGCTTCAGTTGCATGGCAATCTGCAACGCCTCCCCCAAACGGTTGAGTGCCTCGTATGGCTCCTCCTCCCCCAGGTGCTGCTCTGCTTCTGCATAAAGCTCCGTCACACGCAGGGAATCAACCCCCCTTTCACCGCCGGGTTCCTGCGCCTGCACCGGGAGGACCCCGGTAAGGAGCGTTCCGGATAACGCCGCACACAAAATGACCATATAAAGGTTACGTAACATCTGGCACTGGCACTAATTGAAACGGTACGACAATCCCACCCTCACATGCCTTGAGAGCTGCGGGTTATAAATCAGGTTCTCATCCACGAACGTGGCGTGCACGCTTCCGTATTTCTCGTTGAAAAAATTGGTCACCTTGACGTAAAGCTGCAAACTGTTGCTCAGTTCGTATCCCCACAGCACATTCATGGTGTAATACCCGTCGGTGTCCCCGAAAATTTCGTTATAGACCTGCTCGAACGGGATCAGCAGCCGCAACCACTTGGTCATCCAGTGGCTCTCGATGTTCAGGTACATGTTTTCGACGGGCTCCATGGTGATCTTCAGCTTCCCGTTGTGACGCGGCGACAGGCTTAACTGGTCCAGCACCAGCTCCTGCACATTGGGGATCCTGTCCTGCCGGTCCTGGAAGGTCAGACTCAGCTCGGCATCCAGGTTGATGCTCGCCACGATATCGTTCATCCTGAGGGTGGTCATGCTGCCGTACAGATTGGAGACCGCCTCCTGGTTATTGACCCATTTACGGACGCTGTCGTTCGCTGGCCGTGGCAGGTTGAGCTGCGCGGTGGCAAAGGTCTGGGGAACGATATGATCGGTGATCCGGTAGATGAAAAAGGTCTGGTCCAGCAGCAAGCGGTCAAACAGCCTCGTGTTGAAACCGACCTCCAGCGTGGTGAATATCTCCGGTTTAAGCTGGGTGTTGGGCACCACCATGTAGTGAAACTGCGTACCAACGGGGTAGGCCATCGATTGATAGGTGAGCGAGAGGGGCGGCTCCTTGTATGCCCTTCCCAGGGATACCCGGAACGACGTATTGCGGTTGGTTTTGTGCAGGATGGCCAGTTGCGGGCTCAGGGCCTGGCCGTACCGGCTGTTCCGGTCGTACCGCAATCCTCCCAACAGGCGAAATTTCCCCACCCGGTAATAGGACTGAAGGAAGCCCGAGAGGGTGTTGAACGAGGTGGGATAGTAGCCGAACTTGCCCGACAGACTGTCTTCCAGGTTCACCTCAACCCGGAAGAGGTTGTAATCGGCCTCGTCAAAGGGTTTTGCCAGGAAATTGGTCACGGGCAGGGCCCCCGACTGGTTGTAGGAGAAGCCGCCGATCACTTCCAGGTTGCGCACCGGCGAGGCGGAGAAGGTCTGTTCAAAAAGGAAGTCGTTGGAAGCCGAGTACCGGTAGAGCTTGTCTCGGTTCTCCAGGAAGGTGACACCCTGACTGCTGTTGTTGTCCATGGCATAGGAGAGCACGCTGAGCTGGGTGGAGGAGGTGAACCTGCTGAAATCCTTGTTGTAACTGAGGGTGGCGCGCTGGATGCGCTCACCCCAGTAGTTTTGCGGATTGTTGTATTTATAGAAAACGGGCGACAACCCGATGGAGCTGTGGGTGCGCCGGTACATATTGTTGTAGGTGAGTCCGACCCCCCGGAAACGAAGCTGGAAGCCCATCATGTGCGAGGAGGATCCCATGTCTTCCATCTCGGGTTGGGTGAGGGAGCCTTCGTAACCCCGACCATAACAGGTGCGCATAAACTGTGGGGCGGTGACACCGGTCCCTTCCAGCGCCTCTTCGTCAATATCGATGGGTTCGAAATCCGAGCCGTCCACTTCGATCGATTCTCCCCGGTACTGGAAATAGTTGAGCGGATTGTAGATCTCTTCATATCCCTCCTGGATCTTCATCCGTCCGAGTCCGGATTTACTCCCGTAAAAAGTGTACTGCAGGATGTTGTTGTTCTTCCCCGCCTTTCCGCCGATGAAAAAATTGGTGTAGTTGTAGTTCCCCTGCCCCAGGCTCACATCTCCCCTTACAAAGGTTCCCCGGCTGGCCTCCCGGGTGATGATGTTGATCACCCCGGTGACCGCATCGGCCCCATACACCGCCGATGCATTTCCATAGACCACCTCGATCTTGTCGGCCTGGCGGATCGGCAGCTGACTTCCGATGGGCATTCCCAACACCGCCGACGGCTTGATGGGTATGCCGTTGACCAGGATCTTGGAGTAGAGGTTTCCGGTGAGTCCCCAGGTCTGGAAGCTCTCTCCCAACTCCCCGCTCCCGGGCTGGGAGGTCCGGATCCCGGGCAGCGAACTGAGCACGTCGATCAGGGTGTTATACTGGTTCCTGCGGATCTCCTCGCGGGATATCACATAGACCTCCAGGGGGAGGTCCTCCAGGTTCTTGGAGAAGCGGCCGGTGGAGATGATCTTCAGCCGGCTGGTGTCTTCATGGAACTGCAAATCACCGGCCCCCAGCACCTCCAGGGGGAGACGGGTATCCAGGGTGTCCTCCTGGGCACTGGCAGAGAGCATCGCTGCGAAGCAGCATAGCACCGGTAAGAGTCGTTTTGCGTTCATGGATTCCCGGTTTAGAGCCTGATCGTCCCTCACCAAATATATGAAAAAGCCCGGCACAATGAAAACGGGCCCTGCGCCCTAATCATCGGAGTTCACCCAGGTGATGTATAATTTATACCCGAGAGAAAGTACAATGGCACCCAGGAAAAGCCCCAGCAGTCCGAACGTGATAAATCCCCCGATAGCACCCAAAAAGATCAGTAGCATGGGAACATCCCGGCCCTGTCCCATGACGATGGGCTTCAATACATTGTCAACCAGGCTGGCTGCCAGGATATAGGCTGTCCACAGGATGGCCGGTACCGGTTCTTTGGCAATGATCACGTAGATAACCAGGGGGATGGTCAGGATCATTACCGGGACCTGCGCGGAGGCCAGGATCAGAAAAATGACGATCCATATACCGGCCAGCGGCACGTTCAGTATAAACATGGGGATCCCGATGAGAAACGACTGAAGGATCGCCACACCCAGGGCTCCTACGGCCACATTGCGAACGGTGATCTTGGCTTCATGGGCCAGGATCTCCCCGCGGCGTCCGGCCAGCTTGTAAAACAGTCGGTTGGCCGAAACCGATGCGGTCTCCGAGAAGGTAAGGAAGATTCCTGCTATGATCAGCGAAAAGGCGAACTGTAAAATGCCGAGTCCGGTCCCCGCCAGCGAACCGAGCATTTTCTCCCCGAACTTGGTGATCTGGGGCATATAGGTCTTTAGCAACCCCCCGATATTCTGCGATGCCTGCAACCAGGTATCATATACCCACTCGCCGATGATCGGCCACTCCTGAACCTCCCCGGGAGGCTGGTTGATGGTCAAGTTACCTGATTTCAGATTACCCGCCATCACTTTCACCCCATCCACCACCGAATCTACCAGCCAGTAACTCGGCACCAGCAATACAATAAGCGCTGCCAACGATAGCAACACGGCTGCAAGCTTTCCCCTGTTTCCAAGCCATCGTTTCAATCGCTCGTAGACGGGAAAAAGAAGGACCGCGATCACCACCGCCCATAACAATATATTGATAAAAGGCGCCAGTATGCGAAAACAAAAAAACACAACCAACACCAGTACGCCCAGTTTCATCAGAAGATCCACCGAGGTCTTAAAGATATTGCCCCGTTCAGGGGATTTGATTTCATTGTCGCCCATAATACCTGGTATTTGATCTTCTAAAGATACGTAAGGATTCACTATTCCACCAATACCCGCCCTGTAAAAATTGCACGATACCTTTATGAAAAATATACATATTAAAATACATATTTAAATACGTATTTTAATATGTATATCCTGTAGTGTAACGGTGTATATATTTTATATACTGCAGATTGCATTTCCCGGGTAAGAAGGGGTCCATCGGAAGTGTTACCTCTTCAGGCGAGACAATACCTGTCTGAATGACCGGGCAAATTGCGTCATTTACCCTGCTAATGAAAATTTGCCGGCCAATAAGATCGGGCCTCCATCGCAGGGAATCCCAACTTTTTAACAACATGCATGGTGCCTGAAAAATATTTTTTAGCTTTAGGCAGCAGATAACAAAACCTGACCCAAATGAGCGGATTCTTCGGTGCGATCTCCCACAGCGACAGTGTAATGGATGTGTTTTATGGTACCGATTACCACTCTCACCTGGGAACGAAGCGGGGAGGGATGGTGTTTTATAACGAGCAGGAGGGATTTATACGCTCCATCCACAGCCTGGAGAGTGCCTACTTCCGCAACAAGTTTGAACCCGACCTGTCCGGGTTCAGCGGTAACAAAGGGCTGGGGGTGATCAGCGACACCGATCCGCAGCCAATCCTGTTCAACTCCCACCTGGGCCGTTTTGCCATCACCACGGTGAGCCGGCTGGTGAATATCGATGAGCTGGAAAAGCATTTTTTAAGCAAGCGCAAGCATTTCACCGAAAACTTCCAGGGCAATGTCAATCCCACCGAAGTGGTGGCCAACCTGATCTGTGAAGAGGACGATTTTGTCTCGGGGATCGAAAACGTGTTCCACCATATCAGGGGATCCTGCTCCATGCTGATCCTCACCCCCGACCGCATCATTGCTGCCCGCGATAAGCTGGGCCGCACCCCGGTAATCCTGGGCAAAAAGGAGGGAGCCTGGGCGGCTGCTTCGGAAACTTCTGCATTCCCCAACACCGACTTTGAGATCGCCTACTATCCCGGTCCGGGTGAAATCGTGGAGATCACGGCCGATGGGTACCAGACGATCAGACAGCCCAACGAAGAGCTTCAGATTTGCTCCTTCCTGTGGGTCTATTACGGTTATCCCACCTCTTATTACGAGGGGATCAACGTGGATGAATGCCGCTACCGGTGTGGTGCCGCCCTGGCCCGCAGGGACAATGTGAATCCCGATTTCGTATGCGGTATACCCGATTCCGGGGTCGGACATGCATACGGGTACAGCAACGAAAACAAAGTTCCCTATAAACGAGCCTATTCCAAGTACACCCCCACCTGGCCGCGCAGTTTCATGCCCCAGAACCAGGGCACCCGCGAACTGGTAGCCCGGATGAAACTGATCCCCAATAAGGCTCTGATCAAAGATAACAGCATGGTATTCTGCGATGACTCCATTGTGCGGGGTACCCAGCTCAAGGACAATACGGCCGATCTCCGGCAGGCCGGAGCCGGACAACTGCACATGCGCATCGCCTGTCCGCCCCTCACCTTTCCCTGCGATTTTCTCAACTTCTCCACCTCCCGCTCCACACTGGAGCTGGCCACGCGCAAAGCGATTAAACAACTGGAAGGGGAGGAAAAGCACCTGGAAGAGTATGCCGATCCTACTACCGATCGCTACCATCGTATGGTGGAACAGATCGCTGAAAACCTGGGGGTGGATACGCTCATGTACCAGGAGCTGGGTGACCTGATCGAAGCAATCGGCCTGCCCAAAGAACAGCTCTGTACCCATTGCTGGGATAACTCAAGCCACTTCTGATAACAACAGCAATCCCTCATCCTCTCATACTGACAGAACAGCTGCCAACCGGGATATCTGATTAATTACCGGAAGCCTTTGGGTATACCGCCTCTTTTAACCAACCGGGGCGGTCGGTGGTAATGGCCCCTACCCCCATTTCGATCATCTCCCGGGCATCTCCTGGATCATTCACCGTCCAGCACCAGACCTCCTTGCCTGCTTCATGAAACCGGTCCACCAGCTCCTGCCTGATCACCCTGTACCGCAGGTTCACCCCGTCCAGCGGTCCCTCTGTAAGGGTTTCGTTATTGGAATTGACCGCCGACCTGAACGAGGCAAGGAAATAACAGGGAACCTCGGGGAACAGCTGCTTGGTGGCTAAAATGGTCTCCAGGTCAAATGCAATAAAGGCGATCGACCCGCTGGTCCAGTGCTCCGTGATCACTTCGTAAAGCGGCGGCAGGATCTCCCGGTCCGACTTGATCTCAATCACCAGGGTACGGTCAGGTGGAACAGTGGCCAGTACATCTTCCAGCAGGGGGATGGTCTCCACGGTATATTGCGGGAGATTCTCCTTGTCCGGTTTAATCTCCAGCTCCCGCAACACCTCCCAGGGTGTATCGGCAACCCGGTACCTCTCACCGGTGAGCTTGCGGGTGTGTTTGTCATGGAACAGAACGATCTTCTCGTCGGAGGTCAGCCTGATATCGCATTCGGCCGCCCCGGCTCCCAGTTCCCAGGCCAGCTCGATGGAAGCCAGGGTGTTCTCCGGGGCCAGGTAGGAAGCGCCTCGGTGGGCTACGAAAAGTACTTCCTCTTCCGGCCCGGATAGCGACTGTGACTCCGGTTGTGATTGCGTTTCCGGCTGGAATTTCGAATCCGGCTCCGGTCGCGAAACCGGTCGTGAAACCGGTCGTGAAACCGGTCGCGATGGCGTTGTTGACTGGAAAAGCATTTCAGGCTGGATTAGTGATTCCGCCCGGGAGAGTTGTTCAGGTTGGGAAAACAGGGAATATACAGAGAAAATCAGGCAGACCAGCGAAAGGAGCAGGGTTTTCATAGGTGCAGGGTACTATATAATAATAAAACGTGATATTTCTCAGAGATGAGAACTAAGGGATGCCGCTTTTGGTTGCACCGGTCCGGTAAAAATGACAGCTCCCTCAGGACACCTCATCACTCAGGGGCCTGTGCCCCTTGTCAGACTCCGACTCCGGTCCGTGTTCTGCCTGCTCCTGTCCCTCCTCTTTCTTCTTCTGGTCATGCTTTTCATCCAGGTGCCGGAAAAACCGACGCTGGTTAAAGAGCAGTACAAAAACGGCCACGGAAATGCTGGCATCGGCAATATTGAAAACCGGGCGGAAAAATATAAACGACTCTCCTCCTACCCTTGGAAACCACTCGGGATAATTACCCGAAAAAACCGGTAAATAAAACATGTCTACCACGTTCCCGTGTA
>CAYZMH010000118.1:0-7799 GCA_964479445.1 uncultured Bacteroidaceae bacterium | reverse complement strand
GCCGGCCGGTGTGGTTATAGAAATATCCGTTCCAGCCCCAAATCCCGGGTCGCTGTTAAAGAAGTACTCGGCCTTAATGATGTCCTGTGCTGGTAAGAGCGAAGTCAATTGGAGGCAGAAAGCAATCATTATCCTGGTGCTAAGCAAGAAGTTCATGCCGGGGCAACGGGGAGCGTGGCTTTTTTTATCGCCTGATCTATTGGTACAACAGATCATCTCAGTTACTAATTATTTGATTTTATACTGAAAGTGACTTCCACTTCCTGAGCATCATTGTTATAAACCTGCTGGTATTCGAATATGGCAGGGATATTGGGAATGCCGGATAGGATGTAGGGATAGAGTCCGTCAAACATGCCGCAATCCACCCCGTTGATCCCAGCGCCTTTGGCAGGTGATCCATCTTTTAACTGCCACTGGCCGTCGGTGGTACCCCCCTCTGAATAATCACCGATGAACACATCGAACATGTTGACATCCTGCTGATTGCCGTCTTCCGTGCCAAACTGGTCGCTGTTACCGATATTATTTAAACAGCTGCAATTTGTTGCAATAAAAGTCCCATCGCGCAGGATATTGTTGTTGAATTCCGAGTTTTCGATAGTCACCCCGTTGTAGATCACATTATTTTCAATAACGTTTTCAATAAGTCCGGATGAAGAGGATGATGTTAACCGGATAGCAGCATCATCCATTAGGGAGCTGTTACTTTCAATATAATTTCCGTAAATCAGCAGGTTAAAAATGTCATCATTTGAGGCTCTTATTGTAGGATAACCATCTAAAACAATATAATTCCTGGCGATAACAATATCACTGCAACTACTTTCCATAGTGATTGATCCTTCAATCCGGTTTCTTTCAATTAGAATATTTGTAACAGACGACCTTATGACAATGCTTCCTGTACTGCATCCCATTATGGCAGATCCTTCGCTGCCGGTGTCAAAAGTGATTTTTGCAGTTTTAGAAATGTTTTTATTGGCCTGTGTTTCGGGATTTTCAGTCAGGAAGTAACCGTTCCCGATAATAACCAGGGATTTATTCAGGGTGATCCCATTAAATGAACTACCATATGTACTGGACGAAGGCTCAATATAGAGGGTGTCACCGCTAAAAGCCACAAGGTGAGAGTCGTTGGCATCCTGAATGGAAGTGAAATCGGCATCAGCACCGCTGATATTGCTTATTCGCCATACGGTTGCATTTAGTGCCATATTGAAGAACATGGCACCTGTCAGAAGCATATAAATTCTTGTTTTCATCGTTCTGTATTCTGGTTATTAAATTCACATGGATAACCCATGTTCACAGGAATGCTCGTGTATATTGATTTTTGCTGATGGCTTGTTTATGTTCAATGTTTTGCAATAGTAAACTACTCGGAAGCTGCCATCATGCAATCACAGGTTTTCATTTGACAGGGTGCTTTTTCACCTTTCAAATCAACAAATTACAAAAAAATCCGGATCAATACAAAAGAAGGAAACGCATCATCCGCATGGGAAAGTAGGCTTAAAGCCGGAAGACGATTACGCTGTTGAACAGATTTCCCGAAACCCCGCTGGAATCGCTGATCACCCCGAACAGGAATATAAAACCTGGCAACGATTAGATAATAACCCGGAATACATCCTGGTATGTATTCTATATTTTAAAAATTTTGTGCCGTATTCATACGTTATTTAAAATTTTGACGTATATTTACGTCATAACTATAACACCTGACAAAAATGGTATTGGCAAAAAACGAATTGTTCGACAAAGATGAACAGGAGTGCGCCGTTTTGTTTAAAGCGCTGGCCCACCCTGCCAGAATACAAATCCTTAAATACCTGGCGGAAATAAAAACCTGCATTTCAGGAGATATAAGCAACGAATTGCCGTTGGGAAGAACCACTGTGAATCAGCACCTCAATGAATTAAAAAATGCAGGGCTGATTAAAGGGACAGTAACAGGGTCCAGGACCAATTACTGTCTTAATCCTGAAAAAGTAAAAGCACTGCGGGAAGCCATGGAAAGATTGTTCGATAAAATCGATATTGATAATCAGTTGTTTTGTTAAGGCGGAAAATCAGCAACCCAACATTCCAACAATGAATGGGACTATTTGATAACCGTTTGCGATGATGCAAACGAAACGTGTCCGGCCTTTTTCGGAAAAGTGAAAAACCGTTTGCATATGGGTTTTGAAGACCCTTCCAAGGCTACCGGTACCGATGGGTTCATCTGGACTGAGTTCCGCCGGGTTCGTGATCAAATTGAAAAATCATTTTATGATTTATACACCAGTAAAATGAAACCGACATTATGAAATCAGAAAATATAAAGAACGTAGTCAAAGAAAAATATACTCAAATCGCCAGGGAAAACAATGCAAACAACCCTTCATCATGCTGCGGACCGGCAACCTGTTGCGGCAGCAATCTGGAAGTCAGCATGATTGGCGATGAATACAACGGGATTGAAGGGTATAACCCCGATGCTGATCTGGGATTGGGCTGTGGAGTACCCACCGAATTTGCCGCCATAAAAGCAGCTCAGCATGTGCTTGACCTGGGCAGCGGTGCCGGAAATGATTGCTTCGTGCTAAGAACGCTTGTAGGGGATAAGGGCCATGTTACCGGACTCGATTTTTCGGAGGAGATGGTAGCTAAAGCCCGCCAAAACATAAAAAAAATCGGGCACAGTAACATGCATTTTGTAACCGGCGACATCGAAGCAATGCCTCTGGAGGCAAACCGGTTCGATGTTGTGATCTCTAACTGTGTATTGAACCTGGTTCCCCATAAAAACAAAGCATTTACTGAAATCAGGCGGGTGCTGAAACCGGGTGGCCACTTTTGTGTATCGGATGTGGTGATAAAAGGGCAGTTACCTGAAAAACTGCGTGCAGATGCAGAGATGTATGCCGGTTGCGTATCCGGTGCACTGGAGATAGATGAATACCTGGAAACAATTACAAAATCCGGTTTTCACAACATCGAAGTTCATAAACAACGCAGTATCGAAATTCCCGGTAATATTTTAAAAAAGTATCTCGATGAAAATGATTTAAAGCATTTCATCAGTGGAGATAAGGGAGTTTTTTCTATAACCATCAGTGCATTTAAAGCATCGTAGAATGGATAGTAAGAAAGCAATGAGTTTTTTCGACCGGTACCTGTCGGTATGGGTAGCATTGGGTATTATAACCGGTGTGGCAATCGGGCATTTTGCCGGTGACAGCATTGAAGTTGTCAGTAGCTTTGAAATCGGCAAGGTAAATATTCCTGTTGCCATTCTTATCTGGCTTATGATTTACCCGATGATGCTTCAGGTGGATTTTAGTTCCATTAAAAAAATAGGAAAAAGACCACGGGGAATTGTCTGGACGCTGATCATCAACTGGGCAATCAAGCCGTTCACCATGGCATTTTTTGCCTGGATATTTTTTTCCAAAATCTATGCAGCCTGGATCGACCCGGCCATGGCCGGCGAATACATTGCAGGGGCCATTATTCTTGGTGCAGCCCCCTGTACAGCGATGGTATTCGTATGGTCATACCTCTCCGATGGAGACCCGAATTACACGCTGGTGCAGGTTTCGGTAAACGACCTGATTATTCTGGTAGCCTTTATCCCCATTGTTGGATTGCTACTGGGCATTACCGATGTGGAGATCCCTTATAATACCCTGGTGGCCAGTATCGTCATTTTTGTCGTGGTACCGCTTGTGGCAGGAGTCCTATCACAACGTATAATAATGCGCAGAAAAGGGTTGGAGTGGTTTAAAAATACTTTTCTACCCAAACTAAAGCCGGTAAGTATTGTGGCGTTGCTCATTACGCTGGTAATGTTATTTGCCTTCCAGGCGCAAAACATCCTCAACAACCCGCTGGTCATCCTTTTAGCAGCTGTTCCACTGGTCATCCAGACCTATTTTATCTTTTTCCTGGCCTGGTTTGGCGGTAAAAAAATCAAGCTGAAATACCAGGTTTGTGCACCGGCAGCCATGATTGGTGCCAGTAACTTTTTTGAACTGGCTGTAGCTGTGGCCATTTCCCTGTTCGGATTACAATCGCCGGCAGCACTGGTTACCGTCGTAGGTGTGCTCGTGGAAGTTCCGGTAATGTTGTCGCTGGTTGCTCTGGCCAGGAAATGGAGGTATGATAACAGCCTGGAACCAGACAGAAAGGTAACCAAATAACCCCCGGAGGGTATCGAGAGATCGTTCCGCGAAACCATCATAAAAAAAGGATCCAATTCACAGGGAACGGTATTCTGTATTATCAGTGTTTCCGTTGATTTGAATTTGCAAATTGAAGCATTTTGAAGCAATTTCCGGCTTTAAAACCTGGCTCCATTATTTTTTTTGACAATATGTTTCACCCTCCTCCTATAAGGTTAGTATAGATTATCCATCTTATCATTTTTGCACTATAAACAATTTATCATTCAGTGAATTAAATTGATCATTTATATTGACAACCCCCTTGTTTTTTATAATTATGTTCATTATATTTGAATGTTCATTGTCGATGAACAGTTATTATTAATTAGCGATAAATTGTAAATATGTTTAAGAATGTAGATTTTATATACGATGCAATCTTTCAATTACAGCAGGTGGCTGACGTTTTAGCTGATGTTGATTGCAACGGAAAAGAGTATGATGCCATTGCTACTATTAGTAACACTCAATTCGTAGTAATAGGTAAAACTGAAATTAGAACATCTAACAAAGGTCTTGTCTTCGGTGAAATTGATGATTTAAAGAAAAAAACCAAAAAGCCAATAGTTGCCATTGCCAAATTTATTGCTGCCGATATAGCGGGAGAGTTGAAAGAAAAAGGCATTAATTACATTGATAGAGCAGGTAACGCTTATATCAAACACGGTAAACTTTTACTATATATTACAGGTCAGAAGCTTGAAAAACCTGCAAATTTCAATCAGTCAAGAGCCTTTCAGGAATCGGGGATAAAATTGATTTTTCAATTATTATCACAACCTGATGATTTACAACTTTCATATAGGAATTTAGCAAGTAAAACGGGAATTGCACTTGGTTCTGTTAGTATTATAATGAAAGAACTTGAAGACCTGAAATTTATAGTTAAAGCAAAAAATAAAAAATATCTTAAAAACAAAGAGCAATTATTAGAAAGATGGATAATTGCATTTAATGATGTGTTACGACCAAGACTATTAAAAAAACGATTTCGTTTTTCCAATAATAATAGCTATAGACAATGGAAAAATATTGATCTTGCAAAGATAAAAGGAAACAATGCCTGGGGAGGGGAACCTGGTGCAGCATTATTAACTCAGCAACTTCAACCGCAAAACTTCTCTATATATACAAATGAAAGTTGGCAGTTTGTTGCAAACGAATTAAAACTAATCCCCGATGCCGAAGGTGATGTAGAGATACTTACTATGTTTTGGCAAATTAGTGCTATAGGAAAGAATGAAATTATTGCTCCTACTCTAATAGTATTAGCAGAATTAATGAGTAGTGGAAAAGAAAGAAATATAGAATCAGCAAAAATTATTATTGAAAATGAGCTACAACATATCAAGTGATAAGTTTCAACACCCACTGCTTAAACCGATATTACAGAAGCTTACTGAATATTTCTCCAAAGAAGATATCCATTTTTTCGTAATTGGTGCAACAGCACGTGATATTATAATGCAATTGCACGATGAAAAATCGGGAAGGGCAACAAATGATTTGGATATTGCTATATCCATAAATAATTGGGATGACTATAGCAAGATAGAAGAAGGAATAGTAAATATTGAAGGATTTGAAAAAGACGCTTCTCAAAAACAGAGATTCATCTATTAAAGTGTATTTATATTAGATATTGTTCCTTTCGGGGAGGTAATGAAAGAAGATGACAAAATCTTTTGGCCACCCGAGGAAGAAATTGCCATGTCTGTTCTTGGATTTTCAGAAGTCTATGAAAACACACTACCTGTAAAAATAGATGATGAGGTTGAAATTCTGGTATCATCATTAGCTGGAATTTTTATTCTTAAAACAGTTGCCTGGCTCGATAGATATTTGAAAGGTAATAAAGATGCGGATGATATTGCATTTATCATTATCAATTACCTTAATATCCACATGGAAAGAGCTATAGAAAAACATTATGATTTATATGAAGTGGAAAATTTCGATATAAATATTGCGGGTTCTAGACTTATTGGTAGGGATATTTCAACATTATTGTCCGATAGTGAACCAACTCAAACAAAAGTGACTAAAATTTTAAAAACAGAAGTAGAGAAAGAAGAAGAGAGTCAGTTGATAAATCAAATATTAGATACCCATGGTGCATTAAAATATGACCAGGTATATGATTGCCTACGAGAAATTATTAAAGGAATAGAAGATTAATTATGAGCGTACTTCTTAAAATTCTCTTCAGAAATTAAACAAAGGATTGAAAACCTTTCAATCCCCTGTCATTGTTGAGTAGCGAGAGGCGGAATTACTTACGTGATTCCGAATGGGGAGGACTTTACAACGGAATACAAATGTGCCTCCGCTGCGCTACGGCTTTTTTATTTTCCTCGTTTTGCAAATTCAAGAGGACCTTGATTTGCAGTCCTCGTCAAATAAAAAATCCCGACCGGGGATCGGGATTCTCATTTGTATTCTGTTGTAGCGAGACCCGGAATTGAACCGGGGACCTCATGATTATGAATCATGCGCTCTAACCATCTGAGCTATCTCGCCGTGAAAAACCGGTAAAACCGTTTACCGGGGTGCAAATATACTATTTTATTTCAAATTGAAAAGGCCTCTCCGGATGGAAATACCCCCCCGTTTCCACCCCTGCCCGGCATCACTTTTTGTCCATGCCCGCCAGCAGATCCCGGATCTCCCTCAACAGGGCAACGGTCTCGCTGTCGTCTGAACGGCCGGGTTGTTGCTCTTCGCCTGCAGACCGGTACTTTCGGGTCAGCATCTCTTCGCGTTGATCCAGCACCTTCTCCTTGAAATCATGGGCTTCCACGATACCCACCAGCTTCATGTCACTTCCCTGCGGATTACTCTGTCCGGCCGTTTCGACCTTCACGATGCGCAGACCAAGCCACTTGAGCAATGGATTCTCCAGGAAGGTGAGGTCCTGGATATTCTCCAGCGGGATGGTCTTCTCCACCCGGAACAACACGCCTTTGCCGAACTCAAGGTGCCGGTCAGTAAGCCTGCAAGTCAGGCTTTTATAGTACTTTTTACTGATCGTCTGACCCAGTCCGGCAAACCAGATCACCAGGAAAGGAATGCCCACCAGGGATATCAGTACATAGAAAGCCACGAGCAGCAGGAAATAGGTGCGGATGCGCGGATTGAACGACGCCTCTTCGATCACGGTTTTTGTTTTCATTGGGTGCATGATTTTAAATGGAAAAATACAGCTTTTCCGGCTATTATTCAATATACCGTCCCACTCCACAGCTGACATCAACGGAAGCCGCCCCAAAACGACCGGCTGTTCGAAGCCCCGGCATGTCAACTCAGCATGGTCCTTTACCGAATCGCCGGTTCCTGTGCTCCTGTTTCCCGGAGCCAGGCTTCCAGTTCCCGGCGCAGGGCGGCCGTCTTCTCCGGCCTCTCCCCCGACAGGTCATGGTGCTCCCCGGGATCCTCCGCCAGGTCATACAGCTCCCAGGCACCGGGTTGACCGGTCAACCCTTCCTCATACCAGTGAATCAGCTTGTAGCGTCCCTTTCGCATGGCGGTAGCCGGAACCATACCACTTCCTTTGTGATAGTGGGGATAGTGCCAGAATGCAGACTG
>CAYZMH010000117.1:0-7819 GCA_964479445.1 uncultured Bacteroidaceae bacterium | reverse complement strand
TATGTACGGTGGTGCGAGAGGTGCAGGGCGTGAGCCCTGCTGCCTACTCGATCCCGGCATGGCGCAGTTTCATTTTACCCCAGGTCATTACAATCACCCCGACAATGGATATGATTCCCCCCACGATCTGAAGCCAGGTGGGAAGGATAGAGAGATAGACCATACTGCCCACCAGGACAAACAGTCCGCGTGTCGACTGTATGATCATGGTGCGGGACGCCTCAATATATTTCAGGGCGGAGAATTGGGCCAGTCCGGTCAGGAACGGACCCAGCATGGATCCGATCGCCATATTCATGACGGCGTTACCGGGCACCGAGAGGTTTTCCCCGCGGATGATAACGGCCAGGAGGGAAAAGGTAAAAATGAAGATCACCCGGTTGAGGGTCAGGATCCCCGGATGAATGCTTTTTATCTGGCTTTTGGAAAACACAATACTGGTTGATAGCAGGAAGGAGGAGATGAGGATCCATCCCGATCCCATTCCGAAAAATGAGGCCAGTGTGGCGTCACGGGTATAGGTGATCATCACCACACCGACGATGGTGAGCAGCATTCCCAGGGCTTCAACCATATTGAACCGTTCTCCAAGAAAGCGTATGCCAAGGAGTGTGGCGAAGATCGGGGTTAGATTGGAAAGGAAGGATATGATCGTGGGATTTTCTGCGTTGTTGATAGCCAGGAAGAGTGTGACCGCTGCTCCCAGTTCAAGTACTCCGAGAATAACAAGGTTGATGTTGGATTTCCGGCTGAGCTGGGGGATCTTTTTGATCATCCCCGTTACGATCATGAAGATCATAATCCAGAAGATGGCAAAACCAAACCAGTAAAACTGGAACTGGAAGAAGTTTACTTCCAGCAGGGCTGCCTTGGAAAAGACATAGACGTTGGCCATTCCGAGTGTGGCAAGGAATGCAAGGATTACCCCTTTGATAGTGGGGTGAATGTTTGCAATCAGGTCTCTCATCAGATGGGATAGACTGGCCCGGGAAAAAGCTGGGAGGAGACCTTACCGGTACCCTCTGGAACATGCGCAATTTCCGGTCTGTAACAACCCATTAACAACGCCGGCCAGAAAAAGTTTTCAGCCCCTGTTTTTAATCTTGCGGGTTTCCTCTTCAAAACCTGGTTTTTCAAGCAGGGCGAACATGTTTTTCTTATAAGCTTCCACTCCGGGCTGGTTGAACGGATTTACACCCAGCAGGTATCCGCTGACCCCGCAGGCGAGTTCAAAGAAGTACATCAATTGTCCGAGGAAGAACGCATTGATTTTCGGCAGCTCGATCTTCATATTGGGTACACCGCCATCCACATGGGCCAGGGTGGTGCCCAGCTCGGCCATTTTATTTACTTCGTCTATTCTTTTACCTGCCAGGTAATTCAGGTTGTCCAGGTTGGCCTCACCCCCGGGGATCGTTAGCCGGTGGTCGGGTTCTCTTACAGAGAGGACCGTTTCAAATAGCATTCGTTCGCCTTCCTGGATATACTGACCCAGGGAGTGCAGATCGGTTGAATTATCGACGGCGGCCGGGAATATCCCTTTTAGTTCTTTTCCTTCGCTCTCCCCGTAGAGTTGTTTCCACCATTCGGCCAGGTAGTGGAGTTTGGGGTTATAGTTGACCAGTATCTCCACCTTTTTACCCTGCCGGTAAAGCAGGTTCCGGGCGGCGGCATAGAGGGTTGCAGGGTTTTGTGAGAATGCCGCATCGGTAAGGCAGCGTGATTCCATTTCAGCGGCACCCTTTACCAGGGAGCGGATATCGAAACCACATGCAGCCAGGGGAACCAGTCCTACCGGTGTAAGCACTGAATAGCGCCCACCGATGTCGTCGGGAATTACAAATGAATCATACCCTTCTTCATCGGCAAGTTGACGGAGGGCTCCCTTTTTCTGATCGGTTATTGCAATAATCCTGGACCTGGCTTTCTCTTTTCCCAGGCGCGACTCGAGGTTTTCCCTCAGGATCCGGAAGGCAATGGCAGGTTCGGTGGTGGTGCCGGACTTGGAGATCACGATCAGCGAATATTCCTTCTCTTCCAGTATTTCCAGGAGTTCGTGCATGTAATCTTCCCCGATGTTATGACCGGCAAAGATCATCCGGGGGTTCTTTTGCCCGGATCCCATGGCTGAGAAGCTGTGGGAGAGGGCATCATTCACCGCCCTGGCGCCCAGGTAGGAACCCCCGATACCGATAACTACGACCACATCGGATGACTGGCGGAGTTTGAGTGCGCTTGCCTCGATCTTTTCCATGTGCTGGTCAGTAATGGAGGAGGGGAGGTTCAGCCAGCCGAGAAAATCGTTCCCTTGCCCGTCTCTCCTGATCAGATGCTGCAGGTGCCCGGAGGTTGCGGACTGCCATTTCTCTATTTCGCTTTCCGGAATGAATCCGGTTACATTTTCCACATTGAGCGTAATGGATTCCATTGTTTTATTTTGATTTTTTATTCGCTAATGATAGATTTGCGCCCCTTTTTTTAGTAAAAAAGGCGCTCAAAGGTAGAAAAAGTTTCATGGAAAGCGGAACCTTTTATTTTAATAAAACGTACCATTAAACAGGGATGAAGTCAACAGTTACTGCCTGTTATGCGTTAATATATTGAAACCAATAAAGTAGTATGTCAGAGAAGATGAACCTTGATAATATTGCTATCAGTGTACAGTCCCACCGGTTACTGGACTCATTATTGGACGAGAATCCGGATCTGAAGAAGATCATGGAGGATTCCGCGAATGAGGCGGAGGTACTGGATCGTATGAAGCAATGGGTGTTCAGTACATATAAAGAGCGGGAGGAGGCACTCTCTTATTACGGGGCAAAAAAGGCAGATCGTTTCATGTTTGAACAGTTAAGCTGGCAGGATTATGCCATCATCCGGATTCTGGATTATATCGATCATGCCGGGGAAACCTATGAGGATTTAAACAGGAGGGGAGAGATAGTGGAAAGTGATCCTTTCAGGATGCTCTGGCTGGCTGTTCAGCAGGGTACCGGCGGAGCCAAACCCGGTTTTTTCGAGGATATGATTCAGCTATTCCGCCAGTTACGGGGTGATACCGACCGGGTCGTTCCGGGTAAAGAGAAGCTTGAATCCTGGATGGACCGTTATCCGAGCGGACTGGATCCGCGCATCGTGCAGCTGCGTAAGGAGAACAAACACCGGATTCTGTCGATCCTTATTAAAAAAATCTCAGAAGGTACAGTAAAAAGCAGAAGCTATACCTTTCCGGAGGGTTTATCGGGAGAGGAAAAATATGCAATGGCAGAAGAGTGGTGGAATGATCGTAAGTTTCACCTGCGCTTTGCCGTTCGTAATCCCGATTTATTGAATGAGATGCTGGGATACTCCCTGGATCCCGATACCATGAAATTGCTCAAAGAGGCAGAGTCGGCGGGAATACCGTTTTTCGTTAATCCCTATTACCTTTCCCTTCTGAATGTGCGGGAACCCCGGTTTGCAGTGGGGGCTGACCTGGCAATTAGACATTATGTTCTTTACAGCAAAGCCCTGGTGGAGGAATTTGGTCATATCGTGGCATGGGAGAAGGAGGACCTGGTAGAGCCGGGGAAACCCAACGCCGCGGGCTGGATCCTTCCTTCCCACCACAATGTTCACCGCCGCTACCCGGAGGTGGCGATCCTGATCCCCGATTCGGTGGGCAGGGCCTGCGGCGGATTGTGTTCCTCCTGCCAGCGCATGTATGATTTTCAGCGCGGGAATCTCAATTTCAACCTGGATAAACTCAGGCCCAATGAGAAATGGCCCGATAAGCTGAAGCGGCTGCTCACCTATTTCGAGGAGGACAGCCAGCTGAGAGATATTCTGATCACCGGTGGTGATGCCTTTATGAGCACCGACCGTACCCTGGAAAATCTCCTGGAGGAGGTTTACCGGATGGCCGCCAGGAAACAGGAGGCCAACAAGTCCAGGCCCGAAGGGGAGAAGTATGCCGAGATTATGCGCATCCGCTTTGGCACAAGGCTTCCGGCTTATCTCCCTCAGCGGATCACACCCGACCTGGCCCGCATCCTCCGGGATTTTAAAGAGAAAGCCTCCGGGATCGGTATCCGCCAGTTCGTGATACAGACCCATTTTGAATCTCCCATGGAGATCACACCGGAGACCAAGGAAGCGGTCGGGCGTCTGACCGATGCCGGTTGGATCATTACAAACCAGCTGGTGTTCACGGCAGCAGCCTCGCGGAGAGGACATACTGCCAAATTGCGCAGGGTATTGAATGACATCGGTGTTCTTACCTATTACACCTTCACCGTCAAGGGGTACAAGGAGAACAGCCACAATTTTGCCCCCAATGCCCGGGTTGTCCAGGAACAGCTGGAAGAGAAAGTGATGGGGCGGATTGAAAAGGAACACTATCCTGTGCTTCGCACGTTCGCTGATGATGCGGAGCATATCCAGGAGAAGATCAATGGGCTGCGAAGCAAAGCCGACGTCCCTTTCCTTGCCACCGACCGCAATGTGCTGAATATGCCGGGGGTGGGTAAAAGTCTGACCTTCCGTGTTATCGGCATCACCCGTTACGGCAGGCGTATCCTGGAGTTTGACCATGATGAGACCCGCAACCACAGTCCGATCATCGGTAAGATGGGGAAGGTGATCATCATCGAATCCAAATCGATCCCCGAATACCTGCAACAGCTTGAAGAGATCGGGGAGGATCCTTTGGAGTATACCGGACTGTATGGTTTTTCCATGGGACAGACCGAGCCCCGTGTTCCCCTCTATGAATACCCGGATTACAAGTTCGGGGTTACCCCTGATTACACCAACCTGGAGGTATAGGCCGTATCCTGTGAAAAAGGTGCATTCCGGGTAACCGGAACCCGGTCGCGTATGCGGTTTTAATTACATTTCTTCAAAATAGTCGGGGCGTTTCCAGCGAACGGGCGGAGGAGGCTCTTTCTGAAGCTCCACACCCTTGGTTTCCAGCAGATCCAGGGCTGTCTCCACGGCCTGTTCCAGCTGGGGGTCATGACCGTTAATTACCTCCCGGGGGTGCTGGATCACGCGGATGTCGGGTGCAACCCCCTCGCCTTCCACTGCCCACTCCCCGTTGACGTCAAAGAATCCCCCGCGGGGGGCAACCATGGCGCCGCCGTCGATGAATGCCGGTGTATCCCACGTTCCCACGAGTCCGCCCCAGGTTGTGGTTCCCACGAGCGGACCAATATCCATTTTTTTGAACATGTAGGGAAGGTAGTCGCCGCCCGAACCAGCCATCTCATTGATGATCATTACCTTGGGGCCCCATATACCGGAGATGGGCGAGGTAAATGGTTTCCGGTCCCCCACTTTGGAGTTAAAATAGCCGTGCAGTTCGCGGTTCATGATATCCACCATGTAATCGGCTGCCGATCCGCCGCTATTGTTTCGCTCATCGATTACGGCTCCTTTTTTGTCCTGCTGGGCAAAATAGTACCGGTTGAAGTGGGTGAATCCTCCACCGCTGGTGTTGGGGAGATATACGTAGGCCAGTTTACCGTCTGACAACTCATCTACTTTTTTCCGGTTCCCTTCGATCCAGTCGACATATCGCAGCCGGTATTCATTGCTGAGCGGTGTGACAATGAGGGTTCGCTGCTCCTTTTCTCCGGGACTGCCGGAAAGGGTGATTTGAATTTGTCTTCCGGCCGTGCCTTCAAACACCCGGTAAAGATTGGTGGATGCATCTACCGGTTTACCGTTTACCTCCAGCAGGTAATCTCCCTGGCGGGCATCAATACCCGGGATGGCCAGCGGCCCTTCCAGTCCGGGATTCCAGGTTTCACCGGTATAGATGTGTGCGATCCGGTATTTTCCCCGGTCCACCTCGAAGTCGGCTCCCAGCAGACCCACCGGCACATTATCCCGCTCGGGCATGTCTCCCCCGCGGGTAAAGGAGTGTCCTACGGCCACCTCTCCGCCCAGGATGTCGACCAGGTAGGTGAGATCAGAGCGGTGCCGGATATGCCTGACCCAGGGCTGATACCATTGGTAAACTTTTTCCCAGGGCGCTCCATGTACGTTGTCCACGTAGAGGAAATCGCGCTGGAATCGCCATCCTTCGCGGAAAATCTGCTGCCATTCGGCCCGGGGCTCCACCCTGTAACGCAGGTCTGACAGTGCCAGGGTGCCGTCACCGGGTTTGGCCGAGGAGCCGGAGGTTGACACGATCCCCCAGTTGCTGCCTGCCCGGTAGAGCAGATGCTGACGATCATGCGAGGTACCGGCCTCCCTGATTCCCGGCATGAATTCACTGGATTTCTCCTCGTTCACATCATACTTGTGGAGGGTGAATCCCGGTTCGTGTTGTTTGCGTTCTCCAAAGAACACCGTGTTTTCGGGTCCGGCCATCGTAAAAGCATAGTCACGGGCCGGTAGATCCATGGCAATGATCCGCTTATGTATGTTTTCGGGATCAAGTACCACGGTGACGGATCCATTTTCATGGTCATCGTCTTTCTTATCTTTTTTCTTTCCCGGTGATTCTTTTTCCAACGGTTCGTTTCCGGGTTCGGGAAGGAAAGGAGAGGGATCTTCACTGTTAAGGATCATCATATAGAGCCGGCGGGTGGGATCCACATCGTAGTTGCTCATATCCAGCCATCCCGACTTCAGTCCGAAATCGGTGGAAGCAATGAAATAGAGGTATTTCCCGGAAGCATCCCAGACCGGACTGTACGAATCGGCCATGGCATCGGTCAGCTGATGTGTCTCACCCGTCTCTGTATTGTGGACCCTGATCACCTTGAAGTGATTGTCCATCAGCCTCGCGTAGGCGATCCACTTACTATCGGGCGACCATACCGGGTTCATACTCCGGAAGGGGTGGGCATACCGTTCGGTATCCACTTTCTTGACTTCTTCATCTTCCAGGTTTACATACCAAAGGTTGTAATCGGTGTCGGTATAGGCAATGTAGTTTCCGTCAGGAGACCAGTCGGGCCGGAAATAGAACGTGGGATTGGGCAGCGTGATGGATCTTCGCTTTGAGATCCCGTCCTGACCGGCAATTTCCAGCTGGTATTCGCCGCTTGCATCGGAAAACCATGCGATCTTATCGCCCTGTGGGGACCAGACCGGGAACCGGTCGGCCACACCGGGTGTGCGGGTGATGTTTCTCCAGTCTCCCTCCTCCGCCGGGACGGTGTATATATCTCCGCGGTATTCAAAAAGTGCCCGCTTGCCCGTGGGGGAGAGCGATGCATGGGTGAGTCGTTGCGGCTCCACCTCTTCCCAACGGGTTCGTGCCCAGTGAAAGTCGCCTTTCACCGTAATCTCCAGGTCAGTGAGCCGGTCGGTCTCCGTATCCAGCAGGTGGAGGGTTCCTCCCTGTTCGTAAACGATCGTATGGCCATGGGCATCCAGGCTCTTCACATCAAAGTCGGCATGAAAAGTATGCTGCGCGAGTTCCCCGGTTTCGGGTTGAAACGACCAGATATTGGAGGCAAAATCCCGCTCCGAGAGAAAAAAGACCGATCGGTCTGCCCACACCGGGTCCATATGCCGTTCGTTGTTGGTTCGGGGTGTCTGCTCAAGGGAAAGGTCTTCCAGATTTAGGATCCAGATAGGTTGTGCCTGGCCGCCGCGATAGTTACGCCATTCTGAATCCCATTCGGTGAAGGGGAGATAGGCCAGGTGTTTCCGGTCGGCAGACAGCTCCCCGTACGCTGCACGCCGGGGCGGCAGGGGTGAGGGGAATCCACCCTCCAGGCTGACCGTGTAGAGGCGGTTGATTTGTGTGGGTTGACGCTCACGTGCCGAACGAAATACAATGCTGTCGCTTCCGGGAGTCCACCCGGTGACATAATCTCCG
>CAYZMH010000116.1:0-8082 GCA_964479445.1 uncultured Bacteroidaceae bacterium | reverse complement strand
GTAGAACTTCCCTTCAAAGTTTCCCTCTTTTACCACCGAATATCGTCCAGCAACGGCAGCGAGGTGTAGGAAACATCGTCGATAATTCCCACGGTGAACCGGTTTTTGGGCTCTTTCTGATCCAGGTTATCGTATACCGACTGGATCATGGCCGGGGTGGTATCCTTGGAGGAGAGTCCGTACCGACCACCCACGATCTCCGGGCCATTCTCCTTTCCGTAATAGAGGTCACGCACATCCAGGTAGAGCGGTTCCCCATTGGCTCCCGGCTCCTTGGTGCGGTCCAGCACGGCGATACGCTTCACCGTATCGGGCATCGCCCTGAAGAAGTACTTGGCGGAAAACGGGCGGTAGAGGTGAACAGTCACCAATCCTACCTTCTCACCCTTTTCAACCAGGTGGTCCACTACCTCGCTGATAGTCTCCGTAACGGAGCCCATGGCCACGACCACCCGCTCTGCATCGGGGGCACCGTGATAGGTAAAGGGATGATACTCCCTCCCGATGCGACCGGAGATCTCCTGCATATACTCTTCCACGATATCGGGCACCTTCTCATAAAAGGTATTGGCCGACTCACGTGCCTGGAAGTAGATATCCGGATTCTGAGCTGTACCCCGTGTCACCGGGTGCTCGGGGTTCAATGAATTATCCCTGAAAGCTTTCAGGGCATCCTTATCGATCAGGTCGGCAAAATCTTCGTTGGCGGGAACCTCCACCTTCTGTATCTCATGACTGGTACGGAACCCATCAAAGAAATGCAGGAAGGGGATCCGCGACTTGATGGAGGCAAGATGAGCCACAGCCGCTATATCCATGATCTGCTGCACACTGCCGGTGGCCAGCATGGCAAATCCCGTGTTCCGGGTAGCCATCACGTCGCTGTGATCCCCGAAAATTGAGAGTGCCTGGGCAGCCAGACTGCGTGCCGATACATGAAATACACCGGGTAGCAACTCACCCGAGATCTTATACATATTGGGGATCATTAAAAGCAATCCCTGCGAAGCCGTAAAAGTGGAAGTTAAAGCCCCGCTCTGAAGAGCACCGTGTACGGCTCCTGAAGCTCCTCCCTCCGACTGCATCTCGGTGACATGCACCGTCTCTCCGAAAATGTTTTTTCTGCCGTGCGATGCCCATTCATCCACATTCTCTGCCATATTGGAAGAGGGGGTAATGGGATAGATCGCCGCCACCTCACTGAACATGTAAGCCACATGAGAAGCCGCGTAGTTCCCATCGCAGGTAATAGTATTCTTTCCTTTTACCATTTTAATAAACTTAAGTATTTAAAATCCAATTATTTAAAGTTCAGAAGAACCGTCACCCAAAATTATAATTTTTAGGCGTATCTGGTAAGGGCAGATCCTAATATAAAATGAATACAAATAGTTGGGGTGTTATCCGGAACGAACTCCCTGAGCAAGTAGGAGTTAGCGTTTTTTAACCCTCAATGCCCCCGGGGGAAATACCTTCCTGTTCGCATGGTGAGCGGTTCAGGAAAAAAAACCCCGGTCCGGACCGGGGTTTGTATATACTTAAGGGATACAATCCCTGTTATTCGCTATTCATGGAGATTAGGAACTCCTCGTTGGAACTTGTTTTATTCATGCGGTCGCGCAGGAAATCCATGGACTCCACGGCGTTCATGTCGGCCAGGTAATTCCGGAGGATCCATATCTTATCGAGCATGGGCTTATCCAGCAACAGGTCCTCCCTCCTTGTACTGGAGAGATTCACATCCACTGCCGGGAAGACGCGCTTGTTGGAAAGCTTCCGGTCGAGCTGCAGCTCCATGTTACCGGTACCCTTGAACTCTTCAAAGATCACATCGTCCATCTTGGAACCGGTCTCTGTAAGAGCCGTGGCAAGGATGGTCAGTGATCCGCCACCCTCGATGTTCCGGGCAGCACCAAAAAAGCGCTTGGGCTTATGCAGGGCATTGGCATCCACCCCTCCCGACAACACCTTGCCGGAAGCCGGAGAAATAGTATTGTAGGCGCGTGCAAGCCGGGTAATAGAATCCAGCAGGATCATCACATCGTGTCCGCACTCCACCATACGCTTGGCCTTCTCCAGGACGATATTGGCAACCCTTACGTGACGCTCCGCGGGCTCATCAAAAGTGGACGAGATCACCTCGGCATTCACGTTCCGGGCCATATCGGTCACCTCCTCCGGCCGCTCATCGATAAGCAACACGATCATGTACACCTCGGGCTGATTGATTGCGATGGCATTGGCAATATCTTTCAGCAATACGGTTTTCCCGGTCTTGGGCTGGGCAACGATTAACCCGCGCTGACCCTTCCCGATCGGGGCAAACATATCCACCACGCGAACAGAAAGGTTAGGTCTCCCATTCCCGATAAGAGTGAATTTCTCTTCCGGGAAAAGAGGGGTCAGGTAGTCAAACGGAACGCGGTCGCGGATGAAATCCGGACTCCGCCCGTTGATCTCTTCCACCTTGATCAGCGGGAAATACTTCTCCCCTTCCTTGGGCGGACGGATCGATCCCCTGACATTGTCGCCGGTCTTCAGACCAAAAAGTTTAATCTGACTCTGGGAAACATAAATATCGTCGGGTGAGTTCAGGTAGTTGTAATCGGCAGAGCGAAGGAATCCATACCCATCGGGCATGATCTCCAGCACCCCGGAGTTGATGATCAGTCCCTCGAAATCGTACTTATCCACTCCCCTGGGTTCCCGCTGACTGTCATGGCGATTATCACCCCGGTGGTCGTGGCGGCCGTCGTGGCGGTCCTGCGGACGTTTGCCTCCCTGGCGATCCTGTTGCTGGCCTGACTGACCCGGGTGGGTCTGCTGTGACTGGTGAGGTTGCCCTCCCTGCTGGGAAGCATGGGATGAACCCTGCTGCCGCCCTCCCTGCCTGGGTGGTTGTTGCTGCTGTGGTTGTTGCTGCGGTTGTTGCTGCGGTTGTTGCTGCGGCTGTTGCTGCGGCTGTTGCTGCGGCTGTTGTTGTGATGATTGCTTTTTCGCCGGCTGCCTCGGTGACACCTGTTTCTGTGGTGCCGGTTTTTGAGATGCCGGTTTTTGATCGGCCGGATGCTGAGATTGGGATCCCCTTTGAGCCGGACGCCCTCCCCTGCGGGGAGATTGCTGCTTATGATCCTCTTCCTGCTTCCTGGCTCCATCGCGCTGCGATGAATCGGTATCCCGGGGATGCTGATCCTTATCAGGATTAGAAGAAGCCACCCGTTCGGGCTTATCATCTGCTTTGCTCCGCTTACGCGTTGGGCGGTCTCGCTTATCCCCCTTGTTATCAGGTTGTTTTTTACTCTCCGCCTGCTTGCCGGTCTCCCTGGAGGATTTCTTACCTTTTGCCGCACTTTCGCTCTCATTTTTTGAGGGAGTGCTCTTCCTGGTAGCTTTGGCTTCGGAAGCAACGATGGCCTGGGTATCCAGTATCTTGTAAATAAGATCCTGCTTTCTATAAGATTCTACCCGCTTAATTTTCAGTTCTTTAGCAATCTCCCTTAACTCGGTAAGAAGCTTTTTGTTTAATTCAAGAATATCGTACATGTGTTAGAAATAAAATAATAGGAATTTGTCTCAAATGTTGGACTTAATAAATGTAATCAAGGAAATGATGAAAAGATCAGACGCTGTCCGGTCTGGAATTCGTTGCAAGTATAAATAATTCTTCCCAACTACCAAAATATTTTATTATAAATCAAGCCTTTTACGAAAAAGTATAACCTGTTCATAATGAAACGATCCGTTTTCATATTATTTTGAGTAATCACTATAACTACTTAATTATCTATATTTTAATCATATTACAATGCAACTCTCGCGAGGCAAACATAAGGGCACTGTAATATGTTATATATCCAAATAAAATGGATTCTTTTTTGTAACCTTACCATTTTAATTTTCGTATAACGATTAATAATTGCGAGCCCCGACCAGAACCTGAAACTGAGAACACTGAGAAAAGAGAATTACTGTATGATGCACTACTTGATAAGGGAGCACCGTAAGCAAATCCTTTTATGAGAACAACAGGGTTAACTATATATTGCTGTTGTGAATGTGAAGTCGGCCGCACATGGAAGCCGGCCTTTCCCTTCAAGTACTAACCACTACCCTGCGCATGAGACAACTCAAGATCATCAAGCAAGTCACCAACCGGGAAACCCCGTCATTGGACAAGTATCTCCATGAGATCGGCAAAGTAGATCTGATCAGTGCAGAAGAGGAGGTGGAACTCGCCCGGCGCATAAAAAAGGGGGATTCACTGGCCATGGAAAAGCTGATCAAGGCGAATCTGCGGTTCGTTGTCTCTGTTTCCAAGCAATACCAGAACCAGGGATTGAGTCTGCCCGACCTGATCAATGAAGGGAACCTGGGACTGATCAAAGCCGCGCAGCGGTTTGATGAAACAAGGGGATTCAAATTCATCTCCTACGCGGTCTGGTGGATCCGTCAATCGATCCTGCAGGCCCTGGCCGAGCAAGCCCGCATCGTCCGCCTGCCACTGAATAAGATCGGATCAATCAATAAGATCAACAAGACTTTCGCCGACCTGGAGCAGAAATTCGAACGGGAACCCACCGTTATGGAGATTGCCAAGGTGCTCGAGCTGGCACCCGAGGATGTCAAGGACGCCATCCGCAGTTCCGGCAGGCACGTATCCATGGATGCACCCCTGCTGGACGGAGAGGACGGGAATATGTATGATGTGCTGCTGAACGACGATACCCCGAGTCCGGACAGGGGACTCCTCAACGACTCCCTGCGCAAAGAGATCGAACGTGCGCTCTCCACGCTAACATACCGCGAAGCAAGCATCATCAGGCTCTATTTCGGGCTCAACGGGAAACATCCGCATACCCTGGAAGAGATTGGTGAAGAATTTAACCTTACACGGGAACGGGTGCGACAGATCAAAGAGAAAGCGATCAAGCGACTCAAACATACCACACGAAGCAAAATCCTGAAAAGTTACCTGGGCTGATGCTGATTCTTCTCTCCCCTGCCAAGACCATAGACACTTCCCCTCATGAGATCACCCCCCGGCACACCCACCCGGAAGGCCGAAAGCATGCAGAGGAACTGGTATCGTTCATGCGCACGTTCGACTCCCCGCAGCTGCAGCAGGTAATGAAAGTGAGCAGGAAACTGGCAGATCTTAACCTGGAGCGGTTTGTGCGCTGGAAAAAAGATCCGGAAGCCGGCGATGCCATGCAGGCCCTGCTGGCTTTTTCTGGCGAGGTGTTTAACGGACTGGATGCGCGGAGTCTGAATGAAGAGGACCTGCTGTTTGCCCAGGACCACCTGAGAATCCTCTCGGGGCTTTACGGGGTGCTCAGACCGCTTGATCTGATTATGCCCTACCGGCTGGAGATGGGCACTAAATCGGAATTCCCCGGCGCCGCTAATCTTTACGATTACTGGAGCGGCATCATCCCCGCTACCATTAAGGAGGCCGCCGACCATCAACCGGAACAGGTGCTGGTAAACCTGGCTTCCAATGAATATTTCAGGGCCATCGGCCCGCGCAGCTTTCCACACCGCATCATCACCCCGGTGTTCAAGGAGCAGGAGGGCCACGGCTACAGGAATGTAACCATCTATGCAAAAAAAGCCCGTGGGGTAATGACCCGTTTCATTATCAAAAACCGGATCATTCAGCCCGAGCATTTAAAAGCATTTGATAAAGAGGGATACCACTTCAACCCCGATCTTTCCGACGGCGACCGGTGGTTTTTCACGCGGTGAGGTTCCGGGTACACCCGCACTGCAGGTTGCCTTTTCAATCCTTTTTTATGATATCGCCCGCGCTGGAGGTTCGTGACTCTTTTACCGCCGCATCGCCACGGTAGTAAATATTTCCGGCGCTGGTGACCACCATGGAGATCTCTTTGCCGGCTGTAACCCTTGCATCCCCGGCACTGCTCACCCGTACCTTCACCACCCCGGCATACAGGTCGAAGGCATGCAGATCCCCCGCGCTGCTGAGCCGTGCTTCCAGTTCGCGGGCTTCCCCCCGCAAGCGGCAATCACCACTGGAACTGATCGAGAGGTCGATCGCGTCGGCCATGACCTCCAATTCCAGGTCGCCTGCACTGCTCACGTCAATCTCCAGATCCTCCACCTCGAAAGGCGTACCCCCCTTGATATCACCCGCACTGCTGATCTTCAACTCTTCCAGCACAGGCATCTCAACATTCACCCGCCTGGATTTGGCCCTGTAAATGTTGTGCTCGGTACCGATATAGAGCATATCACCGCGCCGCTCCACGATGATGTGATCGTGCAGGTTCTCATCGGCCTCCAGCTCCACAAAGTAGTCATCCGCCTGGGAAAGGGTTACATCGATTCCCGAACTGGTGTGAATACCTGTAAAACCTTCAATGTCCATGGATTGTGTGATCACATTCCCGTTTCCTGAAATTCCCTCGCCAAAATCCAGTGAAATACAGGAGGAGAGGGAGATCAAAACGATTGCGGAGATAAATAAAATAGTGCGTTTCATCGCTGTTTGAATTTTGGTGTCATACATAAGGACGGTTAAAGATACGGGATGTTACAACACCATGCACAAAAAAGAGGTATCCCGGTTTTTATCAGCATATCCCGCCCGGGAAACGGTACCGGGGGCGGACTATGAGAAGCTCATTCAACCCGGAGCACCAGTCCTTTCAGGTACTCCCCCTCGGGGTGATAGATGCTTACCGGGTGATCCACCGGCTGGGTGAGCTGGTGCAGAACCTGCACGCGACGCCCCGAATTGGCCGATGCGGCAAATACTGATTTCCTGAACTGCTCCCTGCTAACAGCCTGTGAGCAGCTGAATGTGAAAAGGATTCCACCGGGTGCAATCTTTTCCAGGGCTTTTTGATTCAGTCGTTTATATCCCTGGAGAGCATTGTTGACCACCCGCTGGTGCTTGGCAAAGGCAGGCGGGTCAAGGACGATCAGGTCGTACTCCTGGTTCATCTCTTCGAGGTAGGTGAATGCATCAGCGGTAAAACTGCGGTGACGGGTGGTACCCGGAGTGTTCAGTTCCACATTCTCGCGGGTCAGCTCAATGGCCCGGGCCGAACTGTCGACACTGTCCACCAATGCGGCTCCGCCCCGGAGGGCATACACGCTGAATCCCCCGGAGAAGCCGAACATGTTCAATACCCGCCGCCCCTCTGCATACCGCTCGAGGAGGGCCCGGTTCTCCCGCTGGTCGATAAAGAACCCTGTTTTTTGTCCGCCCACCCAGTTAACCCGGAACCGGGCACCGTATTCGGTACCCACTCCCGATGAACGTTCGCCGGTGATGAAATGATCGGTAATCACCTGTCCGTCCCTTCGGGGCAGCGTATTTTCGCTCCTGTTATAAAGGGTATCCAGGTGAAGTCCGTCCAGCTGCTGCAGGGCATCCGCAATCTCCTGCAGGTTCCGCAGCATCCCGAGGCTGTGCATCTGCAGGACCAGGGCCCCGTTGTAATAATCGGCTATCAATCCGGGCAATCCGTCCCCTTCTGCATTGATCAGCCGGAAGATCTGTGTATCCTCCCTGGAGGCCGGTCCGAGCTCACGCCGCAGCTTCCAGGCCCGCCGGATACGATCCGACCAGAACCCTTCATCCACCGGCTCCTCCCCGAAGGTGAGCACCCGCACGGCAATGGAACCCTCCTGGTAATGACCCGTTGCCAGGAGTTCATCCTTGTTGTCGCAGACCCGCACCAGGGCCCCTTCATCGGGTTGGTCATAGATCTTTTTAATAGCACCGGAAAAAACCCAGGGGTGGTATCTTCGTAACGACTGGTCTTTACCTGATTTCAATACAAGGGTGGCTGGTTCTTTCATAAGGTATCGTTTACTGCATCGCGCAGCCGGAAATACATCTCCAGGCATACCCATGCATCGGTGGCCGCATAGAGTTGCTGGGCTTCTGAAAGCCGGGCAGCTTCCCAGTCGGAGGTCTGCTGCGACTTGGATATTTTGAAACCCAGGATAATAGCCACCAGTTTTTTCAGGCTTTTTGACTCAATACCAAAAGCCTCCACGTACTCCTGCAGATCCAGGAAACCATCGGGACGGAACCGTCTCAGCTCACCG
>CAYZMH010000115.1:7186-8262 GCA_964479445.1 uncultured Bacteroidaceae bacterium | reverse complement strand
TGTTTATTATAGTAAACCGAAGCATCCATGCGCAGGTCTTTCCAGGTATATGCTCCCGAAAGTCCGAAGGTAGAGGAGCTAAGGCTTGTATTTGGCGCTATCCCCCGTTGTGATTTATTGGAGAAGGAGACGCGCATATTCCGTTCCTGGTTTCCCGTGGTGATGCTTACATTGTTATTGCTGATAATGCCTGTACGCAGGAAATTCTCCAGGTTGTTCTCTCCCCGGGAAATCCATGGCAGGGGAATCCGTTCGCCGTTGGGCTTCAATGGACTGTTATACTGAACAATCTCCACGAAACCACTCCGCGTATCCGGATCAGGCACATCCAGTTTCGGACCCCAGGAAAAACCCGACCCTTCAATTCCCTGTCCGGTTCCGTCAATGTATTTGTATTTGCCGTATCGACCGGATCCATAAGTGGTCTGTATTTCGGGAACACGAAGAAAATCGGTCTGGAATATGGTGCTGGAATTAATCTCAACATTCATCCTGTCTTCCTGGTTCCCCCGCTTCGTGGTGATCATAATAGCCCCGTTACGCCCCATCGACCCGTAAAGCGCGGAAGCCGAAGCTCCCTTCAGCACATTGATCGATTCAATATCATCTGCATTGACCTCCCAGAGGTCGGAGCCCTCGCTGGGAATTCCGTCAATCACGAAAAGAGGCCGTTCCCCCCGAAGCCTGATGCCGCTGGTGGCAAAGAAATCGGTGCTGTTGTATACGGTCAGTCCCGCTACCCGGCCGGTCAGGTTATCAATAATATTGGGCTCCTGGGCAAGGGTCATGGACTGCCCTTCCACTTCCTGTGTGGCATACCCGATGGATTTCTGACTCTTTTTAATCCCCAGGGCCGTCACAACCACCTCATCCAGTCCGATGGCAGCCTCCCTCATCACCACATTGATCTGCGATCTTCCCGATATGGGGATCTCAAGGGTCTTCTTCCCGACAAACTGGAATACCAGCATGGTGGCATCCGGTGAGACGTTGATTTCATACTGACCATTCTCATTGGAGATGGTCCCGTTCGTGGTGTTTTTCTCAATTACACTCACCCCCGGAATCGGATCCCC
>CAYZMH010000115.1:0-7086 GCA_964479445.1 uncultured Bacteroidaceae bacterium | reverse complement strand
AAAAAAGAATACAAACCAAGATAAGATAAAGACCGGTATTTGATCATTACATTTTACTCATCGAAAATACTTCCTGCTGTCAGTATCCCGGAATCCATACACAATTACCACTTCCGTAAATCCGATAGCCTTGTTTTTATGATACTTAGAACGGGAACTTTCTTATATGGCAATTATTTACCCGCGACCGGGAACAGTGGAAAACTTCACATCAAAATAGATCACCGGTTCACTATAAAAGCAACCATTGCAACGCTGCCTCTTCAGAAGAGAATGTTTTGACATTAAATCCAATCTCTTTGGTCACGCTCTCCTGGAATAAAATGGCCCCTGCTGTGGAATAAGGATCCTGAACGATCAGACTCTGCTTCTTCCCATCAACAATCGGTCGTATACCCCGCATAAAGTCCACGATACGATCGGCCTCATCCAGGTGCATGTCAAATACCGCTTCCCGGTAATCGGAAAGCAGATTGTATCCCTGTTCTGTAAACTCTTTCATAGATAACAAGTGCTGCCAGGCCTTTCCGATTTCAAAATAATCCAGGATACCAGAATGCGTATACCTGATGATCTTCAATTCGTGATCCGCTTCTATGGAGAAGGTTGATTCCATGTTGTATGAATTGATGGCTCAAACAAAAATAGTCTTTTTAGTAATGATTCCAAATAAATGACGAGCTGCATACAATAAACTCTTTCAGAGGCATAGCGCATTTTGAAAAGGCCCTTTTGAAGAATAGTTCTAGATAAAAAGTGTTCGGATTCCCGATCATCCACCTCCACAGGATGGGTGTTTACCGATAAAAAAGAGTAGCTGGCCGATTCACCATTGCCTTCGGGCATTCCTGCCCCTATTTTCGTGGTATGATTGGTTACATCATCATAGCACTGATACTCCTTCTTCTTTGCTGGATCCTTTTTGTCCCGGTAATGGTCAGGATCAATACCCAGACCGGACACCTGGGGATTACACTGCCGGGTATTTTCAATGTTTACCTGGTACCGGGGGATGAGCGGTTCCGGATCAGGATCCGGGTATTTTTTATCCCCTTTAAAATAGACCCTTTCAAACCCGGAAAAGACAGGCGCAAACGAAAGAAGAATCCGGCAAAAAAGAATCAACAATGGCTCAGTCGTATGGGAAATGGGAAACAATTCATGAAGGTTACCAGGGCGATATGGATCCGAAAGCTGGATATGGATATGGATACCGACGACGTTATGCTGAACGCCTGGCTGGTCCCGGCTTTTACTGTGGTAAATGCGAACACACGCCTGAACATGCAGGTAAACTTTGAGGGCAACCTCTACCTGGATCTGGATGTACGAACCCGGCTCAGCATGTTACTCTGGATTTTATTAACAAACAGATCATAGTATTATTCATCATTAAAAATTGAAACATTATGGAAATAAATGTAGAAGCGTTACTGGACAAAGTTTCCGATCACGTAAAATCAATGGCAACCACAGAAACCATCCTCGGGGATGAGTTCACCATCGGAGAATTTACCTGCCGGCCCATCATCAAAGTCGGCACCGGTTTTGGCAGCGGCCTCTCGGAAGGCGATCATCATAAATCCAAAAAGTCAGGTTCCGGCGGTGGTGCCGGTGCAGGAATCGGTATCGCTCCCGTGGGGTTCCTCGTAACCAAAGGAGATGAGATCTCCTTTATCCCCTCTGATAAAAAGACCGGACTCTCGGCCCTCTTTGATAAAGTGCCCGACCTGGTTGAAAAAATAACCGACATGAAAAACAAAGAAGAAAAGAAAGAGGAGAAGAAAGAGGAAAAAAGCAGCAAATAGTCAGAACGTAAAGTCTTTGTGCATCAACCCTCTCCCGGCAGTGCCAGCCTGGAAGAGGGTTTTTTTATACCCATGATTGATTGAATAGTATAAAATAATGAAATAAAAACACTTGCTCATTCATAGATGAGCCTCTACATTTACCTTCATTAAATACCCTTTTCAGGTTTAGGGTAGGCAACCATTCAATTCACCATGTATGATCCGGATAAAAAAAAGTTTTTTACTGCTTTTCATATTGTTGATCGGTGCAACAGCCACCCTGGCACAGCAACAACTGATAAGTGGTAAGGTAACCGATGAAAACGGCAACGCGTTACCCGGTGCAAATGTGTTAATAAAAGGTACCGGTACCGGTACCATTACCGACCATGAAGGAGCATACAAAATCGGTGTAACCAGTTCGGAAGATACCCTGCTGTTTACCTTTATCGGGTATCGACCGTATGAAACAATGGTCGGATCACAATCCACCATTAACGCGGCACTGAATCCGGAAGCAGCGGAACTGGATGAAGTGGTCATCACCACGCAGGCCCGGGGACAAAGAGCTGCCATCAATCAGCAGTTCGCCTCCAATTCGGTAGTCAACGTGGTATCGTCCGAAAAAATGCAGGAGTTGCCCGATGCCAATGCCGCTGAAGCCATCGGGAGATTGCCGGGGATCTCCCTCCAACGGGCCTCCGGCGAAGCAAGCAAAGTGGTTATCAGGGGCTTATCTCCAAAATACAGCAATGTTACCATTGAGGGGGTGAAAATGGCGTCCACCGGTCAGGACAGGAGTGTAGACCTCAGTTTCGTGCAGGGGGATGCGCTTGGAGGAATTGAGGTTTCTAAATCTCTTCGTGCAGACCAGGATGCGGACGCGATCGGGGGAACGGTAAACCTGAAATTGCGTAAAGCTCCCGAAAAAAGGAAAATTGATTTAATGGCGGAGGGCGGATATGCCAATATTGATCATGACTTCTCAAACTATAAATTTACCGGGGGATACAGCAATCGCTTCTGGGATAATCAGATCGGACTAAATATACGGGCTACCACCGAGCAAAAACAATTGCCCACTCACATCTACAATGGGGGATACAACGAAACCTTCACGGAAATCATACGCGATGAGCAGAATAATCCCCTGGATACCCTGCAGAAAATCCGCACCACCTCCTATTCACTAACCGACCGGCGTCTGACTCGCCGCCGAAACAATGGAACAGTGATCCTGGATTACAACAACGACTGGTGGGAAATGAAATTTTTCAACCTCATCAGTCACAACGATGATTTCACCTTAAACCGTAGTAACCATCGTACTCTGAGAACCGAAAAGCGGGATTATACACAAAATGCCGGGGAGTGGAATTCCAATAAGCTCACCCGGACACACACCTTTCAGAATACATTCAAATTCGGGGCTTCCCAGCTGAAAGTAGATCTGTCCACAACCTATGCCCGGGTTAAGAACTCCGGTCAGAATTTTTCTTTCTTCGAAGAGACTGGCCTGAATATCCCCGAGAAGGAGCTCGTTTATGCAGATCCCCTCGATATAATCGACAGGTACCCGGCAGCCGGATTTGATTCCCTGGACATCAATAACACCTACCTCAACGTCATGAGCTGGGATGTTAATACGCTGACGGATCAAAGCTATGACGCGCGATTTGATTATGAATGGAACTTCAGCCTTTTTGATGCGGTAACCGGAACCATACAGCTGGGAGGAAAATACCATCAACTGGAACGAACAAGCGAACGAACATCCCGGAACAGCACCCTTGATTACGGGGGGATGGCGCCGCGCAGGCAGCATCTTGCAAGTCTTTACCCCGAACAGATCCAGGAATACAACGACAAAGGGATTGTAGCTGCGCCTTTTGCAGATAGTGATTACGATCCCGGTAATTTTCTCAGGGGACTCTACAACCTTGGATGGGGAGCGGATATCGATTTCCTGACAAGCGTACAGGATGCATACCGTGCCAATGGAGGGGATGAGTCCCGGTACTACCTGGATGGCATATCAAGTTATAACCTGGACTATCGAGCCGTGGAAAGAAAAGTGGCAGGATATTTCATGTCAGAATTGAACTTCGGTTCTCAATTAATGCTGTTGCCCGGACTGCGGGTAGAGCAGAATGAGACAGAATACTCAGCTTTTCATATTGTCACGGCCATTGGTCCGACCGGTGTGGAAGGAGAGCCCGAGGAAGTTACAACCAATCGAAAGAACCTGCTATGGTTCCCATCCATCAATATGAAGTACAAACCCCTCGATATCCTTAACATCCAGGGGGCAGTCTATAAAAGTACCTCCAGGCCGAGCTTTAACCAGGTCTCCCCTCTCATCATATACAGTCAGGGTGCTAGCAGTTTCATCTCCAATCATCCATGGCTGGAACCATCCACTGCATGGAATTATGACCTGGGGGTGGCTGTGAAACACGATAAATACGGATTGTTTACCGTCTATGGATTCTACAAGGAGATTGACGACCTGATCTTTGGGATGAATAATTATAAACCCTATAAAAAAGGGCGCATCGTAGGCGGACCGGAAGATCTGGATGACCGGCTGCTGGGAATGGAACATTACGATCCCAATTACGTGGCTGAAGCCACCCAGACATCGTTGCCCTTCAACAACCCGGAAAAAACCTACGTGAAAGGAGTCGAACTATCATGGCAATCAAGCTTCTGGTACCTGCCGGGGATTCTTCGCGGACTGGTACTGGATATTAACTACACGATCCTGGATACCAGGACACAGTTCCCTTATTTTAAAGAGATCATTGTCGGATACGATTCAACCGGGTTTATACCCATCCCCATTACAGGACAGGAGTACAGGACAACAGCCGGTCCGATGCCCGACCAGCCCGGTAATATTCTGAACCTGGTTGTAGGATGGGACTATTCGGGTTTCAGTGCACGCATCTCATACCGTTACCAGGGAAGCGTCCTGCAAAGCAAAGATGGATTATTCTCCCTCAGAGACAGTTATTATGATTCGTTCACCCTGGTGGATGTCATGTTAAAACAGCGAATCAATGATCATGTATCCTGCTATGCCAACCTGACCAACATTAATAACCATGTGGATTATTATTTCTTCGGGGAGCAGGGCCCGGAAAAACCGGAATTACCCACCAGTCGAAATTTTTATGGTTTCCGCGCTCAACTGGGAGTAAGGGTAAACCTTTAAATACAAATCTATTAAAGTCTATTAACAACCAATTTTAACTAAAACAATTTAACTATGAAACTAAAACTTTACTTAGTAGGATTTTTAAGCTGGATCATATTAGCCGGCTTGCAGGCCCAGGAGGTAACTCCTATTCCCGGAGGGGCTGAAAATGGTGGACTCCTGGAATCAACCATCAATGGAGATGATGCCGCCCCGGGCACCGACCGGATCTATGAACTGGAAAGAGAGCAATTCTATTTAATGCATGCCGGCATTAACGTGGATAACCCGGGTGGATCCATCACTATCCGTGCGGAAGAGGGAGATGGGCCACTGCCCGTAATTGTCATGCAACCCCTGAACGAAGTGAATGTAACCCCCAGTGTCATTAAAAGCAGTTTAATACTTAAGAATCTGCAGTGGCATGTAACGCCCACCAACCGGGCCTGGGTCGGTGAAGCACTCTTTGACGTATCCGGGGATGACTGCGTAGTGGATGTCGATGGTTGTTTTTTTGAAACGGCTGACGGACTCAATACGATCTTCAGAATGGTGGACGTAAACAACGGTGGAGTGGCAAAGATCAGGAACAGCTACTTCAGGGACTTTGACAGGAAGGCCAACTGGTGGAGCGGAAGGATTGTTGATTTTCAGGCATCCCTTGCCGATACCATTATTTTTGAAAACAACACGGTGACAGGCGCGCAGCTTCCTATCCTTCAAAAAGGAGCGCTCTGCGATTTTGCGTTGATCAATCACAATACCTTCATCAATAACAGCAAGTATCCTTTCCTGAATGTCCACTGGAAAACGCTGTATGTGACCAATAACCTGTTTGTAAATGCAAACTGGACCGGCGAGGACTACGAAAATGTTGCAAGTGGTGGTCAGGACCCGGATGCCCTGCTCATGGGACTGGTAGGACTGGATACCATTGACACCAGCATTGAGATCCCGGAAAGATACCTTGATGGCGGTAACCTGAACAGCGAACTGGATGGTTTTGAAGACCTTGTCTGGTATGCTGCCGACAATGTGGTAGTCCATAGTTCGACCCTTGATAGTTATTACAATGGCGGACTCAATGATAACTCCGATTTTGATGCACCGGAATCCTACCTCACCTGGAACCAGGCGATTTACGGTACCGGTCCTTTCCAGGTTCACAATGTGCCGGCCATATGGATGAATGAACGAACTGCTCAACTCGTTGAAGATTATTCGAACATCATCTCGGAGAATAACAGCATGTACGAAATGACCGTGGATGAACTCGGACTGGGAACAGAACCGATGCCCCAGGATGTGGCCGATGTCTATATCCAGTTCAACCGCAGTTTATACAACGTTCCCGGCGTCGATATGCCAACCGATGAAGAATTCCTGATTACCTATTTCGGTGACTACGATCCGAACACCATTCCCGGGGTCGGAGGAGAGAATTCCAGTGAAGGCGGAATTCAACTGGTAACCGACCTGAATGAAGATTTCTCCTATACTTCAAGCCTGGTATCATCAAGCGATGGATTGCCCGTCGGCTCTTTGCTCTGGGATGATAAAACCTACGATTTCGATGCGTCACTGGAAAGCATAGAATCGGTTTACGGGGGAGGAGAAGTGCTCCAGGTGGATGAAATAAGTTTGCTGCCCACTTCGGTAAGGGATGACCGGGCTGCGTTTGCCGGTATAAAAAGCTATCCCAATCCTGCTGCAGACCAGGCAACCATAAGCTTCTCACTGCCCTCTGCCACGCATGTAAATCTCACCGTTTATAATGTCTCGGGCAAGCGGATAGCAACACTGATTGATGAAAAACGACACGCCGGACTCAATGAGATCGTCTTCACCCCGTCATCATCCGGTGGTATTTTTATTTACAAACTTACAACCAATCATTTCTCCGCATCCGGAAAGATGTCATTTATAAACTGATGCACTTGGAAATACAGGGTGGCATACGTGTCACCCTGTGTTTTATTACCGGGGACAGAACACCTTTCATAACATCATAGAAGAATGAGAAAAGTTATTTCGGTGCTGGTTTTCCTTTTAATCATTGCAGGCTGCAATCAACAGGAAAAAAGTAAAACAGACTAC
>CAYZMH010000114.1:6387-8340 GCA_964479445.1 uncultured Bacteroidaceae bacterium | reverse complement strand
GGCTGGCTGGCTGTGCAGCACGATTTCAATAAAGCGGATCCCTACAAGAAGATTGAGGCATCGGTGAACACAGACGGTCCCAATTACCAGTTTCATACCCATTTCTACGGGGGATATGACGAGCATGTTATACTCTTTTCCAACGACCGGAATCACCGGCAGGCAATGATGCTGAAAAATAAGATTGAACAGGATTTCCCCGGACACAGGGTGGAGACCCGGCTGATGGATATCTCCAACGTGATCGACCTGGAGGAGATTAAGCCAAAAGTGGAAAACCTTCTGCTGGAGTATAAGGACGAGCAGGTGGATATCTTTTTCTCCCCGGGGACCTCCATCATGCAGCTGGCCTGGTATATCTGCCATACCACGCTGGGCATGAATACCCGGTTGCTCCAGACGGTCGGGAGCCGCGACCGGAAGGGAAAAAAACCGGAGATCCTCGAACTGAAAACGGAAAAGAGCCAGGTGCCTTACAGCTCCGTGATCAAGATGCAACACCTGGAACAGCTCGAGAAGGGACAGTTTGATGATATAAAAATGACCGACTCCATACGGCCGGTCTATGAAAAAGCATACAAAATAGCGCAGGCCGACCGGGTTACCTGCCTGATTAACGGGGAGACCGGTACGGGGAAAGAACACCTGGCCCGGTATATCTGCGACCACTCACCCCGCAAGGAACAACCCTTCCACGCGATCAATTGCGCCGCCCTGGCCGATGACCTGCTGGAGAGCCGGTTGTTCGGACACCGGGCAGGTTCGTTCACGGGCGCCCTGCATGACCGGGACGGGATCTTTAAATCGGCCCACCGGGGCACGGTGTTCCTGGATGAGATCGGGGATATTTCCCCGCGGCTGCAGCAGGCCATGCTCCGCCTGCTACAGGAGGGAGAGATACAACCCATCGGCGGAGAAACCGAAAAGGTGGATGTGCGCATTATCGCTGCTACAAACAAAGACCTGGTAACACGGTGCCAGCAGGGAAAATTCCGGTGGGACCTCTATTACCGGATTGCCGTTACCGAGATATTCCTCCCGTCTCTCCGCGAAAGGGGACCCGATGAAACCGATGAATTGTTTGAATTTTTCATAGACCAGAAGCGCCGGGAAATGGGGAAAAGAAAGCGCCTGAAGGTGGAAAAAGAGGTGGTCGAGTTTGTAAAGAATTATGACTGGCCGGGAAATATCAGGGAGCTGGAAAATTTTGTAGCGAACCTCTATGTCTTTTGCGATCAAAAGGTGGGGATCGAAGATGTCCCCGAACGTTTCCGCAGTCAACCCGAACACTTCTCCCTGCGCATCGAGGATGTGGAGGCAGAACATATTCGCAAGGTCCTTGCCCTGAAAAAGGGCGTACAGAGCCAGGCTGCCGATGCCATCGGCTGGGCTATCAACACCCTGCGATCCAAGATCGAGGAGTACGGGATCGATGTGGAAAAGTATAAATAGCAGGGAACCCCGGACGGAGTTCCCTGCTGAACCCGGCTCAGAAGCGCCAGGCCATGGTGAGAGACGGGATGGCTTCTCCTCCAGGGGTAACGTTCATTCCCGGTTGCATGCGGAATGAGGAGGATTGCCGGTCCTGCCAGGCCATGTTGTTGACCTTGGCTACCCGCACGGCATCCACGATCGACCAGATGTTGACTGTCAATGCACCGGCCAGGCCAACCAGGGCCAATCCGGAGCCGGAACCGTCTGTAACCATGGAGCCAACTCCTGCGCCGTAAATAACCAGGCAACCGGCATAACCTCCCAGGAAAGCGGCACCACGACCTCCCTCATTGGAAATCATCTGGCCGAGGCCGGGTATCAAAAAGGAAGTGACTCCCGCAACCCCCGGGTTGTAGGGATCCCCGACCTGCGGCTGGTAACTCCTGAAATCATACTTCGTTTTGTTCTGCTTGTAGTTCTGTGCCCCCGCATCAACCGCGGAGATAAGCAGGATGGCTG
>CAYZMH010000114.1:0-6287 GCA_964479445.1 uncultured Bacteroidaceae bacterium | reverse complement strand
ATCCCTGAACCTGATAAGGCTGGAGGTCACGCAGCCGTTACCGGGATTATTCAACACCATGTTGTTCGGATCGCCGAGCAGGTGTTGATCCCACCCTCCGAAGCTCTCTTCCTGGTACTCATCACAGGCAAGTGTCGTGTTCAGGCAATCAATGATGCCCGAAGCATCGGCTTCTGCGCGCGTCAGGGTGAGTCCGAGGCTCTCTATGCGGATTGCCGCGGGGTCTGACTGTTTCATTGCTGCGCGGATTCTTGTTTTATTTTCTGCTGAAATTGTTCCTCGAACCATTCAAGGATCTGTCTTACGATGTTGCCGGTATTGTTTCCGAAAAAGAAATAATAGATCATTTTGGCCATATTGAAAGGGCAGCCGGTGTATGCCTGCAACATGGGAAACCCTTTCTCGTTGGGTTCGTCGCTAATCAGCACGATGACCGACTCTTCCTCTCCCAGCTGGCCCTTGTTATTGTGGTAGGCTGCTATGATGCTCTTTGCGGCTACGGAGAAGTCTTTCCCTTTATCCGCCTGTTTTCTCTTCCTGTATTTTTTCTTCCTGAACATGATGTGTTAAATTTTGTGGGTTATTGATTTCGGTCTCTATACTGACAATTCCCGTTCCTTCCTCAATACATGCTTTTTATAATTTAAGGATATCAAAAAATGATAAAACATATCATATAATAACATCTGTACTGGGTTGCGTGCAGGTATCATGCAGGTATATGGTGGTTGGATGGTAGTTTTTCGAAGGGGCAGTTCAGAATCAAAAACCTGGATTTAAAATCCGGGGGCTTACCATGATAGAATGTATGCCGGAATTAGTAATTTAGACAGATACCCCGAAAAAGAGATAGTATGACGGCACAAGCACCCGACTGGATCCTTTATGAAGGAGAGGAGCGGCGGCTTTATACAAATCCGCTGGATCAATACCTGGAACAGGAGGGGCTTGATCCTTTTCACGAATGGACTACGGCAAACTGGCGGGGATATGTTGCCTGGTATGCGATTGACGGCGGGAAGTTATACCTCAGGGATGTTAATGGAAGGAACAGGAACCGGCAAGAGGTGGGAATGAAAACGCTGTTTCCCGGACCGGAAGGACCGGTGTTCGCCGGGTGGTACACGGGTGAATTGCGACTGCCCCGGGGTAAGATGCGGTATTATGAGCACGGTGGTTACCAATCGATATTTGAAGGCGACCTGTTTATCACCGTGGAACAGGGAGTGGTAACCGGGATAAGGGAGGTTGATAACACCGAACGTATTAAGCGAAAGCGCGAAGAAGATCGCGAGCGGGAGCGCCGTTATGAAAAGCTGCAGCGGGAGGCTTCGCTAAAGCGGAAAGGGTTGTTTCGCAGGTTGTTTGGCAGCGGGAAAAAGCGGAAGTAACGGTCTTACCGTGGGACCTTTTGCAGGAAGTGCGCTACATTTTTTTCTGTAACCAGCGGCTGCAGCACCTGTTCCGCGAAAACTTCATTTTCGAAAAGTTCATTATCATAGAGCGATACATCTTCCCACTCCTGCCCGAAGGCTTCCAGGATTCCAGGAGTGGGGATGAAGTTTTTATTCATCGAAAGCGGGTAGAAGTCTATATACTCATAAAAGGTTTGCAGGGTGTCCAGGTTCCAGAGGTTTCCCTGTTCGATGCATACCTCGTACCATTGCCATTTATCAATGAAGGCATGAAGCATCTCCTTGTTGACCGGGATCGCATTGTTAGTACTTAATTGAAACCAGTCCCAGCGATCCTCGTATTTTTTTAACAGCCGGGTGGACCAGGGAAGTTGACTGTTGGAGCTGACCCCATATATAATTGCCCCGTCTTCATCCCGGTGTCCGAATTCCAGCCTGTCTGCATACAGGTCCAGCAGTTCCTCGGTCAGGGGTGCGTCATTCCAGGTAAAAATTTCGTTAAAATCCTCCCGGTCGATGAGGTATTCAAGCAGGGCCGGACTCCACGGTACCAGGTCGCTATCGGAAAGTTCTCTCATGCTGAAATGCTCCAGCGCATAGAGTAGGTCATCTCCTTGCAGGGGGCGGGGTTTTTCTTTTAACTTTTCCTTGTAGCGCAGTTCCTCTTTTCTTTTTTCTGAGGGTGGCTCCTGGTATCGCGGACAGTGCCTGGTGCTCTGGTCTATAATTTCAGGTGCTTTTTCATCGAGTAATTCCATGAGTTCCGGTTCCGGGTCGGGTACATCAAAAATGACGCGGGCTGTGAGGTAGAAATAGCCCCACCGGTCTTCGTGCCTTTTAACCAGGTCATAGGTCCAGGGGAGTTTCCAGCTATAGGCGAGGGTGGACAGATCCAGGTAGGTGGCGTAGCGCTCAAAAAGGGTCACGTTCTTTTCCAGGGGCCAGTTGTGTGTAAAAGAGTTCCACGAGATACGATCAATAAACCGGTCGATCATGGCCACCGACCAGGGGATGCTTTTATTGGTATCGATGCCCGGATAAAATTTCCCGGGTACGTAATCTTCATCTCCTGCATTATATTCCATTTCTCCCGGCGGGATGCACAGTTCCTCCTCGAACTCTTCCATCATTGCAAAAGACCAGGGGAGTTTTTCATTGTTTATCAATAGCTCCCAGTTCAGCCCCTTTCGGTATTTTCGCAATTGTTCCAGGGTGATCGGGTGGTGTAACTGAATGTATCTCAGGATAGCCCCCGGGTGTTTGTCATAATAAGCCATATAGGCTTTTCGTGTTATGTGGTCCATAGGCGGTTGATTCAGGAAACAGGGTATGCAATACCTGTTTATGGGTTATTATGCTGTGCAAATGTTGTGCCCCCTTGCCCGGTGCGGTTTTTGCAGCAAAGATTGTTCAATTCCTGCGATGTTCCTGCAGGAACTGATCGTTACTGTTTCATTTTCAACTGTTTTTCTCCTCCTGTTCCCGGTTGACTGAACCACGCCACCGCATCCTGCAGGAACCGTTCGATGGCTGCCAGGTTCAGCAAGAGGTCTTCTTTGCTACTTACCCTCCCGGTATTATCATCGTGTTTAAAGTGCGCATCGTGGTTGCCGAACACCCTGGCCAGGTGCATGGCACTCCGCGTTTTGGCGGGAACGTTTGCCTCCTGCAGTCGTTCTATTTTACCTGACAGGTGATGGTTTACCCCGGGAAGGACCTTCCCGGTAAAATATTCCAGCAGTATTCTCCCGTTCATAGAAATATCGTGTCCCCTGGCCCCGGGGCGGGTAAGGGCATCACCGGCCTCCTGCCATGTGCGGGTATCCAGTCCGGCCCGTTCCTTCAGGTAATTCAGGCTTTTTCTTATGGATTTCCTGAGGTGTTCTGCATATTCATGACCGGAAAGGGCCAGTTCGGATCGTCCCAGGAGGTTGTTCAGTTCACCGGAAAGGATTTTGATTTTCTCCGCGTTGCGATCCATAAATGAGATACGCTCCAGGGAGGATAGTTCATTCAGCACATTTGCCGCGAAGGGGGGCAGGAGGGAAGCGACTTTCTTTACCGGGATTTGCTGTGTCCCGGTTCCCAGCAGGGGGATGATGATGTGCTTCAGTTGCATGCCCTTCCTGGCCGCCACCGACAGGCAGATCTCCAGGTCGGTGAAGATTGCTTCCAGGTCAAGGCCCTTGTTTTCAACGTAGCTGGTGGATTTCATTTCCAGGACCAGCAACCTCCGGATATGGGGATGCCCGGTCGGATGGGAGAATGCGCCCCGCAGCGAGGTTCTCAGGTCCAGGGCGGGTTGCTCCATGGCCTGCTCCACGCTGATCCCCTTTTCTGCCAGTCCCCCCATAAGCGTATCTTCCAGCGGTTCATAATTTCCGCTGTAGGAGGAAACCACCAGCAGATCGGCCGGGGTGTCCAGTTCCAGGATATCGCCCTGGTAGATATCCATGTAACGGAGTCCGTACACCGTATCGTAGTCAATGGTATTGATCTTCTGCATCTCCTCTTTTTCGTTTAATGGCGTTGCAATTGTTTTTACAGGGGTTCAGGTGACCAACTCGATGACATGTGCAAGGGCATTCTGACGGAAGAGCAGGTCATGGAGATCTTCCAGCTCCTCCTTTTTTACGCGCCCCCCGTGGGTGGCATGGTTGCGCACCTCGATGACCCGGGCACGCTGAAAGGGCAGGAGCACCTTTCTGCATTCATCGATCTTCATGTATTCACCAAACAGGTACCCCAGTGTTTTTTTGTGAGTGGGTGAAGGTTTGATTCCATAGCTTTTCGAGCCTGCATGGAGTAATTTTTCCAGCACCCGGGTATACACGGTATAGGGGGTGGTATAATCACCCTCAATATGTAACAGGATCTCCCTGAGAAATTCAGCCTCCGAGAGCGATTGCACCAGCTGGCCTTCCAGGGCAGGATAGCGTTCCCGGATCTCTTCCATCCATTGATCCATGTTTCTTCCCTCGTAGGAGTGTTCCCTGAGTTTTTCCAGTTCCTCCACCAGTCCGGTAACCTCGCGAGAAAGCTGTTCATTCTCTTTTTTCTTTTTATCCAGTTCCTGGAGGACCCCTTCGAAGACTCCCCGGGCATCCTGCTCTTCCGCGGGTATTAACCCGGAGTTCTTGCCCAGGATCTCCATCATCATCTCCAGGTTGATGGATTTTTTGTCCAGTTGCTTTTTTGAATCCTTCAGCTGCTCTTTCAGGCTATCCGCCTCCCGGGCCGATTGCTGAAAGAGGGAGAGCTGCCTGGCCGCGGGCACATTATAGGCTTGTTGGGAGTCATCCGCCACGGGCTGTTCCGTGTATTCTTCCCGCTTGTTTATGGAGCTTAGATCGACCGTTTTGACCAGTTCGCTGTCTATGTCTCCAAGGAACCGGCAGGCGGTTCCATGACTGAACATGAACAGCATCCTGCTGGCCCTTGTCATGGCGACATACAGCAATTTCCGTTCCTGGAAAAGTTCGTCCGGCGTTGCTTCGTCTCCCTGGATGTAGGGGTAATGATCATCGACCAGTTCCGGGATGATCACCACCTCGCTTTCCAATCCTTTGAAAGCGTGAAAGGTCATCAGTTTCACGGTTTCGGTACTGTACTGTTTCGTTCCCCGGTTCACCTGCTCGCTCTCGATCCCGTGGAAAGATAACAGGTTTTCAATGCGTTGCAGGTCTTTCCTGTACCGGCATGTGATGGCAATATCCCGCAATGAGAATTTTTCCTGCAGCTTGAGTATCAGATCGAGGATCTCTTCGTCCTGTTGCACCTGGTCATTGCAATGGGTAAGAATTGGCCGGATGCCTGTCTGGTTGCAATAGAACGGTTCTTTTTCATCCCATGCCCTGTCGGCCGACATCATGTTGCGTGCCGTGGAGAGGATCTCGTTGCTGGTGCGGTAATTCCTGCGCAGGTAGCGGGTTTTCCCCTGCACCGGGAAACCAACCGAGGCAAACGAATTGCCCGGGGCAAGCCACGATGTCTCGTAGATGCTCTGGGAGGTATCGTAAAGGAAGGTCAGTGTGCCATAGGGTTTGGCATTGCGTATATGATGGAGGAATTTAAGCTGTAACCGGGAGAGGTCCTGGCTTTCGTCAACGATGACATGGGTGTACTGTTCCAACGGGTCCCGGGATGCCTGGATATAGCCCATGGCTTCTGTGTCGGGATAATCATGCCACCTGTATTCCCTCAGGAGGTCGCGATACCATTTGTGCAGTGCAAAGATCGCTTTCCGTGTTTCTGAATTTTTGGGTAACCGGAACCCGCCTCCGTCGTTTTTATCCACGATTTTCCGGTTTGCCTCCAGGTACTCTTTCTCGGTCCAGAGCATCGAGGATTTCAGCCATTTGATTTCATTTATAAGAAATTTATGATGTTTTTCGTCCAGGATCGATATCCCGGGGAATTCCCGGGCTGCATTTTCAATTGCTTTACCGAAGATGAAGTTTCTCTGTTCATTGTGCACCGTATCAAAATATAGCGGTTCGACATCATCCGGCCCATGTTGTTTTTTATAGGCGATGTAATTTTCATGCATCTTCTGGCTTACCGTATTGATCTCCAAGGGTTGGTTTGCATCCCTGGAGGGTGAGTCCAGGGTAAGCTGCGTGGGCATGGAGGCAGAGAACTTCTCATACTGGTACCCGAGGTAGGTGAACAGGGAGCGGTTGTAGGTAAGGAGAAGCACCCTGTCATCTGCATCCGGGCACCTGTTTTTCATGAGGTAACCGGCCCGGTGGATTCCGATGGAGGTCTTTCCGCTTCCAGCCACCCCTTTCACAGCATAAGGTCCGGGACTATCGAATTCTGCGATCCTGACCTGGTCGGGGTTAAGTTTCATAGCAAGGGTTTCTGGCTATG
>CAYZMH010000113.1:0-8402 GCA_964479445.1 uncultured Bacteroidaceae bacterium | reverse complement strand
TGTTCAGTGATCCCGATCCGGGCGACGCACTGACCTACTCGGCCACCAGCGATGATGAGACGGTGGTAACGGTAGGTGTTACGGGCACAACTCTGACCATAACGGAGGTCGGACTGGGCACAGCCAATATTACGGTTACCGCTACCGATGACGGCACCCCGGTATTGAGCACCACCGATGAGTTCCAGGTGAGTATAAATGATATCAATGGTAATCCTGTAGTGGACAACCCGATCCCGGACCAGGTGTATGATGAGTATTTCACCAGTGCAACGATTGACCTGGACACCATCTTCAGCGATCCGGATGCAGGGGATGCCCTTACCTACACGGCTTCCAGTGATAACAGTGCCGTGGTTACCACCGGTGTCTCCGGTAGTATTTTAACCATCAACGAAGCCGGACTTGGTTCTGCCAATATTACCGTAACAGCCACCGACGATGGCAGCCCGGTACTTGATGCTACCGATGGTTTCCAGGTAACTGTGAACAATGTAAATGAGGCCCCGGTTATTGATAATCCGGTTGCAGACATTTCCGTAGATGAATACTTCGGTACACTGGATATCGATGTAACGAATGTATTCAGTGATCCCGATGCAGGGGATGTTCTCACCCTGGAAGTATCCAGCAGTGATGAAACAGTGGTTACTGCATCCCTGGCCGGCACTACCGTAACCCTTACCGAGGCCGGACTGGGAACAGCGACCATCTCCCTGACGGCAACCGATGACGGAGAGGGGACACTCAGCACAACGGACCAGTTCCTTGTGACGGTGAACAATGTGAATGAGACACCCACCTACGATACGCCCATTCCGGACCAGGTACTGGATGAGTATTTCAGCAGTCTGACCATCGACCTGGATACGGTATTTACCGATCCGGATGCCGGTGATCTCCTGACCTATGCTGCTACCAGCGACGATGCTTCAGTGGTTACCACCGCTACAAGTGGTTCGATCCTTACCATCACCGAAGCAGGTCTGGGTACAGCCAATATCACGGTCACTGCCACCGACGACGGTACACCGGTGCTGGATACCACGGATGTGTTCCAGGTAACCGTGAACAACGTAAACGACGCACCCATCGTTGTTTCGCCCCTGCCGGATATTTCTGAAGATGAAGGATATACCATAACCACGGTAGATCTGCGGGGTGTGTTCACCGATATTGATCCGGGTGATAACCTGACCTGGAGTGCAGAGAGCAGCGATGAGACTATCGTTACCGTATCTGTAACCGATACCATCCTCACCATTATTGAGGAATCAGGAATCGGAACGGTAACGATCACCGTCTCCGCCACCGATAACAGCGGGGTAAGCACGGAGGATGATTTTGAGTTTACCATTGTTTCCAACCTGCCGGCCGGCTGGACCTATGATCCTACCGATTATAGCTTCAACGGTCAGGTTACCGCCAAGGTGTTCCTGGAGAATGTCGAGGTCACTTCCGGATACCTTGGAGCCTTTGCCGGAAGCGAGTGCCGCGGCGTGATCAGGGCTACCTATTTCATCCCGAGCGATCACTACGTATTTGAGCTGATTGCATTCAGCAACAACTCAACTGGTGATACGCTGAGTTTCCGGTATTACGATCCGCAATCAGGTGAGGTTTACGACCTCCACGAGGAGATCGAATTCACCCCGGATATGATCATGGGTAATGCTGTTAATCCGGTTGAACTCAACTACTGCTTCGCGTTTACCAAATCCCTGACCACAGGATGGAACTGGTTCTCTATCAATGTTATACAGCCCGATATGTCCCTGGAGGTCATGATGCCCGATTGCGTTGCGGAAGGCGATTATATCAAGAACCAGACCACCTCCGCCACATACTATGAAGGTTCAGGCTGGTTTGGCTCACTGGAAGAACTTGATCCGACCACCCTGTATAAGACCTACCTGGAGGAAGCCTGCGTCATATCCACCTGCGGCGCTTCCATCGATCTGGATACGACGACAATCGAGGTGACCGACGGATGGAACTACGTGGGCTACCTGGCCCAGGAGCCGCAACCCATCGCCGATGCGTTGAGTTCCCTGCCGCTGGTGGAGCTGGATTATATTAAGAGCCAGGTTTACACGGCCACCTATTACGATGGCGTGGTGTGGTTCGGTTCGCTCACCGAGATGAGTCCGGGTGAAGGATACATGGTCAATTTGGCCAATCCGGGTACCCTGCAGTATCCCGAACCATCTTCCAAGAAATCCGTCGCCGCATCCGGTACCGGCAGGAGCAGTGAATTAAATCCACATGCCTTCCGGCACAGTGGAACGGTTACTGCGAAAGTCTTCATGGATGGCGAGCTGACAGGTTCCCGTGAGGATAAGCTGATGGCCTATGTGGACGGTGAACTGCGGGGTGAGGTGAACGGACTCTACTTTTTCCCGGAGGATGCTTTCGCCTTCCAGATGCTGATCTACAGCAACGTTGAAGAAGGAGAGGAGGTACGCTTCAGGTACTATGATGCAGAATCCGGTCAGACTTACCATTGCGAGGAGACCCTTGAATTCCGGAAGGATATGATCGTGGCGGATGCCTATCAATCCTTTGAACTCAATGTCTCTGCCACAGGCGCCCGTGATATCTCCACGGGAGCAGGGTTCCGGTTGCAAACCTATCCAAATCCCTTCAGCGACAGGCTCCGGATCAGGTTTAGCATCGATGAACCTTCGCAGGTGAAAGTGGCTGTTTACGATCTGTTAGGTCAGGAGGTGGAGATCCTGTCATCAGACAACTACAAGACCGGCAGCCACCAGCTTGAATGGAATGCCACCGGGCATCCGGCCGGAACCTATATTATTCGTGCCACCACGGATAGCGGGCAAATGATTAAACGGGTAAGCTTAATTGATTAAACAAAAACGAGGACGTATGAATACGCGGATTTTTCACCGAACCCCCAACTTTATAGCAGCAATCATGCTTATCACCGGGTTGATTGCTGCTCACCCGGTCGTCGCCCAGCACGGCTGGACATACGATGCATCTGATTACGCCAACAGCGGGAATATCACAGCTTCTGTAACCTTTGACGGAACCCTTGTCGACACGGGAACCCTGGGAGCTTTTGTCGGCGAAGATTGCCGGGGTTATATTGATGCTTTGCTATTCCCCAATACGGGGGACTATGTGTTTAATCTGCTCATACACAGCAATGCATCTTTCGGGGAGACGATCAGTTTCCGGTATTACAATCCGGATGACGGGCAGATCTACGATGTCAACGAGACCATCGAGTTTGAATCGGACATGATCGAGGGGGATGCCATCAATCCGCTGCCATACACGGTTACCGTCAACGAGGCCCCGGTGGTCGATTCACCCATTGCCGACCAGTCGCAGGATGAGTACTTCAGCTCAACCCCCATCGACCTGTCCACGGTATTCAGCGATCCCGATTCCGATCCGCTTACCTACACCGCCCAGAGCAGCGATATTTCGGTTGCCTCGGTATCGGTTTCGGGATCGACGCTTACCATCACCGAGCAGGGGCTGGGCACGACGACCATCACCGCCACGGCTGATGATGGGGAGTTCACCACGGATGACGAGTTTACTTTTACCATCAACAACGTCAACGAAAACCCGGTGGTGGATAATCCCATTCCCGATCAGACCTACGACGAGTATTTCGGATCGGATGACATCGATCTCAGCAACGTCTTCAGCGACCCCGATGCGGGCGATGTGCTCACCCTCTCGGCCACCAGCAGCGATATCGGTGTGGTGACAGTGACGGTGTCCGGATCGACTCTTACCCTGTCCGAACAGGGTCTTGGCACCGCGACGGTTACGGTGACCGCTACCGACGACGGCGAAGGTACTCTCAGCGTTGATGATGATTTCACAGTCACCATCAGCAACGTCAACGAAAACCCGGTGGTGGATAATCCCATTCCCGATCAGACCTACGACGAGTATTTCGGATCGGATAACATCGATCTTACCGGCGTATTCAGCGATCCCGATGCGGGAGACGTGCTTACCCTGTCGGCCACCAGCAGTGATAACAATGTTGCCACCGTATCGGTAACCGGAACAACCCTTACCCTTACCGAGCAGGGACTGGGAACGGCTACTATTACCGTAACGGCCACCGATGACGGGGATGGTAACCTGACTGCCTCCGATGATTTCACGGTCACGATCAACAATGTAAATGAGGCCCCGGTGGTGGATAATCCCATACCCGATCAGACCCTGGACGAGTATTTTGGCACCTGGATCATCGATCTCACCAATGTGTTCAGCGATCCCGATGCGGGCGATGTACTTACCCTCTCGGCCTCCAGCAGCGATAACAGCGTGGTGACGGTTACGGTATCCGGAACGACCCTTACCCTCACCGAACAGGGTCTTGGCACCGCGACGGTCACGGTGACCGCCACCGACGATGGCGAAGGCACGCTCAGCACCACCGATCTGTTCGATGTGGTGGTGAACAATGTGAACGATACACCGGTGGTGGTCAATCCCATACCCGACCAGGTATACGACGAGTATTTCGTTTCAAATACACTCAACATTTCGGATGTATTTGACGATATTGACGAAGATGATCTCACCTATACCGTATCCAGCAGCAATACCGGCGTAATTGTCCCTTCGGTATCAGGAACGATCCTTACCCTCACGGAGGCCGGACTGGGTACCGCGGTGATCACGGTCACGGCTGACGACGGTGAGTTGTCGGTCTCCGACCAGTTCAGCGTGGAGGTTGAAAATGTAAACGATGCGCCTGTTTTGAATAACCCGGTTTCAGACCGCACCTACCCGGAGTATTTCGAGACGGCAACCATCAGCCTGGCCTCGCGTTTCAACGACCCCGATGGGGATGTACTCACCCTTACCGCCACCAGCAGCGATCCCACCGTGGTCGGTGCCAGCGTGACGGGAACAACCCTGACACTCACCGAGCAGGGACTCGGTACGGCAACCGTCACGGTAACCGCCTCCGACGGGGAACTCAGTACCGATGACACCTTTGAAGTGACTGTCAACAATGTGAATGATTCGCCCGTGGTGGACAATCCGTTGAGCGATCAGACCTACGATGAATATTTCAACTCGGATGTGATCGACCTCAGCCAGGTGTTCAGCGACAAAGATGACGATCCGCTTACCCTCACCGCGGTGAGCAGCAATACCGACATCGTAACGGTTTCGGTATCCGGAACGACCCTCACGATCACCGAAACCGGGCTGGGCACATGCACCGTTACGGTAACTGCCAGCGACGGGGCCCTCAGTGCAGACGAACCCTTCCAGGTTGAGGTCAACAATGTGAATGACGCCCCTGAGGTGGATAATCCGGTTCCCGATCAGACTTACGACGAGCATTTCGGTTCTGCCACCATCGACCTCTCCGGGGTATTCAGTGATCCCGACGGCGAGGTGGTGAACCTCTCGGCCGTAAGCAGTGATCCTGGTGTTGTTACTGTTTCTCTGTCCGGAACCAGTCTTACGATTACCGAGACCGGTCTGGGTACATCCACCGTTACCCTTACCGGCAGCGACGGGACCCTGAGCACTACCGATGACTTCCAGGTTACGGTTAATAATGTGAACGACGCCCCGGAAGTGGTGTCACCCATCAGCAGCATCAGCCGGAACGAAGGATTTGGCAGCGAGAGCATCGATCTTGAACCGGTATTTGATGATCCAGATGATGACCCGCTCACCTATTCGGTGAGCAACAGCAATACCAGCGTGGTTACGGTATCCCTCAGCGGAACGATCCTGACCATCACGGAAGTTGGTCTGGGCAATGCCAGCATTACCGTAACTGCCAGCGATGGCACCCTCTCCACCGATGACCAGTTCAATGTTGCGGTAAACAATGTGAACGACCAGCCTGAAGTGCTCAATCCCATCGGCGATCGATCCTACGATGAAGGATTCTCGACCAACAGCATCAACCTGTCGCCCCGCTTCAGCGATCCCGACGGAGATGTGCTTACTTTCTCCGCCACAAGCAGTAACACTTCCGTTGTCACTGTCTCCGTTTCGGGTTCTGTATTAACCATCACCGAGGCGGGCCTGGGCAGTTCCATGATCACTGTCACCGCAAGCGACGGTTCCCTGAGCGTGGACGATGCATTCACGGTCAGCGTGAACAATGTCAATGATCCCCCCGTCCTGGACAATCCCCTGCCGGATCTCAACCTGGACGAGTACTTCGGTACCCAGATCGTAGACCTGGCCGGCACCTTTGATGATCCCGACGGGGATGATCTCTCCCTTTCTGCAGTGAGCAGCAACACCGGTGTGGTTTCGGTGAATGTATCCGGAACGACCCTTACGCTGACAGAAACCGGGTTGGGTACATCGATCATCACGGTAACGGCCAGCGACGGACAATATGCCGAGACCGACCAGTTCAGGGTCACGGTGACCAATGTGAATGATGCACCGGTGGTGGTGTCTCCTGTTTCCGACCGGACCTATTTTGAAGGGTTCGGTTCGGCAAGCATCAGCCTTGCCCCGGTATTCAATGATCCGGATGGAGACGTGCTTTCGCTCTCTGCAGCGAGCAGCGATGAAGGGATCGTGACGGTATCGCTCTCCGGTACAACGCTGACGATTGCGGAGACCGGACTGGGAACTGCCACGGTTACCCTGACTGCCAGCGACGGGGAGCTGAGTACCACAGACCAGTTTACGGTTACGGTTAACAATGTAAATGATCCGCCGGTGGTGGAGAACCCGCTGGCCGACCGGGAGCTGGATGAGCATTTCGGTACCGAAGCGATCGATCTTACCCCGGTATTCAGTGATCCGGATCTGAATGATAACCTTACCTATGAGGTAACCAGCAGCGATGATGCGGTGGTATCGGTATCGATCAGCGGCACTACCCTTATGCTCCACGAAGAGGGATTGGGTACGGTTACCATTACCATCACCGCCACCGATGACGGGGAGGGTAACCTTAGTGTTTCCGAAAGTTTTGAGCTGACGGTAAACAATGTGAACGATCCGCCGGTCCTGGAAAACCCGGTCAGCGACCTGGTCCTGGATGAATACTTCGATACCGAAGAGGTGGACGTGACCGGCGCCTTCTCCGATCCGGATGAGGATGCACTGACCCTGTCTGCTGTAAGCAGCAATTCCGGTGTGGTATCGGTCTCCCTGGCAGACCAAACGATCACCCTTACCGAGGAGGGCCTGGGAGTGGCAACCATTACCCTGACAGCCACCGATGGCATGCTCAGTACCGATCACACCTTCACTGTTACCGTGAACAATGTGAACGATGCACCGGAAGTGGATAACCCGGTTGGCGACCAGGTATACGATGAGCATTTCGGCAGTGACGTAATCGATCTGACCAATGTGTTCAGTGATCCCGATGAGGATGCGCTGACCCTCACGGTCCAAAGCGCCGATACCGAAGTGGTGGGGGTATCCCTGGATGGTACCGACCTTACCATCACCGAAGTGGGTAACGGGTCGACGACCATTACGCTCACTGCCAGTGATGGGGAGTTGGAGGTATCCCTGGATTTCAATGTAACGGTCAATAATGTCAACGATCCGCCGGTACTGGAACAGGCAGTGGCAGATACATCGATCCTGCACACGGAGGGTCCGCTGGAGTATGACCTGGCGGGGATCTTTTCGGATCCCGATGAGGAAACACTCAGTTATTCCTTTGCATTCAGCGATCCGGATGTGCTGGATTACACCCTCGAAGGTACCATGCTGACCTTAACCGTTGCCGATACCGGGATCACCGAGGTGGTTCTGATCGCGGAAGACACGGAGTTTAGCGTCAAAGATACGTTCCGGGTAACCGTGATCGAGGAGATCCCGCTGATGGTTTACTACCAGGGTGAAGTGGTGACAGATGAAGATACCCTGGTGCGGTGCAACAATGCCGATGAGTTTTACCTGGATGTAAAGACCACGCTGGTCTGGGAAGGGCACAGCGCAGCGGCTGACTGGTACCTGATGGAGATCGAGGATGATTCCACCCTGATTGTTGCCTATTCGGAGAACCTGACCGATGACGACCGGGTAGGGGAGCTGATCGTGACCGATGAGCAGGGCCACGAACTGATCTTCCATTTTGTTCAGACGGCCGATTGCAAGCCGAACAGGATTCCCGGGTTCAGGACCCTGGATGTTGCCCTGTACCCGAACCCGGTGGATGAGCGGTTGTTCATCTCTGTTGCCGACCCGGAGGTCGGGGAGGTTGAGATCGCCATCTTTGACCAGCAGGGCAAGATGCTCTACCGGCAACAGAAGATGATCCCCGCGGGTGGTCTGCTTACACTGCCGATGGAGGCTTACAGACCAGGCAGCTATCCTATCCGGGTCACTTCCGGTGTCGGAAGCTTTACCGGGTTGATTATTAAACAACCATAAACAGCGGTTACATTAAA
>CAYZMH010000112.1:0-8494 GCA_964479445.1 uncultured Bacteroidaceae bacterium | reverse complement strand
GTATTGGCAACACTGGCACTCATCGGATCACGAGCGCAGCGAGTACCCCGATGAGGTATTCCTAAATACCAAAATTCACACCGGTCAATTTTTCTGATTGCTCCCACAGTTTTGCTGCATCCTGTAAATTATGAGAAGCCTCACTGGATTTAACAACCACAGGATCCCCTTTCCATTCTCTTTTACCATCAGGTCCGTAATACTCAGCTCCCTTTACATCGGGATCTACCGAAGCGCGGATCTGAGGCAGAGCTCCCATAGCAGGATTTTGTGCCATTGCCTTGAAAAGCGGGGAAAGTAATTTGAAAACAAACCTATTCTCCAAATGTCGTCCAAGATTGGTCATGGCTAACCCGGGATGAGCAGCCACAGTCATCATATCCAAGTTGGCTGCATCCAATTTTCTTTGCAGCTCATAGGTGAAGAGCAGGTTCGATATTTTCGAACGCCCGTAAGCCTTGATAGGTGAATACCCCTTCCCTCCTTCAAACTGCAGGTTTTTAAAGTCCATCACCCCATTCCTGTGAGCTCCGCTGCTAACATTGACAATTCTGGCACCCGGTGTGGATTGCATCAGGTCCATCAGTAAGCCCGTTAGTGCAAAATGGCCCAGGTGATTGGTCCCAAACTGGCCCTCAAAACCGTCCCTGGTTTTGAAGTAAGGAGTCATCATGATGCCGGCATTGTTTAACAGTACATCCAGCTTTGTGAACTTCTTATTAAATTCTTTTACAAATGCTCTTATCGATTCAAGATCACCCAGGTCAAGTTGCATGACATGAATCTTTGCGTCTGGTAATGAAGTAAGGATTTCTTTTTTGGCCTGCTCTCCCTTATCCACGGAGCGGCTGGCAAGAACAACCTCAGCTCCTTTTTTTACAAACGCTTTAACAGATTCAAAGCCCAATCCGCTGTTACCTCCCGTCACAATAATCGTTTTACCAGACAAATCCGGCATATTTGTTGTTGTCCATTTCATCGCTTAGTCTTTTTATTTTCTTTTAAACTAAGCAATTAACAACAAAGGTTTTCAATTGTTCTGTTTGCCATTCATGTTAACTGCTAAAATATTTTTCAGTAACCATTTTTCATCCAAATATCTGAAATCGGAATAACTGCGATCTTACCTTCATCCGGCTTGCCAAAGGTTAGCATACCCCCTTTTTAAAGACAATATGTCTTTCAAACATGTCCGGGGAGGAGGCATTCCCCGGATGACCTGATGGCATGCGGATTTTCCAGACTGAATGATGCTAATTCTAACATTAGCAACCGAAAAGTATCTTCTGGAATAACCCATATTTGGGGAACAGCAAAAAGATGCCTGATCAGCTTTTTATACCCCGGTGTCTTATTCCCATTTTCCGATTTACCAAAACACGGGTTATAATGCATTGCTTAATTCTCAACCACCATGATGACCCGGCATCTGCTTTCACCCCTGAATGTGGTTTTTATAATATAACTACCCCCGCTGAGTGAAGAAACATCCAATTCAACATTCGATCTTTCAACAATCAATCTTGAAGACAATATTCTTCCGGTCATATCCAGAATATAGATCGTACCGGTCAGGGGTTCTTTGCTGTGGAGATATATATGCTCCCTTGCAGGATTTGGATAGACCAGGATACGTTGATCCTGAGAATCACGGGAAGAGTAATTAATTGTGGCTGCCTCCTGAACCAGTAAAAACTTATATGTCCTGAAATCTTCCCCGGTCATCAGGTATATTTCACCGGTACGTGGAACCGTGTTTTTATTCTCGCTATACTGAATGGTTAAGGTGTCTCCCGATCTGTCTGTGACAAACCATGTAGTATCGTAACTGGCTGTCCAGCTCCTGGATGAATAAACCCTTACTTTACGCTGTCCGGCAGGTGCAGGTAATAAAAGCGAATCAGGATCCGTATAGAAGTAATCAATATCCTTTTGTTGTGTCAGGGTTACGGTTTTGGACTTTTCAGAATCCTTATCCTTCGCCACGAAAGCTCCTTTTCTGTCAGAACTAAAATTATTGCGGGTATATTGAAGAATAATAGCATTCTGCTCTGTTTGCTCCAGAGAGATCCAGTCTTCTGTGTGACTTGTAATCCAATTATTTGAATTGAATACCTGGAAACGTGACTCCCCCTCTTCAGGTGATATCAACCTGTCAGCTGGATAGACGCAAAATTGCCTGTCAGAAACCTCCTCCACGGCTTCCAGTAACTCCGGGACATCAAAATAGTGCCCTAGAAAATAGAACTGGTAAAGGTGTTTCAGGTGGTACCAGGGATACGATGCATGGTGTTCGCAATAATAGGAATTGTTTTTACTGGTAATATTCCATATCTGCCAATGATCTGTGAGAGTTTTCAAACCGGCAGAAAATAGTTTTAAAGCAAACGGGTCACGTGTAACGACATAATACTGCCATATCCCAAATAATCCGGTGATCTTACCATTAAGCACATGACAAATATCCCGGTTAGGATACTCCTCCACCCAGTAATAGTTGTTTTCATCTATATGTACACACCATTCATCCGCTGTATTGCTATACATCGTTTTGAAAATACCGGCTGCCGTTTTAAGATAAACCGAATCCCCGGTATAATTAAAAGCTACCGACAGACCTCCCAGGCTGTTTCCCTGGGCCATACCGGAAACCCATCCCTCAGGTAGTGATCTGCCTCCATGGTTATAATTAAATCCGTAATGGTAATAATAGTTGGTGTCATGATTGGCAACAAGCCAGTTTGCATTGTTCAAAAAGCCCTTTTCATATTTCCTGTCATTGGTACGCAACAGATCTTCGTAGAAGGCATACAGCATTAATCCCGTTGCAACAGGACTCCGGTGATCACCAAATGAGTAGCTGATTACAGGAACCAGGTTTGAATCCAGGTAGCTGTACTTCACATCTTTATATACGTATTTTGGCATACCTCTGTCCTGCCATTCATCGGCCAGTGAGTCCGGATTATGAATCCTGCAAACTTTGAGATCGGTGGTATCCAGCATGCCTACCGTGTAATAAGTCCCTTCTCCCTTGACCCCCGTTTTGCTTCCCCAGTCAAGTAAGAGATAGAGGGTGTCATTCACGGTTTTTGTATATCCATGTACAAGGGTTGTATCATCATTTTGAATCACTCCCCTTCCATATCCCTGTACAATCTTTTCCCTATTATGGAACAGATGAACCCTCAGGGTGTAGTCTCCCTTCGGTACTCCCTTAACTATTGTACTGATCCTATCTGAATGCACATCTATGGAGTCCGAAAAATGAACGTCATTTCCCCTTAATACATACTGAATTTGTGTTGGTTCCGGGTGTTGAATCTCCTTAAGGTCAAGGTCCAATCTCACATGCTGACCCTGACCCGTCAGATGAGGCAACAGGGTTAACACAACCATTATCACTTTTCTCTGAATGGAAGTGTATTTGTTTCTTTTCTGCATATCTCTTACAAGCTGAATGATAACATGACAATTAAATTACACATTTCTTTCGAATTTAACCGGAATTTCAAAAATGATTTTTGGGTCCGGTTTCCAGGTATGGAATGGAACAGGTTTTAACATTGCCAGGCAAGCAATGAGAACGTTGCAATTCATCATGTCAATTAGTTGAATGTATCCGGTATACCGGGGATGCTGAATAAATCCAACCTGCTACCATAAAAATACCGGAACCCTTTTCTAAGAATCCCGGTATTCTCTGTCCATATTCTGCTAATAGATAAAAACACGCCTTGTATTGTGCTTCCCGGCTCCCCGAATCTTTACAACATAGATCCCTGTCTCCAGTTCCGATACATCAACCGCCTGGCTACCCCCCTTTAACTCCAGGGTGATCACCTCTCTCCCCCGAAGATCATATAAGGCGGCTGTAGCCGGAACCGAAGGCCCCCGGAAAAACAGGCGATCGCCGGCCGGATTGGGGTAGACCTGCCAGGTATCCTTCACCTCCGTGGTTATCCCGGTGGAAAGGTTAACCATCACATTGCGCAACCTGTTGTTCACCCCGAGGTGGAAAGTCATCCAGCCTGAGCCGGTAAAGGGGATACGCATAATCGGGGTATTCTCCCCCGGGGACATTGCAGTGCACCATCCTACCCGGTACCCGGCTCCCTCGCGGTTCACTGCCGTAAGAAAAGGATCTCCCGGAAACACCGGGGATCCCAGGCGCTGGTTTTTATCCTCTGCATTAACATTCAAACCAATCAGGTCACCGCGGCTGTAAAAAACCAGGTGTTGCCCCTCCAGGGCAATATGTACATCTGCCATCTGCAACGACTTTTTACCCCCTCCAGAAAAGTCGGTGATCATCCCGGCTGAATGCTGCAATATGAGACCCGCATCAAATGCCGTAATTCCCCCTTCACCATCCACGTTGGCCGTGCTGTCCCGCCAGGGTTCCCAGGGTACGGGATCCACTCCCGGCAGCGGATCGAGTCCGACCGAATGCTGTAACACCAGCGCTGCATCATAGGCCAAAACCTGCCCGTCATCATCCACATCCCCGGGAACGATCGGCAGGATCGTAAAACGGTCTCCCGAAACCGGGAGGGGTACCACTTCATTGCCAAAAAGATCGGTTCCGTTGGAAAAACTGACCGTCACCTCACCATCGGTCCGGGGTACCGGGTACGCATACTGGTACAGGGTATCCGTGATCCGGGTCATAGTAAGATCTGTATGAGTCACGGCACCGCTGAAATTCAGGTGAACCGGGACCCCCGCATCCATAGCTTCGCTGAAGCGGGCGGTGATCATAAGGGTATCGCCCAGCCGGTTGACAGAATCATCGTATATAATCGAACCGGTGGGGGGCGCTGTTTCCAGGACCACAACCCTGCCGTCCTTCAGCGAATCAACCGGCTGATCATTCAAATAGGCGCTCGAGAGTCCGATCACTGAACTGTCAACAGCCAGGGTGTTGAAATGAATGGTAAGCAGGGAACCGCTCCCGGTAAGCGGTACAGAATGCATATAACTCCGAGAGGGTGCCGGCCGACTGATCATTGATGGCAAGGGTTCCTCCGGCTGCCAGCGTTCCGGCTACCGAGCCGTCTGCATATTCCAGCACGGCAGGATCATAGGTCAGATCAAACTGATAGGCAATGATCCCGTCTTCTGAAGTGAGGGCCCCTGCCTCCACTGCTACTTCGGCAACCTGACCGTAATCCACGGTGTCGCTTACCACTGAGAGGAAGAAATCACTGCTGTCGGGGGACGGATCATCTCCCGGGGAGACCTGGTGAGTTCCCGGATCACAATCGGCCACCCCTGCCGGCAGGATCTCCCATTCGGCGGCTGTCCAGACCGGACTGGGATCAGTGACCCCCTCCAGTCTTACCGCCCGCGAATCCAGGTATTCCCAGGGTTCGCCGGTACCATCCACATCGACCACCCCCAGGATGTCCACCAGGGTACCCGTGGTATGATCCCCGTCCCTGAAAAGCACATAGGCATCATCCCCGTTGCCTGTCAGAATACCTGTCTCCAGGTCGGGGGCAAACCCGTAAAAGGAGCTGAAGGCGGAGCCTCCTGCCAGGTAGGTGGCCCCCGGTGCCACCGATCCGGTCAGCTGCACCTCTCCCCAGGTTGACCCGCCATTGCTCTGGCGGGAGAGGTAATAGGTCTGTGCATCAAAATCCACCGGATCGGTACCCGCGTTGTAGAGTTCGATAAACCGACCCGTGTATTCATCACCGGGATCGGCTACTTCGGAAATAATCAGGCCTCCCTGCCCCCTGGCCGTCTGTGAAAACACCAGAAGGAGTCCGGAAAAAATAAAAGTAAAAATGTGCTTCATAATAAAAAGTTTTTTACCTGTTAATGTGCCGGGGGAACCAATTATCAGCCAGGGATGAACAGTTTTTTGAAGATTCGGACGAATACCGGCGAAGAAAGGTCATGACAGAATCTCGGGCGAATTTATTAGTTTTGCATCGTTTTAGTCGGAGGATTAAATTACCGGGAGATCATTATTGCATGAGCTTGTTTAAACCAAGAAATATTGCCGTGTCTGCGGCCATTATCCTGCTTTTGGCATTGCTCTACCAGTGGATCAATGCGGGGGAATCGCTAACACCCCCGGAAGAGTCCCCGGAAATGAAATCCCGTCCGGTTTATACCCGGATGGATTCCATGGTGTTCCTTTACGACAGCCTGCTTGGCAGTAAAATCGACAGCATGGGGTCGGTGGGGGCTGCAGTGGTGGTCACCCACCGGCAAAACATAAAACTCCTTAAAACATTCGGCGTAAAAGAGGCGGAGACCACCGATTCGGTCAACCAGCAAACCCTGTTCCGACTCGCTTCGGTATCCAAAACCGTTACCGGGGTGCTGGCAGGAATACTGGATAACGAAGGCATCCTTGATCTGGACGACCGGGTGGTTGAACACCTTCCGGCTTTCAGCCTGAAAGATTCGGTTAACACGATGGATCTTACTATACAGAACCTGCTCACTCATACAACCGGACTCGTTCCCCACGCGTATGACAACATGGTGGAAGCGGGAGTACCGCTCCGGACCATCCTCGACAGCCTGTTCCGTGTAAACATAAGCGGGATACCCGGTACCCTGTATGGATACCAGAATGTGATGTTCAGTTTATATGACACGATCTGCCGCGCAAAGACCGGACGCAGCTACGAGAAGCTGGTACGCTCCCGGATCTTTGAACCCTTTGGCATGAACAATGCCTCCACCGGGTTTGCCCCCTTCAAAAACAGCGCGAACAAGGCACTGCCCCATGCCCGGTATGGCGGCCGTTATCGTCCGCTTCCGCTGAACGACCGCTACTACAATACCAATCCTGCAGCCGGAGTGAACGCAAGCATTGCCGATATGGCGCAGTTCCTGCTTGCCCTGGGGAATCCCCGGAAACTGGACCCCGCTGTGGCCGACACCGTTTTTCATCCGCGCATACAATCCCCCCTCCGCTGGATCTACCTGCGGAAATGGGATAAGGTGGAGTCAAAAGAGTATGCGCTGGGCTGGCGGATCATCGGGTATCATGACCGGAAAATCGCTTACCACGGCGGATATGTGCAGGGCTATAAGGCAGAGATCGCCTACTGCCCGGAAGAGGATCTCGGCATCGCTTTCCTTACCAATTCGCCTAACGGGGTAGCCTCCGGCAGTGTTCCCCTGTTGCTGGACCTTTACGTTGAACATTTCCCCTCTGAAGCAAAGATTCCCGGTGGCAACCCGGCAACCCGGCGTTCAGTGGAAAACCGGATCGAACCGTTTCAATACCAATAATATCGCTCCAACCTTTTAAGGATCTCCCTACGAGTTCCATTCTTATCACCGGCACAAGTGGCAACACCGGAACAGAGATTAGCCGCACCGCGTATTTCCGTCTCCTTCAGGTGAGAAATTTCACTGGCAGGGTTCATCTTCATGAATGCCCTTTGTTTGTTGAAAAGATCACGGAAAGAGCTTATCTATACTGATTAAGAATACCTGAACTTTTACTTGAAAAAACCACGCAACTCCAGATTTTTCTTAACTTGTTCTTGGACTAAATACCAGACCCATGGTGCTTACAGAGTTCACATTCGCATTTACTGTCTGATCCGGATCCCCGGATGCAGCTTTTTTCACAAAATCCCTGCTGATATGAAAAAACACCAAGTGCATCAACAAGGACAGCACCCTTACCACGTAGGAATCGATATCGGATCCATATCGGTGAACACCGTTGTAATGGACAGTCAGTCCAACATCCTGGTTAACCGGTACGACTACTGTCATGGCAAACCCTTCGACAGGGTTCATGAGATCCTTACCGAACTGCATAAAACCTATCCCCCCGAAACATTAGGCCATGTAGGCTTCACCGGCACCGGTGGAAAACTGGCTCAAAAGATTATGGGCGGATCCTATATCAACGAGATCGTGGCCCAGTCCACCTCCGTCTCCAACCTTTACCCCCATATCAAAACCATCATCGAAATGGGCGGGGAGGATTCCAAACTCATCTTCATGGAACACCACCGGGGAGAAGCCTCCCGGCTGTCAGACTTTGAACTCAACACCCTCTGTGCCGCCGGCACCGGATCGTTCCTCGATCAACAGGCCCGCCGCATCGGAGTATCCATCGAGCAAGAGTTCGGCGAGCTGGCCCTGCAGTCGGAAAACCCGCCCCGCATCGCCGGGCGCTGCAGCGTTTTTGCCAAGAGCGATATGATCCACCTGCAACAGATCGCCACCCCGGTGAAGGATATTGTAGCCGGACTCTGCTTTGCCGTGGCACGGAACTTCATCAGCACCATCGGCCGGGGCAAAACCATCGAATTTCCCGTGAGCTTCCAGGGCGGAGTGGCAGCCAATGCCGGGGTGGTACGTGCATTCAGGGAACTGCTCCATGCTCCCACCGACAACGAGCTGCTGATCCCCGAAAACCATGCATCCATGGGGGCCATGGGGACCCTCCTGCACCTGTTCGCTCATGCGGAGAAAAACGAAACACCCTATGCAGGCATTACCCCGC
>CAYZMH010000111.1:4827-8587 GCA_964479445.1 uncultured Bacteroidaceae bacterium | reverse complement strand
TATTGATAATCCTGCCTGTTCTGCCATTTCCGTCGTAAAAGGGATGAATACTCTCAAATTGATAATGGATAATTGCCATCTTAACTAATGGATCTAATTCATTTTTATCTCTGGTATTTATAAATTTTTCCAGATTAGCCATTAATCGCTCAATATCTTTGTAATCTTGCGGTGGAGTGTAAACAACCTCACCTGTAGCAGAGTTCTTTAATTCTGTCCCGGGAAGTTTTCTAAATCCGGCTTTATTTCCCTCTAACCCCTCCTGTATCTTCAAGATAATATTGTTGGTGAGAAATCCCTTTTGTGAGATTAACTCAAATCCTTTTCTCATGGCAGCTACGTAATTCTGTACTTCCTTTGCATTTAATGTGGTAAATGAATCAAGATTCAACTCCGATTTATATAAATCATCGTTCGTTGTAATAATATTTTCAATCGCTGAACTATCCTTAGCTTCTTGTAATCCAAGTGTATTTATCAGAATGTTCTGGCTTGGTATTTTTGAGACAATTCCTTTCAATTCTGCCAGGGCAGCATGAGCTGAAGGCAATCTTTTCAAAACCTTCCTGGTTTCAATCTCCAGGTCTAAGGGAAGTTCTTTCAATGTACAGTTTTTATCCTGCCCCATTATGTAAAGATTTTTAATATTTCTTTACAAAAGAAGTCTCTTATGTTAAGAAATCCAACTATTTTTTACAAAACCCATCATAAATGTAAACATTATTAAATTTTTTTTCAATGGTAGCTGGCTATATGCATTGGCGGCTACACAGGGTTTGTAATAGTTCCCGATCCGCCTGTTCCGGGGCCATACGGGGATTACTGAATGGTGATCCGGGGTCCCTTCTTAGTGGATCATGATCCGGGGTCCCTTCTTAGCGGGTGGTGGTTCGGGGTCCCTTCTTAGCGGGTCGTGGTTCAGGGCTCCTTCTTACCGGATCGTGATGCGTTGCCGGTAGACGTGGTTGTCGGGGCCGGTCACTGCCACGATGTAATGGCCCGGTTGGATACCGCCTATATGGATGGTGGAGTTGTTCCGGGTTTCGTCCAGCAACGTGCCGGTCATGCTGTAGATCCTTACCGCCTTCACCTCCACCCCCCGGATAGTCAGCCGGTCATCGGCCGGGTTGGGGTAGATTATAAATGAGTGCTGCTCGACCCGGTTGTCCGGGGAGCCCGTTCCGCAGTCCTCCCCTTCGCGCAGCACGAAGGTGGTGGTCTGCGTACACCCGTCGTTCCGGGTATACCCTATCTCATAGGTTCCAAACATTTCGGGAGTCAGGGCATCCGAGACCGGCACGATGCGGGTATCGGCGCTGAACCCGTCGGGTCCGGTGGTGGTCCATTGGTATTCCGCTTCCGCAGGCGAGTAGAAGAGGTAGAGGGAGCTGCCCGGGCATGCGTAAAGGGTGTCGGTATCGGGGGCATCCTGTTCGCCGTCCAGCATGGGGAAGATCTCGATGGGTACCACGTTGCTGGTCAGGCTAACGTTGGCAAGCTCCCGCGCGCAGGTCCCGTCGGCATACCTGATCCATACCGCGTAATCGCCCGGATCCAGTCCGGCTATGGTATCCCGCCATTTCCCCCGCTCCGAGGTAAAATCATAGGTGGATCCGCCGTCCACGCTCACCTGCACCTGCCCCGCGTAGGGAAGGTCATCGAGCAGGAAACTGATCGCACCGCGCTCGTTGCAGGTGGGGTCTTCGGCGAATACCTCTGCGTCCGGTTCGGCATTGAAGATGGTATACGGACCCAGGTCGGTGGGATGGCTGCCATCCCCGTTCCGCACCCAGACATTATACACCCCGGTGGCCAGGTTCTCCACCACCAGTGTGCCGGTCCCGGCGGGTGTTTCATAGGGGTAGGTATTGCCGCCGTCGATGCTGAATGCATACCGGTCAGCGGCATCGGTCTCCGGGTAGTGCAGCTCCAGTCTCCCGTTATCCGCCCCGCAGTGTGCCGCGACGGTTACCGCGGAGAACGCGTCGATCCCGTCGGGGGGTGTCCCGAGGGTGGTCTCGTTGTCCCTGTCTCCCCGTACGATTTCGGTAGCCTTCTTGGCGCAGCGCAGGTACCAGTCGCTGGGCAGGTCGTACCCGTCGGCATCCAGGGTGAGCCAGTACCCCTGGTCGGGGGTCTGGGCATCGTTCTCGGCCAGTTTATACATGGCAGTGGATTCATCGATCTCATCAAACATGGCGATATAGATGCTTTTCGCATTCCCGCTGATCACCCGGGTGGCCTGGGTCCAGAAAAAGTTCCCTCCCCTCCTGGGCCGTTTGTTGGGGGTATCGCCCTTGAGGTTGTGCCAGGAGAAACCGGGCCAGATCACCGGCAGGAAATCCACGTTATGCTGATCGCACCAATCCTGTCCGGGCAGCACATGTTCATCCATGAAGCTGGCCTGGCCGGCGTCGTTGCCGAAGCGGCCCACGGCCCACGGACTGATCACATCGGCCTGTGCCAGTTCATCCAGCCAGGAAGGGCGCTCATGGAAATCATGATCCACGCCCAGCATCACCGTGGCGCGGTATTTCTCCGGGGTGGAGGCCCCTTTGAAGAAATCGAGCAGGGTTTGCAGGTGGCTTTCGGGGAACTCCTCCCGCACCGTGTGTCCCCAGATTGCAATGAGGGGCCGGCCCCGGTGATGAAGGTAACTGGGGCTCTGTGTGATCTCCAGGTCATCCACCAGGTGTTTCCAGTCATTGATGATATGGTTCACGTCATCCGGGTCATGGCCCGAGATATCCCACATATTGACAAAGGTCCGGCCGTACTTTTCACACCCCGCCATGACATTGGCAGTCACCGTATCGCGGGCGATGGTAAGGTTTCCGCCGCGCGTGGCGGTAACGAACCGTTGCAGGAACACCCCGTCGAGTCCGTAATCGCGCACCCATTTCATATGCCGCATAACGGTCTTCCGGGTGTAGGCCGAATAGACCTTCACCTCCCTGCCGTCGGCATAGGTAAAGCCCCCCGTGGGAAGCAGTTCATCGGCCTCATACTCCCGCAGGTCGGGGAACATGTCCACGGTGATGTCATCCGGACCGTCCATCGAGGAACCCCAGTGTTTCCAGCGGGCGAACCGGGAGCCGTCATCGGGATGCAGGAACCATCCCTGGTACCCGAACATCACCTTTCCGTCCAGGGTGGAGAAGTCGATCGGCCGGATATCCAAAGGATCGCCCGATTCTTCCGGTGAAGCGCTCTCCAGGAACCTGATATCATCCAGTTTGGCGGTAACCGGAACGGAAAGTTCCTGGTACACCCTGAAGTAGTTGATCGCATCCAGATCGGGTGTACCCAGTTGCACAGCGGAGGATACCGGCAGAACCAGGTTGTTCCATCCCTCCGTGAGGCCCAGTGAAGCCAGGTTCCAGGAATATTCATCGCTATCCGGTCCGCCCGAAGATGAAATCTCCACACTCCCCTCCCCGCTGAAGGCATCCGGATCGGAAACGTAGAGCCACAAACTCAAATAACCGGTTTCATCCACCCCGGTATGGGTTTGAGAGAATTGCTTGCTGAACCAGTGGGTCCCGTCGCCGGTGAACTGCAGGGCCCCGGTTCCCTCTTTCGCATCGCCCTGATCCACCGTAATCGCATTGGATCCGTTCCACAGGTTGGCACGGTCGCAGCGCTGGAGGACAACCTGACCCTGTGAGGCGGCCAGGAAACCAAGCAGCAGCAGGGTGCTGGTCACATTCCTTTTCTTCATACTCGTGTTTTTTTAGTGACATAAATCCCGCGATGCATA
>CAYZMH010000111.1:0-4727 GCA_964479445.1 uncultured Bacteroidaceae bacterium | reverse complement strand
AAAAAATGAGGTTGCCCCGGGGCAGGACAACCTCATTGATGTGTTTGCTTTTAAATTTAACCTGAAAACTAAGTCCCCTGAAAAGAGTCTATTTAATAAGGATCACCTCCCTGTAGCTGTTCTCATCCCGGTCTTCCACGTTGATCACATAGATGCCCGGTTTGAAATCTCTGACATTGAGTGTCGACTTATTGCTCACCTGTTTAACCAGCTGGCCGGTGGTGTTGTACATCGTAACCGATTGTACATCGATGCCCCGGATGCTCAGCATCTCGTCGGCGGGGTTCGGATAAACCACCATCTCCGGAAGGTTGTTGTTATCCACGCCTACCGCTGCAGCCGTGGTGAACAGGTACTGGAACGGTGATGCAAGCTGTACCCCGAACCGGTCGGTTGCCACCGTATTCACCGTAACAAAGTACTGCGTGTTGGGTGTCAGTTCATCGGTTACAAAGTAGACCGTTGAATTATCCTCGTTCCAGATAAAATCGAGTCCGGTTGCCGCCGGCGTAAATTCGATGGCTTTCTCCACGCTGTCGGTTCGCATTCCCTTGGAGAACCGGATCTCGAACGGTGTGGTTACCGGCACCCCTGTAGCAAGGTTTGCAGGGAAGGTATAATCGATGGTCGGCGGTTCGGGCAGCGTTTTAAAGGTAAACGTGGTATCTGCCAGCATATTCAGACCGTTGGTTCCCTGTAAATCTGTGCTCAGTGACACGGTAAAGTCCGTGGCATAGGGCAATTCATCGAATGAAATGGTTAACTCATCGCCGTCGTTATTCCAGCTGTCTGCACGGTTTGAAACATCCGGTGTAAACGTGATGGCGCTTGCAGCGGAAGCCGCATCCACGGGCACGTCGAACAGGATGACGTAATCATCGGTAGTTTCCACGGTGGTATCGGCATGCACCGGGGAGGTTTCCAGGACGGCCGGCGGCTTGGGCTGGGGAGCTACCACATCAAAAGCCAGGCTGTATACCCGGTACCCCCCGTTTGCCCCGGTATCGGCCGTGGTAAACTCGAGGATATCGGAAAAATACCGCATATTGTACTCTGCACCGTCAATATATTCGGGATCAGATTCATCGGGGATATCCCAGAGCATATCGGTATCATGATCTTTAATAATCAGGTGAGGGATAAATGGTCCGCCTACATTCGTGTATCCTAATTCGGTAAAATCAATCCCCACATCCCCGGTGAGTTCGAACCGTAACCATTCGGTGAATTCACCGACATCATCAATTCGTCCCTGGTTTTTCCCACGGATACCAACTCCGTCTCCTCCGTTAAATCCCAGCTGCATCCTGCTTTCTCCTTTCATGATCAGTTGGAATGATTTCCCGTAGAGATCCGGGTTGGTGGTACTTCCAATCGCTGCATTGTCCCAGTAGTCCACGGCATCAATCACCGCCTGTACCGTGGCGGGGGTGTAAGCGTCAAGTTCAATCTGACCGGTGGGGCCAATGGAGAAATTCAGTTCCACCCTGGGATCCTCCTGCTCTACAAAATCGGGAGAACTGGATGGTCCGTCTCCGCCGATTCCGCCGGTACCATCCGAACCGACACCAGCTTCCGGACCATTCGGGTCCATAACGAACTCAAGGGTAACATCCTGTGCCTGTAAAGGGGCAATAAGCATGCTCACTGCCATCACAAAGACAGCAGAAAGGATCTTTATAGTTGTTTTCTTTTTCATAATATTCTAATTTTTTTTGTGACACCTTTATTGTATTACAATCAGTTTCCTGACACTATTCGCTTCCCTGTCAGACACGGTAACGAAATAGCTCCCGGGCTTCATATCGCCCAGATCGATCTCCCGGCTGTGGTCCGTCGACTTTACCAGGCGGCCGGTGAGATTGTGAATCGTCACGGAAGCTACATCCATCCCTTTGATAAAGAGCTTCTCCGAGGCGGGATTCGGATAGATCACCACGCCACCGGATGCACGATTCTCCACAGATACCGGCGCAGCGGTAGTAAAGGAGAACGCTGCCGGTTCAGCGAAGGGAACTCCATAGGCATCCGTTGCAACAGTGCTCAGTGTCACGGTGTACTCGGTGCTCGGGCTCATACCGGATGCGGTAACCACTGCCTTGGTGGATGCCCCGTTCCAGCTGAAAGAGAGATCGGAGAGTGCAGGGTCAAAGGAAACCGCATTCGCCACACTGTCCCTGTTCATCTGCCGTACAAATTCCATGGTCATCGGGGAACCGGCAGGAACATCCACGGCCCCGTCAACCGGATAGGTAGCGATCATGGTCGGTGCATCCGGCAGGGTCTGGAATACAAAGGTGGTATCCCCCACAGCGGTAAGGCCATTGGTACCCTCTACCTCTTCGCCAACGGTCACTGTATATTCGGTGTAAAAGGATAGGTCATCAAACGACATGGTCAACCTTTTACTTTCTGCATCCCAGGTATCCACCCGGTTGGTAACAGCCGGTGAGATGCTGATGGCACCAGAGCTTACAGATTGCTCCATCGGGTTATCAAAAAGGATCTCGTAATCCGAAGTGACCGGAACCAGGGTATCGGCATGGGCAGGCGAAGTATTGAGAACAGCCGGTACTTTTGGCAATGCCTCGCGTAGCTCCAGTACCACTCCGTACAATTTTGCATTGGCACTGTTGGTGATCGTGTCACTGGTAGATACCGACAGAGAATCGCCCCGGTACCTGATCAACATCTCCTCACCGGGTACATTGTGAATTCCCACATCACCCGACCAGTTTTGAATAAAGTAGTTCACATCGCTGTCATAATCCATCCACCGCAGGTGGGCAAGATCCTCTTCTGCACTTACTTCATTGATATCGACGAATTTAAACTGTTCCAATGTCATTCCCACATCGCCTTCCAGTATGAAGTAGATAAATTCCTCACCTGCAGCATCAATTCGCCACTGGTTCTGACCCTGGACTCCCAGTCCGCCGCCAGCCTGGTTTTGCAACCGCTTATTGGTGGTGACACGAAGGGTGAACGAGGTATTAAAGAGCGATGCGATATCGGTGGACCCCACATCATCGCTGTCCCAGGTGTCCACGAGCGCAATATTGTCGGCGTTTTCACTTTCGGTGGTTGCATCCACGGAGATTTGTCCCGAGCCATCAATGGTATAGACAAATCCCATGGGGTTCAGTCCGTCAGGATTCCCATAATTTGTGTCCGTCGGATTCGGGAATTCAAGTGCAAACTGGTTCACAGGCAGCGTTTTGGGTTCTGCCTCCACCACATTGAATTCTAGTCCGTAAATTCTTCCCCCTTCACTGCCCGAACTTCCTGTAATCGTGTCGCTGGTTGTTATGGAAAGTGAATCCATCTGGTATCTCATTGCCATTTCACCGGCAGGCAGTTCATAGAGGGTGTCGCCGGTAAGAACAGGGGCATCCATGTAGTAGGTTTCATCCGAATCATAATCCATCATCCGGAAGTTCCCGTTATCTTCCTCGTCATTAAAGTCATTGTACAACAGGGAAGTGAATTCCACCCCCACATCGCCATACAGCACGAAGTAGATCGATTCGGCGCCCCGGTCGTCCATACGCCACTGGTTCCGGCCCTGGGTACCCAGTCCGCCTCCTTTATTCAATTGACATTGAATCCGCCTGTCGGTGGTGGCCAGGAGTGAAAAACTCTTGCCGTACAACGCCGTGTTATCGGTGGTTCCCACCGAATCGCTGTCCCATGCATTGACAACCCGCTGCACATCTTCATTAAGATTTTTTGAACTGGCATCCAGTGAAATGTCACCATCATTTGCAATTTGAAAGTTCAAATTGAGGGGCTCCAGTCCGCCCGTGGCACTATTGCCTGCATCTACCGAGTCATTTACAAAGGTAACAGTCACCTGTCCCTGTAAATGGACAAAGTAGGCACTCACTGCTACAATAAATAGAGCAGCAAAAACTTTTCCGAGTAGTTGTTTTTTCATAATCTCTGATTTTAGTTTAATTTAGGTCACATGTTATTTCCATATTGATTAATAGTAGATATCGACGGCAAACTCTTCGAACGTTACATCCGTATCGATAAACACCAGGGAGTCGTTCACCTGGTAATCATCCGTGCCGTCGTTATAGATATAATCCAGGTAGATGGTCCGGTGCTTGTTTCCGTTGTAGGATTCCGATTCCCCATCGTTGTTGGAGTAATAGATTCCCGTTCCGCTCACATCCGCCGTAGTGGAGTCCAGTTGAGAGACCACCACATCCTGGTTCTCATGATCAAACGCCAGGTTCATCACGAAGCTGGCATCGGTGGCCATTCCGGCCGCATGGCCCATCACATTCTCATTCAATGAAGTGGTGGTTAACAGGGTAGCCACGTTATCGGTAAGGAACCTTTCGGAATAGGTGGTGGTATCTTCGGTTGCCAGGTTGAGCCGCTGCCCCCTGTAGAGGTAGTACCCGTGGGTTTCATTGATATACCGGATGCCAAAGAGCGTGTAGTTCTTCGGCAATGTTTTCCAGTGGTCGGGATTGCGCACATCCGCTGTATCCAGTGCCACCCCGGAGGTCACGGTTCCACTCAGCACCGAATCCTTTTCGGCGCCGGTAATCTTCAGGGGGATCACATAGGTCAGTTTGGCACTCATGGAATCCTGGAAGAAGGCATCGTTCAATTGCACGCGGGTCTTACCGCTGAACTCCCCTGCCGGGATGGTAAGCGTTATCTGCGCCTGGTCAAGGAATTCTGCTTCATAATAGGATTCCGGCAACAGG
>CAYZMH010000110.1:0-8617 GCA_964479445.1 uncultured Bacteroidaceae bacterium | reverse complement strand
GAGCAAAATGCCCGATTATCAGCTCAACGATAAGGGTTACTTGCGTGAATGGATGTGGCCGGGTGTGGAAGAAAACCCCGGGCACCGCCATGTATCGCATCTTTATGGCCTGTTTGGCAGGATGGATCCTGAAATCAAAAATAATTCCAGGCTGTTGAAGGGAGCCAAAATGGTGATCGATAGAAAAATGAAAATCCGGCGAAGGGAGCAGGGTGGGGTGATGGCCTTCGGCATGGCACAACTTGCTTACGCTGCGGCAAACTTGGGGGATTCCCAGGCCTGCTACGATATGCTGCAATGGCTTTCCTCCCGCTACTGGAACAACAACATGGTCACCACACATGATCCGGGGGCCATCTTCAACCTGGACCTGAGCGGGGGCTATCCCAACGTGCTCATAAAAATGCTGGTTTATTCGGAACCCGGCCTTGTAAAACTGTTTCCTGCACTGCCGCATCAAATGTCCAAAGGTACTATTGAAGGTGTTCTGCTCAGAGGCAACATGGAGATCATAAGGCTGCATTGGGATGAAAAAGAAGTCAACCTCTCTGTGCTGGCTAAATCAGACAGCAATATAGTTTTGGAACTTCCCGGTGAAACTGAATCCATCAGGTGTGAAGGAGCTGAAATGGCCACGCACAAAAACTCCAATGCCAAAAGATTAAATTTAACAAAGGGGAATACGGCTCAATTGAATATAGAGCTGAAAGAACCTTGCTATAAATAATTCATTCGAATACCGGATTCTTCCACACAGAACCTGCATGTTTTAATTGCAGAGGTTCGTGTATAAGGGTTTCAGCAGTTATTCAGGAAAATCCTGAAGCAGATCAAACATGAAATAATAAAGCTTTATGAAACGATTGACTTTCCTCATGATTGCTACATTTCTGTGTATACAAACAGCTCATACACAGCAGCTCGAATATGCCGAAAGGATAGCCGTGGAGACACATGCCAAATTCCTTGTGGCAACCGAAGACAACCACGCCGTCAATTGGTATAACCTGGGAGAGACTTATGGAACCTTTGGGGATTTTGGTTTCGATGGTCCCTTAAGCCAATATCCCATCTTTAAAGAGGTTGATGGGTTCAAAGCTTTGTCCTTCGATGGGGACGACTGGCTCAAAATGGATCTGAAAGCCCCTGAGGGCATCAGCGATCAGGATTTTTCTGTTGAGGTATGGGCCTTCAATCCATCGGTAGAGGAAAATGAAACTTTGATAAGCTGGGCCATGCCACAGGACAGGGAGCATGGCATCAGTCTGAACTACGGAACAAATCAGGAGAATGGTGCTATCATGTACGGAAAAGCATTGAATAAGGGATACGGAAAAGACATACCGGAGGCCGGAAAATGGCATCACCTTGTTTTAACCTATAACGGGAACAACGGCGGTACCGAGACTTTGTACGTCGACGGAAAGGAGGTCTTCAGCCGTTCCGTGGAGCTGAACCTGTCCAAAGAAGGCACCATTTATCTGGGTTGTGATGGTGAGCAAAAAAATCATTTCTCCGGGGCCCTGGCAGCAGTGAGAATACACAAAGGCACCCTCTCCGGAAAACAGGTTGTGGCCAACCATCAGGGAGGGATCGACCTTGGCACCCAACTTCTGCCGAACATCATAGATGACCCGAGGGGCTCAACCTTTGCCGATCCTTCTAAAGAAGAAGGGCTGATTTGCCGTTCATCGGAACATTTCCGCGTTTGCTGGTTCGAAGATAAGGATGAGCAGAACGTAATGCCCGAACGGGTGCCTGAACAACTGGAACAGGCAGAAAGATACTACGAGATATACAACAGGGAGCTGGCCATGTTTCCTCCAATTGTCTCGAGCAAAAAGGAAAACAGGGGTGACGGAAAGAAATACAAGATAGAAATCTGCACCAATTGGTCGGGAGGAAATTTCGGCGGCAATATACCCAGTGGTTTCGGTTATCCCATACAGGGACCTGGTTATATCAGCGGCCATGAGCTGGTTCATGCCTACCAGATGCATTTCATGGGCAGTTGCCCGGGCAACTGGTGGGAAGTGCATGCCAACTGGGTGCCTACCATGGCGGACAGACCCCATGTCAATGCAGTAGATGCTTCCATGGCTACCGCACCTTTGTATCCTGCACATGGACGAAATTATTATCACTCCTACCTGATCTACAAACATCTGGCCGACACCGAAGAATACGGCCCCCGATTCATCGCCAAACTATGGCACACCAATCCCAATCCTGAAGTTTTCCATTGGAATACAGCCCGGGAGATTGATCCCGATCCTTCCACGCCTATCATAGATGAATGGGCGAAAATGGCACGGCGCAACATTACCTGGGAATACGACAGGCAAAAAGCGTATCAGGAAGCAGCCCGGGGTAAAAAGCGAAATGCCTGGGTGGTCCTGGAGCCCATACCCTACCAGAATGAATGGCATAGGGTATCCAAAGAAATGGCTCCCATGCAGTTTGGCTGGAACATTGTACCGTTGGAAATCACAGACAAAAAGGTTACCGCGGAATTATCCGGTTATGATAACCCCCAACGGGGTTCCGACTGGAGAGCCTCCTTTGTGGCGGTGGATAAAAACGGAAGCCCCCGATACAGCAAGGTTTTCGGACAGAGAGCATTCACCTTCACCCTGGAGCCGGAGGATGAAAAGCTTTTCCTGGCGGTTGTCGCTACTCCTGAGAAACTGATGAATCCTCAAACCACAACGGATAACCGGGCACCGGCAGCAGAAAAGTTCCGATACAAGCTGAAATTTGAAGGTGCAAAGCCCATAGATTATGCCAAAACTAAAAAGCCAGATGTAGCAGGGCAGGCTCATCCCAATGGAGAAGGTTTTGTAGCTGAAACTGCACAGGTCGATGCCAGCGCATGGGTGGGACCCAATGCTCAGGTGTTGGGCAAGGCAAAAGTAATGGATCAGGCACGCATTGAAGATTATGCCGTAGTGAAAGATGAAGCGGTGGTGAAGGATCATGCCCGGGTATATGGTCATGCACAGGTGTCAGGAACCATGGAAGGATATGCCAGAGCCGGGGGTTTTGCGAAGATTACCCGGAATGCTGTGGCCAGGGATCATGCCCTTGTACTGGAACATGCCACCCTGACAGGAAGAAGCACACTCACAGGATACGCCACGGCCAAGGGATATGCAGCCGCGGCAGGGGATGTCTCAGGAACGACTATATGTGACGGCAGTTATGCAAAAAACAACCAGCTTTCTCAAGGTATCTGGACTACCTGGAGCTGGGGAGGAGGGAAAAATGCCGGTGACCTGGACAAAGAGCTGAGTGGTTTATATGCCCAATATCGATTTGAAAAGGATCATCCTTTCTATGCCTGGGATACATACGGATTAACCCATGGATTAAAAATGGGTGAACCGGAAATCATCCTTTTGCCCGACCGCATCCAATTCAGCCATCAGGCCGAATCGGTCACCCGGCTGAATAGCTTCGAAACACCAAAGAATGAAGGAGACAGGTATGCTTCCCAGATCTGTGGTTACCTGAATCCTCCGGAAAATGGCTCCTATACATTTACCATCGATGCCGACGACGATGCCGAGCTTTGGCTGAGCACCAACGAAAAACGCTCCAACAGGCGCTTAATCGCATCGACCCAACAGGATCAAACTCAATCGGAGGCGGTTCATCTTCACGCCGGCCAGCCATATTACATAGAGGCCCTGCATAAAGAAGGGGGCGGCCCCGACCACCTGAAAGTGGAATGGGCATCCGGCAACATACAGAAAACGGTAATCCCTGGCAAATACCTCTCCACCAAACACGATGGAGAAACCGGTAGCATCCTGCGAAAAAAATGGACAGGGATAAGGGGCCATCTTGTGGATCAAATGATGACATCCCATGTGGTTGACCTCAACAAGGTACAGGCACAGGGAAATGTCCTTCAATTGAACGGTCAGGATCAGTTCGTGGAACTGCCGCACGAGATGGACGACATGCGTGACTTCAGCATCGACATAAACCTGAAATGGCAAGATAATACCAACAATCAAAGGATCATTGAATTTTACAGAGATGCCCGGCACAAAGCTTATCTGACACCTTCCGACGATCAGGGTAAATTGGCGTTTGTCATGGAAAATGGGGACGAAAGACACGTTTTGCAGGCCCATTCGCAATTGCCTTCATACAAATGGGTGAACCTGAAACTGGTGATGGATGGTGACAAGGCCAGCCTCTACCTGAATGAGGAAAAGGTGGCAGAAAACCTTTCTTTCACCATCAACCTGGAAGACATTGGTTCAAAGGTCAATTACCTGGGTCGCGGACATGAGGGCAGTTATTTCAAGGCCCTGATTGAAGAATTCAGCTTCTACAGGGTACCTGTTATAGATGAACAAGCACCCGCACCGGACCCTGCCGGGTGGGCCATTCAACCCCTTCGCGTCAGCCCGCATAAGGCAGTCATGCAGGCCAAACAAGGTCAGGATCCTTTAGGAATTGTGGAATACAACTTCAAAGAGATCACCGGCAATCAAGGGGGTGATGACAGTGGCTGGCAGAGATCTCCAAGCTATACCGACCTGAGCTTAAAGAAAGGGAAAAAATATGCCTATCGCGTGATGATGCGTGATGCCAATGGAAACATCACCAAACCCTCCAATAAAGGATCCGCTGAGTGGACAAACCCGAAAGCCTTTAAGGCATCAGAAAAGGAGAACCATTTGATTGAAATGGAAGCAGAAAATTACCACCGAAAAAACAATGGGACAGTAGAAAGCAAATGGGCCTTAAGCAAAGAAATAAATGGATATAGCGGGAAAGGATCCATGCTGGCAATTCCCGATGAGGGAGTGCAGGTCAATACCGGTTATTCGGAAAAAAGTCCCCGCCTGGATTACGTGGTGGAATTTCGCACAGCAGGTAAATATTTCCTCTGGATTCGCGGAACAGGAAGCAATCCTTCGGGCGACTCCATGCATGCAGGGCTCGATCTGAAAGAGGAAGACCGCGGTACCGTCATCACAGTAGACAAAGGAAAATATTCATGGAAAAAGCACCCCAAAACCTTTGAAATGAATGATCCCGGCATACACACCCTATCGCTGTGGATGCGGGAAGACGGAGTGGCAGTGGATAAAATTATTCTGACAACGAATCCTGATTACACACCCAAAAATTAAATACCGTGAAGAACAAACCATCCATCATCCATCGTTTCCTGTTTCTGGTGATCATGCTGGGCTTTTCCCAGGCAGCAAGCAGCCAGCAGATAACAACTGCAGGTGAACCTGCCCGGCTCGATATACGGGAGTCAGGCGGGAACAGCCTTCGCATCACACTCAAACCATTGAGTTTTGAGAAAGATTTTCCCTCTTCCCCGGCCATTTTAGAGCGGCCTTATCCCAAGCCTGTCATCAGTCTTCGTAAGATATCCGGGAAGGTAGAAAAGAAAGCAGGCAACTTCTTTGTGGAAATAAGCGACAATCCGCTTTCCGTAAAGGTTACAAACAAGGAAGGGGAACCAATCCAAAGACTCACATTCAGAGACAACGGCCACGTGGACTTCAGCCTCAACGGCGAGCCTGTTTTGGGCATGGGTGAAGGCGGTCCCCGGCGTGAGCGTGGCAGCGACTGGCGGAACAAGCCCATCGAGTTTGATCGTCTCGGACGGCTCCACAAGATGGAGCCCCGTTGGCAAAGCGGTGCCTACGGCTCGCGCAACCCCGTACCCATGATGGTTGGCACCGGTGGATGGGCCCTCTACATGGCGCATCCGTGGGGACAAATCGACTTGCGGGATGAAGATAAGGGAACAATCATCCCTCTTGACCCTGCCAATCTTGATACGGCACAGCAGCAGACAAAGGAAAATCAACATGAAAACAGGGGTAAAGGTATCCCACCCATAGACCAAATGGTACCTGGCCTGTTTGATTTCTTCGTCTTCGACGCTCATGAACCGGAAGGATTCATGAAGGATGTTGCACAAATAACCGGACATGCTGCAATGCCTCCCAAATGGGCACTGGGTTATATGCAGTCCCACCGAACCCTGGAAGACGACGAGCAGATGGTGGCCATCGTCGACTCCTTCCGCAGGAAAGAGATCCCGGTAGATGCAGTGATCTACCTGGGTACGGGGTTTTGCCCGAGGGGATGGAACAAGGAGCAGCCCTCCTTCGAGTTCAATCCCGGGGTTTTTGACCGCAAACCCGAAAAGGTGCTCGACGATATGCACGATCTTCATGTAAAGGTGGTGGTGCATATGGTCCCCTATGACCGTGACAAACTACCTACCCTTCATGGAACAATCCCTCCAGAGCCTGGCGAAACGGTAAACCAGTCGCACATCAAAACCTACTGGGAGCCGCATGATGCGTTGATGGAAAAAGGCATAGATGCTTTCTGGCCGGATGAAGGCGACTGGTTCAACCTGTACGAGCGTATGAAGCGTCACCAGATGTATTACCAGGGTCCTCTTTCAACAAGACCCAACGAGCGCCCCTGGAGCCTGCACCGCAACGGCCACCTGGGAATGGCCCGCTGGGGTGCCTGGGTATGGTCGGGCGACACCCAGTCGGCCTGGAAGACACTGGAAGGACAGATTGCCGTGGGCATCAACCATTCCCTGAGCCTCTCCCCCTTCTGGGGATCCGACATCGGAGGTTTTTATCCCTCCGGTAACCTCACCGGGGAAATGTATGCCCGTTGGTTCCAATTCGGTGCCTTCTGCCCCTCTTTCCGCTCACACGGACGTACCTGGTGGACCCGCCTGCCCTGGGGATGGGGACAAGATGAGCTGGGTCCCCTGGAAAGCAACCACCCCCCGAATCCTTCCCACCTGAACGACCCCCGCATCGAACCCATTGCCAAACAATATGCCGAACTGCGCTACCGACTCATGCCTTATACCTATACCCTGGCCTGGCAAGCACGACATTCCGGCATGCCCATGATGCGCGCCATGTGGCTGCATTACCCGGAAGATGCCTTCGCCCGGGACCTGGGGGATCAATACCTGTGGGGCCGCCATATGCTGATCGCCCCGGTATATGAAGAGGGTGCCACCAGCAGAAAGGTTTACCTGCCCGAGGGCACCTGGTATGACTGGTGGAGCCAGAAAAAGATGAGTGGAAAGCAAACGGTAAACCGGGACGTGGACCTCACCACCATGCCGATATATGTGAAGGCAGGAGCCATCATCCCCTTGGACCCGGTACGACAGTACACCGGAGAAATAGTAGAAGCCCCCACGACCCTGAAATTATTCCGGGGAGCCGACGGTCAATTCTCGTGGTACCAGGATGACGGCATCAGCCAGGACTACCTGGCAGGCAAATACACCCTCACCCGCATCACATGGGACGACCAAAGTGAAACCCTGACCATCGAGCCGGGACCGTCAGGCAAAAGCTCAAAAGCCGATGAAGCCAGGACCCTGCGAATTGAAACCATACCGGATCACCAGGTGCAAGAGATCACTTACAGGGGGAAGAAGCTTCAAATCAACCTATAATAAAAACATGTAAACTCCGCGAAACTTAAAATGTGGCCCAATAACACATCAAAACACAAACTGTATGAAAAAAATTTTCATATTCCTCCTGTTGGCAGCATTGGCAGGCATAGGATTCGTTCAGGCAGATGAACCCCAAAATACATGCCTGGAAAACAACAAGATCCAGGTATGTTTGAGTGACAAAGGCATCGTGTCTATCAGCGACAAGAAACGGAAGGCCAGCATAGACATGGCTTCTGTTCCCTCCCGGTTCACCATTGATGAACGCACTTTGGATCTTGGAAATATCGAGCCAGGGGAGATCAAAAAAAAGGAAAACGGGATTTCTTATTTCTACACAAAGGATGGATATGACATTGAAGTCCGGTATGAGTTAAAGGAAGGCTGGCGGTTTGTCACCAAACAGATCTTTTTCTCCCCCCGGGAAAAGGGATTCTTTAAGGTGAACAAAATCCACCTGTTCCAGGGAAAGATCCAACAGGATATCCCGTCTCACCTGAATCTGTCGGGCGATAAATACGGGATGGCTTTGCGCTTCCGCGAAGCCACCGAGCGCCAGTCCGGCTATGGTGCTTTTGTGACGGTTCAAAATCCCTTTTCCCGCTATACTCTGGAGGAAAGGGAGCTAAATGTACAGTATGCTCCGCAAATGGACTGGGATGCTTCCCGGGGGGCCTTCCCTTCCGACCGGTTGTGCATGGGTTTCACCGATCTGACCGGTCATACGCTCCGGGCGGATATGCTCCCGGAATGGGAATACGTTCCGGACCCCGATGCTTTCCTGGCAGCCGGGCCACGCATCGACCGGGGAGAGATACGGGCCATGACTCGCTGCATGCGGGCTTTCCTGATGCCTGAACGCACAGAGAGTGTGCGGGTGCATGTGGGATGGTGTGAAAACGACTACCAGATCGACATCTCCACGCCAGAGGGCCGCGGGGAATACAAACGGATCATCGATCAGGCCGCAGCCACGGGTTCCGAACATGTGCTGTTCACTCCCAGCAACTCCAGGGTGGCTCCCCTGGAAGAGAACACCGATGCCTGGGGCTGGGAAAACCTTTTGTGGCTCAACGTGGGACAGAAGATCCGCAAGGGTACCTGGCAGCCGGGCGATCCCCTGCC
>CAYZMH010000109.1:4414-8835 GCA_964479445.1 uncultured Bacteroidaceae bacterium | reverse complement strand
TGAATTGGAGTGCATCATAACCGAAATGGAGTTAATTTTCCAGGGCTAAAATAGTAAAAAAAGAGATTTGTAATATGTTTCAGCCCAAAAACGAGCGGATCACCCCCGAGATCCAGGCCCGCATGCTCTCTTCGATGACGAAGGCGATGAAGAGGGTATAGAGGATCAGCATGAGCAGCCCCTTGGTACGGATCGAGATCCGGTTCCATATAACGATGGGGTAGACCAGCATGTTGATCACCCACATGACCACCAGGGTGCTCAGACTCCAGATGCGCACCTCTTCCGACATGGTCACGTTATGGTGGATCAGCGTATAGATCAGCAGGGGGAGTCCGAGTGCGAACGAGATATCGAAAATGTTGCTCCCCACCGCGTTGGAGATGGAATCCTCGTGGTTTCCCCTGCGGGCATCGCGCACCGAGATCATGGTGTCGGGAATGCTGGTGGCGGCCGAGGCAAGCAGCACCGACAAAAAGATGATCGGCAGGCCGAGTCCGCGCAACCCCTCCAGTCCGAAAAAACTATAGGTATCCTTCCCCAGCAGTTCGGTCCCCTCCACCAGCATCCAGGTCCCGATACTCATCACGGCCACCGACACCAGCAGATTCACGGCGGCGTTCCTGTTGGTGAGCCGCCGTCCGTTGAGCAATACCTGTTTCAGTTCGAGCCGCAGGAAGTGCTTCGCTTTCAGGGGGACGTACGGTATGCGGTGCTCCACCGACCCGCGCTCTCCGTTCCGGGTAAACCCGAGCCCTTTTCGCAGCAGGAAGAGGTACGCCAGGTAGATCACCACCAGGATGAACCCGTCGATCCAGGTGAGGTGCGGTTTGCTGATCAGCACGATCAGAATGATGTTAGAGAAGATCAGGAAGAGTCCGTCCCGCCGGAAAATACGGCGGTTGATCTTCAACGGCGTGCGGCTCCTGGCAGGTGCTCCCAGGAAGATCACGGCCACCGGGATGATCAGGATGTTGAAAATGGCGCTGCCTGATACCACCCCGAGTCCGCCCGAGAAGCTGTCGGCAAACGCCCCTTCATCCTTGATGTAAAAGAGGAAGAACATGGTGGTGAGGAACTCGGGCATGCTGCTGGCTACGGCATTGAGGGTGGCGCCCTTCACACCCTGCGACATATGGCGGCCCAGGAAATCGGCGGCGGTTTCAAAACTTTCGGTGCTTTTCCAGATGATATGTCCGCTGAGGGCGATCAGTGCCAGCGGGATCAGGATGCCTAACAGGGTCATGGGCTACTTTTTCTTTTTCAACACTTCTTTGTAGGTCAGCAGCATCAGCTGGTCGTCGATGAAATGCTCCTCCAGGTCGGTGAAAAATTTCAGTCTGACCAACCCCTGGTGCTGTCGCGCAAAGATAGTAAAAAAGCCCAGGTTTTCGTCGTTGAACCAGATGGGGATCGTGTAGGCATAGTAGACAGAACGGCCGATGCGGATGCGCCCGTGCCTGATGGGCCCGTCGGTCTCCGCGGCGGCTTTCCCGATGGCATCCCAGTTTTTGTATTCACCGAGCTGTTCGTCTGAAAAGACCGGCTTGCTTTTCCCTGCCTTCACCGCGGCATGCTCCACGTCGCAGAAGGCGTACTCGAAGAAATCGGGCAGGAATGTTGCAAGCTCCCGGCTGAACTGCTCCCTGGAGGCGATCTCGCCGGAGGCAACCCGGTTTTTGATCGCATCGAAGCGGGTGGCCATCAGGTGGGGTACCCGGAACAGGACAAACAGGAAGGCCCAGAATACCACGCCCAGGATAAGCAGGGCCAGGGTGGCCAGCACGTGGAAGCGGATCGACGCCTCGGGGGTGAAGTAGAGGAAGAGTCCGTATAACAGCAACCACGAAAGCAAATAGGTGATGGTGAAGATCACCAGCTGCAGGTTATTGACCAGGTTGTTTGATTTTCTCTTTCCAGGCATACTGCAAAGGTACAAAAATCCGGCGACCCGGACAGCGGATCGGGGGGTGGATTGGATAACCGATGGCACCGGGGGGAACGCGGTGCCTTCCCAATCCGCTGTTCTATCCCGTTAGCGCGTTTTCACCTAAAGCCTGCCCGGTAGTTGCAATCAATATCCATCCGGTTGCCGAAACCCCGAGAGCATTTCCCGGCCACCCGGTAAAGACCCCGGCAGGAGGTATCCGACGGGCAAAATGACGGGGAGGGGTGAAAAGTGACTTTGCTCCCTGCTATCTTTCACGAAATATCGAGTCCATCACGAAATATCGTAGATAATTTGCAGGGTCATTGAAAAGATAAAATTATAATAAACAATAAATCAGATAATTATAATCCATGGCATGAAATATGAAACCAGGTGGAGTGTGTTATTTAAAATTTATTAATTATGAAAAGTATTACCCTCAAGACATGCGTGACGGCCATAGCTCTGGCGATCTCTTCGCTGGGCATGGCGCAGGCACCCGGCGATGCTTCGGCATTGCTGCAGAAATGCGTGGACCTGCCCGCGCTCCAGGAATCGTTTACGGGACCAGACGGACAAACGCCCGGTGTGCTCCACGTGATGGAGTGCACGCTCCCCTTCTCCCCGCAGGAGGTGGAAAAGTTCGGCAACCCGCTGAGCCCGGTCAGTAAGATGGAGGTGCAGGACCCGCAGGTCAGCGATTACCTGCAGTTCTACCTCTTCGAGGTCAACGAGTCCGCCGCCCGGGTGGATTTTAAGTATTACCGCAAAGACCGCGATGCGGGTGTGGTACAGGTGTACCTGGAATGTGTTAAATCGGGAGGAAACTGGGAAGTGACCACCCAAAAGATCAGGGAGGAATAAGCCATGAAGAACAGAACCAACAGAACCATTAAAACGATCCTGGCGGGAACCCTGTTTCTCTGGGCGGCCGCCTTTTTCCAGCAGGGCAACCTGCATGCACAACTGCTGCGCCTCAATAACCAGCGCCTGAAATTCGGCGTGAGCACCGAGGCGTCCATCAACCAGTACGGGAACCTGGAACAGCCGTTCTACTACAGCGCGAGCGCTGATCAGTGGTACGGACTTACCTACAGATTCAATACGTCTGATCCCGATGACGATATCGGGTATCCCCTCGATATCGCCTACGGCGTGGGGGGCGACGGTACCAGCGAATGGAACACCAACGGCACCATCACCGAGAACCCGTTGGTGAATAACCAGGTGATCGATGAAAGCGGGTATACCCGCGGATCAGGAGATACCGGGTACGGAACCGTAGTGTCCACCGGGGAGGTGACCATCGGAACCACCACCCTCGATGTGGTGCAGTCGTACTACCTGCCAGAAGACCAATCGTTTATCGAGATCACCGTGCAGGTGACCAACAACAACAGCACCGCCGTGGAGAACCTGCGCATCTGGGCCGGAACCCGCGACGACTGGGTGGGGACTACCGACGGGCCCACCGAGCAGAAAGGGAACATCGTGGACGGCGAGTATGTGCCGATCACCTCGCAGGATGAACGCTCCAATGCCCTGAAGATCTTTTCCGGCGAGGAAGGGGTGCTGTTTTATACCGACAAAGAGTCGGCCAACACGATTATCGATCGCTGCTGCTCGTTCAGCAACGTCTATAACCAGGATCCCTGGAGCTGCCCCATGGAGGAGACCTCCGACGGATCCTACGGATTTTTCGTGCGGCTGAACGACCTGGCCCAGGGCGAGAGCGACCAGTTCACCTGGTACTACGCCGGCGGCGAGATCGACAGCCTGGCACAGATCATCAAGGAGGTGGCCGACATCAGCAGCGACAAGGAGATCTTCCACGACTCCGCCACCTTTGCCTCTACAGCCCCCGAGGATGCCACCGGGTACTTCATCACGGTACCCCAGGGATCCACCGAACCTACCGCCGAGCAGATCAAGAGCGGTGCCGATTACGATGGGGTCACCGTGGCGGCTAACGGCTCGCAGCTCATGGAAGCCAATGTGGCCGATACCTTTGCCATTGAAGGGTTGGCACCCGGAACGGCCTATACGACATTCTTTGTCTATGAAACCTCCGATCCGGCTTTCTCGGAGATCGCCAGCTTTGACTTTACCACCGACCTGGACTCCGATGGCGACGATATCGGGGATGAACTGGACGAGGATGACGATAACGACGGCACGCCCGACGAGGAGGATGACCTCCCGCTGGATCCCAATGAGGATACCGATACCGACGGAGACGGTGTGGGAAATAATGAAGATACGGATGACGACGGCGACGGCGTTTCCGATACCGAGGATGACCTCCCGCTGGATCCCAATGAGGATACCGACACCGACGGCGACGGCACCGGCGATAATGCCGATACCGATGACGACGGGGACGGTACACCCGACACCGAGGATGATTTCCCGCTGGATCCCGCTGAAGATACCGATACCGACGGCGATGGCACGGGTAACAACGCCGATACCGATGACGATGGGGACGGCA
>CAYZMH010000109.1:0-4314 GCA_964479445.1 uncultured Bacteroidaceae bacterium | reverse complement strand
TCGACAGCGAGGACGATTTCCCGCTGGATCCTAATGAGGATACCGATACCGACGGAGACGGCGTGGGCAACAATGCCGATGACGACGATGACGGAGACGGTGTTCCGGACGATGAGGATGTGTTCCCGCTGGACGGTACCGAGACCGAAGATGCCGATGGCGACGGAATTGGTGACAATGCCGATAACGACGACGACAACGACGGTGTGGTCGACAGCGAGGATGATTTCCCCTACGACGACAGCGAGGATACCGATACCGACGGAGATGGTATTGGTAATAACGAAGATACCGACGACGATGGGGATGGTGTTCCGGACGATGAAGATCCCTTTCCGCAGGACGGAGACGAAACGGTGGATACCGACGGCGACGGTGTGGGCGATAACGAAGACTGGGACGATGACGGAGACGGCATATCAGACCAGTACGAAGCCGAACTGGGCACCGATCCGCTCGATCCCGACACCGACGGAGACGGGGTGGATGACGGACACGATCCGGACCCGCTGAACAGCAACATCACCAACGCACAAGAGGAAGCTGCCAGCAAGGTGACCCTCTATCCCAACCCGGTGGTGAACCGGCTGAGGGTATCCGGACTTGACCAATCATCCGTGGAGTACCGGGTCATTGATCTTACCGGTCAGACCGTACTCACAGGAGTAACCAACAACCATACCATCGCGGTACACGATCTGCAACCAGGGTATTATATGCTGGTAGTGGACCAGACCCCCTACCGCTTTATGAAGCAGTAGTGAATAACCCGAACCCGGGATTTACTGGAACAGGGCAGGAAACTCACTGCCCTGTTTTTCCTGTTTATAGGCCGGGTGGTTTTAGATCAATGAGTGTGCAGGAATGAATCGATAAACCGGGTGTAACTTTTTATCGTTTTTGCCGTACAGGTAATTTCTGTTTTTTGGATATCATGAGCATGGATAGTTGAAGAAGCATGTTAGAAAGAGTATAACGTCCAGCTATTAGACAGGCGTTTACAAATGGTATGCCCTGTCTGGCGTTATAGCAAAATGGAGCCCGTCGGTTTTTTCGAAAAGATGGAACATAAATAGGTAGTTCTGTTTAGTTATGTACAATGGTGGAAACAAAACGCAAAGACCGGCAACAGGCATTGTATGATATTGCTTTGTCGATTGGAGAGAGCCTTGACCTGTTTGAGATGCTTAAGAAAGCCCTCTCCGCTTATTTAAAAAATCTTGAATGTTCGGCAGCACTGGTGTACCGGGCCAGGCATACTAAAGGCACCCTGACAGGGGCCGTCCAGGTGCTCTCTATCCCCTATACCCTGGTGTTACAGGAGAACTTCGCACCCCTCGATGAAGTATTCCCCGAACAACTAACCCCCGAGGCATACCGCCAGGCCAGGAAGGAAACGCCCTACCACGGGAAGACCTCCCTGGATCAGCATTACCACGTCCTGGATATCGGGGATTTCGGATTGCTGGTCCTGTTAAAGGATGGCTCGTTGCTGGAAAAGGATGTGATCGATGCCCTGGGACCCCTGAACCGTAAACTGGGGCGGGCGGCAGAAGCATGCACCACCAATGAGCGGCTGTTGCAGAGTGAGAAACGGCATCGGGACCTCACCGGGATGATGCCGGAGATCATCATTGAAACCGACCACCAGGGATACATTACCTACGTGAACAGGCATGCATCAGATATCCTGAAATTCGATAAAAGCAACCTGTTGAAGGGGGTTCATTTTAATTCCCTTTTCCCTGTTGAAGAGCGGGAGCTTACCTGCAATTGTTATCAGCAAATGCTGAAAGGTCATCACCCTGAACCCGGCGAATTTCGGATCCAGGGGAGGGACGGAAATCTTTTCTCCGTGATCATCTACTCTTCCCCTATCGTACATGGAGGAAAGATAGAAGGGTTGAGAATGCTTATTATTGATATTTCCGAACGAAAGGCCTATGAAGACCGGCTGCAGCAGTATACCGAACGGCTCGAAATGGCACTTTCGGGAAGCAATGCGGGATTATGGGACTGGAATATTAAAAACGGGGAGGTCTATTTCAGCGACCGTTGGTGTGAAATGCTGGGGTATACCCGCAATGAATTGGACCCGGACGTATCCACATGGGAAAAGCTGATTCATCCCGACGAAAAGGACTGGGTGGTAGGGCAGCTGAATGATCACCTGGAGAATCGCACATCTCTTTACCAGACCCGGCACCGGCTCAGTACAAAGAGCGGGGAGTGGAAATGGGTGCTTGATACCGGGCGCGTACTTGAACGGGATGAAGACGGGAAGCCCGTCCGGGCGGTGGGAATCCATGTGGATATTGAACAACGCATAAAGATAGAGCAGGATCTCCAGCGCAACCTGGAACAACAGGAGTTGGTATCGGAAATGGCCCTTGAATTAAACAGCCTGGAAGAGTTCCCGGTACGCATTGATCAGTCCCTCGAGAAGATCGGTAAGCATACGGGGGTAAGCCGGGTATATATTTTCGAAGACACCCCGGATGGCAAAGAGACCAACAATACCTTCGAGTGGTGTAACCATGGTGTTGAACCCCAGATCGATGAATTGCAGGGTATCCCCTACGAGATCATCCCTTCCTGGAGAAGGATGCTGGTGGAAGAAGGCCGTGTATATTCCGAAAATATCCGGGAACTGCCGGAAGATGTGAGAGTCATCCTGGAACCCCAGGGCATCAGGTCCATCATCATCTATCCCCTGTACGTGCAGGGTCGCTTTTTCGGCTTTATAGGGTTTGATGAGTGCAGCAGAAACAAGGAGTGGACCCCTTCGGAGCTGGAGCTCTTACGGACGGTGTCAGGGATTATTGCCAATGCCTATGAACGGAAGGTGATGGAGGCATATCTGGAGGATGAACGTGATAAAGCCCAGGCGGCCAACCTGGCAAAGAGCCAGTTCCTGGCCAACATGAGCCACGAGATCCGCACCCCCATGAATGCGATCCTGGGGTTCAGTGAGGCACTCTTCCAGGACATGGAGCTGGAACAACACCGCAAAATGGTGCAATCGATCCTTAGCAGCGGTAATCTTTTGCTCTCCCTGCTTAACGATATTCTCGATTTGTCAAGGATTGAAGCCGGAAAGATGAATATCACACCTACTTCCACGGTATTGGAAGCCATGCTGGATGAGATCAGGGTGTTGTTCGAGGAGAAGGCACAACGCAAATCGATCGGCCTTTCCATGCAGCTTGCCCCTGAAGTACCGCGGGTCCTGGTGCTGGATGAGGTGCGGGTGAAACAGGTGCTTTTCAACCTTGTGGGGAATGCCATTAAGTTTACACGAACCGGCTCGGTGCGCGTGATGGCTGAATTTACCCCAGGGGGAACAGGGAAAGGTACCCTGCAGCTCACCGTGGCTGATACGGGCGTCGGGATTCCCGAATCGCAGCAGGAGGAGGTGTTCAAAGCATTCAGGCAGCTATCGGGTCAGTCGAACCGTGAGTTTGGCGGGGCCGGACTCGGACTGGCGATCTGCAGCCGACTGATTGAAAATATGAACGGGGATATCAGCCTCGACAGCCAGGAGGACAAAGGATCAATTTTTACGGTCAGGATACCCGGCCTGGTCATCGGTAATGAACGCGACCTGGTAAAAGATACAACGGAGGTGAGTGAACAGACACGGTTTGAGGCCGGCACCCTGTTGGTGGTGGATGACGTTGAATCCAACATCGATGCTATGGCTATGTTGCTGAAAGATACCGGACTGGATATCATGCGGGCTGAGAGCGGGGAGATTGCACTGGAGGTACTCTCAGACATAGAACCAGACCTGCTCTTGCTGGATATCCGGATGCCCGGCATGGACGGTTATGAAGTGGCCCGGCGAATCAAGGGGTCGGGTCGCTACAAAAGCCTGAAGATCGTTGCCTGCACCGCCTCAGTGGTCTACATGGAGAGGATCAGGGAATCCCGGCTTTTTGACGGGTACTTATTCAAGCCCGTTACACGGAACGCCCTGCTGGGCGAGTTAAAACGGTTTCTGCCTTATACGGGTCCGGAACCGGAGTCGGCACAGACTGAACCAGTTACCCCTGAAGAACCATGGGAAGCCCCCTCCGCGCAGGCGAGAGAGGCGCTGTCCGGGCTGGTGGAGACCCTGGAGATGGACTTTATGCCCGTATGGGAAACGATTAACGGGAGCCTGGTGCTTTACCGGATTGAGGATTTTGCATCTGGTCTGTCGGAACAGGCGGCCTCTTACGAGGCGCCCCCGCTGAGCCGTTTTGTTGCGCAGTTGAAAGGGGGTCTGGATTCCCTGGACCTGGAACGGATACGGACCACGATGGAACGGTT
>CAYZMH010000108.1:0-9136 GCA_964479445.1 uncultured Bacteroidaceae bacterium | reverse complement strand
CAAGCATTCCCGCAAGCTCTGGCGGATCAAGGCTGATTTCCAGGGAAAGATCCAGGGAAACACGTTTCGCTGGCTGGGCGGCGTTGGATTTTACGGCAACACGATTGATTCGGTGGATACCGACCGGCTGAATGAAGGCAAGGACGAGGAGGACCTGTTATCCCCCAACGGATTGTATAAAGACTACGTTGACTGGGGGATTATCCCCGAAGACCAGGCCAGGGGAGGAAACCATACGTTGCTGAAAGCCGGGTTGATCTATGATACACGCGATAACGAACCCAATCCGTTCAGGGGGATATGGACCGAGATGCAACTGCATTATGCTCCCTCATTTTTGAGCAACACCGACTATTCCTATTCCCGGCTGATCTTAACCCACCGGCAGTATTTCACCATCATTCCCGACTGGATGAATTTTGCCTACCGGCTCTCTTACCAGGGCAAGCTTACCGGGGAGATGCCCTTCTACATGATGCCCTACCTGTTCAATACCGTACCCAAGCTTACAACCGACGGGGTAGGAGGGTCCAAAACCGTACGCGGAGTGCGGCGCAACCGCATTGTGGGAGAAGGGTTCGCCTACGGTAATTTTGAGCTGCGGGGGAAAATCTTAAAGACCAAACTTTTCAGGCAGAATTTCTACATAGCCCTGTCGGCCTTCCTGGACGGAGGAATGGTGACCCAGAAGTATGATTTTGAAACCGGTGGTCTTCCCGCCGAAGCCCTGGCCACGCTGGACCTGGATGCAAAGGAGGTGCCCCACCTGGGGTACGGGGGAGGAATCCATTTCGTGCTGAACCAGAATTTCATTGTCACCGTGGACTACGGGATGGCGGTCAAGGAGACCGATGGTGATTCAGGTTTGTATATCAACCTGAACTTCCTCTATTGATCAGGATGCAGGAGTTCTTTCGCCGCTCGCTGCGGGACTGATATACATATTTAAATACGTATTTAAATATGTATAAAAATATGTATATCTGGAAGATAGGTCAGCCGGATCAGCCCCACTCATCCAGGAAGCGGTCAAGGAACGTTTGCATGAACCGGTGTCGTTCTTCGGCGATCGCGTGGCCGGTTTCGGTATTCATGAGGTCTTTCAGCTTCAGGAGTTTCTCATGGAAGTGGTTGATGGTGGGGGCGTCAGACCGTTTGTATTCATCGCTTGTTTTGTAGGTTCTCACCGGGATACGGGGATCGTGCATCTTCCGGCCTTTGTAACCGCCGTAGCTGAAAGCCCGTGCGATACCGATGGCTCCCATGGCATCCAGCCGGTCGGCGTCCTGGACGATCATAAATTCAATGCTGCGATCCGGCTCCTTTTTACCCAGATGTTTGAAGGAGATGTGATCAATAATCTCCCGGATCTTACCGATGCGCCCCCGGTCCAGTCCGTTCCCTTCCAGGAACCGCGTGGCGGTTTCCCCGCCAAGGGTTTCATCTCCGTCGTGGAACTTGCTGTCGGCGATATCATGCAGCAGGGCGGCCAGCTCAATGACCAGCCGGTCCCCTTCCTGCTCCAGTTCATGGATGTGCAATGCAAGGCGCCTTACCCGGCGCGTGTGTTCCCAGTCGTGCCCGCTGTCAGCCGGAAGGGCCTCTTTCCTGACAAATTGTTCGGTTTTCCGGATCAGCTCTTTCTCCGATGGTATCACGCCGGTTGCAGATTATACGATTCCGGTGAAGCCCAGGAAAGCCAGCGCCATGAGTCCGGCCACAATAAAGGCAATGGGAACGCCCCGCATGGGTTTGGGGACATTGAGCAGGTCCAGTTGTTCGCGGATGCCCGAGAAGGTCACCAGGGCAAGTCCGAATCCCAGTGCATTCCCGATGGCAAAGACCACGCTGCCCAGCAGGTTAAAATCATTCTGAACGGCCAGTACGGCTACCCCGAGTACCGCGCAGTTGGTGGTGATCAGGGGAAGGAAGATGCCCAGGGCCTGGTAGAGGGGCGGACTGATCTTTTTGAGGATGATCTCCACCAGCTGTACCAGCGAGGCGATCACCAGGATAAAGGAGATGGTGCGCAGGTACTCCAGTTCCAGGGGCACAAGGATATATTTAAAGATGAGGTAGGTTACCAGGGTGGCGATCACCATCACGAAGGTCACGGCCCCGGTCATCCCGAAGGCGGTTTCCACCTTGCTGGATACGCCGATAAACGGACAAATACCCAGGAACTGGTTCAATACGATGTTGCTGACAAATACAGCGCCGATGATGATAAGTATGTATTCCATGATCTAAGCTGTTTTTTCTTTGAGTTTATTTGCCAATACGATCAGGTAGCCCAGGGCGATAAATGCACCCGGGGGCAGGATGAACAACAGCAGTCCGTCTCCCTCGATAAACTCCAGTCCGAAAAACGAACCGCTACCCAGTATCTCCCTGACGGCTCCCAGGACTGTGAGCGCCATGGCGAACCCGAGCCCCATACCCAGTCCGTCGATCACCGAGGTGACCAGGTTGTTCCTGGAGGCAAATGCTTCTGCGCGACCCAGCACCAGGCAGTTTACCACGATCAGGGGAATAAAGAGCCCAAGTGCTTCGAAAAGGGAAGGAAGGTAAGCCTTCATCACCAGTTCCACCACGGTTACGAAAGTGGCAATGATCACGATAAAAGAGGGGATGCGCACTTTATCGGGGATCTGGCTTTTAATGATGGAGACGACCAGGTTGGACATCACCAGCACGAACGTGGTGGCCAGTCCCATTCCAAGTCCGTTGATCGCCGTGGTCGTTACCCCGAGGGTAGGGCAGAGCCCCAGGAAGAGGGTAAAGACCGCGTTTTCACGGATGAATCCTTTGCTGAAATTTTTCCACTGGTTCATAGGGTATCTTTTTATACCGGTTGTTCCCGTTGACCGGGGCTATTGTGTCTTTTTTTCTGCCTGTTCGAAAGCTTCGTACGCTCTTCTTACTGCCTCGCAGTAGGCCCGCGAGGAGATGGTGGAGGCTGTGATCGCGTCCACGTCGCCGTTGTCCTTGCTCACCGTCAGATCGAACTCATCGGGGTGCTGTCCCCGGAACTGGACATGGAAATCTGACTTGGACCGTTCCATCTTGTCACCCAAACCGGGTGTCTCGGCATGTTCCACCACGGCGATATCGATGATGGTCCCGTCGGGCCTGAATCCGACCATCAGCTTGATGAGTCCGCTAAACCCGTTATTTGAGAAGGTTTCCACGGCAGATCCCATGTACTGTCCTCCCTGGGTGGCGTGGTAGAGGGTAACGGTATCTCCGGCGATCCCGATCTTTTCCACCTGTTCGGTAGGATTGTTATCGAAGCCGGGGATCACCGCTTCAATGGCCGCGTTTTTTTTACTCAGGTCGGCCAGCCGGATGGGCTCCTTGGTAAGGGCATAGACGCTGCCCAGGAGGGCGGCTGCCAGCAGGGTGACCATGAAGAGGGTGAGTACCATATTGCCGAAGGTGGATTCTTTCTTAGCCATGGTGTACCTCCTTTCCAAAGCGTTTGGGTTTGATGTATTTGTTCAGCAGGGGCACAAAGGCGTTCATGATCAGGATCGCGAACTGCACCCCTTCCGGGTAGGCTCCGAAGCGTCTTATGATCACGGTGATCAGCCCGATCCCGATCCCGTAGATGATCATTCCCCGCGGTGTCATGGGCGAGGTCACGTAATCGGTGGCCATATAGATCGATCCCAGCATCAATCCGCCCGTCAGCAAATGAAAGAGCGGATCGGCATTCTGTTCGGGGTTGGCAAGCCAGAGGATCCCGGTAAACACGGCCACGGTGCCCAGGATGGAGACCGGGATGTGCCAGCTGATGATTCGTTTGTAGAGCATATAGACCAGTCCGAGCAACAGCGCAAAAGCAGCAATCTCCCCGGCAGATCCCATCATGTTCCCGATAAAAAGATCGGCATAGTCGGGCATCTCCCTCATCAGAGCGGGGGCGGTGCTGTCTCCCATCCCTTCCTGCAGGATTCCCAGCGGGGTAGGACCCGTGGTGGCATCGGTATACTTCAGCCACTGTCCGGGTTCAGGGTAGCTGGTGAGTGCGACGGGGAAGGAGATGAAAAGGAACACCCTACCCACCAGGGCGGGATTAAAGATGTTGTTACCCAGGCCACCGAAAGTCATTTTCCCGATCCCGATGGCTGCCAGGGCACCGATGATCACCATCCAGAAGGGGAGGTTGGCCGGCAGGCAGAAAGCCAGCAGGATACCGGTCAGTGCGGCGGATCCGTCCAGGTGGGTGGGTTTGACCTTCAGGATGTACTTCTGGATCAGGTATTCGAACGCGACACAGGATACCACCGATACGGCAGTGATGACGATCATGCCGAGTCCGAAAAACCACACCGAGACCAGGAAGGCCGGTATGAGTGAGAGCAGCACGCCATACATGAGCTTCGGGATGGATTCCCGGGTATGTACGTGTGGTGAGGGTGAAACGACAAGTTTATTCATGCTGGTTGGGTATAATCTTCGGGTTATCTATTCAGACTGCTTTTCGAGCGCGGATGAGCTTCCCGACTTCTGTTTTGCCCAGCCTGATATAATCCACCAGGGGCCGGGAGGCCGGACAGGTATAGCTGCAGCTTCCGCACTCGATGCAATCCATGACGCTGTTCTCTTCCATTCGTTCAAAGTGACCCCTCTCAGAGAGTGCCATGAGCAGGTATGGTTCCAGTCCCATGGGGCATACCGAAACACATTTGGTGCACCGGATGCAGGGTTCCACCTCGTTGCGGTGAGCTTCCGGCTCCGGGATCACCAGGATCCCCGAGCTGCCCTTTACAACAGGTGTGTTAAGGTCTGCCAGGGCTTTTCCCATCATGGGACCGCCTCCGATCACTTTGCCCGTATCCTCCGGGAGTCCGCCTGCCTGTTCGATCAGAAACTGCACCGGTGTACCGATCCGCGTCCTGAAATTGCCGGGTTCGGTGAGCGATTTCCCGGTGACCGTTACGATGCGTTCCACCAGTGGTTTGTTTTTCTGAACGGCCTCGTAGGCAGCAAAGATGGTACCTACGTTAAATACGACCGTTCCCACCTCGATGGGTAGTTTACCCGGTGGTACTTCCCGGTTGAGCAGGGCCTTTATCAGTTGTTTCTCTCCTCCCTGCGGGTATTTCACTTTGAGGCCCTGTACCCTGATCTCATCATAGGGTTCCAGCGCCTTTTCCATAGTTTCGATGGCATCGGGCTTGTTGTTCTCGATCCCCACGATGGCTTTCTCCACGCCGAGTCCTTTCATCATGATCCGGATCCCGGTGGCCAGCTCCCTGGTTTTTTCCAGCATGAGGGCATGATCGGCTGTAAGGTAGGGTTCGCACTCCACCCCGTTGACGATCAGGTATTCGGCTTTTTTCCCTTTGGGCGTGGTGAGTTTTACGTGACTGGGAAAGGTAGCCCCGCCCAGTCCGACAATCCCCGAAGCCAGCACCCGTTCCCGGATTGTCTCGGCATCCAGGGTAATATCCCCGACCAGTTCATCAGAGCGGTCTATATTCTCATCCCATGTATCACCGTCCACCTGGATCTGAACCGCCATTTTCCGGTACCCCGAGGCATCCATGAAGGAATCGGTTTTGGTCACTTTCCCCGATACCGAGGCATGGACATTGGCAGATACGAAACCTTCCGCGGAAGCGATCAGTTGTCCGCATTTCACCTCATCTCCCCGTTTCACAAGGAGTTTGGGAGGTGCTCCCAGGTGCTGGGAGACCGGGATGGTTACCACCTCGGGCAGGGGTACTTCCCGGATGGATTGTCCGGCTGAGATTTTATGTTCGGGAGGATGAATCCCTCCCCTTGAAAAGGTCATGAGTCGCATAATGACGTCCCAATTATTCGGTTACGGTTTCTTTTTTCTCTTCGGTCTTCTTTTTCCTGGGCGGGAAATTGATCTCCAGGATGGCGTTGGTGGGGCACTCTTCCACGCATTTCCTGCACAGGCGGCATTTGACCGGATCGATATAGGCCAGGTTGTTCTCCATGGTGATGGCATCGAAGGGGCACACCTTGACACATTTACCGCACCCGATGCAGGCCACCTTGCAGTTTTTCCGGGCAACTCCCCCCTTCTCCTCGTTGATGCAGCTGACGTATATCTTGCGGTCTTTCTTGTTCTTCTTGCGCAGTTCAATGATGTTGCGCGGACACGCATCCACGCATGCGCCGCAGGCCGTGCAGGCGTCATCGATCACCTCGGGGAGCCCGGTTTCCGGGTTCATATGGATGGCATCGAAATTACAAACCTCTACGCAGTCCCCCTCTCCCAGGCATCCGAACGGGCATCCCCCTTCCCCGGTATAGAGCTGGTGTGCCACGGCACAGGAGGAGGCTCCCTCGTAAATGTTGGTCCGGGGCCGGTAATCCGGACTCCCGTTGCAGCGTACCACGGCAACCAGCGGATCCTGTGCCTCGATCTCTTTACCGAGGATGGAGGCTACCTCCTTCATCACTTCATTGCCTCCGACGGGACAGTAGAGGTCGTCCAGGTCATCGGCTTTCACCAGTGCTTCGGCAAAGTTCCGGCATCCGGCAAAGCCGCACCCCCCGCAGTTGGCTGCCGGGAGCGCTTCTTCCACCTTGTCGATGCGCGGATCCTCGTATACCTTGAAGCGCCTTGCCACAATATAAAGAATGATGGCGGCCACCGTTCCGATGGCAACCAGGATCAGGATGGTATAGATGATAATCTCATTCATAACGGCATGGTAGTTTTCTCCAGTCTGAATGTAAATGCTTTATCGATTTGGTTTCTCAACAGGAAGACCCCCAGGTAGTAGGGGACCAGGGCAGCCAGGGAAAAGAGCCCTGCCCGCAGTTCATTCATCCCTGCTGAGGTAAGTGTGATCAGCAGGATGATCAGCAGCAGAAAAGGGTAGAAATACCCGATGGCAACCGCACGCAGTCCGGTATGCCTGGAGATCAGCACCCTTACCTTCTCCCCGGGATTCAGAGAAACCCCGTTCAGCGGCACCTCCATGATCTTCTCTTCTTTATCGGCCGCCGTACAAACTCCTTTGGCGTGACAGGCGGCGCAGGCTGATTGTGCGTCGATCTTGACCCGTGCCACGTCGCCGGATATCGCTTCCACAATTCCTTCGTGGTCGATGGAATTTTGATCGGACATAATAAGGTATTCGTAAAACAGCTACAAAATTATGGATGTTCCTTTTCTAAAGATTGTCAAAGATCATATTCTTCCCTGTAAACACTTATTTATTCTGGGTATAAATAAGCATGGAATGCTAATGATCAGGTAAACAAGCCTCTAATCAAACAGGCCTGCCATGGGTCTGTTCATCCAACAGGCGATTTTCAGGCGGGTTCTCCTGCGAACGGGTGGCTGTCGGGCGGCTGTTCATCAAACGCACTGTTTTAACGCGGATTGCTTTCAAACAAGCGGCTGTCCAACAATTGTTTATCAATGGGTGCTTATCACCCGGTACGCCCTCAAACGGGTGGTTGTCAGCTTATGTATTCCCAGTCGATTTTTTGGGGAGATCCTTTTTTGATATGTTTGGTGAAGACATGGTGTTGTTCCAGTTTCAGTTCGGGGTCCTCCTCCAGGATCTTTGTGGCCACATCGCGTGCCAGTTGCAGGATTTGTCCGTCTTTTCCCAGGTGTGCGATCTTCAGGTTAAACGGAACCCCGCTCTGCTGGGTTCCTTCAATATCTCCGGGTCCGCGCAGTTTCATATCCACTTCGGCGATCTCGAACCCGTCGTTGGTACGCACCATGGTCTCCAGCCGTTTCTTCCCTTCTTCGGAAATTTTGTGACCGGTCATCAGGATGCAATAGGACTGTTCGCCGCCCCGGCCGACCCGGCCCCGGAGCTGGTGCAGCTGCGAGAGTCCGAACCGCTCTGCGCTCTCGATCACCATGATGCTGGCATTGGGAACATCCACACCCACTTCGATGACCGTGGTGGCCACCATGATCTGGGCCCGCCCCTTCACGAAGTGGTTCATGGCGATCTCCTTCTCTCCAGGTTTCATGCGTCCGTGCACCACGCTTACCGTGTAATCCGGTGGCGGAAAGGCGCGCGAGATGCTTTCATAGCCATCTTCCAGGTCTTTGTAATCCATCTTTTCCGACTCCTGGATAAGGGGGTAGACGACGTATACCTGGCGGCCGCGCGCGATCTCTTTTTTAAGGAAACCGAACAGTTGCAGCCGTTGTTTATCGTAGAGGTGCCGGGTGATGATGGGTTTCCGGCCCGGTGGCAGTTCATCGATCACCGAAACATCCAGGTCACCGTAAAGGGTCATGGCCAGGGTTCGCGGAATGGGTGTGGCGGTCATGACCAGCACGTGGGGGAAGCTGCGGCTCTTTTGCCAGAGCCGGGCCCGCTGGGCCACCCCGAAGCGGTGTTGCTCATCGATGATCACCAGTCCGAGGTTTTTATAGACCACCTCATCTTCCAGCAGTGCGTGTGTTCCCACCAGGATATGGAGCGAACCGTCCTGGAGGGCGCCGTGAATCTCATCCCGCTCTGCTTTTTTGGTGGAGCCGGTAAGGAGGCGCACCCCGATGCCGAGTCCCTCCAGCATTCCCTGCAGGCTGAAGTAATGCTGGTTCGCCAGGATCTCGGTGGGAGCCATCATGCAGGCCTGGTAGCCGTTATCCAGGGCAATCAGCATGGACATGAGCGCTACCAGGGTCTTCCCGCTGCCCACATCGCCCTGCAGCAACCGGTTCATCTGGTGTCCTGACCCCATATCGCGGCGGATCTCCTTCAGGACCCGCTTCTGTGCACCGGTCAGTTCAAAGGGAAGATTCTCCCGGTAGAAGGCGTTGAGATTTTCTCCCACCCGGTGGAAGATGTACCCCTTGAATTTCCGCTCGCGGGTACTTTTTCGCTGAAGGATGTTCAGCTGGATATAAAAAAGCTCTTCGAACTTGAGGCGCAGTTCTGCCCTGCGCTGCAGCTCCATGGACTCGGGGAAGTGCATTTGGCGGAGGGCGTTATCCAGGTTCACCAGGTTGAGTTTTTTCAGCAGCCAGGCGGGCAGGGTTTCCTGGAAGGTGGTGGGCAGCGCCTGGATCAGGCGGGCCTGGAGGTTACTGATCGCTTTACTGTTCAGGTAGTTATCTTTCATCTTCTCGGTGGTGGAGTAGACGGCCTGAAGGGGGGAGGTCACCGGT
>CAYZMH010000107.1:0-9242 GCA_964479445.1 uncultured Bacteroidaceae bacterium | reverse complement strand
CCATTTGCCGGGGGTGGAGAAGGAGCCGAAAGTCCAAGCACCTTCAATTTTCAATTTGAACGACTGCCTAGTATGGGCACTCCCTTTTTGCTAGATGCTACACTTCGGGCAATGGAAACAGAAAATTTAGTGAAAATCGTCTCTACCCCAAAAATTGTTACCCTAGATAATAAAGAGGCGACCATTACCCAGGGCGTTGAAATTCCATATCAAACTGTCGAAGATGATGATGTGGAGATTGAATTTAAGGAAATTAATTTAACACTCAAAGTTACTCCTCATATAACACCGGATGATCGAGTCTCTTTAGAAATAAATCTGACAAAGGACGATCCTTTAACTAGACCCGAAGCTGGAGGAGAACCGGCATTATCAACTAATGAGGCCTAGACCGAATTGCTAATTAATAATGCGGAAACAATTGTTATTGGTGGAATTCTTAAAAGAACAGGCTCATTTGTAACTGTTTTTGCCGGGAATTCAGGTAAAAAGCAGGATTGGCCATTAAAAAAGTTGAAGAATGGAACGGGAAATGCATATACTGGTGGTGGATGACAATCCGGAAAATCTGAGGGTGGTAAGTACCTACCTCAGGGAGAAGGGCTATCGCATTGCGTTGGCAATGAATGGGGAGGAGGCCTTTGACGTGCTTGCCGGAAATGCTGTGGACCTGGTCCTCCTGGATGTGATGATGCCCGGGATGGATGGGTTCGAGGTGTGCCATAAACTGAAAAAAGATAAGGAGCTGGCTGATATTCCGGTGATCTTCCTTACGGCGAGGGATGAGACGGATGATGTGGTACAGGGATTCCGGATTGGGGGCGTGGACTATATCACCAAACCCTTCCGGAAGGAGGAGCTGTACGCCCGGGTGAATAACCACCTGCAGCTGAAAATGGCCAGGGATATGCTTCGGAAGCATGCCGATACCTTCAAATCATCGCGCAATGAATTGATGCGGCAACTGATGGAACTGGCTAGAATATTTGATAAAGAATCATAACACAATAATTAGTTATACAAATGAACCTGGATACGGCTACAGAACAAACAGAAATTCAAGGGAAAGATACAGGGAATACCAACCAGGGAAAAGTGCTGGTGGTGGATGATCAGACTAAGAACCTGGAGCTGATCGGGGGGATCCTGAAAAAGGAAGGATACCGGGTTGCCCTGGCCGATTCAGGTAGGGCAGCGCTGGAGGTGTTGAAGAGCGACCGGTTTGACCTGGTCCTGTTGGATATTATGATGCCGGAGATGGATGGGTACGAATTGTGCGCGCTGATCCGGGAAAAGGAGATGCTGAAGGAGCTGCCCGTGATCTTTCTGACGGCCCGGGGGGATAAGAAAGACATTGTAAGGGGATTCAGGGAAGGTGGACAGGATTACGTGACCAAACCGTTCAATCGCCCGGAACTCCTGGAGCGGGTGAGGACCCAGGTTGAACTGAAACGGAGCCGTGAATCACTCCGCACCATGAATGAAAAGCTGGAAGAGCGTGTAAGGGAGCGGACCCGCCTGCTGGAAGAGACGGTGAAAGAACTGAAACAAGCCAATGAGCGGCTCATAAGGCTGGATGAGGCCAAAAAAGGTTTTCTGCAGATCATCTCCCACGAACTGCGTACGCCGCTGAATGGGATACGGGGATTTTCTGAAATCCTTCGCAAAAATAACCCCGATGACCGGTTCAGCCTGTATTATGATATGATCGACACCTCCATCACCCGGCTGGAGGAGTTTACTTTCCTGGCCCTGGATATTACGGCGCTTTACCTGGGAAAACGGACGCTCAATATGCGGCAATTTGACCTGGCCGGTGTAGTGACCGGGGAACTGGAGAAGTTGGCTGGAAGGGTTGCAAAGAAAAAGATAAAGGTAAACTGGAAACCTCCGCGAAAAGGGGTCCGCTTTAATGGGGATCCTAAACTGCTGGGTACCCTTTTTTCAGTGCTGCTGGGTAATGCCATCAAACATGGTCCGGAGGAAGGGTACGTTAGCGTGACCCTCGATACCACCGAGCAATACCACCTGGTGAGGGTGAGCGACCAGGGCCGGGGGTTCCCGAACTCCATCATGAAGGGTGATTTTGAACTCTTCGATTCGGAGCACCACGTGAACCTGAACATGGGACTGCACCTGCCCTATGCACAGCTCATTGCCAGGGCCCACAGGGGAAAGCTGGAGCTCCGCAACAACCCGACAAAGGGTGCGACCGTGGATTGTTACCTTCCCCGCTGATTGTCAGGTGATCCGTTTTCCGGTCCCCGTTCATTTCCTGAATGCGGGGTACCTATTTCAGCTTCTCCCTGAAGAAGCGGATCACCCGGTGCATCCACTCCGGCCAGACCACATCCTGCGGGGCATCGTAGGAGGGGTGGTGGAACTTGATGTCGATCACCGGGGTGCCGTCCAGGGCGTCCAGGTTTTTTACGATCAGCCGGTTCCCGCTTCGCTTTACCAGCTCCACGGTGGTGGAGCAGATGGGGTTGGGGCGCACCGGGGACCGGGTGGCAAACACCCCCACCAGGGGAAACTCCTTCTTCCCGATGGGGTGCACCTTTTTGGTGGATCGCTTCTCCGGCTCCAGGGTATGCGCCCAGTAAAGTACCATGATATGCGAAAAGCCTTCGATTCCGTCCAGGCACGCTGCAAAGGGTTCATCGATTATGATCTCGGAGAGCTTCCCCTTCCCGGTGCGGGTCTCCGCCAGGATCTCTTCATCCAGGTTGAGGTCCCCGTCTCTGTGGGTGAGGGCCGGTTCGGTATAGGTGCTGTTCACGGTGCCGATGGGTGTGATGCTGAATGACTCCATGGATCTGATGGTATGGTATGCAGGGGGCACTGACGGTCTATCAACCGGGAAGTGAACCTGCGGATTATCAATCGTTGCGATATATCTCCGAATCGGGATGGAAGGTAAGAAAGGCGAACGCGAAGTGGTTTCCGTGGGTAACGGGCCACAGCTCTTTGCCTTCCAGGGGACCCGAGATGCACTTCCCGGTGATGTTCCATATCGATCCGGTTTCCCGGTCTTTGAATCCGTTTTCGGTTTTGGTAAACGTGAGTATCCGGTCATTCACCTCGGGTACGAAAACCGTTACGGAACCCACTTTCCGGGATTCAGCGATCTCTTTCTCATCCAGCACCGACACGGTTTTGGTGGTGTGGAACAGCACCAGGGGCTGTTCCCTGAAGGTGTCGTTGATCACCCCTTCGCTGCTTATGGCCGACAGGGGATAGATCTTGTACTCGCCGCCCACATGCACATCGACCACCCGCTCCATGGCAGGCAGCCGGGAATCGATGTCGCCGTCAAACAACCTGGGCCGGGTGTTGGCGGGGTCGTCGTAGCCGGTGTACGGATTGGTCCCGTACTCCCTGGCATGACCGGTTTCGGTGGAGAGGACCCGGCCATTGGGATAGGAAGCAAAGAACTCCTCCAGGGAGATGATCATGGAGGAGACCGGCTTAAGGTAGGCTCCAGCCAGTTTACCGACCAGGGCCTTCCCGGTGAACTGCTGCCACCAGCTTTCGGTCTGTCTGTCCCACATCACCAGGTCGCTGTTCCTTAGCATGCCCGACACCCCGAAATCCAGGAGGTATTGCTTGCCATTGAACGTCAGGTTCCGGTCAAACACGATCGCTGCGTTGCACAGGGGACAATAGCTTACGGTGACCGGGGTGCCGGCCAGTTCGTCATTGACGATCTCGTGGAAGGTGAGGATGCTTAACGGGTATGCTTTTGCCTGGTCCTTGATCTCCAACGCAATGACCGGCTCATGGGAGAAGTAGATTTCGGAGGCCTTCTCCCGGTTCCAGAAAACGGGATCATCGATGGGCGGGATCCCGTCGGGTTGCAGCAGCGTGGTGAACTCTTCCAGGGGAACAAGCCTGTTGGAGGTATCGGTGTTCCACCTTACCTGAATGTTGTTCGGATTCTTCTGTGCCATGATGGTTGTAAGTGTTACAAGCAGGATTACCCCGGTAATAAGAACAGGTTTTTTCATGATACTGCCGGTTGATACAGATTGGTAAATGTAACAATCATGGAGCGCTTTATGAAACGATGTTATGGGTATTGCATTCTTTACGGAAGGTTTTCGAGGATCTCTTTTACCGTCGACCGGTTTTTGTAATTGGGGTCGAATTGCCGCCAGGCGATACCGCCATCCTGACCGATAATGTAGGTGGCCGGAATGGGTAACCGCTGGGAATCGTCGGTCTGGGACTCTTTCAATTTGGCACCAAGGGCGGTGTTGTACATAACCAGGGTCCTTCGGGGCGGGGTGAAGGTTACGTCGTATGCATCGGCAATGGCGTATCCTTTGTCATAGAGAAGCCTGAACTCCGCACCGGTCTGTTCGGCCATTCTGTCCAGGTATTCCGGTTTCTGGGGCGAAACGGCGATCACCGATGCTCCCTTCTCCAGGATCAGCGAGAGGCTGTCCTGGATGGTTCCCAGGTGCTCGTTACACACCGGGCACCAGTGGCCGCGGTAGAAGATCATTACGACCGGACCGGTTTTCAGTGCTTCAGTAAGGGTAAACTCCTCTCCGCCTGCATCCCGGGCGGTGAATGATGGCGCCTCCGTTCCCACTGTTAGTCCGCTGGCATCCTCCGCCCGCCGGGTATCCTGTGATTGGGTGTGTGTCATGATAAAAAAGGCGATGGTGGTGAGCAATATCGTTTTCATGGTATGATTGGTTTTATTCCATCTGTCGGAAAACCGGTAAAACCTTACACCGTTTCACCGGAAATTAACCGTGACACCCCTGGTTAGCGAAAAGAATGACGCTACAGCGTAATCTGACCTCACGGCATTCACACCAGGGAAATGCACAGCAACAGGATCATCAACCCCCCGGCGCTCGCTGCAGAGAAATGGTTTCCGTGCAAAACTGCCGGGGCTGTCTTCCGGTTCGTCTCCCGGTTCGTCTCCCGGTTTGTCTCCCGGTTCGTCTTCCGGTTCGCCTCCCGGTTTGTCTCCCGTTGCCGGTTGCAGCATTGGATAACGCGAGAATATCAAGGTCGGAAAGATCAACAATGCCGTGGTTTTAGCAGGCACCGGGAACAACAACACCCGAAAAACCATACCTTTGTACGCATGGAACTCACAGCACCGGTTTCGAGCAAGAACTACCGCTCCCTTCTCTGGCACGCGGCCTTCCTGGCGCTGGCCAAGAACTTCATGGATGTGGACACGATCATCCCCGCCATGGTGATCGATGCCGGCGGGGAGTCGATCCATGTCGGACTGATCACCGCGATCCTGCTGGGGGTCTCCAAGATCGCCCAGCTCTTCTTCGCCCCCTACCTGCAGAACAAAGACCGCAAAAAGGGGTACCTGCTGCTGGGGATCAACACGCGGATCTTCTCCCTGGCAGCCCTGGCTGTCCTCTTCCTTTATTCAGACTCCCTGGAAGCGCCGCTGGTGCTTGCCCTCATTTTCGTCTTCATCACCCTGTTTGCCGTCAGCGGCTCGTTCGCCAACATCAGCTTCACCGATATCCTGGGCAAGTCGATCAGCGAAGAGAAACGGAAACCCTTCTTCTCGGTCAAACAGGTGATCTCCAACATCGGGATCCTCCTCTCGGCCTACCTGGCCGCCCGCGTGCTGGTACACTTCGACTATCCCGCCAACTATTCCGCGCTCTTCTTTATTGCCGCTTTCGCCCTCCTGCTGGCCTCCCTGGGGTTCTGGAATATCCGGGAGGTGCATGTCAGGGGGGTGCGGTTAACCGGAATGGCCTCTTTTGTAAAGGAGGTCCGAAAAGAGCTCCGCACCAACCGGAAGTTCGTCTACTACCTGCTGATGATCAATACCCTGGGGATCAGCATCACCTTGCTTCCCTTCCTCATTCTCTATGCCAAGGAGGTGCTCCAGGCAGGGAACGAGGAGGTGGGCCGGTTCCTGCTCTTCAAAGTGATCGGCAGCGTGATTGCCGGACTGGCGATTTTTTACGGCGCCAAACGGATCCGCTACCAGCTTATGCTCTACGTGCTGGCCGCCCTGGCGCTGGTCATGCCCCTGCTCATCCACCTGGTTCCCCACGCTTCGGTCTTCTTCCTGGTATTCATCCCCGGGGGGATGATCTTTGCCATTGAACAGATCATCCACGGGGGCATCCTGCTGGAGATCACGGCCAACCATAACCGGGCGTTCTATGCCGGACTGGCAGGGGTGGGGAGCCTGCTGCCCACGCTCTTTCCAATCCTGGGAGGTTGGCTCATCAGCGCAACCGGATTCCCGGTCTTTTTCGGGGTCTTCATGGCGGTGATCGCCTCCTCGTTTATCTTCATCTATAAACTGGATTGCCGGAAGTGAGATGGTTGTCCGACTGCCCTGCATCAGGGATATGCAGGCGCATGCTTACCGGTCAGGAGAAAGGAATCCTCAAATTCATCCCCCGGTTCTTTGCAGTATGGCCTGTGAAACGGTACATTTGTGAAAACCTTCGTGGCCCGATACTGCGTAACCGGGGCCTGGTCAGGCACATCGGCGGGATCATCCCCACCGGCGGGATCATCCCGGATACCAGCGAGGGCCGCTCATAACCGTACATCATGCACAGAATATTAATGATCACCCTTGGTACCGCGGCCCTGCTCGTCATGGCTGCCTGCAACGGGGAGAAGAAAAACAAAGCAGACGCGAACAACGGGGCGAATGCCGAATCCCCCGCACCCGCACAACAGGCCGAAACCCCCGAAACCAGCACCTACTCCACCCAGCAGGTGATGCAGGCTGCGTTGAACGGACAACTCCAACGTGTTGAGGATGCCGTGGAGAGCGGGCTTGATGTGAATGCCACCGACGAGGAGATGCACACGCCCATCATGCTGGCCGCCTACAACGGGCATGTAAAGGTCGTGGAGTACCTGCTGGACCACGGGGCCACCGTGGATGCAAAGGACGGAACCGACCGCACTGCCCTCATGTACGCTTCGACCGGTCCGTTCAACGAGACCGTCAAACTCCTGCTCGAAGCGGGCGCTGATCCCAACCTGGTGGACAACAACGAGCACTTCTCCGCGCTGATGTTTGCAGCCGCCGAAGGGCAGGCCGAGGTGGTCAAAACCCTGCTGGCTCATGGCGCCGACAAATCCCTGGAGGATGTGGACGGCGACACCGCCCACGACTTTGCCACCAACAACGGACATACCGCCGTCGCGGAGCTGGTGAAGTAACATCCCCGGCAATGGAGGGCGGATCATGGGGGCATTCGATGACTGGTGATCGTATTACAGATTATCGATGTTCAGCAGGATCAGAATATTCTCTTTGACCTTATCGATCAGGTTACCGGGTAAGACACCGATTTTTTTAACCAGGCGGGTATTGTCAATGGCACGGACCTGATCCATCATGATATCGCATGACTCGTGCATTCCTGCCTCCCCCTTTTTTACATGAACTCTCAGGATTTCAGATTTCTTCTTTATGTTCGTTGTGAGGGGACATACAATAGTTGATGGGTGAGGAACCTGGTTGAGAAGATCGGTTTGTAATACCAGGACAGGTCTTTTTTTTCCAGGTTCGGTTTCGATCTGCGGATTCAGGTCTGCTACCCAGATCTCAAATTGTTTAATCCCCATAGTCCAAATTTTCAAAGTCATTCATTACAGCCATAGAATCGGACCGTACGATGTATGACTCCTCTTTCAGTCTCTTCTCGAGGATCTGCTTGCGCTGATGTTTATTATAAAAATCGATCGCTTCATTGATATACCTGTTTCGCGGTTTTTTAATCCGGGATAGCAGGTTTTCAGTCTCCCTGAAAATCGAGTCATCTATTTTAAGTGATACTGTTTTCATGTCTTATTATTTATACAAAAGTAAATATTATTGGTATATTATACAAGTATATATTATTCTTATATATGCCGCCTTTTTACCATGTTTTTCCCGTGATCTAAGAAATAACCAGGGGTGTTCCTGTTGATGCCTGTTCGTTATGCCAGCTGCACGATATTGGGGGTAAGAGGGGCCGGTTCGGCAACGACCACCAGCAATGTTTTCAATTTTTTACTATGTTAGCATCCGCAACAATCTCTCGGAAGCATGGTAAAATACGGAGTTACGTGGTGGGGAGGACAGTGGCTCAATGCACTGTCTGATATCGATTTTTCCAACCGTCTGCCGCGGGGAAGGAGCTATGCCAATAAGGGTGCAGTGAAGGAGGTTGCCATCCGCAGGAACACCATCCGTGCAAAAGTCCAGGGTACCCGCAAGACTCCTTACAAAGTCACTCTCACTGTCCCGGAATTCTCTGCAGGTGAAAAGAAAGCCCTTTTGGAGGAGATCATGGGCAACCCGCTTCTTCTCTCCCGGCTGCTGAACCGTGAACTGCCCCGGAACCTTTATGAAATAGCAAACGGTCATGATATCCGGATCTTCCCTGAACGGTGGGATGATCTGGGCATGCACTGTTCCTGTCCGGATTGGGCCGTTCCGTGTAAACACCTTGCAGCGGTTATTAATGTAACCGCCAATGAGATTGACAGAAATCCTTTTCTCATTTTCAAGCTTCACACGTTCGATATCATTGCTGAACTGCAAAAGAGGGGGATGGCACATATCGAGGAGCGGGTGGCGATCCCGCATCTTAAATCGCTGGCAGAGGCCGTCGGTTCCGCGGAAAGCGGTGATCCCTCCGGAGAAAGCGATGATCCTTCCGTTTCTCTTGTGCAGCCCGGTTCCTTCAACCTGTCGGCTGTTCCTGGGATGCGGGAGAACCTGTTGAGGCTGTTGAATGAGAAGCCTGTTTTCTACCGGGCTGATTTTAAAAATATCCTGGATAAGATCTACCGGAAGACAGCCAGGTATGCATCGCGTGAATTGGTTACCGGTTATGATGAAGAGGGGGAGGATGGTATTTTTTATGAGAAGTACGACCGGGTGGAGATCCACCTGCGGCAGTACATGTTCTATTCGCAGGGCAGGCTTGGATCGGGCGAAGAAACAGAGGAGATTCAGTCGGCAGAAGGGTTGATGGATTTTTTAAAGGGTATACCGCCCAGGTATATCAACCGGTTGCAGGATCCATTGTTGGTTCTCTATTTTGCCTTCCATTTCTCCCTGAGGCTGGCGGTGCAGTCAGCAGTTATCCCTCAGCTCGTGCAGCTTCCTGGAGGGGCGTATGCGGTACGGTGGATCCCGGCGCTGAATAATGAACCGGTAAAGGCGCTGCATTCCTCCCTGGTGGCTGCATGTCAGGCTGACCTGGTACAGGAAGAGCGGG
>CAYZMH010000106.1:4828-9243 GCA_964479445.1 uncultured Bacteroidaceae bacterium | reverse complement strand
TCACCCCGTAGAGAAGCAGGAAGAAGAAGAGCAGGATATTGGTGGGGCGCACCAAAACTACGAGTCCGAACACCAGCCCCGTGAACACCGCGTTGTACCAGGAGGGATGCCGGTACCAGCGAACCATCGTGATCATGAAGAGGGTGACCAGGAAGAAGTTATGGCTGTGGGGCATGGCAGCCTCCAGGGTGGTATAATAGTAGAGGTTCGTTCCGAGTCCGACCACCAGCACCACCATGGAGGTGACCACGGGGTCGAAATGGCTGCGCAGAAAGCGGGCCAGGAGAATGAGTCCCAGGATGGAGTAGAAGAGTCCGCTCATCACCAGCATCAGCTGGTAGATGTTGCTGTAGCCGTCGGCTGCCTGACCCAGCAACGGGGCGAGTCCGTGTGCCGCGAAAAAAAACGGGGCATACAGGTAAGAGAGTCCCATGGAGGTGACAATAAGCCGCCTGCCGTTATCCAGTTTGGTATACCAGAATTTGTTATCGTTGTTAAAGGATCGGTCCCCGATGAAATCCAGTGTCACATCCCCGTAGATAAAGGTGGCAGGCAGGTAGCCATAGTAGGAGATGACATCCCACTTGATCACCCCGCGCTTTTTGCCTTCATTGACGGTGTACTTATGGTAAAAAAGGATGGTATAGACAAACACCAGCAGGATGAAGGTAAGGGTAATCCTGGGCAGATTTTCCCGGGTAAAGATGCGCCTGCGCATGGAGGGACTGTTTTTCGGGTTCGGAGGCTAAAGATAGAAAATTTTCAGGAGTGCGGGATGCCGTGAAGGAGGGACAGGCGAATTCACGCGGACCAGGGACGAGCGGGAGGTTACGCGAGTTCATCCGGAACAGGGACGAGCAACAGGGTTTACCCGGACCAGGGACGAGCAGCGGGGTTTACGCAAATTCGCTCTGACCAGCGACGAGCGCGGAGTCTACTGGGCCTGTGAAGCAGCAGGGCATTTGTATCAGAACTGGAAGTATATAAATGGCTGGAGGTCGGCCGAGTAGGATTGGTAGATGATAAAGATGACCAGGACGGCGATAAGGACCTTGGCCCAGTAAGGGGCGGCGATGTAGCCGTTGAGCAGGGCATTTTTCCAGCGGTTGGGAACCCAGTGGGTGAAGTATCCCAGTGCCATCACCGCGAAGACCCACCGGTAGCTCCAGAGCACATCGGGAATGATGGCGGCATTGAAGTGGTGGGCCACCTGGCGCATCAGCTCATTGGCGTGCTCCATGGAGTCGGAACGGAACCAGATGCGGGTGAAGGTGATGAACTGGAAGGTGATAAAAATTTTCCAGAAGCGGACGGCCCAGTGTTTGATGTGTTCGTACGGACTGATCTTACGCCACAGCTTATAGACCACGATACCGAGTCCGTTGAGTCCCCCCCACATCATAAACTGCCAGGAGGCCCCATGCCACAGGCCTCCCAGGAGCATGGTGATCATCAGGTTGATATCGGTCCACACCCGCCCTTTGCGGTTTCCGCCCAGGGGGATGTAGAGGTAATCGCGCAGCCAGGAGGAGAGGGAGATGTGCCAGCGTTTCCAGAAGTTTCCCACGCTGGTGGCTTTATAGGGAGAGTTGAAGTTTTTGGGCAGGCGGAAACCCAGCAACAGGGCCACCCCGATGGCGATATCGGTGTACCCTGAAAAATCGACGTACACCTGCAGGGAGTAACCGTAGAGCGCCATGAGGTTTTCGAAGCCCGAGAAACCGGCCGGGTTGGCAAAGACCCGGTCGATGAAATTGACCGCCAGGTAGTCGCCGATGAACATCTTTTTAAACAATCCCTTGAGGATTACGAAGGCAGCAAAGCCAAACTCCGCCTTTGTGAGGCTGTATCGTTTATAGAGCTGCGGGATGAATTCGGAAGCCCGCACGATGGGTCCGGCCACCAGCTGCGGAAAAAACGACACATAGAACCCGAAATCGAGGATGTGTTTCACCGGGTTAATCTTTCGCCGGTAGAGGTCCACCGTATAGGAGATAGTCTGGAAGGTATAAAAGGATATCCCCACCGGGAGGAGGATTTTCGTTATATCGAAATGGGTACCGGTGAGCCGGTTGGAAGCAAGGGCGAGGTGGTTCACCACCTGGATGTCGGTGCTGAACAGGTGGTTGACCGTATCGACAAAGAGGTAGGTATACTTGAAGTAGGAGAGCATGAAGAGGTTGATGAACACGCTCATGATCACCCCGAACTTCCGCCAGGCCTGTTTGCCGGAGTAGTGGATCAGGTTGCCCAGGTAGTAATCCGATACCGTGGAAAAGACCAGCAGCATGAAGAACAGCCCGGAGGTTTTCCAGTAGAAAAAGAGGCTGGCTGCAAAGAGAAAAGCATTTCGGGCCGCCCGCTGCCGGTAGATAATGGAGTACAGGATCAGCACCACCGCGTAAAACACCCAGAAGTAGAGCCGGGTAAAGAGCAGCGGTTTTTCGGGGTCAAACAGAAAAATTTCCGGGAGGGTCGGCATAGTTCAGTTTGCAAACCCTAAATATAACAGAAAAAGCGGTTCCCGCCAGCTGGCGAAGCATATCCCTGCGTTTTATCAACCGGGACAGTTTTCGTATATTCCTTCTTTTTACCGACCCGAAGGGCTGCAGTATATCTCCGGTTCTGAGCGGCCGGGGCGGTTACTGTGGTTCGCCTGGTCTGACCGGCTGGAGTATGGAGAGCATTTCATTTCGTATGCCCGGCGGCGGCCAACACCCTGTAGCGTTCGTACTCCAGCATCAGTGCTTTATAGAACATCTCTGCAACCAGGTTGGCGCCCCGCGCGGTGAAGTGGATATAGTCGGAGGTGGCCAGGGGGGGATCGGCCATCACGAAGGAGGGCATGGAGTTTTTACCACCCATGGCCCTGTAGAGATCCCAGAATGCGAAACCGGCTTCCAGGGCAGCTTTACGCAGCGCATCCCGTACCGGTTCCAGGGTCTCCCAGGTCACATAGCGTCCTCCCTGCTTGCGGGACATATCGGACGGACCCAGCACGATCACCGGGACATCCGGGAAGAGCTCTTTCAGGTGTTTGAGTTCGCGCAGAAAGGTGTCGCTGTAGTAGTCTGCGTTTTCGATATAGGGTACCACGTTCCCGCCGAACTGCATCAGGATCAGTCCGGGATTGATCGCCCGGGTCATCTTCATGAAAAGCACACTGTCGGTACGGGTAAACTCGAGTCCGGAGCTTCCCCGCATGGCCATGTTATCCACCTGTAATCCCTGTTCCGGGTCAAACGAAATCCCGTATACCCGACCCCCTTTGCGCAGTCCCATGGCGATCTCCACCTTATCCGCTTTTACCGGTACCGGGTAGTCTACTGCCCGGTACCCACCGGGAACAAACCGGATAGTATCAGAGAGGGAGTCGTTCACCGTAAACACCAGCGCGTTAGTGTCGGCATAGGCGTGCAGGAATAACCGGATCCGTTCGAAGCGCGAAGCCCGCCGTCCCGCTCTGAATGCAAACTCCAGGGAAGGCCAGTGCTCCTGCCTCCCGGTTGGCACCGAGGTAAAGCAGACCATCGAACCGTAACGGTCGTGGTCCAGGGTACTGTCCCGCCGGCCAAAACCCGTATATCGCTGCCAGTCTCCCGTATAGGACTCCACGAAGGTGGGGTTCCCCGAATAGAGGGGAATTGCAGGCACCATTCCGCATCCCGAACCGCCGAACACCCGTTGCAGTCGGTAACGGATCAGTGCGGTCATCCGGTCATTCTCGATCTGCGAATCGCCGTAGTGCAAAACACGCAGGGGGATGGAATCGGACCGGGCCGCCTCGGCCCGCTGAAAAAAATGCGTGAGCAACTCCCGGCCATCCGGCGAGCATTCAATTTCGTGGATATGCTCTTTGACACTGTCGATGTGGGCCCGCACCAGGGAGTCGGTATTCACGGTACGAAATGTATCCGCCCCGGTTAGCAAGATACCGGGCAACACGGCAGCTGCAAACGCTGAATCGGGCAGCACTCCGGCGGACCGGACAGCGTCGGGTTGAACGGTGCCGGGGTGAATGGCACCGGGTTGAATGGTGCCGGGTTGAACGGCGCCGGGTTGCATCGCACCGGGTTGCATCTCACCGGGAATACCAGCCCCGGCTATCTGTTCACCGGTAAGGAACTCCTCGGGATCTTCTGTCACGCTGGACATCGCCAGGAGTCCGGATACATCGGAATAGGTCACCGTATCGCGGGAGAAGAAGGAGCCGGGTTGCGCAAAACGCAGGGTCAGGTCCTCTGCCAGCGGGATCCCTCCTTTGGGGAAAAGCCATCCGATGACAAGCAGCAACAGGAAAACCGTCGCCACGAAAAGAAATGTACGGCCGGGCTTCATACGCCTAAAGATAACCCATTTTCCACGTTCCGGTCAACCCGGAGCTGAAAAATCGCGGATCCCGGTCATCCGGGCGG
>CAYZMH010000106.1:0-4728 GCA_964479445.1 uncultured Bacteroidaceae bacterium | reverse complement strand
CCACGTTCCGGTCAACCCGGAGCTGAAAAATCGCGGATCCCGGTCATCCGGGCGGTTCAGCTTCCTGCTTTGATGCGGATGGTCTGACCGGGTTTTATCTGGCTGATATTGCTGATGTTGTTAAGCCGTGCGATATCGGTATCCGACACCCCGGGGAACTTTTTCGCGATCTCCCAGAGGGTATCGCCTTCCCTGACCGTGTAATAGAGGTAATCCCGGCTCTCATCCGCTGTTCCGGCCGGGGCATCTGAGGATTCTGTCACCTCCCTTCCTGCAAACCGCTGTTTTTCGTTAAATGACATATCGTCCACCTTGCTGTATCGTGCTCCTTTCCCTTTCGGTTTATAGATCACCAGTTTCTGGCCGCTGCGGATCAGGTTTCGGCGGATATTGTTCCAGTAGCGCAGATCGGAAGCGCGCACATCGTACCAGTCGGCTATATACCCCACGTTATCGCCTGACCTGACCGTATAATAGAGTTTGTCGTATTTATCGGCCGGAAGGTCTGCCCGGTAATTCCGGGAGACCCGCGTAGGCGAGCTGATCTGTTTCGCGGGATTGAAGTAGACGGAATCCTTATAGGCAAAAACAGAGTCCTGCAGTTGGATGAACGAACCGGCAAGCCGGCTGGGGAGAGTAAGGGCATAGCTGTTTTCACCGGTAGCGGGGATGACATCGTGGCGGTACTGGGGATTCAGATCCCGCAGCTGTCTGACCGGCACCTGCAACACTTCGGCTACCTGCTTGAAGTGCAGTTTGTCGTGCACCATGAGCGTATCGGTATGCAGCTCCATTTCGAGGGGCCGTTTCCGCAGGTTATGCTCCTCATAATAATTCATGGTATAGGTAGCTGCAATGAAAGCGGGCACGTACCCCCGGGTCTCCCGCGGGAGCAGGTAGTAGATATCCCAGAAATCTCGCTTGCCGCCCGACCGGCGGATCGCCTTGCTCACATTGCCGGGTCCGCAGTTATAGGCAGCCAGCGCCAGGGTCCAGTCCCCGAAAATACCATACAGATCGCGCAGGTACCGCGCCGCTGCATGGGTGGCTTTGAGCGGGTCACGGCGTTCATCCACCAGGGAGTTTATGGTGAGTCCGTACACCTTCCCCGTACCGTACATAAACTGCCAGGTCCCCGAGGCACCCACCCGGGAGACGGCCCTCGGGTTAAGGGCCGATTCAATGATGGCCAGGTATTTCAGTTCGTAGGGTACGTCGTACAGATCGAACACCTGTTCAAACATCGGGAAGTAGTAATCGGACATACCCAGCATCACCTCCACCTGTTCCCGGCGTTTTTTGGTATAGACATCGATATAATTTTTAACCAGCCGGTTGAAGGTAAGGTTGATCACCGACGGAATATTCCCGAGGCGTTCTAAATAGACCGAGTCGGCAGGATCGGGCACCACCGAGTCGTTCCCGGTAAAGGCGTCATCATCCACCACCTGTTCCAGGTGACGGTTCACATAATAGAGGTTGAGCAGGCTGTCCACATTCTCCTGGAAGAGCAATTCCATGGCAGGTTCTTCCGGGAGACTCCGGGGTTCGGGAATGGTATCCTGAGCATCAGTGCCTGTAAAAGAAACAACGACAACGGCTATCCACGTAAAGAGGTGTTTTTTATTCTTCATCTTCTCTATCCTTCTAAAATGTGATCCGGCAACTGACCCCATACTGGTTGGCCGGCACTCCGGGTGAAATCATAACAGGTTCCAGCGAGGGCTGCAGGCGAAGCGAAAGGTCTTCACTCACATCCCAGTAAAATAGCTGGGCATCCACGTAGGCATCGATGGTTTGCAGGGCATACACCGCCACCAGTCCGATGTAGCTCAGCTCCAGGTTTCTTCGCCAAAAACGCAGGTATCGTTCGTTGATATCGGTCGGGTCCAGTGCGTAATCATTGCTGGCCTGCACGTATCCCTGGTTATTGAAATAGATCAGGTATCCCACGCCCCCCAGGGCGGCATAGACAATGGGGATCTTGTAGTACTTTTTGTTATATGCCTGTCCGAGTCCGGGCAGCGCCAGCGCGTACATGATCGCTTTTGTGGGGGAATGGTCCATCTCTTCGGTAGGTTCAGCGGTCATGGGGACCGTATCCTTGCGCATTTCAGCCACCCGGGCGCTATCCTGCATCCGCTGCGGCAGGGTATCCTGGAACCGCTGCGGCAGGGTATCCTGAACCATCCATGCCGGACGGATTACAGAATCCGCAGCCGGAGCCGGCTCTTTTTCCGGCGGCTGAGCCAGGAGGCACAGGGTGTTAAATGACAACAGGAGAATCAATGCGGTGACCCTCCTGTTTACCTGTATATTACACGTTTTTTGGTCTCCTTTCATGAACCCGGTTTATCGAGAATACTGACAATACGTTGCAGATCCTCATCGGATGTAAAAGGTATAACGATTTTTCCGCTCCCTTTGGTATTGATCCTGAAATCGACCGATGCTCCAAAGTACTGGGAGAGGTGATCGCGTAATTCGGCATATTCGGCCGGCGGCTGGGATGGTTCCTTTTTATCCTCGCTGTCTCCTTTGCGTGCTTTCTGAACCAGGCTTTCCACCTTTCGCACGGAGAGGTCCTGTTTAAGGATCTTTTCATAGATCTCCAGTTGCACGTCAGGATTTTCCACTCCCAGCAATGCCCTGGCATGTCCCATGGTTAACTTCCGCTCCCGGATGGCAGCCTGGATATCGGCGGGCAGTTTAAGCAGCCGGAGATAGTTGGTAACGGTAGCGCGTTTCTTCCCCACCCGGTCTCCCAGGTTTTCCTGGGTAAGTTTGCACTCATCGATCAGTCGCTGGTAGGAGATCGCCACCTCGATAGCATCCAGGTCTTCCCGCTGGATATTCTCCACCAGGGCAAGTTCCAGCATATTCTCATCCTCCGCCTCACGCACATAGGCAGGCACATTCTTGAGTCCGGCCTTCGCTGCCGCCCTCAACCGGCGTTCACCGGTGATCAGCTGAAACCGGGTATCATTCACACGCCTGACGGTGATGGGCTGGATGATCCCGTGTTCTTCAATGGAGGTGACCAGTTCATCCAACGCCTCCTCATCAAAGTGGGTCCTGGGCTGAAACGGGTTGGCTTCGATATTCTTAAGGGGAATATCATTAACGGCTGCTGCCGCCTTGATCAGTTCACGATCCGATTCGTCCGATACCTCAATCAATGCGCCGAGGCCCCTTCCTAAAGCATTCTTTTGTGCCATATCTTCAATGGTTATTTATCCATAACTTTCTCCTTCTCGCTCAGCCGGGTTTCCTCGTTGTTCTGAAGGATCTCCCTGGCCAGGTTGAGATAATTCACCGCACCCTTTGAATCGGCGTCATAGAGGACGGCCGGTTTTCCAAAACTGGGTGCTTCACTGAGCTTGATGTTCCGCTGCACGATGGTTTCAAAGACCATTTGCTGGAAGTGCCGCCGCACCTCCTCGGTCACCTGGTTTGACAACCGGAGACGTGCATCGTACATGGTAAGCAGGAATCCTTCAATCTCCAGGTCGGTATTCAGTCCTTTCTGGATGATATTGATGGTGTTCAGCAGTTTGCCCAACCCTTCCAGGGCAAAATATTCGCATTGTACCGGTATAATCACAGAGTCGGAAGCCGTAAGTGCATTCACGGTGATCAGTCCGAGTGAAGGCGAACAATCGATCAGCACAAAGTCATAATCATCCTTCACCTTGTTCACCACGTTCTTGAGCATATACTCCCGTTCGGGCATATTGAGCATCTCGATCTCCGCCCCCACCAGGTCAATATGGGACGGGATCAGGTCCAGGTTCTTGATATCGCTGTTGAGCACGATCTTCTTCGGATCTGCCTCCTCGATCAGACACTCATATATACTGGTTTTCACTTTCTTGATGTCAAATCCCGTTCCCGATGTAGCATTTGCCTGCGGATCCGCATCAATAATCAGCACTTTCTTTTCCAACACCGCAAAACTCGCCCCCAGGTTGATCGCTGTAGTGGTTTTTCCAACGCCTCCCTTTTGATTCGCCAATGATATAACTTTACCCATCTGGAAATGATTTTTGGTTAACTCCGTAGCAGGAAATGGGAAACAAAGTTACTATTTTCCCTTTCTGATGCCTGTTCCACGGATTTGTTATTGTAAACATTTATTTTGCAGTTTTGAACACCTTATTAACAGGTTATCACAACCCTGAAACAACCGCTTCATGCCGTGCCGGTTTATGGCCCGTTTTCAAAACCGCTCCCCTCAAAGATAAAATTTAAGGGCCATATATCCATACCGCCTTTCTATTTTTTGGTGTATCTTTGTGATTCGAATTAATCATTTATGGAGACACAGCAATGGCTCGTCATTGTCAATGTAGCCGCAGGCGCCGGAAAGGCCGGGACCGATTGGGGTACGATTGACACCCTGCTGAAAAAATATGATTTTCAGTATCATACGGAATTCACCGATCGGCGGTTGCATGCCATGAAGATTGCCCGGGACCGCATTCTGGAGGGATACCGGAAGATCATTGTGGTGGGAGGTGACGGCACCATGAACGAGGTGATCAACGGGGTTTTCAAGCAGGACCGGGTCCCCACCACCGAGATCATGCTGGGAATGATAGCCGTGGGCACCGGCAATGACTGGTCCAAGATGTTCGGGATTCCCCGTGATTACGAGGGGGCGGTTCAGACTATCCGGGAGCAGAAGACCTTTATACAGGATGCCGGGTTGGTCTCTTACCGTAAGAG
>CAYZMH010000105.1:1835-9339 GCA_964479445.1 uncultured Bacteroidaceae bacterium | reverse complement strand
ATGGCGTGCACATAGCCATCTGCTGCCAGTACATATAGTTTATCCCTGTAAATACATAAGGTGGATTCCTCCACCCGCTGACCGAGTTTAAAAATCCAGTGTGGCTTGCCTGTTTCCTGGTCGAGGCAATACAGAAAGGGAGTATTCCCCGATGCGATGTACACACGCCCGCTGGCAAGGGCAGGGGCCGATAGCCCGCCTCCATCCGGGAAAGTCCAGTTGATCCTGGCGGTTAACGGGTCCACACTGTAGACCCTGCTCGATAAGGGCACACCCCCGATCCCCCTGCCCACGCGGGCTGTGAAAAATGCTTGTCCGTCGGCGAATGCCGGACTGGCATTGAAGCCGGTATGCACCCCTTTCGCTTCTTCGTTTGTATTTCCTTCATTCAATAGCTGCCCTGTTCCGGCATCAAAACAGGTGAAAATGTTATTGTGATTGGGCAGGTAGATTTTACCGTCTTTGGCTATCAGGGTTCCGGAATCCAGGCCTACACCATTCTCCTTCCAGACGATCGCTCCCGTTTTCTTGTTAAATGCATAGAGCGACCTGCTCCAGGAACCGAAATATACCAGGTCTCCGTCAATTGCCGGTTCGGCCGGGACGGACTTTGCCGTGGGGTACATCCAGACGATATGACCGGTCTCGCCATCCAGGCAGACGGCGTATCCACTTACCGTGGGTACATATACCAGTCCGTCATCCACAGCTGCCGAACCCCATACCCATCCGCCGGGGATGGTTTGCTTCCACACCAACTCTCCGGTTTCGGCATCAAAGCAATAGAAGAAACGCTCGCTTCCCTGCTGACCTGCGTATACCTTGCCGTCGGCAATGGCTGCTCCCACGGAAATTGCTGCTCCCATCTCGTGCTTCCAGATCTCTTTTCCGGTTTCGGAATCCACACAGTATAAAAATCCCCCGGGTGTGCCGAAATATAGTTTTCCATCTGCTGCAGTTGGCTTGCTCTGGTAAAAAGTGCCTCCCGAGATAAGGTCGGTAAATATTCTTTCACCATCTTTGTTTTCGAAGGCTGGAAGTATGCTTTTCTCCCACCGCTTTTGATCCTTTTTTCCATAACAATAGAGCATCAGGTTGCTGTCGGTGATCAATAATTGTTTGCTATCACCTGCCAGGTCGGCATAGATGGGATGTTCGCTTATGTTGTTTTCAGACTGAACGTTGCCTGTATGATCTATGCGGTAAAGGGTTCCGCTGATGGTGGCAACGAAGATGTTTTTATCATCTGCCACCGGCCTGGCGCGAATCCAATCGTCTGTTTCCACTTTCCATTCCAGGGTGCCCTCTTCTGCATCCAGGCAATAGAGGTATTGGTCTGCACTTCCAACATACAGGTTGCCGTTGTACCATACCGGAGTTGCAAAGTGTTTCCTGGCTTTGTGTTCCGGGTTGTGTACTTTGTATTCCCATTTCACATTCCCGTCTTTTTCATTCAGACAATAGATTATTCCATCGTTCGATCCGAAATAGACATTGCCTTTTTCAACCAGCACAGCCGTATTCACCGGTCCACCTGACTGGTGTTTCCAGGCTATTCGTTGCTGATCCCCTCTGCCTGCGAGGTTTAAGGCATACAGGTACCCTTCCATGGTGCCCTGGAAAACCTTATCTCCGGCAATCACCGGCTCGGCCAGGGCATCGATGTCCCCCACGTTGAAATCCCACCGTTTCTTCTTATTGTCTGCATCGGCACAGATCAGCCGGTTCAGATTCTGACAGATGGCCGGAGCCGAGTAAATATCATGTACGCCAAATGGGTAAACCACCACCTCATCATTGCCGGTAACCGGGGCATAGCGGGTGCGGTAATCAATGTGTCCGGCATACCTGCGGGCAACAGTTTGTCCCGTTTCCTTATCGAGGTAAACCAGGTTGCGGGCCTGCCCATCATTTCCCCCGTGTGAGTTAATTTCGCGCAATACCACATAGTCATTGATCAGCAAAGGAGTGGAGGCCATCCCCGGGTATTTGTAGAGGTAGAACAGGGGATGATCCTGGGATGATCTCCAGACTTCGGTTCCGGTTTCAAGATCAAGGCAGAATGAGGTTACCCGCATTCCCGGGGAGGTGACATATACCCTGTCTCCCTCAATCACGGGTCGTGCATACCAGCCAAGTCCAACGGGAAATTTCCATTTCTCACGGCCATAGCTGGGTCCTGGAGCGGTAGTGGCTCCTGTGTTATGCTTGTTGGCCTGGAACATCGACCATTCAGCATCCATATCCCCTCCCGTGACCTTTGTTTTCGCTTCGAATGCTGTGAAGATCGGACCATTTTCCGAAAATTCCTTTTGAATCTCCTCCATCACTTCAAACCCCTCGTCAACGGTTTCACAAATCTGATCCATCATCTCCTGGTAATCCTTGCGTTGTTCCCTGTTATGATCGGCATCATTTCGATTGTGCATTGTTGTCCATGCACCAAACGAAGGGGAATTAGCCATCTTCGTTTCCAGCCTGCGATACCTTGAATCCAGGTCAAAAAACGGAAACGTATTGGCCCCCTGCTGTTGCAGTGCAGTCATCCACATGTAAAGCAGCTTCACCCGCTCACGCAAATTTTCTTCGCTCGTGTTTTTTTCTTTTACCGATAAACGTACTTCATCAATTTCGGGATCGCCGCTCGGGTATTCCTGCGGGTGCAGCTCAGGAAGGGCAACAACAAGCAGCACCAGACAGATCGTAATTTTAAGTGTATTCATTGGTGTTGGTTTTCGGATTAATGTAAGGGTCCAATCGGTGTTAAAATCAATAGCCATGTTACGTGGGTTGTGAACTCAATGGGTCTGTGCATCTATTCAATCGGTTATTTGCTCGAACTGATCAACAATGGAACCGGCTTTTCAACAAATCCGGCGGGTCTGGTATTTGGCGTAGGCTGCTCATAATCGCCGATCCAGTTGGCGGCTACCTCTGCCATCACAAGCAATTGTGCTGTCAGGTCCGGAAACTGAACCGACAGATCCCTGGTTTCTCCCGGATCATCTTTCAAATTATACAGTTTTACTTCCCTGGACCCTTTGTCTTTTGCCCACATATCGATATAATGTTCCAATGGTAAATGCAGTTTCCAGTCTCCGACCCTGATGGCTTTCATCTGATCCATGAGGTAATATGCAAAGTATGCATGAGGTGATTCTGCTTTCCCAGGATTCGATAATAAATCGTAAATATTCATCCCATCGAGTACCCGGTCTTTCGGCAGTTCAATATCTGCGATATGTGCGATGGTCGGTAACAGATCCATAACAGAACACATGCCATGGGTCACTTTTCCTTCGGGAAGCGTTCCTTTCCAGCTTACCAGCATGGGAACGCGAAACCCACCTTCCATATGCGAACCTTTGAACCCCGAGAATACACCATTTGATGCTTCTTCATATGTTCCCGGGGCACCATTGTCAGAGGTAAATATGATGACCGTATTTTCCAGGATACCCAGTTTTTCTAGTGTTTTCGTGATCTCACCCACCGACCAGTCGATCTCCTCAATCACATCTCCGTACAGGCCGTTTTTCGATTTTCCCAGAAATCCATCGCTGGCTGAGATCGGGTAATGGGGCATGGTATGCGCATAGTAGAGGAAGAATGGTTTCCCGGAATGATTCTCCATGAATTTAATGGCTTCCTGTGTATACCTTTGTGTGAGTGTATTCTGTACGACCGGTTGCTCTATCACCTGCTCATTTCGCATAAGCGGTATTTCCGGCTGGTCGTAATATTGATTATTCCCCCTCCATTTAAACCTTCCTGCATCTGTATCGTTGCTGTATGGAATACCATAATAGTAGTCAAATCCCTGTCGCGTGGGTAAAAAGACGGTCTGATCGCCCAGGTGCCATTTCCCGATTAACGCTGTGCTGTAATCTTTTTGTTTGAGAAGTTCAGCGATTGTGATCTCCTGTGGATTCAATCCCGTTTCATCCACCGGGAAGCATACGCACTCTCCCCTGAAATTGGTGGCCATGCTGTTCCTTACCGGATAGGTTCCTGTGAGCAAGCCTGCCCTGGATGGCGTACAGAGCGAGGCTGCGGCATAAAAATCGGTGAACTTTATCCCCTCTTCAGCCAGGCGGTCGATATGGGGCGTTTTTGTGATTTCGTTCCCGTAACACGAGAGGTCGCCATACCCCATATCGTCTGTAAAAATGATAATGAAGTTCGGTCTTTTTTCTTGTGCCAGGATGGCATTACCCGTGAAAAATAACAGGCAGGTTATGATACCGGTGAACACTTTTTTTGTCATCGTCCAGGATTTTATGAGAAATTAATAAATATATTTTCTTGATTATTTATCAATTTTTTGGGTAATTTCAGGGTTTAAATGCAACGTATATAAATTAATAATCAGATTATCAGTGTTTTGGAAAATAGGAATAATAATAATAATAATGTGTTGATAATATAGTCAATTCGCTTTAATTCCGGGAAAACAGAGACTACTTTATTCATAGATATAGTATATAAACCATTAAACTCATGAGAAAACGTAAGCCTTATCATGCTGCGATAATAGCAGGGATTCTATTTATTACTTCATGTGCGACCGAGACCGGGAAACAACCGGTCGATTATGTGAATCCGTTTATCGGAACGCAGGGTTCCGGGGAGCGAAAAAGCACCGATGGAAGGACCCATCCGGGTGCCTGTGTGCCTTTTGGAATGACAAAATGGATACCATCCAATGTGGATCATGTAAGTGATCCTTATAAGTATGTTGAAGACAGCGCGCGAATGCGGCTTTACCCTGACATATTAAAGGAGGAGATTTTTGCTTTCAGGGCATCTCATTATCCCAACGGATCTCACATGCGCGATTATGGCAGCGTTGATTTTATGCCTGTCGTGGGAGACCTGAAGTTCACCAATGAGGAGAGGACTTCCGGGATAAACCACGATCATGAGGAGGCATCGCCCGGATACTATTCGGTGATGCTCGAGGATTACAAGACCAGGGTGGAGGTAACAGCCACTGAACGGTGTGGCTTTTTTAAATTTACATTCCCTGAAAATGAACAGGCACATCTTATCATTGATACAAGGATGGGCGACGGGTATATTCAAATTCTGCCTGAGGAAAACAGGGTAGTGGGATACGGAGGCTATTCATCTTTTGGAAAAATCAACGGCTATTTCGTTGCAGAGTTTAGCAAGGAGATTGTTGATTTTGGTACGTGGGACCAGGAAGTATTTCCCGGTGAGAACGAGATTACGGGGAAGGAGGTAATGGCATATATAAGCTTTGATGCGGAAGGTAAAGAGACCGTTGATATGAAGATTGGCACTTCATTTATTGATGCAGAAACCGCTGCGGCAAACCTGGAGAAGGAAATCGGCAACAAAGATTTCTTCGCGATCAAAAAGGAAGCCCGTGATGGTTGGAATGAAAAACTAAGCCGTATTGAAGTCGAGGGAGGTACAGAAGCGGACAAGATCAAATTTTACACTTCCCTTTACCTGGTGCATTTTGAGCCGAGGATTTCATCAAGTGGAACCAGGTATTATAGCACCTTCGATAACCAGGTTCATGAGTTGCCCGAAGGTGCGAACTTTTATAACGACTTCTCGCTGTGGGATACATACCGGAACAAGCATGCATTGTTAACGTATTTAGAACCAAAGATTGAAGGTGACATGCTTCAGTCACTGGTAAATATTTATAAAGAAGGTGGATGGATCCCCAAATGGCCGAATCCCGGGTACTCCAGCGTGATGATCGGGGCTCCGGCCACACCCATCTTTGCAGATGCCTATCTGAAAGGGATCAGAAATTTCGATATTGAAACGGCTTATGAAGGGTTAATTAAAAATCACACAGTGAAGCCCGATCCCGGTGAGTTTAAAGACGGAATGAGATACAGGGGAATGGATGGCGTGGAAGATTACATGAAATACGGGTATGTGCCCTTTGATCTTCATGGCAAATCAGCATCCAAAACGGTTGAGGCGGCCTTTGCTGACTGGGCCCTGGCGCAACTTGCAAAGGAGTTGGGAAAAGAGGAGGACTATGAATACTTCCTGGAAAGATCATTGAATTATAAGAATTTGATTGACACCACCTGGAGGTGCTTACGGGCAAAGGATTCGGAAGGAAACTGGATTGAACCCTTTGATCCGATCTCGGAAGAGGATTATCTTACGAAGGGACTTGATTTCAGGCCACGGGAAAATTACCCCTATATTACAGAAGGTACGCCCATGCACTGGACCTGGCACGTGATGCACGATCCGAAAGGACTGATAAAGCTGCTGGGAGGGAATGAGAAATTTATTGACCAGATGGAATCCATGTTGAAAAAAGCAGAACCGTACGATTTCGGGGAATGGAATCCTTATTTCAACCAGTCGAACCAACCGGTCATGCACGCGGTGTATCTTTTTAACGATGCAGGGGCTCCCTGGAAAACCCAGCGATGGATCCGGACGATCATGGATAAGTCCTACACAACGGCTCCGGACGGCATGGTAGGGAATGATGACGTAGGCACCATGTCAGCATGGTATGTCTTCAGCGCCATGGGATTTTATCCTGTTGCCCCGGGAGAATTGAAATATTCATTGAGCAGCACGGTATTTGATAGGGTGACCATCCATCTGCCAGATTATTTGTATGATGGTAAGGACTTTACCATTATCGCCGGGAACAATTCACCTGAGAATATGTATATCCAGTCTGCTACGCTGAATGGTGAACCGTTGAACGAGCCCTGGATCTTTCACGATGATATCAAAAGTGGAAGTACACTCATGGTAGAGATGGGACCAGAACCAAACAGGGCGTGGGGAATTCAATAAAAAAAGATAACCAACGAAAAGAGGGGCCTTTCAAAGCCCCTCTTTTTACCATAACCTACCAGGTATTAATTACTATTTTGCAGTTCTCTTAATCGTTTCCTGGTACTTATTTAATTGCATGTACGTAGCCATCCGATGACAGGATGTAGATCTTTCCTCTGTAGATGGCAGGGGTGGACTCTTCCACCTTATTTCCCATTTTATACCTCCAGTTGGTGGTGGTTGTTCCATCTCCCCTGCCATTGGCATCCACGGAATAAAAGAACGGATCGGCAACGGACGGGAAGTAAACATTGTTTTCATCAATGACCGGACTGCTTAATCCTCCCCCGTGGTGAGTCCATAGCTTCTCGCCGGACTCCGCATCGATACAATAGATCACCGCTTCCACACAGATCCCTCCGAGGCCCAGTCCGTGCCAGCATGACATGTACACTTTTCCATCGTGGTATGCCGGGGTGATATTGAAAACCGAGTTCCCATCCTTAAACTCCCAGATCAATTCACCCGTTTTTGCATCTATGCATTTGTTTTTGGAATAGATGCGGCCATCTTTAATAATGGAAACCCCGGAATCGGTGGCCCCGCCCTGGAACTGCCAGTTGACCTTTCCCGTCTTTTTATCAAAGGCGATCATGTAATTGTCCCAGCTGCCGAAGATCACCTGGTCGCCCTCGATGCAGGGTTC
>CAYZMH010000105.1:0-1735 GCA_964479445.1 uncultured Bacteroidaceae bacterium | reverse complement strand
GGCCTGCTACCATGTCCCTGCCGAGGGTTCCTGTTGCTTTATCAATGAAACCAATCTCTTTTGCAGGTCCTTTGTTTCCCCGCGCACCCAGTTCCCGGTACATGATAGATTTATCCAGGATCACGGGCGTGGAGTGGTTCCCGGGTGTATTGTATAGTTGATCGCCCATGATCTCCGGGACCTGGTTGGTATGCCAGATCTCTTCCCCGGTTTCCAGGTCAAGACACATCATAAGGGTTCTCATGCCGGGAGATGAGAGGTATACCCGGCTATTTTCAATAACGGGTACGGACTCCCATGCCAGTCCGACCGGAAACTTCCATGCACCTTCGCCGGTAACCGGTCCCCCGGCCCCGGTATACCCGGTCAATCCTTTGTTGCCTTTATAATGCGTCCAGGGAATTTCTACCGGAACACGGTCCTCCATATCTCCCACGCTCTCCGGTTCTTTGGCGGTAACCCGGTTGTTCGCAAGGTTGTTTTGAATCGAATCAAGAATGCGATATCCGCGGTCGACGGCCCTTGTTAACCGTGCCATCTGTTGGGGGGTAAATTGTTGAGGGTTACCGTTGTTCCTGTCAATGGTATTCCACCAGGTATCTCTGTTGAGGGCACTATCTACCGGTAAATATGCTTCCAGTCGAGCTCCCTGTTGCTGCAGGGTCACTACCCATAATTTCATTTTGAGGGCGCGAAGTTCGAAGTTCTCCCTGCTGGTGGGATGCTCTTCCACCTCCCTTCTGATCCGGTCCAGCTCCTCGTCACCGCTTGTTACGAATTGATCTCCCTGTGAATATCCTGCTACCCACACCGTGAGAAAAGTGATCAGCAGGGTCAGACTTCGTGTATACCTGTACATCATCGAGTGTATTTTTTTCAGCCTCCGGGCCGGTCTCTCCACCTGTTATCCTGTACCGCTCACCATGTTACCAGCAGGAGGATGGGTTTTCTCAACAAACAGAACGGCAGTTCCCGGGTAACAGGTTTTGTAATTCTCAAAGTTCGTATTCTGTTCTCGCGATAATCTCATTTTGCAGATCGGTGTCCAGTTCGGTAAAAAATGCCGTATACCCGGCCACACGGATGGTAAGGCCCCGGTATTGACCGGGATCCTTCTGTGCACGGATCAGGTCGTTCCGGGTAACCACATTGAACTGTGCATGGGATATCCTGAGCTTTACCATTGCTTTGAGCAGACCTGTGAATTTATTTACCAGGTGTTTGGATTCGAATACTTCGGGATGGATCTTCAGGTTCAGTAACGATCCGTTGCTGCCAAGCATAGCGTCGATCCGGCTGACCGATTTTAACAGGGCAGTGGGACCATTCCGGTCCTGGCCGACAGCCGCTGACAACCCGCCATCTGCCAGGGGTGTGCCGGATAACCGGCCATCTGCCGATGCTCCCACATTTTTTCCCATCGGTACATGGGCAGAGACCGTGTAAAACCCGGTATGATAGTTCCCTCCCCGTGCATTGGTGTGGGAGCTGATCTTTTCCGTAAACGTTCGTGCCCATTTCAATCCAAGGGCATCCACCCATTCTACATCGTTTCCATACTTCGGGATCTGATCGATGATATATTCGCGAAGCTCCCCATGGTGTTGAAAGTTGGTTCTCATCGCCTCCAGGAGCACATCAGGGCGAATGGTTTGTTCATCAAACAGGGCTGATTTTATGGTGGCCAGGGAATCCGCCACATTGGCCACCTGGATAAACTGAATTCCCGAGAAAT
>CAYZMH010000104.1:0-9346 GCA_964479445.1 uncultured Bacteroidaceae bacterium | reverse complement strand
ACAAGGATTCGGTCTGCTGGATCAATATTGATGGCATGCATGATATAACGCTCCTGAAAGAAATTGGGGCACTCTATTCCATTCCCAATCTCCTGATGGAGGATATCCTGAATACGGATCACCGTCCGGGGGTATACCTGGAGCAGGGATTGATCAGGGTAATCATGAAAACACTGTTTCCGGATGAAGAAGGACGGGTTTTTCACTCCGAGCAGATCTCATTTATCCTGCTGCCCGGGATGGTCATTTCTTTCCAGGAGCAGACAGGCACCTTCTTTGAACCTGTAAGGGAGCGTATGAAAACATGTTCCGGGAAGATACGCACTTCGGGTCCCGACTACCTTCTCTATGCCTTGCTGGATACACTGGCCGATCTGTATTTGATGAACAACGAGTTTATCGGTAAGGAAGTAGAAAAACTGGAGGAACGGGTTCTGAAGTCTACCAGTAAAGAAGTTCTTGATGAGATATACCGTACCAGGATGGAGATCCGTTTCTTAAGGAAACACATTAAGCCGGTCAGGGATATTGCCCTTCAGCTGATTCGAGCGGATTCAGATCTGATTAGCGTCAGGACAAAGACTTTTCTTACGGATCTCGATACCCTTCTCACTTCAGCCGTGGAAACCCTGGAGATATACTACCTGATGAATACAGACCAGTTGAACATCTACCAGACCCATGTCAGCAACAGGGCGAACGATGTGATGAAAGTCCTCACGATTTTTGCATCCATATTTATCCCGCTAACTTTTATTGCCGGTATATATGGAACTAATTTTGAGTACATTCCTGAACTGACCTGGAAAAACGGTTACTATTACATGCTTGGATTCATGGTGCTGGTAGCCCTGGGGATGCTCTATTATTTCCGGAAAAAGCGGTGGTTCTAATTGCGCCGGTGCCCCCGGAGCCGGTGGGTTTTTGCACTACCTGGAAAGTGAAGAGAGCACATACCAGAGGTCCATTTATGTTCAATCCGTTACGAATAACAAGATGCAGGCTCTTGTTTTTAACGGTGTTGTGATAGGGGGGAAGATTATTCTTTTACCCCGGCGATCCAGTTCCTGGCATTGACAAAAGCTTCCATCCACGGCGTCACCTCATCCTGCCGTCGGTCCTGCGGGTAGGTTCCGCACTGCCAGGGAAGGAATGAGCGCTCCAGGTGGGGCATCATTGCCAGGTGCCGTCCATCTGCCGAGGAGATGGCAGCCGTGTTGTAATCCGAGCCGTTCGGATTGGCCGGGTAGGTTGAATGACTGTAACGCGCTGCAATATGATAGGTGCTCTCCTCCAGCGGCAGTGAGAACCTGCCCTCCCCGTGGGCTACCCAGATACCCAGCTCCATACCGGCCAGGGATTGTAACATCACATTGTTGTTTTCCGGGATTTTTACTCCCAGGAATGATGATTCAAACTTACCGGAATCGTTGTGGAGCATGCTCGGTTGTTTGTCATGTTCGGGTACCACCAGGTTGAGTTCGATCATTAACTGGCAGCCGTTACAGATACCGAGGCTGAGTGTGTCGGTTCTTTTATAGAAATTCTCCAGGGCGATCCTTGCTTTATCGTTGTACCGGAAAGCTCCGGCCCACCCTTTGGCGGAACCCAGGACATCCGAATTGGAAAAACCACCTACAAAAACGATGAAATATACATCTTCAAGGGTTTCCCTGCCTTCAATCAGGTCGGTCATGTGTACATCTTTCACATCGAATCCTGCCAGGTGCATGGCATAAGCCATTTCACGATCCCCGTTGACCCCTTTTTCCCGGATAATGGCAGCCGGGATACCGGAGCGCTTATGCCGGTCGGGATCAATCTCCAGGGCCTTGAATGTACCCTGGAAAGCACCCAGGGAGAATTGCAGGCGGTGATGCATATAATTCGCAAAGCGTTCCCCGGCCAGGTCGTTCCCGGTTTGCTTCTGATCCAGCAGGTACGAAGTTTCAAACCAGGTGTTCCGCAGGGCATCAATGTCGAAAACCTCTGTAAGGTCCCCGACAGTGAGGGTGATTTTTCTTTCTTCCGAGGGTCTCCCGATCACATAATGGCGTATATTTTCTTTTTCCAGGAGGGCGTCCACGGAAAAAGCGTCCTTCACCTGTATGACAATACCCGGTTTTTCACTGAACAGCACGCGCACCGGATGATCATGAATTCCGGTTATATCTGCTTCTATCCCTCCTGCCTGGTTGGTGAAGGTCATTTCCAGCAGGGTGGTGATTAATCCGCCTGCCGACACATCATGGCCTGCCATAATTTCCCCCTCCCCGATAAGTGATTGGACCAGGTTGAAGGTCTTTTTAAAATAGGATGGATCCTTCACGGTGGGAGTTTCCTTATCGAGATAGTTCAGGGTTTGAGCCAGGGAGCTGCCGCCCAGGCTGAATTCGTCAAGGGCCAGGTCGATGTAAATGAGCCTGGATTCCGGATCATTGACCAGCACCGGTTCGACTATCTTGCGCACGTCAGTTACCTCCCCGGCGGCAGAAATGATCACGGTACCGGGTGCATAGACCACTTCCTCTTCATATTTCTGGGTCATGGAGAGGGAATCCTTACCGGTGGGGATATTAATACCCAGTTCAACCGCGAAATCGCTTGCTGCTTTTGCAGCTTCATAGAGGCGGGCATCTTCGCCCCTGTGCCTGCATGGCCACATCCAGTTTGCGGAGAGCGATACACTGGTGAGTCCGTCAGGCATCGGGGCCCAGATCAGGTTGGTAAGTGCTTCTGCTATGGATCGTACGCTTCCGGCGGCCGGATCAACCAGACCGGCAGCGGGGGCATGTCCGATTGCCGTGGCGTACCCTTTCGTACCCCTGTAATCCAGTGCTACAGCTCCCAGGTTGTTCAGTGGAAGCTGCAGTTCCCCGGCACATTGCTGTTTAGCGATCTTACCCGTTACCGAGCGGTCCACCTTATTGGTAAGCCAATCTTTACAGGCCACCGCTTCCAGCTTCAGTACGTTTTCAAGATACGTTGAAAGGAGTGCCGTATCGGTCTCCAGGGAATCATATTTTTCCCTGACCGTCACATCGTTCATGATAGTCTGGGGAGGGTTGCCAAACATGTCAGCCAGTTCCAGGTCGATGGGCTTTTCACCGGTCTTTTTGCTCTCAAAAACAAGGCGGTGATCCATGGTAATTTCACCGATGATATAGATTGGCGCACGTTCACGCCCTGCAATTCGCTTCAGTTCATCCACATCGTTTGAGCGAATCACCAGTCCCATTCTTTCCTGGGATTCATTTCCGATCAGCTCTTTAAAAGAGAGGGTTGGATCACCTACCGGCAGGGCATCCAGCCAGATCACACCCCCGGTCTCTTCCACGAGTTCAGACAGGCAGTTCAGGTGACCTCCGGCACCGTGGTCATGGATACTGATAATGGTATTGTGTTCTGCTTCGGAAAGGGCGCGTATGGCATTGTAGGCACGTTTTTGCATTTCCGGGTTGGCACGCTGTACGGCATTGAGCTCGATGGCATTGTCATATTCGCCGGTTGCAACCGATGAGACTGCACCGCCTCCCATTCCGATCCGGTAGTTATCTCCCCCGAGAAGCACAACCAGGTCCCCTTTGCGGGGAGTCTCTTTCTGAACATCTTTGAGTTTACCGAATCCAATGCCTCCGGCCAGCATGATCACCTTATCGTACCCGGTCATTTTCTGATTCTCCTCGTGTTCAAACGTAAGAACGCTTCCGCAAATTAGAGGTTGCCCGAATTTATTGCCAAAATCGCTGGCTCCGTTTGACGCCTTGATCAGAATGGAAGCGGGTGACTGGTAGAGCCAGTTCCTGGCATGGATCTTTTTTTCCCACGGCCGACCGCCGTCCAACCGGGGGTATGAGGTCATATAAACCGCGGTTCCCGCCATGGGGATCGCTGCTTTGCCTCCCCCTATGCGGTCCCGGATCTCCCCGCCCGTACCGGTTGCAGCTCCATTGAACGGTTCAACGGTAGTCGGGAAATTATGCGTTTCCGCTTTCAGGGACAGTACGGTTTCAATGTAGCGGGTTTCAAAGGTTCCCGACTCATCCTGCCGGTCGGGGGCAAACTGTTCAATGACAGGTCCTCGTGCAAATGAACAATTGTCCTTATAAGCCGATACAATGGCATTGGGGTGGGTTTTCGTGGTTCGTTTTATCCATTCAAAAAGCGAGTTTTCCTGCTCTTTGCCGTCGATGATAAATCGTCCGTTAAAGATTTTATGCCGGCAATGCTCTGAGTTAACCTGCGAAAACCCGAATACTTCGCTGTCGGTAAGTTTCCTGCCTAACCGCTTACTGAGGGATTCCAGGTAGGCAATCTCCTCTTCACTGAGCGCCAGTCCCTCTTTCTTGTTATATGCAGCGATGTTATCGATGGTCCGGACCGGCTCCGGGGTGAGATCAATGGTAAAAAGGTCCTGGTCCAGTCCATGGTACAATGCCTGCAGCATGGGGTCATAGGTCACCTGCTCACCGGGGGTTTTCACGAACTCCTCCATGCGGGTGATTCCCCGGATGCCCATATTCTGGCAGATTTCCACGGCGTTGGTGCTCCAGGGAGTGACCATCTCTTTACGCGGTCCGACATACTGACCTTCCAGTTGGTTCTTCTCCATGCTTACAGCACCACCCAGTACCCATTGCAGGCGTTCGAGGGAAGGGGAAGAAAGGGTCTTTTCATGTTCAACGGCTATGATGTGTTGTTGACGGACAGCAAAGAAATGGATCATTGTACTATAAAAGTTAGTGGGGTTCCGGATGGTTAAAAGTTAATCCGGACAGAATTTATTACCTGGTGCAAAGATAAGATTTCCCTGAATCCTGCGAGCCCATTCTTCCAGGTTCATTTAAGGATGAGGCTGAAATTGCAGGGAAAAGATGGCTTAACCTGTAGTCTGCGAATTCAGGATTCCAGGCAACAGGCTGCCGCCAGCTTTAATCTCCGGTTTTTCAGACTGACCTTGCATCCCGTGATCGGAACAAATAGCTTTCCTGTCAACAAAAAAGCTTCTGAGTTGTTAAATTTTTAACATTTGATCTGTTTGTAACACCACTAAAAAATAGCTGCTATGAAATTTGAATTACCAGATTTACCGTACCCTCAAGATGCCCTGGAACCGGTGATAAGTAACCGGACTCTTGATTTTCATTACGGGAAACACCACCAGGCATATGTCAATAAACTGAACGGGCTCATACCCGGAACACGATTTGAAAATGCTGACCTGGAGACTATAATCAAAGAAGCCGATGGAGGTATTTTTAATAACGGAGCCCAGGTATGGAATCACACGTTCTATTTTCACAGCTTCTCCCCCGATCCGAAGGATCGACCGGGAGGCGAGCTGGGTGAAATGATTGACACCTATTTTGGTTCGCTTGAACAGTTCAAAGAGGAATTTGAAAAGGCCGCAACTACCCTGTTTGGTTCTGGATGGGCCTGGTTGGTTCAGGATGGAACCAAACTGAAGCTGGTCCAGGAATCCAACGCCGGTAACCCGTTGCGGGAAGGGTTGAAACCCCTGCTGACCGCAGATGTGTGGGAACACGCCTATTACCTGGATTACCAGAACAGGCGTCCCGATTACCTCTCTGAATTCTGGAAGATCGTCGACTGGGAGGTGATTGAAAAGAGATTAACGGAATAGGGCAGGCGATGTCCTGTTTTTCGACCCGGACAAAAACAGTCCGGGTTTTTTTGTATAAAATTATTGACGGATAATCGATTGCAGATGTTCTTTTTTCAAATTTTCATAAGAAACAATGGATCCTTACACGGAATTTTTATCTTTAAGCCAAATCTAAACGTCAACATCCATGATCAAGGAGAATTTCATCCAGTTATATGCCGAAAGTTTTGCTAAAAACTGGGATTTACCAGCTGTTTCCGATTATCACGGAGACACATTTACCTATGGAGAGATGGCAGCCCAGATCGCCAGGCTCCATATTCTTTTAGAGCAACTGAATGTCCAGAAAGGAGATAAAATTGCTGTTTTTGGCAGAAACTCAGCCCGGTGGTGCACATCATTTCTTTCAGTAATAACCCATGGAGCCATCGTGGTACCCATCCTTCCCGATTTTAAACCCGAGGAGGTGCACAATATCGTGAATCATTCGGATTCAGTTATCCTGTTTGTGGATAAGCAATTGATGGATACGCTCTCAGAAGAGAGTATGCCGGCAGTAAATGCTATTTTTGCAGTGGATGATTTTTCAGTACTCTCTGCAAATCCCTCCGACCAGGTCCGGCAGGCACACGACCGGATGGAGGAGCTGTTCCGGGAGAAATACCCGGACGGATTTACCCGTGAGCATATCGATTATGCCAGGGTGGATAACAAGGAGGTGGTAGAGATCAACTACACCTCGGGAACCACCGGGTTTAGTAAAGGAGTTGTTTTATCAGCCAACAGCCTGGCCGGCAACGTTACCTATGCCCAGCGATCGATTGAGCTGAATCCCGGTGAAAAAATGATCACCGTACTGCCCCTGGCTCACTGCTATGCCAATGCATTTGATTTTCTTTTCCCGCTAACCGTGGGGGTGCATATTACCATCCTGGGTAAGATTCCGGCTACCCCGTTGCTCTTAAAGGCGTTTGATGAAGTAAAGCCGCACCTGGTGATGTTCATCCCGCTATTTCTGGAAAAGATGTACAAAAAACGCCTGCTGCCTACGATCAGTAAAGGACCGATGAAGGTCCTGCTGGCTGTACCCGGCATCCGGAACATCCTCTACGGGGTTATCCGCAAAAAGCTGATCAAATCGTTCGGCGGAAGATTTCGTGAAATTGTACTGGGAGGAGCTCCGCTCAGCGCAGAAGTGGAAGCATTCTACCGGAAGATCAGGTTCCCGTTTACCATCGGCTATGGTATGACCGAGTGCGGACCATTGATCTCGTATGACGGGTATCGTACAAGCCGGAAGGGATCGGCGGGCATAATTCTTGATGTGATGGAATTGCGTATAGACTCCGGTGATCCCTATCGCGAAGTCGGAGAGATCCTGGTCCGCGGGGAAAACCTGATGGAAGGGTATTATAAAAATGAAGAGGCAACCCGCAATGCCATTGACGAGGAGGGCTGGCTTCATACAGGGGACCTGGGTGTCACCGACAGCGAGGGATATGTTTACATCAAAGGAAGAAGCAAGAGCATGCTGCTGGGTCCATCCGGACAGAACATCTATCCCGAGGAGATTGAAGCGCGTCTCAATAACCTGCCTTACATTGCCGAGACCGTTGTTCTGATGAACGAGAATCACAAACTGGAGGTTCTGGTGCATCCCGACATGGATGCAGCGGAAGCAGACGGGGTAAAAGACCGATTGAAGGAGGTGATGGAAGAGAACAGGAAGATGATCAACCAGGAGTTGAAAGGATATGAAAACATCTTCCGTATTCATATCCATGAAAGCGAGTTTGAAAAGACTCCCAAGAGAAGCATCAAGCGATTCCTCTATTCACTGGAGGATCTGAAAAAATAGCAGATCTGGCACAAAAAAGGCAGCAACGAACCTGGCTCGATGCTGCCTTTTAAAATTCTTTTCCCCGGGGTCAGTAGAGGGACATTCCTTTGTAAACCCGGGAAGCCGAGGGATGTTCCACGTCTCCCGAATACCGGATGGATCCGCCGAAATTGCCTCGTACAGTGGCATCTGCATTCCCGTTTTTATTCATCGTCATGAATATGTCATAAGTTCCTACTGCTGTATTCAGGGCATAGGAGATGCTGTAATATCCCTTTTTTTCGTTCTCCTCGAACTCATATCTGCTGATGGAGCCTTCCAGGGTTACACCGCCTACACCGTTGGAACCAATATACCTATTGCTGCCGATCTGAATCACTCCCTCCAGCGAATCAAGGGCCACAAAATTTATGTTCGGACTCACGTTGAAACTCTGACCGTATTTATCAAACAACATGTTTGCTTCAAGCACAAACTGTTGATTTTCGGCCATATATTCCACTAGTTTGGCAGTTTTTTCACGTTCCTCTTCCATCCGGGCTTTGCGTTCCTGACGCTCTAATTTGCGTTTTTCTCGCCTGCTCAATTCCCCCTCTTCCTGTCCCCAGGCAGGGATTATAAAAGCCATGGCAAATAAAACAATGAATATCCGTTTCATAATATAATCTCCTTTCCGGTTTTATAACCATTGTTTGTCCAGTGTATAAAAATACAAATCTTATGCCAATTAGCGATGTTCGATCATCAGCGTGAGTAATTCCACACCGGGGAGGGGATAGCGATTTCACCAAAAAATAGTATTTTTGGTCCGGGTGTGAAATGAAGAGGAGCGAATGATATGCCAGAGCTTAATTTCCTTACTGCACATGACCGGATGCATATGAAGCGGGCTTTCCAGATGATGGTTAAGCCCTTTGGTCCGGTATGCAACCTCAACTGCGAATATTGTTATTACCTGGAGAAAGCGAATATTTATGAAGGGAAGAAGAACGAACCCGCGCAATTCAGGATGAAGGAGGAGGTGCTTGAAAAATTCATCCGAGATTATATCCAGTCGCAACCCGGGGAGGAGCTTCTCTTCTCCTGGCAGGGGGGAGAACCTACTCTTTTAGGAATTGATTTTTTTAAGGAGGTGCTTGCCCTCCAGGAAAAACACTCCGATGGCAGGAAAATCAGCAATGCACTTCAAACCAACGGCACCCTGATCGATGACAACTGGAGCGAGCTATTTGCTGCCAACGACTTCCTGATCGGGTTATCGGTTGACGGTCCGCGGGAAGTACATGATCATTACCGCACCTTTGCTTCAGGGAAGGGATCGTTCAATCGGGTTATGGAGAGTGTGCGTCTCTTCCACAAACACGGGGTGGAATTCAACACCCTGACGGTGGTCAATGACCGCAATGCCAGAGTTCCCCTGCGGGTGTATCATTTTCTAAAGGATATCGGCAGCAGCTTCATGCAATTTATCCCTATCGTGGAGCGTGAGGCTGTAAATCCTGATGTAAAACTGAAGCTGGTGGCAAATGATTACAAAGAGGATACCTGGGTTACCGAGGAGAGTGTGGAGCCTGAGGATTGGGGAAAATTCCTGGTTAAAATTTTCGAGGAGTGGGTAAGGATTGACGTAGGCAGTGTATTTGTCAATTATTTTGACAATACTCTGGCCCCCTACGCCGGGGAATCCCCTTCGCTCTGTGCGATGCGCCAGACCTGTGGTGATGCACTGGTAATGGAACACAACGGTGATGTCTACTCCTGCGATCATTTCGTATATCCCCAGTTTTTCCTCGGGAATATGATGAATGAATCCATGGAAGAGATGGCAAAAAGTGACCGCCAGCTAAGGTTCAGTACCATGAAACGGGATACGCTCCCCC
>CAYZMH010000103.1:0-9353 GCA_964479445.1 uncultured Bacteroidaceae bacterium | reverse complement strand
CTGTGGCTGTTACGGTTATGTTGGCTGTACCCAGTCCGACCTCCGTGATGGTCAGAGTCGTTCCACTTACTGAAACCGTTACCACCGCTTCATCATCGCTGGTGGCGGTGAGCGTAAGCACATCGCCCGGATCGGGATCGCTGAACACGCCGGTCAGATCGATGGTCGCCGAAGTAAAGTACTCATCGTACGCCTGGTCGGCGATCGGACTGTCCACTGTCGGGGCACCATTTATATCGTTCACTGTTACCTGGAACACATCTGAAGTATCCAGCACCGGGTCGCCATTATCGGTAGCGGTGACTGTGATGTTGGCTGTTCCGGGTCCGGCTTCATTGATGGTAAGGATATTGCTTGAAATACTGGTCGTAACCACTGCACTGTTGTCACTGGATGCCGTGTAAGTAAGGACATCCCCTGCATCCGGATCGCTGAAGATGGTATCCAGGTCGATCGTTGCGCTGCCAAAGTATTCATCATACACCTGGTCGGCGATCGGATTATCCACGACCGGTTGGCTATTGGACAGCGCGTTAAATTCTAACGGATTGGCTGCATCCCCCTCCTGCATATTGGAGACGAACTCCACCGTCTCGCTGATATCATAGTATTCACTTCCGTCATAGTACTGGAACGTGAGGGTCTCACCGGAAGCCTGGTTGCTGTATACCGTAACCGGAAAGTAATAACGATCTGATATCGGGGAATAATCCGGTTCATCATAATAGCCCCGGCACTCAGTACCCACAAAAGCCCCGAGAGAACCGGTAGTCACATCGGCCCCATCGAGTATGACCACAGCATTCAATTCACCGTTAAAGGCATAATCTGCCGGATTCACAGTCCAGCCATGTTGCCCATTAACGATTGCGGAACTCAACAGGAATCCACACAGAATAAAAAGCCTGGTCCATTTTCTTGAAAAACTTCCTTCAGTGTCCATAACGAAATATTTTATTGAATCAAATTTGCATTTACTGACTCCACAATCCTCCCGGAATCTATTAAGTTGAATCGCATACTATTGCTGTTCGCAAAAAGCGCTTCTACATTCCAGAGAATTGTAAAGAGCTGAATTTTAAAATTACGCAGTAATCGACTATAAATAAAGGGATTTAGGGCTTCCTGAACCTATCTATTTATGAACGGCTCAATTTCTTGGATGAACATTCAGAGTCCCTTAAAAAAACACAGGAAATGGGTATTTTATCCTTTCATCAATAAATATTTATTCTATAACAGGTTACAAGCTGCAACATGAAACAGATCAACGTGGTTATCAATATATTGAGATGAAAATGTCACCTGGAAGTCAGTCTGTTATGAAAGAAATTTACCTGGAGTCAATTGGATCAGAGAGTCTATGAAATGGAATATTTAAATTGATCTGCATTACGAAAAGAATCAATGCGCTTAATCTATGAAATTGACCTCTTTAAATTCCTGAATATTGCATTAATTGTCACAATAATCCCTTTCGTCAAATTCGGCGATCACCAGGTGCTGCATAATCACCTTTTCACGACCGGAAGTACATCCATGGCTTCATGCTCATCCATGATTTTTATGTAATAGATTCCCGGGCGGTATCCACGCATATCGAATTCAATAAGCTTTTGCTTCCTGCGGTTTACAGGGACCTCCTCAACCTTACGTCCGGAAATATGATAGATAACGGCCTTATGAACGGCTCCCTGCTTTTCGGAATTCCTTTCAATGTAGAAATAATCCGTTACCGGATTGGGATAACCGGTAAAGGTCAGGATTGTCTCTGAAACAGTTGAATTGGGATCGCAGCTACCACTCTGGAATATGGTAAGGTTCAATACATGGTCCTGGGTATCCCGCACGGCGATACTCCCATCTCGATTCACCCCGGTGGTGTTTTCAGGAAACTTAATTTCAATGTTGAAATTATTGACCTTTTCAGCCGCAAACCAACTGCCGGTCTTTTCAAATTCCCAGGGAGTTTGGGAATACACGATCAACGTAACAAGTGCAGAGTCCGCGCACTGTTTAATAGAGTCCCCTTCCTGCAGGGGATCGTCCATTACGTACAATTCGAGCGTATTCTCTTCCACCACCGTGACCGAAAAGGTACAACAGCTTTCAAACTCTCCATCCGCAACACACACTTCAATTTGCGAACTTCCCAATCCGGTTTCGGTAAGGATAAGATCACACCCATCGACCCCTGCGGTCACCACATCCGGGTTGCTGCTTGATACAGTGTATGTCAGTTCATCCCCATCCGGATCTTCAAAAGCATTGCACAGGGTGGAAATAGTGGCTGTTCCAAAATTCTGAACCAGTATGGTGTCGGGCAGGTAACTGCACATGCTGTCCGGACTAAAATTCACATCGGTGACGGTAACTTCAAAATCCTCGCATACCTGGTATTCCCCGTCATCCACACAAAGAGAAACCGTGGCCGTTCCGACCCCCTGCTCCTTGATCACCAGGTTGGATCCTGACAGGGCAGCATCCACCACCGTAAGGTCACTGCTGGATACTGAATAATCCAGCACATCATCTTCAGGATCCGAGAAGGTTCCGGAGATACGGACATTCTTCGTTCCGAACCCCTCCTGCAGGGTCTGATCAGGAAGCGGATTCTCCACCACCGGCGGATCATTCACCTCGGTAACTTCCAGCGTGAAGCGGTCATCGATGGTAATCGAACCGTCGCCGGCCGAAACCATGATGGAGCATGTTCCCGCACCCGCTTCGGAGATGGTTAGGGTAGACCCTGAAATTGAGACGGTAGCCACACTGGGATCGCTTGTTGAAGCAGTATAGGATAGTACATCGGTATCGGGATCAGAAAACACCTCTTCCAGGTTAAATGTCAGTTCATTAAAATGTTCCGCAACCACCTGGTCACCAATGGGGGATGACACAGCCGGTGGTTCATTGGCGATTGTAAAAGTAAGCTCAACAGGGGATTGAGCGGATCCCATCCGCATATCCGCTTTAAACTCGATCACCTCATCGATGGGGAAGGATGATCCGCTTCCCGGATCAAGGTACCTGAAAGTCAGGATATCCCCCGCACTGTTGTTGCTGTACGCCAGCAGTGAAAAGATTGTCCGGTCCCCGGGTGCAAAATAGACCCCTTCCACTTTTCCGCGGCACTCATCGCCCACAAAAGCGGCAAGCAGACCGGAAGTAAGTTCCGTTCCATTAGCCCGCACCACCGCATCAATCTGTCCGGAGTAGGCAAAGCCTGCAGGGTTCACTTCCCATGGCTGCGGTGGATTCGCTGCAACAACTACAGCATCAAACTGCATATCTGCACTGAAGTCTGCATCCGAGGCGGTAACCGTCACGGAGGTGTTCCCGGAACCGCCTTCTGTGAGTGTAAGGAGCGATCCGGAAATACCTGCTGTAACCACTGTTTCATCCTCAATGGCAGCCTGGTAAACCAGGGCGTCATTATCGGGATCCGAAAAAACCGTATCCAGGTCTACCTGGTAGGAAGCAAATCCTTCCGGGAGGGTGAGCAGGCCAATCGGGTTTGCTGCCCATGGCGGATCATTATCGCTGCTGAGGGTGAAGCTATAGGAGCATTCCGACTGCAATGATCCGTCTGAAGCGACCAGGGTAAGGGTGGAGGTACCACTGGCGGCTGCCGTAAATTCAAGTTCGCAGCCCGACACCCAGTTCACTGTGGCGTTTGTGCTATGCTGTTCGTCGAAGGTGAGATCATCCCCATCGGGGTCATCAAATATCTCGCACAGGTCAAAAACTACCGGTCCGGGTAACGGACCCAGCGTGCTTTTATCCGGACAATCAGCCACCGGAGCAGAATTGGCAACCGCATGGTAGACTTCCGGATCAACGGCACTTCCTACGATCATATTACTGACAAACTCCCGGGTCTCCTCAACCGCATAAACGGTATCCTCTACATCGTCATAATACTTGAAGGTAAGGGTCTCACCGGAGGAAGCATTGCTATAGCACAGCAGGCTGAAGATGGTCTTTCCATTGGGATCGAAAAAACTTCCATCGGTATAGCCGCGGCACTCCTCCCCGGCAAAAGCTCCCAGTGTTCCGGAAGTTACCTCCTCGGAATTCAGCATGACCACCGCATCAATCTGACCACTGTTCGCGTAGTCAGTGGGATCGTATGACCAATTATGCTGAGCATGAAGAGATGAAACAGAAAAAACACCCGACACCAGGAGGGTGGTCAGGATAAGCCTTGGAAACAGAAAGGATTGGTTCATATCAAAACAGGACTAATTGATGTGAATAATTCGTTTCATTTGCCGGGTTTTACCTTGAATCAATTTGATGTAGTAAATGTTAGAGCCAGTTTGCGGGGGTTCCCAATTGATGGTATGAATGCCGCGCGAATAGGTTTGATTTGCCAGTTGGTCCAATCGCTGACCAAGCACGTTATACACTTCAACGATGGCAGGTTCCGTTCCCCTGCTATAGAATTCCACACTGACCGACTCTTCAAAGGGGTTTGGATAAGCGTGCAATGTCGCCGGTTCGCTGACTTCATCCGTTAAGGCAGAAGGATCGGCCAGGTGAAGTTCAAAGGTATTCATCGCATCCCCTGTGATCATATCCTGTTCAAAAAACAGGGTTTCCGTGCACCCGTACCAGGTATCTTCCGAGCTGTCGTAATACCGGAAGGAGAGCGGATCATCAGAGCTGATGTGACTGTAAACCATCATCGGGAAAACCACGTTGCCCGTGGGTTCAAAGTAGCGTCCTGATACTGCCCCGCGGCACTCTTCGCCGGACCAGGCCGTAAGCAGGTCGTCTGTGTCACCGATGGGCGATCCGTCCACGTAGATCCCGGCTGTTACCGATCCGTTGTATGGGAAGCTGTACGGATTGAAATCTGCGGGTATTGACTCGTCTTTCCGGGAGCGAATCGATTTTTTACCCTGGGGTTTTGCCGGATAGGTAAGTGTATCTGCATTGGTTATACGCACCATATAGCCTTCTCCCGGTGTCATCTGCTCCAGGGTACCAAACCATCCGTACCCATCGTAGTAGGTCGTGGAGTAGAGCTGGTTTTTCACATAATCGCGATCCGAAGGCGACAGGGAAGTAAGTGCCACGGAGGAGGTCACGGGTTCCTGCGGAGTATAGGCCACCCAGTTCCAGCCGGGAACCAGTTCGATGCTGCTGCCGGGCGGCACTCCCACTCCCTCTGCTTCAATCCCGCAATCGGTGCCCACCTCGATGATAAACAACTCTTTATTATTCAATTCATTCAGTGTGCCGAACCAGCCATAGCCATCGTAGTAGGTGGTAGAAATGGTCTGGTTCTTTACATAATCCCCGCCCATGGTGCAGGTAGTGAATACGGAAGCCGGCGTCATATCCTGCATCTCCACGTTCAGTGAAAACCAGTTCCATCCCTGGTTAAAATTTCTTTCAAAGGCAACCGGGGTGTGAAAAGCGAAGGGGGTTTCAAGGGTACCCGCTATGGTGTCGGTTGCGAATAAAAGGGTTTCATAGAGAAGGTAGGTACTATCGATCTCCGGATCATAATACCTGAAGGAGAGGGTATCCCCACCGGTTGAATTGCTAAACACATTCACCTCAAAGAGATAGGAATCGGCTGAGTCAAGGTAATAGGCCGATCCCACACCACGGCACTCATCACCCGCAAATGCAGCCAGGTAACCTTCAGTGGCGGTATCGCCGGCAGGATATACCACCCCGGTTACCACCCCCTGCTGGGTATACGATAATTCATCTACCTCCCAGTCTTCCGGCAGTTCGTTCATGGTGGAATTCACCAGGTCGAAGGTAATGACTCCTCCTGTTGATGTGATGTTTTGAATGGAGATGTTGGATGATTCCCCGTTCCAGGTCCGGGAACCCGGAACCGAAGCAGAATCAAATACTGTAACTCCTGAACTACCAGGGAAGGCATCACCGGCGATGGTGAGGCTGTCTCTGAGATCATCTGCCTCCTCGAGATCAAATCCCTGGTGGTCGGGGTCCACATTGATATCGCCTGTGAGCCAACCTGGATAATTAAGATCCACGTGATAAATTAGCAACCCGCTACCGGGCAGGTAGCTGTCAAAACCGGTCTGTTGCCGGTTCTCCACGATAAAGTATTCATTGTACACCGGGGTATTGACCTGGAACGCCTCCTGGTTGTTGATGGCTGGGTTCAGGGAATAGCTTCCCAGGGAGTCGATAGTGGGGAAAGACATCCATCCCATATACCGTTTTAGCCATGCATTGATACCGGCAGGAGTGGCCCCTTCATTGTTCCAGGAACCGACGGCCATCAGATCCCAGAAATTCAGATCGAAGGCGTACCCGCCGGATCCCCCGAAATCTATGTCGTACAGATCGGGGATCGCCAGGCTGTGAGCAAATTCATGCACCACGGTACCGATGTTATTGATGGTGGAACCGCTATTGCCATAAAGCTCGGATACCAGCAGGTAGTTATCGATGATCACCCCGTCGTATTCGACACTGGTATCGCCCAGGCTGTATGCATGCGACCAGATGCATGTATCTCCGGCGCCCGTGTACTGCTCTCCGTATCCGGCATAGACCACGATGAGTTCATCCACGTACCCGTCGTTATCGTTATCATATTGAGAGAAGTCAAAACCCGATTGTTCCACCTGGTCGACCGCTTCGCGAACCAGCTCCCTGGGGCGGATATCATATCCTTCCGCATCGTTGGAACCGTAATAGCTCATATTCTGACTCACCTCTACCCAGGGCTGGACGGTGGTCGTAAGGGAGAGGTTGTTATAGGTAACTGAAAGGTAGTAATCTCTGAAGCTCCCGGTGCCGTTATAATCAGGTTCATTCATAAGGTTAGAGTAGTCTTCCTGTGTAACGGATGACGAGCGGTCTGGAAAAGATGCCATAAGCACAAGAACATCATGCTCACCCGTGGAGGGAAACGGATTCGGATTGGATTTGGTCGCAGTGCCTTCAAAATAGGACTGGGAGAGTTTTTCAATCTGTTTTTCGCTGTACCGGTATCCCTTCTCGATCTCCCGGGGGATATCTCCTTTAGTTTCCCCGACCCGGATATCGGAAGGCATCATATCACCCGAATCATTCAGCACTGCATACACATATTCTCCCTTTTTGTTCCTGAGCACCGTATAACCTTCCGGCGTTTCGTACCAGTGCAGGAATCCGTTCCCATTACCCGTTAATATAATTTCCGATCCACCGGTTTGCTGTATTTTAACCGGGTATGGATATGCGGGCATTCCCATGCTTTTCGGGCTTCTCTGTTTTACAATTTCCTGGCTCAAGCCAGGCAAAGATGCACCAGACAGCAGGATGCTTAATAACAAAAGGTATATACGCTTACCCATTTTTCAGACAATTTTTCGACAGCAATAGTGAAATCCACTGATTGTGTTGTCAATTCTCATTTTCCATTGTTCAAATTACTCAATAAATCAGGAACAGAAGGCAGAAAACAGGATGGTTATTTTCTTTTTTGATCAGCTTAAACCTCAATGAGACGAACCATTCAATTGCCTATCCCTTTAGCCGGATGGTTTCGCCAACCACTTTTGCATAAAATACCAGGTGTTCATCAAAATTATCGAGCTGTTCATGGCTTTTTTATACTGTATTCGTCAAATAATCCGTGTTTGCTTCTTGTCAACGGCAGGATTACATTTGCATTAAATAGATTCCGCACAGGGCATACCTAGCCAAAAGGCTGATCACTATTCCGTATCTTCCCGGAGATCAACAAGTAAAAGGTCGTTGAACTGTGCCGAGTTGATGGTAATGTCATTGGATGTATCACCATCTGCATCAATGTCAGCAGTACAAGTTACTGTCCCCGATGCTATTAATACGAACCCATCAAATGATGATGTATCGGCAACAACTGTTGTTGTTCTGGAAAGACCTTCTCCGGAAATTGCCGAAGATTTTAAGAGGGCACCGGATATTTCATCATACACCTGCAACACTCCCTCATAATTAAATAGAATTGGATCCTGACCAGTGAGTCCAAAAACAGGATTTGCCTCAACGGTACAGGTTGTGTATAATTGCTTATTTCTTATGTGGGTTTGAAATGCCACCGTCGGAGTTATGCTAACAACAGGATATTCCTCTGGCTCCAGCAGGTTTCTTAAATAAGTTACGTCATAAAAACCTGCAGTATGAATCAAAACATCATTAGATTGTTTGCCATCACTCTCTCTATCTGCATAAACAGAGACAGAACCCGAGGTGATTGCAATTACGTGTTCATAATCTGATTTATCTGCCGTTATTTCAACCAGTGTGCTCAGCCCTTCGCCTTCAATCTCTGTGGAGCTTAATAATTCTCCACTAATCTCATCATAAAGCTCTACAGTACCGGAATATTCAAAATGAGTCGGGATATTACCTACCTCAATAAAATCTGGATTAGCACGTATTTCAGCATTGAGAAATATTCTTTGGTTTTTAACATGTAATTGGTAAAATACCGAGGGATCCAATGTCACCAGAGGTGTTTCTTCGATGTTTAGACATCCTGAAAGTATCAGAGTGAAAAGGCCGGTTATAATTAATCCCTTTTTCATAATAGTTATTCATTAAAAATACAAAATAGAAAATAGATTAACAATTATCATCTATTCGTAAGAGTTTAACTGCTTTTGTAAATATCGTAAACCAACTGAACGCCATAATCCAGACTAATATCGTGATGGAATCCAAGTTGATGCAATCGACTTGTATCAGTCAATTTTCTGGGAGTGCCATCCGGCTTATCTTCATTAAATACCAGCTTCCCTTTAAATCCAATTTGGTTTTTTAAAAGGACGGCTAATTCTTTGATGGAGATCTCTTCTCCTGTTCCTATATTAATCCAGGAGTAACCCGGATTGGTCTTTATGAGTTTCTCCGCCTCTTTTGATTGCAACACAAAAATACATGCCCTTGCCATATCCGCAGAATGCATAAATTCTCTTTTCGGTTTCCCGGTACCCCATATTTCAACCTGAACAGATTCTTTTACATCTTTAAAATTGACACTTTCTTTAGATTTGGGATTTTTCTTTCTGCTGATACCAGACTGTTTCAAAATTTGTAATATCTCTTCTACAGATGAATTTCCATTTACCTTATCAATTGGGTTCTTTCTAAGATCTTTTCTTATTGCTTGCCAATCCGAATTCTCCAGAGATTTACCCAGATGTATTTTACGAAGCAAAGCTGCAAAAACATGAGAGTTTTTGAGATCATAATTGTCATTGCGGCCATACAGGTTGGTGGGCATCACCGATAAAAAAGAAGTGCCATATTGCCGATTATAATTCTCACACATTTTCATTCCTGCAATTTTTGCAACAGCATAAGGCTCATTTGTTTCCTCAAGT
>CAYZMH010000102.1:8056-9412 GCA_964479445.1 uncultured Bacteroidaceae bacterium | reverse complement strand
ATCTCACGCAGAGACGCAGGTTATCAGCAGGACGATTGGAGACGCAGAACCCTGAACTCTTGTTTTCGGAGTAGAACTACGAGGAATTAAAACAAACTTCTCGTCCGCCGAAGCGAACGCGAAGGAGGATTGAAATACCGCCCTCATTTAACTCCAAAACGATTTAAATAATGAAAATACATCCAATGAATACAATGAGAAACCCACTAATTCTTCTTCTTTTATTCTTCATTATCTGTCCATGGGCAAATGCTCAAACGAAAATCGATTACAGCAACGAACCCGACGAGGAATTTACCAGGCGAATGAAGTGGTTTAACGATGCACAATTTGGGATGTTTATACATTTCGGTCTGTATAGCCAGTTAGGTGGTATCTGGCAGGATGACACCATTGAAACTGAACTTGCTGAATGGATCCAGGCGCATGCAGATATTTCATCACAAGTATATGCAATGTTAACGCACACATTCAATCCCACTTCTTTTGATGCCGAATTTATTGTGAAAACCGCGAAAAAAGCAGGGATGAAATACCTGGTGGTCACAACAAAACATCATGAAGGATTTTGTTTGTGGGACAGTAAGTATACCAATTTCGATGTAATGAACACCCCTTTCAAGCGAGACATCGTAAAAGAATTGAGTGATGCCTGCCGTAAGCATGATATCAGGTTTGGCACTTATTACAGCATCATTGATTGGCATCATCCTTCCCAGGAAAGAAATATTGACGGATCAGGTCCATCGCGTTGGAGCCAGATCCGGATGAAGACCGGACGAAAAGATGAATACATCGTTTATATGAAAAATCAAATAAAGGAGCTTATTGACAACTACGATACGGATATAATGTGGTTTGACGGAGACTGGGTTGAATGGTGGAACATGAAAACCGGCATGAACATGTACAATTACATTCGGCAATTAAAACCGGAGATCATCATCAATAACAGGGTAGCAAAAAGAAATGTCTTTAAAAAGGATTTTGGAACACCGGAAAATTTCCATCTTGACAACCCCGTGGAATATGAGTGGGAAGCCTGTTATACAATGAATAATTCATGGGGGTTTAAATGGAGTGATGATGACTGGAAAAAACCCCGTGAAATCTATGAAAAATTGATAGAGATCAATAGCAGGGGAGGTAATTTATTATTGAACATCGGTCCGGATGGCCAGGGCAAAGTCCCTCAGGAAAGCGTTGAGATCCTCTTAAAAGTCGGGGAAATGCTGGAGGAAGATCGATAAAATACGACATTCTCCACCTGTTCCCTCTTCAACCGGGTCTTTGCACCTTCAATCGTCCTGCCATTCACCTGCGTCTCAGCGGCTCTGCGTGGGACACACCGCGGCT
>CAYZMH010000102.1:0-7956 GCA_964479445.1 uncultured Bacteroidaceae bacterium | reverse complement strand
ATCGTCCTGCCATTCACCTGCGTCTCAGCGGCTCTGCGTGGGACACACCGCGGCTTCAATCGTCCTGCCATTCACCTGCGTCTCAGCGGCTCTGCGTGGGACACACCGCGGCTCTGCGTGGGAATTATTGTTTGATGAGTTTCTCCACCACCCTTCCATCATCACCGTCACGCATCAGCAGGAAGTAGACCCCCTCTGCGTGATCCGACAGGTCGAGGATGAGTTTATCACGCTGTTTGAGGGTGCCTGACTGGATTGTGGCCCCGGTGATTGACAGAACCGTATAGCTTTCGTAGGTACCGTTGGTCAGAATCTCGAAGCGGCCATTGCCCGGATTAGGGTACACGGTTTGTTCCGCGTACGCGTGTTCCTCGACATCGACCATGGGCAGGATGGTAAAGACGATGGTGTCGCTGACCTGTGCACCGGCCAGGTCATGGGCGGTAAACAGCATGTGGTGGTCACCCTGATCGCTGTTGGGGGGTGTCCCGCTCAATTCTTGGGTGCCGGGATCAAAGCTGAGCCATGAAGGCAGGGCCCCACCGTCGATCATGCTGAGCGTGTAGGAGAGCTCTTCACCGGGATCCGGATCGTGGAAGATGCCAACATCCATGGTAAACGTGAATGCCTCCCCGGCCCGGTATTCCAGGTCGGTATGCGGCGTCACCACACTGGGCGTGTCATTGACCTGTGATACAATAATATTGTGTTTGAAGGTGGTATGACCATTGTCTTCTGCCAGGGCGCCCTGCTCGTCCATGATAGTCACCACCAGTTCATCGTCGGGTTCCTCGCTTCCGTCGTGTGTATAGGAGACCTTCCCATCCATCACATCCTGCACGGTGAAAGCATCTCCGGGCGCAAGGGCGGTTGCTTCGAGAAAGAGCGTTCCGAATGCAGGCACACTTGTCGCCGGATCCAGGGTGAACGTGACATGGGCAGCGTTGCTCTCCTCATCAACGGCATTCAGGTTTGCCGGGGATATGACGGTCGTTCCGCCTTCATCCACTTCGGTGGGAACGTTTGCACTGAACACCGGTTTATCGTTTGAAAGCGTAACAACGATGTCGGTGAAGAAGGTGGTGTTGCCGTTATTTTCGGCCGGGTGCCCCGACTCATCCTGAACACTGAATATGAAGCCGTCGGAGGCATTTTCCGTTCCCTCGTGTTTATAGGTGATCTTGCTGTCGGCCAGGTCCTGCTGGGTAAACTGGTCGCCCGGACTCATGGGAATACCGGATTTCTTGATGATGCCATATTTCGGCCAGGTTCCCTCCATGTCGGGATCGATGGTATAGTGTATTGCCCCGGGTGCACTGACATCATCCTCTGCGGTGAGGTGGGACGGGGTGATGGTAACCTCCTCTCCTTCCGTGGTTTCGATATCGGTGTGAACCGTCAGTTCAGGGGGATCATCGATGGGGGTGATATCGAAATAGACCCAGAAGAGGGAATCCCCCTCGTTATCGTAATAGGCTTTCCCGTCTCCGTCCACAAGGCTCAGGCGCATGCTGTCGCTGCTGGTCTCACTGTCATCATGGATATACATGATCTGTCCGCTTCGAATCACCTCCATGGTTGCGGTATCGCCGGCCTCCATCTCCTCTTCACCGATCATCAGGGCTCCGTTGGCCGGATGGTTTTCGCTTCCGTCGTGGTAGAAATATTGTTCTGATTCAGGCGATTCGTAGTCGAACGACTGCAGGTGGATATGATCGATCCACACCGTATCGCCTTCATCCACCTGGATCGGGTCATTGGTTTGAAGCATGGGTGCGGCATTGATCCAGTACCAGCCCCATCCGAAGGAACTATAGGTCATTCCGTCGGCATTGGAATACTGATCGGAAAAGTCCAGGGCAGGGATAAACCCGCTGCTCTGGTTATAGGAAGCCGCGAATCTCAAATTTACCTTGAGGGCGCCCCGGGAGATGATCGGGGCCATCCCTCCCAGGTAGGGATCCTGGTTAAGGAAAGCCGGATCCACCAGGGGAACCGGGTTGTCGTTAGCATCACGCACCAGCATGGTAAAGCGGGTATATACAGGGGTGGCACTCTCCACCGTGCGGGTCTGACCGTTCCATACCACTTTCCCGGCAGGCAGGTCCGACAGCGACGCATTGAAGGAGAGGATCTCACCACCCGTAAATTCCCCACCATTCATGGAGAGTCGCACTGAATCAGTTTTAGTGGCAAAATAGACATCCGTATAGGCAGCCAGCGAAACGGTTGAGAAAGTAATATCCTTTCCGGCCGACCGGCTGATCAGTTCGTCGTTCAGGGTACCCACCACCTCCATAAACACTCCTCCCGGCGGCTCATCGGCAGGTCCGTACACGGTATCCGGCACCTGCGCATGTCCGCTTATCACGCAGATCAATGCAAGCAGGACCGTGGCAGTCAGGTTATGTATAATTGCTTTCATGATGCTGGGGGTTTGGTTGGTTTCGTGGTATTGCTAACTGTACAAGTTACAATATAAAACCTTCAATGTCAATTTTTTCACGCAGAGGGTTGTCTCACGCAGAGACACAGGTTAGTTCACGCAGGGGCGCAGAGACGCAGTATATCTGCAGGGCGTTTAGAGACGCAGAGATGCGGAAATACGGTTGATTGGCAGGGAAGTCGAATAGTTGAAAGTTAATGATCAGAGTTGGTTTACCACCCTTCGGAGTCCGTTCTTGATATATTCTTCGTTAAAATTGATCAGTAATCCCAGCTTGATATTCATCAGACGCAGGTAAGTTAAGAGTTGCTTGTAATGAACGGGCTGCAGGGATTCCACTGATTTGACCTCCACGATCACCGCGCTGTTGACAAGCAGGTCCACCCGGAAACCGGTTTGATACTTTTTAGTGTGGTAATAAACCGGGAAAGTGACCTGCCGGTTTACACGGAACCCGGCTTCAGTGAGCTGATCGAACAGGATCATCTCATACACCGATTCAAAAAGACCGGGTCCCAATCCCTGGTGGATTTCATAAGCCACATTGACGATTTTACCGGTAATGTCATTTAAATCCATAACTTTTTTAATGTTGATGTGACAATCCGGTAAAAAATCAGCATTTCACCTTCAGAAATCAGACACTCATTTTTTGCCGGTATGAATATTCAACAACAGATCACCCATACGAATACATGCATTTCAAAACGCTCACCTGCTACATGCGATCTGAACCAATTCGGCTTCTTTTCTGATATTGACTGCGATTCTCAGCTCTATAAACCATATTTTACTGTTAAAACCTGCGTCTCCGCGTCTCCAACCGCCCTGCTATCCCCTGCGCCTTTGCGAGAAAACCCGCTGCGTCTCTAATCGTCTTACCATTCAACTGCGCCTCTGCGCCCCTGCGTGAAACAAAATCTTTGCGAGAAAAAACCTGTTATAAAATATCTTCCACCCCTCCCTTATACCCCATATATTTGCACAGGGAGATGAGCACCGGAAGAGAGGCAATCTCCATCTGCGTGAACCCCGGTGAACGCGCAGTGTGACCAAACAATTTTGAAAGAAATTTGTGATACATAGAAAGAGTCGTTAACTATTAAAACCTGTAACCGATATGCCAAAAGGATTTTTTAACATACCGGAAATCAAAAATGAACCGGTATTGAGTTATGCTCCGGGTACCCCGGAACGGGCCGAATTGAAAAAGGCCATAGAAGAGATGCGCTCCGAAGTAACGGACATCCCCATGATCATTAACGGGAAAGAGGTGCGAACCGACAATACCGTGTCGGTCCATCCGCCCCATAATCGCAAACACCTGCTGGGACACTACCACAAAGGAGACGCCACCCATGTAAAACAGGCCATTGATGCAGCCCTGGAAGCCCGGAAGAAATGGGCCAACATGTCGTGGGAACATCGTGCATCGATCTTTTTAAAGGCCGCAGACCTGCTGTCCGGACCCTACCGGCAAAAAATGAATGCCGCCACCATCCTTGGTCAGTCCAAGAACGTATTCCAGTCGGAAATCGACGCAGTAGCCGAGCTCATTGATTTCCTCCGTTACAACGTATATTACATGGACAAGCTGTACAACGAACAGCCCAAGTCCACCAAAAACATCTGGGACCGCATGGAGTTCCGGCCGTTGGAAGGATTTGTCTTTGCACTTACACCCTTCAATTTCACCTCCATTGCCGGAAATCTGCCTTCTGCTCCCGCTACCATGGGGAACACCGCTGTATGGAAATGCTCCAACACACAGGTATTTTCCGCCCGCGTGATCATGGAGATCCTGCAGGAGGCCGGACTCCCCGACGGGGTCATCAACCTGGTATTCGTTTCGGGTCCGGTAGCCGGAAAAGAGATCTTCTCGCATCCCGACTTTGCCGGGATCCATTTCACCGGGTCCACCGAAGTGTTCCAGAATATCTGGAAGACCATCGGAAACAACATTCATCATTACAAGTCGTACCCCCGTATCGTTGGTGAAACCGGCGGTAAAGACTATATATTCGCACACAACAGCGCCAATATCGATCACCTGGTAACCGCCATGGTCCGCGGCGCCTATGAATACCAGGGACAAAAATGTTCGGCGGTTTCCCGGACCTACATTCCGGAAAGCATCTGGCCCGACGTGAAAGATAAGCTCGAAAGCGTCATCAAAGGCATCAAGATGGGTCCGCCCGAAGATTTCACCAACTTCTTCAATGCCGTGATCGATGAAGCCTCCTTCGATAAACTGTCGGGGTACATCGACCGCGCCAAATCAGACAAAGATGCCGAGGTGATCATCGGCGGCGGGTACGATAAGTCGGAAGGATTCTTCATCGAACCAACCGTTATCCATGCCAAAGATCCGCGCTACGTCACCATGGAGGAAGAGTTGTTCGGACCGGTATTGACAATCTATGTCTATCCCGACGATAAGATGTATGAAACAATAGATATCCTGAACGATACTTCCGTCTATGGTCTGACCGGTGCTGTGTTTGCCAAAGACCGCTATATCATCGAGGAACTGACCAACCTGCTGGTGAACACCGCCGGTAACTTCTACATCAACGACAAACCTACCGGTGCCGTGGTCGGTATGCAACCCTTCGGTGGTGCACGCGGATCGGGTACTAACGATAAAGCAGGCTCCCTCCTTAATATCATCCGCTGGGCCTCCCCGCGGGCGATCAAGGAGAACTTTGTGCCGCCGGCTGATTACCGGTATCCGTTCATGGACGAAGACTAATCTCACGCAGAGACGCAGGTTGTTTCACGCAGAGACGCAGAGACGCAGGGATTCTGCAGGACGTGGAGGCGCAGTTGTTGCACGCAGAGACGCAGAGACGCAGGGATTCTGCAGGACGTGGAGACGCAGAGGCGTGAAGAAAAAAAAAAGACGCTGGTTAATTTACGCAAGATTGTATTGCGGAATTAATCAGCGTTTTCTGCTTTTACAGTGTGCGCGTTGCTTTGCGTGAATTTTGTTGAAAACTAGGAGATGAACCTTCTTCGGGATTCATTATATTACCATCACTCATGAAAAACTGGTTCAAGCCCATATGGCCCTGGATGCGAAATAAGTATGTGATCACCATACTTCTCTTTTTAGTGTGGATTATCTTCTTTTCGCAAAATAACCTGGTAGACAGGTTCCGGATGATATCGGATATTAACCAGCTGGAAGCCGACAAAGAGTATTATAAGGAACAAATAAACCGTGATTCAACACGGCTTCATGAACTCACCACCAACAAAGAGAACCTGGAGAAATTTGCGCGGGAACAATACTACATGAAGAAGGGTGATGAAGATATCTTTGTAATCATCGAAGAGAAAGAATAAAAAACCCGATACGGTTCAACTCACTGTAAATTTAAACCTGTATTTTTTATGTCAGACTAACCCTGCAATACCGGTTTTTTCGATACAAGTCGCAGAATCTGAACCTATTCCTCTAAAAGTTGATGTGCCGGCACCTGTAGCAATGCGCCTCCAATCGTCTGCCATTCAATTTCTTCTCTGCGCCTCCAATCGTCTGCCATTCAATTTCTTCTCTGCGCCTCCAATCGACCTGCAGATAAACTGCGCCTCTGCGCCTCTGCGTGAAACAAAACCTGCGCCTCTGCGTGAAACAACCTCTGCGCGAGAACTAGAACTCGGGGCACGGCACCATATGCCGCTTCTGCCTTTTCCTGGTAGTCTTGAACTCGTAGGTTACCGAGACCTCATGCGCTCCTCCGGTAGAAGAAACCAGGTTGGAGATGGTGAAGTCGTAACTGTATCCCACCCTCAGATCATCCATCTTGTAGCCTACCAGGAATGCCAGGGCATCTCCTTTCGGATCCATGCCGAAAAACGGGATCCCCCGGTACCAGAATCCGAGCATCAGGGGTGCCTTATACCAGTATAATCCCAGGTCGAGCTGATTGTAGATATATTGATGCCGGAACAGGAAAGCCAGTGACAATGACTCATCGACGGGATTGAGCAGGCGGCCTCTCCGGATCACCTGTGCCCCGCCAAACACCGAATACTTGATGGGCAAGTCAGCCTCGTTGTTCCACAGGCCGTAGTTGGGACGGAGCAAATGATCCACGGCAAAACCCAGCCAGTACCGTTCCGAGTAAACGAGTGCCGAAGTAGAAAAATCCACATCGGAAACTACATCCTCCCCAGGCTGTTCAATAGTGTTCCCTCCGGTCCCTGAAGAGGTCAGCTCATCGTTCCAGGTCAGTTTGGCATAATCGATCCCCATCTGGGTATAGTTGAAGTGTATACCCGGACGAACATGCCAGTAGTTGTTGATCATGATGTCGTAGGAATACTGCAACCCGGCATTGGTCAGTGCCAGGTCACCCGAACCCGCCACATCGCGCATCAGCAATACTCCTACCCCGCTGTTGAAATTGTCGAAGAAGTGATCGTACGAAAAACTGTAGGTAACAAAAGCGCCGGGAAGCGATGCCCACTGATTGCGGTAAACGGCTGATATGCGGTCTGACTGTATAGCGCCGGCAAAAGAGGGAGCAAGGTACAGTGGATTGGCATAAAACTGTGTAAAGTGAGGATCCTGACCCCTTAAAGTCATGAAAACGGAACTAAAAATGCATATGGATAAGATCAACTTCCTCACGCCAACATATTTATTAATATAACTAAATTAATAACTTTTTCCGTAATTCATGAAGTTATCCTCAATTCACCAACCTTCCAATGAAAGTTATCAACACCATTCCCTTCATTTTACGAAACAAATATCCTTTTTAACCTGGTGTCAAATTAAACGTTACATTCTATCATTTATGCTATACTCTCTTAAACGCATCAACCGCGGGATGGTTACGTTTTACAGGGGTTTTCCGTGAATCGTACCTTTTTTTGGAGAAGGGTATATATTGTTTTGATGAACCGCTCAATCCGCTATTTAATAATATCCGCATCAGGCTGAAATACTGGTTTTATTAGTAAAAAGTGCGTCTTAAGAGAAGGACAACTCGAAATGTGCTATGAAAACAGGAAATAATCACTCAAAAAAGATTGTTTGGAATTTACCAAAATGTAAAATCATTTTATCGGAAGGTTATCAGGATGAAAAAATCTTATTGGATAAAACTAAGTTCTTTGTAAATTTGTTCATAATCTTTTTATTATAACCGGAAGGGTTGCTTTACTGATACCTTTAATAAGCCCATTGCTTAATATTCTAATTGGTACTTGCAACCTAAAGGGAACCAGGAACTTATTCGCAGTATGACGCATAGTCAAGCCTCCGCATAGTTCACCTTGGTTCCCTCCGGTTTTGGTAAACAAATCCAAACAAAGATAGCATCATCATACAGAGCCCCTGTAACAACCACATTATTATTACTTTACTACAATAATTAACAGATCCTAATATAAAGGCCTCCGCGCTCTCAATCGTCCTGCAGAAAAAACCGCGCCCCTGCGTCTCTGCGTGAAACAACCTGCGGCTCTGCGTGCCAGAATCGTCCTGCAGAATCAAC
>CAYZMH010000101.1:0-9538 GCA_964479445.1 uncultured Bacteroidaceae bacterium | reverse complement strand
CGGCTGATCCGTTCAAAATCCTTCCCTGCCATCATCTCTTCGGGGGTGTACCCCAGGATGCGGGTGACAGACGGACTCACATAGGTGAGCCTGTAACTGGCATCGTAAATGGAGATAATCTCGGATGCATTTTCCAGCAACCAGTGGAGGCGGTTCCGCGCATGCTGCGCCTCTTCCATCTTCTCCTCCAGCTGCGTGTTGGACTGCTTCAGCTGGTCCTGCGTCACCCGCATCTCCTCGGCACTCTCCTGGAGGATTGTCTCGTTCCGCTGCAGCTCCTCGGTCATTTTGCGTGACTCCTCCAGCAGTCTGCGGGTACGCTCGTTGACCTGCAGGTTATAGATGGTGCGGGCGATGATCTCCCCCAGCTCCAGCAGGAACTGGATGGTAAGCTTGGGTACCCGCGGTTCCAGGAATGCGAACTCCACGATCCCCTGAAGCTGCTGGTTGGTGATCAGCGGAACCAGCAGGATGCTCCGAGGTTTCTGATCGCCCAGGATTCCGGATGTGATCGATACATAGTCTTCGGGGATCTCCGTGCGGTAGATATAATCCATCTCGTAGGCACACTGGCCCACCAGTCCCTGCCCGATCCCGAATACCTGGTCCACGTACTTCCGCCGGTTGTAGGCAAAAGTGGAGATATTCACCAGTTCTTCCCTCTCCTCATCCCACAGGTACATGGCGCCCTGGGTCGCATCGATATAGCTGTTCAGCCCCCTGAGGATCCGGTAGGAGAGTTCATCCAGGTTGCTGTATAGGCGGAGAATGCGCGAAACCATATCCTTGCCCTCCGCGATCCACGTCATCTCCTTCTCCTTGCGCCGGTTCGATTTGATGTTCAGCTGAATGAGCCGCAGCGCCTGCCCGAGTTCCGATTCCAGCATTTCCGGCGGCATGGCGGGATCTTCCCCTTCCGAAAGTTCCCGGGCAAAATCAGTGTTTTGCTGCAGGAGCAGTTCCGCTTCGGTTTGCCCGGAACGAAACCTTTCGATAATCCGGGCGGTCTGCCTGCGAAACACCTCCATGAAGAGCCAGAGCCAGACCGGCAGCAGGTCAAACACCGCCAGCAGGGGGTGTTCACCGTGCACCGTGATCCATTTTTGCAGCAGGGAGCCGTCCCCGGACCGGAGCATGATCATAAGCCAGGAGAAGAGAACCACCAGCACTGCCGCGATGGTGAGGATTCCCTGGATGCGGATCATCATTTTCCGGCTGTATGTCTGCTGATCTTTATCCATGGTTCTTTCCCTCCTTTCCGGGCGTATCGCCCGATATTGCCAGTCCCCTTGCCATGATGCGGAACAGCTGGTCAAGGGGTTCACCGGCATAGCGGAAACCGGCGCACTCGATCACCGCGCGGGTCTGATCCTCCCTTACCACGGGGATGATGGCCAGGTAGGCGGGCCGTGTTTTTCCCAGTCCGGACACTACCTCCCCGTACGATTCCGGGATGTTGTGAAGCAGGGATACCTCCCGGTTCCGGGCCACCTGTCCGGTCAGACCCTCCCCCTCCCGGAAGGAATAGGGCGTGTGGGCTACATGAAGCGCATAGGTGGCGGCGGGTTCAAAGAGTCCCTCTTTGTTGCGGTGGTAATAGATGCCGGACATGATCTCCAGCTCGCCGGCCAGGTGGTCGAGCAACATTTTTCCCGCTTTTTCCGGGGAGTCGTTCAGATCCACCCTCCGCAGGATCTTCCGGGCCACCATATCCACGTTGAGCTCTTCGGAAGTTTTCCGGGCACTCTTTTTCCGGGTTGTCTCCCTGTCCTGCTTCTGCTTCTTCTCTTTTTCCAGGGCCTCATCCTGCTGCATTCGCAGGGCCTGGCGCGTTGCAAGGATGAAAAGAAAAACCGCGCAGGCCAATCCGATCACCCAGAAAATCAGGCCCAGGGTGTATTGCAAACCCTGATGCACCCCCGGGATATGCGGAAGCAGGATGCCGGCGGTCATAGACAGGATAAGCACCAGGAAAGTGATCCAGGAAAAGAGCCAGGCCTGTTTACCGTCGTGCATCATCGCGCGTGTAAATTTTGAATAAAAGTAATGATTTTCTCCTCACGAAAGATATAGTCGGGTTGCATCCCCTTCAGGGCCGCGTTTGGCATGGAGGCGATCTCTGCATCACCGGGATCCTGGACCAGGGTGGAACCGCCCATCTGCCGGATCGTCCTCATGCCCGCGGCACCATCGGAATTGGCGCCCGAGAGCAGGATCCCCAGTACGCCGGCCCGGTATACCAGCGCTGCCGACTGCATGGTCAGGTCGATGGAAGGACGTGAATGGTGGATGGTCCGGTAGGTGCTCAGGGCAAAGGTGAGATCCTCTTCCAGCAAAAGGTGGTAGTTCGACGGGGCTACATAGACCGTACCCGGTTCCACCGGGTCTTTGTCGCGCGGTTCCCTCACCTCCCTGGTGGTGATATGCCCGATGGTCTCCAGCATGCCCGACTTGATGTTCTTGAGCCGGTGCAGGCAGACGATCAGGGGAACATCAAAGGTTTCCGGCAGACCGGTGATTAACCGGCTGACGATCCGGAAACTCCCGGCCGATCCACCGACCACGATAAGCCGTATTCCCTTATGCTCAGGTTCGTTCATAGATCCCCAGCTTGTTTTTCAACGGTTTCAGCGGAAAACGGTCCGGATCGGGATACCGGTCAAGGAACCCCAGCACCAGGAACCCGCCCGGCCGCAGCGTATCACAGATCGTGTACAGCACCTGTCCGGCCGCCTCCCGGTTCAGCTGCAGCAACCTGTTCCGGAACAGCACCAGGTCTGCTTTCCATTCCGGTCTGCCGGGCAGCAGGCCCTGCTCTTCGAAGGAGGTGAGACCGGGCAACCTGTTTTTACGACGCCAGGTGGTATCCACCTTTTCAACATAGTGATCAAAATCGCCGTGACCCCCGGAGAGCATGTAATTTGAGCGGTTCCACTCCAGGGTCTGAACCGGAAGGATTCCCCTGCGTGCCTCCTCCAGGCGTTCGCGGCTGAAGCTGGAGGCCCTGATGGTCATGCGCTCTTCCAGGCGTTTCCGGCTGAAAGGCGGAATCTTCATCTCCTTATGCGCTCCCGGTTCCTCCTCCTGCAAAAGAATGGCCAGCGAGGAGAGGTCGTATCCCGACGAACATCCGGGGATCCAGGCAGTCAGATCGTCCCGCCAGGCAGCCAGGGAAGGCAGGACCACGTTCCTTATCTGCACCCACACTTCCGGATCGCGGAACATCTCGGATTCCGGCTGATCCAGTTCATAGATCAGCTCCTGCAACAGGTAGGGGTAATCCAGCATACGCTGAACGAGGATATCGGGGTAACGCATCCCTTTCTCCATGATGAGTCCGGTAAGCACCACCCGGAGGTGGGACTGGCTCAGCACATCCAGGTCGAGTCCGAACTTCCTCCGGATCGTTTGCACGATATGGCGTAATTCTATCTGGTTAACCGGGCGCTGCATCACTCCTCCCCGTTTCGAAGGCGGTTTTTGAGCCGCTCAATCTCTTTGTTGGCCTCTTCCAGTAACTGGTATTTGAGTTTCTTTTCCGTGGTATCGAGAGCCAGGAAGTAGATCTTGTAGATCTTTCCCTCCTCATCCTTGACGGGGGTGAACGATGAGGTGAGCCATATTTCTTCCCCGGTGGGACGGGTTCGCCGTATCACCCCCTCATAGCTCTTGTCCTTGTGGACCTCTTTCCAGATCTTCTCGAACTGCTCTTTTTCCATATCCCGCAGGAAGAGGCGGTAGTTTCTTCCCAGGAGTTCTTTGCGCTTGTAGCCGGTGATCTCCGAAAACTTATTGTTCAGATCCAAAATAATACCATCCCGGTCCAGTTCGCATTTCACAAGCGATCGGTTGACCGCTTCGTTGAGGCTTTCCATCTCCAGGCTGCGGCGGGTGATCTCCTGTGCCTGCTCCTCCAGGTGCTTCTGCTGGTTCCGTGACCGGGTTACATCGATGGCGATATCCAGGATCTTTTCCACCCGGCCTGCATCGTTCAGCACCGGGGTAAAGGTCTGTTGCAGCCATATTTCGTTCCCGCTGAAAAGGTGGTATTTTTCCAGGCGGGTCTGACTGTTCCCCGATCGCAGTTCATTCCAGAACGAACGGTACTCTTCTGAATAGCGGTCTGCCACGGCAAACTCCGCGTGGTGCTTACCCAGGATCTGTTCCCGGGGCGACTCCATTAATGTCAGGAAGCGATCGTTGATGTGCAGGAAGCGCCCGTTGGTTTGAAACTCGGCCACCAGCGACGACTGGTTCATGGCATTGAGGAGTCCGGTTAACTCCGACTCCTTCCTGCCCGACTCTTCCTGGGCCTTCTCCAGTTCGCGTACGCTCACTTTCAATTCTTCCTCCTGCCTCCTGAGTTCATCGGCCTGTTTGCGTGACTGTCGCAGAAGTTCGGCAGTGCGCTCGTTGGTTTTTACAGCGGCCAGGGTGGAAGCGATGCTTTCGGCCAGGGTCTCCACAAACTCCACTTCGTGGGGTTCCAGGGCTTCCAGGGAGGCCAGCTCGAGGATGCCGAAGATCTCCGACTCCAGTTTCATGGGTACCAGCAGCACTTCACGGGGTTTGGTGTGTCCCACGCCGGAGATCACATCGGTATACTCTTCGGGCACTTCATTGATATGGATCTTCTCCTTTTCCAGGGCGCACGTTCCGGGTAACCCCTCCCCGAACGGGAAGCGTTTTTTAATATACTTGCGCCGGTCCCAGGCATAGGAGGCAACGGATTCCAGCACGGGTTGTTCCGATTCATCCCGGGTGACCAGGAAGAGGGTTCCCATGGAGACATCCAGGTAGGTAACCAGGTTCTGGATCACCCGGAACGAAAGCTCCTGAACATTCTCGCGCTCCGAGCGGAGAATCTCTGCAAAGCGTGCGATACCCGCGGAGGTCCAGTTCCTGCGGGCCTCTTCCTCCTTTTGCGCCTTCTCTTCGCGGCGGGCATTGCGCAGCCGCCGGGAGATCACCATCAGCTCGTTGCCCAGGACATCACCGGATTCCGGCTCGAACAGGGTTTCGCTGTCGTTCCGGTCGATGGTTTTCAAAAACTGCACCTTCTCCTTCAGGGTTTCCAGGTAGTGGTTAAGGCTGCGGGCGATCTCGCCGAATTCATCTCCCGACCGGGTGTTCATCGGTTCGGGGATGATACCCCTTTCCAGTTTCCCGGTGGATATTCGGAGATCCCGGACCCACCTGCTGATGCGGGCCGACTGGTAGAGAATCATCAGGGTAACCAGGATAACGCTGATGACCAGGCTCCACAGCAGGTTGCGGCTGAGCACTCTTTTAGCATCGCCGGTGATCTCACGGAAAAGCGTGTGCAGGTCGCTCCTGATCTCGAACAACCGGTCGATTTTCCGGTGGTTCTGTGCGTTGAAAAAGGCACGGTCGGATGGGGAAGGATCGCTGCGGAGGAAGCGGATAGCATCCGATTCCAGCTCTTCGGCCAGGGAGGCGGCATTTGCCAGCTGACGTGTGATCTCCGGCTGCTCTTCCAGGAGGGGATCTCCGGCCAGCTTTTCCATCCGGGATATAAAGGAGTCCAGGGTACGGGAGAGGTCGGAATACCCGGGCGGGACACCCCATGTTCCGGTGGTATCTTCCGGCTCTGTGCCTGCCAGTTGCAGCAGCATGATATCCAGCTTGTATAGTTCGGAAAAGCCCTGGTCAATGCGGTTGTCCATGGCGTTGTATTCCCCGGTGCGGTTGATCACATGGACGAAATGAAGCAGCATGGCCCCCCCCAGGATAAAGAGGGCCACCAGGATGGCCAGCAGCTGGGAACGGATGGGTATGTGGATTGGCCGTTTCATTCGTATATTATTAATCCTATGCGGTGTTCATGGAACCGGCATGAAGAAGATCCACTCTTATTTGCAGGATTCTTTTCCATACTCATTTCTTATAATAGAAAAAATCGTCTTTCGCAAAATAACTGCTGCACGGTCCGAGGATCGATTCATGCAGTCCGAGCAGCAAACACCCCCTGTCGTGCATGTTATCATGAAACGTTTTGATCACCCGGTTCTGCAATTCATAGTTGAAATAGATGATCACATTCCGGCAGATGATCAGGTCGAAATTTACAAAGAAAAGATTTTGATCCTTCACCAGGTCGATTTTTGCATATACCGGTTTTTCCCGCAGGAAGGAATTCATCCGGATCTGGTCCCGGGTCTCGTCGATGGTGAAGTATTTCCGGTGATCTATGTTGCGCACCGTGCGGGTTTGATCGGCCGAAAGGTTAAAGACCTTTTCGAAATTGTCGACATACTCTTTATTGAACCTGTATTTATAGATCCCTTTCCGCGCTGTCTCAAGCACATCTTCGTTCAGATCGCTCCCGTAGATACGGGCTTTATCCAGCAGGCCCATGTCTTCCAGCAGCATCATGGTGGAGTAGATCTCCTGTCCGGTTGAACACCCCGGTTGCCAGATATGGATGGAGGGCAACCGGGCATACCGCGGCAGCACCTCGTAGCGGAGTTGTTTCCACACCTGCGGATCCCTGAACAGTTCGGTGGTATTGACGGTGATCTTTTTTACGATCGTTTCCACCAGGCGGGTATCGGAGCGCATGTCATGGCAGAGTTTGAGGACGTCTGTCTTCATTTCATCCACGATCTTGCTGAGTCTCCTGCGCAGGGAATTGAGCGAATATCCGCTGAAATCATACGGCGATATCTCTTCCAGGGTATGCTGAAAGATCTGTATTTCCCTGTCTTCAATCTCCATGTAATGCAGGTGTGGAAAAGGGTTTCCAATGGTAAATCTAATCATTAATCCCCGAATGGCAAAGCAGTGATTGTTGAGCGGGGGGAGGGGTTGCACGAATAGGTTTTATATATATCTTTGGTGGTACAACGATGCTTCCATGACATTCGGTATACTTACATTCCCCGGAGCCCATGGCGACAAGGAGCTGAAATACATCCTTGAAGAGGTGTATGATGCAGATGTGCAGATGCTCTGGCACAACCATACCGGTGCGTTCAATGTGAGTGCCGTGATCCTCCCGGCCGGTTTTCCCTGCGAGGACCATGAGCACGGGTATACCTCCGGTGAGAAGTATCCCGTTTTGCAGCAGCTCCATGAATTTGCCGGAAAGGGTGGTTTTGTGCTCGGGTTGGGCAATGGTTTCCGTACGCTCTGCCAGGAGGGGTTGTTACCCGGAACCCTCCGGCCCAATCAGTCTGGCCGTTATATCTGCAAAAACGTATACATAAAGCCCGACAACGACTACAGCGCGGTGACCCACCAATTTCAGAACGACCGGGCCTACCGGATCCCCATTGCCACTTACGCCGGAAAATACGAAGCCGGTGAACAGGTCTTGAGGCAGATGCGGCAGGAGGACCAGATCGTGTTCCGTTACTGCGATCCCTATGGCAAGATCTCCGAGAGAGTGAACGATACCGGTTCGGTGGATAACATTGCCGGGGTTTGCAATACCGGTAAAAATGTGTTCGGGATGATCCCGTTGCCGGAACGGGCCGTGATCTATGCCGATGAGTACGGGGACGGGAAGACCCTGTTCGAGAGCCTGATTTCATTTTTATAATGATTCGCCCTTGCCTGGTTTTTAGCTGGCCAGCGATTACCTTCAGAAGCGGGTGGCTTCCGGGCTTTCTCTCCAGCTCTCTTTGCTTCCATAGGGTTTAAGACCGCCGATTGCTTTCAGAAGCGGGTGGCTCCCGGGTCTTTGATGCTGTAGAGGAACTGTTTGTCACGGTAGGTCATCATAACCACATCCAGTGAGACCAGGTTGATCAGGATCCTGGAGATGATCCGTTTCCGGAGGCCGGTCTGTTCCACGATGGCCTCCATGGGGCTGGCAGTGTGCCCGGCCAGGTAAGTCAGAACCTTTTTCTCCTGGTCGCTGTAGGTGATGTACGTTCCGCGTACGCGTTTTTTCCGTTTCCACACCTGCAGGAGGATCCAGTTGGCCAGGATATTTTCGTCATCCACCCGGAGGTAGGCGACCCACCGGTTTTGCTCGTCGCGGGCATAATGGGGTTTTTGCTCCGAACGGGTTACCACGACTTCAAGGAGCTGTTTGCCCTGCACGGTGCGGTGGTAGCTTTCGAACGGGACCTCGGGTTTGCAGTAGAGGGAAGCGGCCGAGTCGATCATGTAATACTCTTCGTCGGACCGGATTCCGGCTATGCGGCCGTTATCTTTGACGCCGATCAGCAGTCTTCCCCCGTCGGTGTTGGCGAAAGCCACCAGGGTGCGGGCGATCTTGCGGGCATTGGAGATCTCGAACTTGAAATCCAGTCGTTGGTGTTCACCCTCTGCAATGAGGTCGGTGATGTATCGCTCTTCCTGGTTCGGCTTTTTCATGGCGGCCCGTTCAGCGTAAGCAAATATAGCATTTGACGCGCTGAGAAACAACTGTAACCGGAGGGTTGGCCTGATAAAGAATCTGACAGGCATATAGGATTTTTTACTATGAATTATTAACTTTCAGCCACCAAGAGCGGCAATGAAACATCTATTATTTACAATTAGCAATTCATAAACAACGACTTACTATGAAAAAACCTGAAAAAAACCAGGACGGATCTGGCATGTCCAGAAGAAAATTCGTAGCCTCCTCGGCGGTGGCTGCAGCAGGACTTACGGTGATCCCGGGTGGTATTATCAGTGCGCGTGGAAGAACGGCTCCCAGCGATAAGCTGAACATTGCCGGTATCGGTATCGGTGGCGTGGGCCACAGAAATATCAACGAGATGAATTCTGAGAATATCGTGGCGCTCTGTGATGTGGACTGGAACTACGCCAAAGAGACCTTTAACGAGTATTCGAAGGCGAAGAAGTACACCGACTACCGCAAGATGTTTGAGGAGATGGGCGATGAGATCGATGCGGTGGTGGTGGCCACGCCCGACCATACCCACGCGATCAGCACCATGGCGGCGATGTCGCTTGGCAAGCATGTTTACGTGCAGAAGCCGCTTACCCACACTGTTTATGAGTCGCGGATGTTGCGGCTGAAGGCGGAAGAGTACGGCGTGGTATCCCAGATGGGGAACCAGGGTAACTCGGGTGACGGCGTGCGTATTATCAGCGAATGGCTGTGGGACGGAGCCATCGGCGAGGTGGAACGGGTGCATGCCTGGACCAACCGCCCGATCTGGCCCCAGGGTCTTGAACGCCCGGAAGAGAAGATGCGTATTCCGAAAACCCTGGACTGGGACCTCTTTATCGGTCCGGCCCCCATGCGCCCCTACAACGAGATCTACACGCCCTGGAACTGGCGGGGATGGTGGGATTTCGGAACCGGTGCACTGGGAGATATGGCCTGTCACATCCTCGACCCGGTATTCATGGGTCTGAAACTGGGTCATCCCAGTGCGGTACAGGCAAGCTCCACCCAGTTCAACACCGAGAGTGCACCCCAGGCAGAGGTGGTTCACTACAAGTTCCCCGCCCGAAAGAACCTTCCGAAGATGGCGATGCCGGCAGTTCATGTTACCTGGTATGACGGGGGTATGATGCCGCAGCGGATCCCGGAACTGAAAACCGGTGAGAT
>CAYZMH010000100.1:0-9750 GCA_964479445.1 uncultured Bacteroidaceae bacterium | reverse complement strand
TTACTGGTAGATGCAGATAAGAGTGTAACTGCTACCTTCAATTCCCTGATCGGAGTGGAAGAAAAAAGTTACTCTGAAGAGACGGTAAGGATCTATCCCAACCCCGTCAGGGATAAGGCTGTGATCTCATTCATGCTGGATGAACCTGACAGTGTAGTAATTAACTTATATAATATACAGGGTGAGATGGTCCGCCATATCGCAGAGGGAATTTTTTCATCAGAGGAGAACCGGCTTGAATTTGACGGTTCTTCAGTAACACCTGGAGTGTATTTTCTTCACATCCGGACGGAAAAAGAAATTACGCGCAGTTTAATGATTGTATCTTAAGTTAAGAATGATTGTAAATTAAAGACAGTATTATGAAAGAGAGCATAATTTCATTTGTATTGATAGCCGGACTATTAAGTATGTTTACAGGTTTGGCAGTACAGGGACAGGTTCCGGCCTTTCCGGGAGCGGAAGGTTTTGGAGCCACCGCTACCGGCGGAAGAGGTGGAGATGTATATATTGTCACCAATCTGAATGATGCCGGTTCGGGCAGTCTGAGAGAAGCCATTGAAGCCTCAGGTCCGAGAACGGTTGTTTTTGCCGTTTCCGGAACTATCGAACTTCAATCGTCACTGAGTATAAGTAATGATGACATTACGATAGCGGGACAGACAGCACCGGGAGGTGGTATTACACTTAAGAATTATCCATTATACATTAGCAATGTTAACAATGTAATTATCCGTTATATCAGGAGCCGTCTGGGTGCAGATAAAAGAGGAGATTTCGACGCAATAGGAGGACGATTTTCAGATAGTATCATTGTGGATCACTGTTCGTTCAGCTGGTCGATTGATGAAACCGTTGGCAATTATGACAATTACAGGATGACCTACCAGTGGTGTGTTATCAGTGAAAGCCTGCATGATGCTCACCATACACAAGGCCCACACGGGATGGGTGCCTTTATTGGTGGAACGGGATTTTCCTTTCACCACAACCTGCTTGCCAACCACCATAACCGGACTCCCCGTCTATGCGGAGCCCGGTATGATAGTGATCCGGAATTGGAGATGGTGGATAACCGCAACAACGTAATTTTCAACTGGCAAACCAGTTCATGTTATGGAGGAGAAGGAGGAGATTTTAATATTGTGAACAACTATTACAAATCGGGTCCTGCCACGTATAGCAATGTACAAAGGAGGATCGTGGCTCCCCGTGACTATAATGGAATGTGGGGTGAATTTTATGTATCGGGGAACTACGTGGATGGGTTTCCTGAGGTGACCGCCGATAATGATCTGGGTATTGATGAGGTACCTTCAGCACTATGGGAGTCGGTGATTGTTGATGCCCCGTTTGAGGCAGCCCCGGTGACCACGCATACCCCCCAGGAGGCGTATGAATTGGTTTTGCAACATGCGGGCGCTTCTTTTCCGAAGCGTGATGAGGTGGATGCCAGGGCGACGGAAGATACGCGTACCGGCCAGCCAAAATATGGTGCTTCAGGGATCATTGACCACCCGGATGATGTGGGTGGTTACCCGGTGCTGGAGTCCACGACCCCTCCGCTGGATACGGATCAGGACGGAATGCCGGATGCGTGGGAGGATATGAACGGACTGGACAAGAACGATCCGGAAGACGGGAAGATCATCCAGGCGGACGGGTACTCGAACCTGGAGCACTACCTGAATAGCCTGGTAGAGGAATTTCCGTACATTTTGCGTCCGATGGAGGCTGCGGCTGCGGTGGATGACCAGTCGGTGTCGCTGACATGGACAGATTTGGCTGACAATGAGGATGGATTCATATTGGAGCGAGCGGACGGAGAAGGAGATTTTGTTAAAATCGCGGATTTGGATGCTGACACGGAGAGCTATACAGACAACACGATTGATGCGTACGGGATGTATACCTATCGTTTAAAGGTTTACAACGCGGAGATGGAGAGCTGTTATACAGAAGGTCTGGAGGTGGAGGTTGCAGACCCGAATCACTATACGGTCACGGTGAATGTGGAAGGTTCCGGTAGCGTGATAATGAATCCGGATCAGGAGGATTATCTGGCGGGAACAGAAGTGTCATTGATGGCGACAGCCGATACGGAGTGGGAGTTTGACGGATGGAGCGGAGATGTAACCGGAGAGGAAAACCCGGTTACGTTACTGGTAGATGCAGATAAGAGTGTAACTGCTACCTTCAATTCCCTGATCGGAGTGGAGGAACAGATTTACCATGGAGGGAGGGTAAGGATTTATCCCATGCCCTTTGCTTCAGAAGCAACAATTGAAATTGATCTGGAAGAGCCATCAGAATTAAATTTAGCACTGTATGATGTGGGTGGAAAGGAAATAGTCCAACTCACAGAAGGGTACAATCCTGAAAGGAATAGTAAGATCAGGATCGACGGAACAGACCTGCCCCCCGGTCCCTATATTCTGAAGATTCGAACAAGGAATACAACTGAAGAAAGGGTGATTTTGCGCAAATAACATATTGTAGCAACTTATGCCTGTATTGTTAATTGGATGTAAGTACAGAGTGACAATCAGTACTCTCTAGGAATCCATGAAGGAGATTCCGAAGAGTTTGATCCTGTTGAAACATTTAGAAAATACCTTCATAATAAAAACAAAGCACTTAATGTCTAATAATTATGAAAAAGAATTTGATTCCGTTTTTACTGCTTGTCAGCTTGCTGATCATCCGGCCAATGATCTCTGCCGCTCAGGAAGATCCTGTTATGGATAAACTGGAATTTTATGACGGAAAAGAATTTTTGCTGGAGGGGACCCTCGTTCCCCGGGAAATGAAGGAACGGTATTATGACAGACTGCCCTTGCATTCAAAAGAGCTGCTTCATTCCCATGTCTGGTATCTTTCGCGGACTTCGGCCGGTCTGGCGGTAAGATTCCGGACGAATACTCCCGTTATCGCTGTGAAATGGGAAGTATTGCGTGATGAAGTGATGAATCACATGGCACCTACCGGGATTAAGGGATTGGACCTTTATTGTAAGGATGGTGATGAATGGATGTATGTGAACACTGCAAAACCTACCGGGAAAAAGAGTTCTTATGTTCTGGTAAATGATGCCTCTGATTCTTTGAGGGATTTCAGACTTTATTTGCCGTTGTATGATGGACTTGAATGGCTGAAAATTGGTATAGAACCGGGGGCTGTAATAGAAAAACCCCAAAAGGAATGGTCGATGAACCCCATCATTTTCTATGGCACCAGTATTACCCAGGGAGGATGTGCATCACGGCCAGGAATGGTTTACAGCAACATAATTTCCAGAAAGCTGAACGTAGAGTGTGTCAACCTTGGCTTTTCCGGGAATGGAAGGATGGAGCCGGGAGTGAATGCTACCATGGCAAATATGGAGGCATCCATGTATGTGATCGATTGTACAGGAAATATGTCGGTTGACCAGATTCATCAGAACATGGGGCCGTTGGTGGATACCATTCGGAAAAAAAATCCGGAAACACCTATTGTTTTTGTTGAAAGCTTCATGCATAACAGAACCTGGTTAAATGATTCGCTCAGGAATTCTGTAAGTGCAAAAAACATTGCGATGAAAGAGGAATTTGCTGACCTCAAGCAAAATAATGAAAAAGAGGTTTATTACATTGAGGTGAAAAATGCAACCGGCGCAGACCGGGAAGGAACGGTGGACGGGATTCACCTGACCGATCTCGGATTTTTAAGGTTTTCCAATTATCTGATCACGGAGTTCCGTAGATTAGGATTGGTAGAGTGATGGGAATCCTGAGCATCTGGAGTCAGAATTATAAAATTTTAATATCACGAGTTATGAATTTATTGAATAAAAGAGTTGTAAAATTCGCATGTGTTGCCGGATTGTTAAGTGTGTTTGTCGGGATAGGTGTACTGGGGCAGGTTCCGGCCTTTCCGGGTGCGGAAGGTTTTGGAGCTATTGCTACCGGAGGAAGGGGTGGAGATGTCTATATTGTCACCAACCTGAATGATGCCGGACCGGGCAGTCTCCGGGAAGCAGTGGAGGCATCCGGACCAAGGACCATTGTCTTTGCGGTGTCTGGTACTATTGAACTGCAAAGCCGGTTGCGGATCAGTAACGGGGACCTGACTATTGCGGGGCAGACCGCTCCGGGAGACGGGATATGTCTGAAAAATTATAGCCTGACCTTCAGTTCCGATAACATCATTGTCCGGTATATATCAGTCAGGCTGGGAGTTGATAAACGTTGGGAAAATGATGCAGTAAACGGGTCCGGGGATAACATCATCATGGACCACTGCTCGATGAGTTTCGGAGTGGATGAGACCCTTTCGCTCTACTCTTCTTCAAACCTTACGGTGCAGTGGTGTATTGTCTCTGCGAGCCTGTATGATTCCTTTCATTCCAGCGGACCACATGGGATGGGAGGTATCTGGGGAGGACAGCCAGCCTCCTTCCACCACAACCTGATCTCCCACCACCATAACCGGCTACCCCGTTTTTCCGGCAGCCGGTTCCACGGAGACGCTGAAGTGGAGCGGGTGGATCACCGCAACAATGTGATCTATAATTGGGTTACAAGTTCCTGTTATGGAGGTGAAGGAGGGTCATACAACATGGTAAACAACTACTACAAACCGGGACCTGCAACAAATAGCAATGTTGAGAGAAGGATCGTTGCTCCCCGGGCGGATGATGGAAATGAAACACAGGAAGCTGGTGTTTGGGGACAATTTTATGTTTCCGGGAACTATGTGGATGGGTATCCGGATGTGACTGCCGATAACTCATTGGGTATTGATGAGGTGCCTGAAGCTCTGTGGGATCAGGTCGTAACGGATGTCCCCTTTGATATGGAACCGATCACCATGCAGACTCCGCAGGAGGCGTATGTTGATGTTCTGAACCATGCAGGGGCTTCATTGCCGAAGCGTGATCGGTTGGACGCAACGATAACAGAGGATGTACGTAACGGTGCCGGCACTTATGGTGTTGTATGGCCCGGGATCATCAACCATCCGGATGATATGGGGGGGTACCCCGTACTGGAGTCCACGACCCCCCCGCAGGATACGGATAAGGACGGGATGCCGGATGAGTGGGAGGATGCAAACGGACTGGACAAGAATGATCCGGAAGATGGTAAGATCATCCAGACGGACGGGTACTCGAACCTGGAGCACTACCTGAACAGTCTTGTGGGTGATTTCCGGTATATGTTGCGTCCGATGGAGGTTGCAGCCACGGTGGATGACCAGACGGTATCGCTGACGTGGACAGACCTGTCAGACAAAGAGGATGGGTTTATTCTGGAGCGAGCGGACGGAGAGGGTGATTTTATGGAGATCGCCGATCTCGAAGCGGACACAGAGAGCTATACAGACAATACGATCAATGAATACGGGATCTATACCTACCGACTGAAAGCGTACAATGCGGAGATGGAGACCTCCTTTACAGACGGTTTGGAGGTGGATGTTGCAGACCCGGATCCGCCTCGATATACGGTAACGGTGGACGTTGAAGGTTCAGGGAGTGTGATCATGAACCCGGATCAGGCAGATTATTTGACTGGAACGGAAGTGGTACTGCTGGCGACAGCCGATTCAGAGTGGGAATTTGACGGATGGAGCGGTGATGCAACTGGTGAGGAGAATCCCCTGACGGTTGTGGTGGATAGTGATAAATCGATCACAGCTACCTTCAACCAGATTATAGACGTGCCGGAAAAACTTGCCAATTCATTCAAAGTGAACGTCTTTCCCGTTCCTTTTACAGATGAAACAGTTTTGAGTATTGACCTGGATGTTCCTACAAAACTTGAGATCACGCTCTATGACATTAGTGGAAAAGTTGTTTCCCAGATCATGAAAAAACAACTATCCGTTGGAAATCTCCGGATTCCCATTAGTGGATCCAGCCTTGATAACGGCCCCTATATTGTTAAAATTAAATCAACCGAGACCACCAGGAAAAAATTGATTTTGTGTCAATAAGTTTGTGTTTATTGACTGTTTCTTTAGAAACCCATAAGTCCTATGATGCGATGGATGATTGTTTGTGCTATGGTTCTGACTTTTGCAGGGATCCGGGCACAATCCGAAACTGTTTTTTTTATTTCCACGTTTGGTGATGACCTGAATCCGGGAACTTGAAGTGGCATTTAAAAGGGATGAAGAGCAAGAGGTCCGGACTCGGGATATTGTAATGATGACAGAGCTTAAAGATGAAGCCGAAGTCATTGAAAAGTACGAATATTTTCACAGCAAAGAGGGTGTATGGCCGGAAGTGATTCATGCAGCATCCAGTTACCGAATGCCGGAATGGGATTCATTAATGGAGGATTATATGCAGGGTCCTCCCGGAGCAGCAGCAGGGACCATATAGGTTTGCCGGAAATTGATCCATGATAATGAGAATGGCATTGTGAAACAGGCAAGGAATCAAAAAACTGATCAACAGGGAGCAAATGACACACAAAGAACGTATTCTTGCTGCAGTAAACCACCAGCCGGTGGATAAAATACCTACAGATATGTGGGCGACACTTGAGGTTCAGGAGATGCTTTATGATCATTTCGGGATTCGGGAAGGCAAAGGAGAGGCAAAGGATGTACACGGCTTATTGGGAGGTTATCTTTCCCGGAGTGTGCAGGCACTTCTGAAGCTTTGGGATCAATTGGGGGTGGACGGCATCATTGATGTCAGACCGCCATACATTGGAAACAAGCGGGTAACCAGGGACGGAATCCAATACACAGAATGGGGATTCGGATACAAAGAGGTCAGCTATGGTAATGGAGTTTACCAGGAACAGGTAGTGTTTCCACTTAGCGGGGCTACTACCATTCAGGATCTGGAGGATTTTCCCTGGCCGGATCCGGATGATTTTGATTATGAAGCACTTCCATCTATAATCGATCAATGTGGCGGAAGGACAGTCTCATGTGGGTATCATGCAGTTTTTACTTTTCACCAGTATCTTCGCGGATTAGAACTGAATCTTATGGATCCATTGATGATGCCGGAGTTTACAGAGGTTCTGATCAGTAAGATCACGGATTTTTTCGTGGAATACCACGAACGGTGCTTCAAAGCGGCCGGGGGGGAAATCGATTTTACTCAGGTAACGGATGACTGGGGATCACAGAATGGATTGATTTCGGGCGTTAATGTTTTTAATAATTTTTACCGTTCAGCAATGCAACGGGGAATAGACCTGGCAAATTCCTATAATATAAAGGTTTTTCACCATAATGATGGTGATTGCCGGATGCTGATTCCAACTTTAATTGAGATGGGAATTGATGTACTTAATCCGATTCAGTGGAGTTGTGGGGAGTGGGACCTGAATGATTTGAAAGAGAAGTATGGGAAAGAGGTCTGTTTTCACAGTGCAGTAGATAACCAAAATACCCTCCCGCATGGAACTCCGGAAGATGTTCGTAAAGAGATTAAGCACCTTATTAGTACGCTTGGGAAAGATGGTACTGGTTTTATTGTGGGTCCCTGTCATAACCTGCAGTCAAATACATCTCTCGAAAATATTCTGTCTTTATATGCTTCGGTCTGATTCTGATGAATTGGTGAGAGCTTATTGTTTTACCATAACCACTGATAACTAATGGATATTTACAAACAACTCACATCGCTAGATTTTTCGGTCATGATTCTGTATGTGGTCATTTTGATCGCACTGGGTTCATGGATCAGTTTCAGAAAGCGAAAGAGGGGGGAGCATCTGTTTCTTGCCCAGCATTCATTGGGGTGGCCCAGTATCGGATTTACCATGTGGGGAACGAATGTAGGGCCTTCTATGCTGATTGCTTCGGCAAGTGCCGGCTATACTACCGGAGTGGTAGCCGGAAATTTTTCCTGGTACGCCTTTGTTTTTATTTTTCTGCTGGCCATTGTCTTTAGCCCGCATTACCTCAGGATGAAGATCAGCACCCTGCCGGAGTTTGTTGGAAAACGATTTAATGATACAACCAGGGAGTTACTTACCTGGTATTTTGTGGTAACTATTTTGGTTTCATGGCTGGCATTGACGCTATATGCGGGCGGATTGCTGGTTAGTCAGATCATGAACTGGCCGCTGTTACTTTCCGTAACAGTTCTGGTGGCGATCTCCGCGTTCTTTACGATCAGTGGTGGTTTAAAAACTGTGGCCAACACCAATATTTTTCAGATGTCGCTGTTGATCATTGCCTCTTCCATTCTTACCATAGCGGGTATTGTGGAGGTAGGAGGGTTTGGTAATCTGGTATCGGGAGTGGATGAGAGCTACTGGAAACTCTTTCTGCCGTCTGATAACATCGAGTATCCCTGGTATGCCATTTTATTGGGATATCCTGTGATGGGAGTCTGGTTCTGGTGTACCGACCAGAGTATGGTACAATCGGTACTGGGTGCAAAAAACCTGAAACAGGGACAGTTGGGGGCAAACTTTACGGGCTGGTTGAAAATCCTGGATGTTCCTCTCTTTATTCTCCCGGGAATTATCTGCCTGGTTTTGTTCCCTTCATTATCGGATGAGACTGAAGCGTATATGACCATGGTCAGCAACTTACTACCCCCGGGTATGGTCGGTTTGATTGTTACGGTACTGATGGCTGCACTGATCAGTACCATTGCATCGGCACTGAATTCACTGAGTACACTGCTGATGCTTGATATTTACGTAAAGAGGATGAAGCCTCAGGCTACCCACAAGGAGATCATTTTCAAGGGAAGGCTTACCACATTTTTCGCAGCGGTGGTATCCATATTGCTGGCGATGGTGATAGCTGAAATGAGGGATATGGATCTATTCAGTTTTTTTCAGGCAATTCTGGGATTTCTGGCACCACCAATCACTACGGTCTTCCTGGTAGGAGTTTTGTGGAGAAAAGCTACTTCGAAAGCGGCCAATATTGTATTGGCTGCAGGAACCATCATTAGTCTGGGTATCGGGATCTGCTTTTTGAATAACTTTCCCAGTGCAGATTTCTGGCCGCACTTCCTGTTTTTGTCCTTTCTAATATTTGTGGGTCTGACTGCTCTGATGGTTTTTATCTCACTTCTGACCCGTTCCGGGGGAGAAGTTTCCAAAATGCCTTCGCTGAAGGAGACCTACAAAACTCATGTAAAAGTCGCGCCGGTAGTTAAATGGGCGTGGGGTTTGCTGATTGTTGTAATGATTTTGTTGTATATAATTTTTAACTAATTAAAAGAGCTGTTCCGGGAACTCTGATGATTCCCCATTTTAGGATAGAGTGGGTTACGGATTCCCGGAATGAAAACCAAGAACATTATGAAATACATCTCTATTTTTCATGCCAACCTGAGTTACGCCTATCTGGTTCCGGAAAAGTATGAATTTGTCATTCGGTCCTCCTATGAGTTGATCTTTGATACCATGAGTGAACATTTTCCAGAGGTCAAATATGTTTTTGAGGCTTCAGGATATACCATTGAACAGATGGCCCACATTACTCCGGATGTTCTGGAGAAACTCAGGGATGCCATAGAGCGAGGTCAGTGTGAATTTATGGGATCGCCCTATGCACATCCGATGCTGCCTAATTTTCCCAAGGAGGATGGCCTTTGGTCCATCAAGTTTTCGAACGACATCTACCAGAAGTATTTGGGGATGCAGCCAAAGAGTTTCTGGAATCCTGAATGTGGATGGCGTTCTTATGTTCCCGGACAGGTGGTGGAGAGTGGTTACAGGAACATGATTGGAGATTTTGAAGCCTATAGCAGGTCTCTCGGGCCTGATGGGAAAC
>CAYZMH010000099.1:9899-9995 GCA_964479445.1 uncultured Bacteroidaceae bacterium | reverse complement strand
AACAACCACATTATTATTACTTTATTACAATAATTAACAGATGCTAATCTAAAGGCCTCTGCGCCTCTAAACGTCCTGCAGAATAACTGCGTCCCT
>CAYZMH010000099.1:0-9799 GCA_964479445.1 uncultured Bacteroidaceae bacterium | reverse complement strand
GTGCCTCTGCGTGCAACAAATCTCCGCGCCTCCACGTCCTGCAGAATCCCCTGCGCCTCTGTGCCTCTGCGTGCAACAAATCTCCGCGCCTCCACGTCCTGCAGAATCCCCTGCGTCTCTGCGCCTCTGCGTGAGATACCCTCTGCGTGAACCAACCTGCGTCTCTGCGTGAACCAACCTCAGCGAGAATTATTATCTTTGCGTGAAACAACCCCCATGAAACTAAACCACCGAAAATACGGCAACTCCGCGCCTCCCATGATCATCGTGCACGGACTCTACGGCGCATCCGACAACTGGGTAAGCATCGCGCGGAACCTCTCCGAACACTACGAGGTCTACCTCATCGACCAGCGCAACCACGGCGACTCCCCGTGGAGCGACACCTTCAACTACGAAGTCATGAAAGAGGACCTGCGCGAGTTCATGGACGACCACCAGATCGACAAAGCCGTGCTGATGGGACACTCCATGGGTGGAAAAACCGCCATGTTCTTCGCCCGCGACTACCCCGAGCGGGTGCAATCACTCATCGTGGTGGACATCGCCCCCATCCCCTACCACGACCTGGCACTCTCCTCCCATTTCGCGGCCAACCACGGCAAAATGATCGAAGCCATGATGGACCTCAACCTGGACGAACTGGAAACCCGCGAGGACGCCGACAAAGCCCTGGCAACCAAGATCGGATCCCCCCGCATCCGCATGTTCCTGCTGAAAAACCTCACCCGCGACGAAAACCAGCAGTTCGCCTGGAAAATCAACCTCCCGGTATTGCACAGGAACCTGGATACCATCCTGGACGGACTTGACACCGGCGAGATCAAAAAACAGGGCGGAATCAAAGGCTTCCCTGCCCTTTTCATCTCCGGCGAACAGTCGGGCTACATCACCCCCGAAACCCACTCCGTCATCAAAGAGACCTTCCCCGCTGCCGAGATTGTCACCATCCCCGACACCGGCCACTGGGTCCACGCCGAAAAACCCGACCTCTTCCTTAAAAACATCCACTATTTCCTGGGATAAAAAACCTCCGCACCCTCAAAACGTCCTGCTGTTAACCTGCGTCTCTGCGCCCCTGCGTGAAACAACCTGCGCCTCTACGTGAAACACCCACTTACGAATGCTTACCCCACCGGATATTCCTTATACATTTTCAGCAAGCTAATGGTTTCTCTTTTCATTTCGTTCTGCACGAAGTGTTTCAAAGAGTTATCCATCAATTCACCCAGTCCGTGCAACAGCCCTTTATCACTCATCGATTCCAACAGGTCGATGCATTTCTGAATATAATCGGTAAGTGGCATTTTCATGCGGGATTCAACAATATCTTTATTGATCGGAGTCCGCTTTTCCAAGAAAAACCAACAATCGAACAGGTCCCTGTTGGCAATACTTTTTCTGTCTGACAGGGCGCACAGCTTATGGGCAAACATATCTTCCAGTACCATAACCTTGATGTTTATTCCCAAAAGATTTTTAATCTCGTAACGGTTTTCAAACACCCGGTTTGAAATCTCAACTTTTAGATTTCGCTCGGTATGCCCGTAATTCAGGACGACAAGCGGACCATAAAACTTTTTCGCTTCATCATAAATGCTTCCGTATTTAAGCAAAATTTTCCTCACTCTGTTATAAACCATGTCCTCCTGGTTTTTATCGAGAAGATTAAAATCCAAATCGACAGAAAAGCGAGGCAGATCATAAAAAAACATCAGGGCTGTATCTCCTTTGAATCCTAAACTATTCGAGAGCTGAATATCGGCATAGATATCTTTCAGGATTTGAACCAGGAGAAATTTGTGTTTGTTCAGATCAATCATTTGGAAAATGTTTTTTCACCCTTCTGGTCAATGCTTTTGACATATAAATGGTTAAAAGGTCATATACCTTCTCTTTGCTCAGCGGATTCAGATTGTCAAAATGATAATTCTTATTCAGGTATAGCGTATCCAGAAAGGCCCTTTCTCCGGTTGCCATGTTGACCTGATTGTTTTGCCTGCGTATTCCCCTGGTATTGGCAATTATTTCACCCTTGATTTTACGGTAAATAATAGTATTGTCCTCCACTTCAACACGGCGGCTTAAATAGCTAATGGTTGTCAGACGAGAGTCAAACTGAAATATGACCCCCTCTTTCTGAAGTACATATTCCAAAGAAATATAGGAGGGTGTATAAAGAAGACATGCCAACTCTTCCATACGGTAATTTGGCTTCGCGTATATGCCTTTTCGGGGATTTAGTAGCTTCCCTGTTCGTACATAATAGTTCAACTTTTTGTTAAGTGATTCAAAATCATCTTCTTCAACCAGAAGAGCAATATCTCTTAGTCTGAACACCGTCTTTTCATTCTTGAAGATAGATAATATAATGTTGTTTTTCATAATTCGTGAACTATTTATACGAAAAAATAGTATTTACAGTTCACAAATATAACTGTTTTCGAAAATTAAAGGAAATAACAGGACTGAAGTTTCAGTGTCCTGGAGAAAAACTGCGCCCTCACACCGTCCTGCAGATAACCTGCGTCTCTGCGCCCCTGCGTGAAATAATCGTCCTGCAGAATCCCCTGCGTCTCTGCGCCCCTGCGTGAAATAATCGTCCTGCAGAATCCCCTGCGCCTCTGCGCCCCTGCGTGAAACAACCTCTGCGTGAAACACCCACTTACGAATGCTTACCCCACCGGATATTCCTTATACATTTTCAGCAAGCTAATGGTTTCTCTTTTCATTTCGTTCTGCACGAAGTGTTTCAAAGAGTTATCCATCAATTCACCCAGTCCGTGCAACAGCCCTTTATCACTCATCGATTCCAACAGGTCGATGCATTTCTGAATATAATCGGTAAGTGGCATTTTCATGCGGGATTCAACAATATCTTTATTGATCGGAGTCCGCTTTTCCAAGAAAAACCAACAATCGAACAGGTCCCTGTTGGCAATACTTTTTCTGTCTGACAGGGCGCACAGCTTATGGGCAAACATATCTTCCAGTACCATAACCTTGATGTTTATTCCCAAAAGATTTTTAATCTCGTAACGGTTTTCAAACACCCGGTTTGAAATCTCAACTTTTAGATTTCGCTCGGTATGCCCGTAATTCAGGACGACAAGCGGACCATAAAACTTTTTCGCTTCATCATAAATGCTTCCGTATTTAAGCAAAATTTTCCTCACTCTGTTATAAACCATGTCCTCCTGGTTTTTATCGAGAAGATTAAAATCCAAATCGACAGAAAAGCGAGGCAGATCATAAAAAAACATCAGGGCTGTATCTCCTTTGAATCCTAAACTATTCGAGAGCTGAATATCGGCATAGATATCTTTCAGGATTTGAACCAGGAGAAATTTGTGTTTGTTCAGATCAATCATTTGGAAAATGTTTTTTCACCCTTCTGGTCAATGCTTTTGACATATAAATGGTTAAAAGGTCATATACCTTCTCTTTGCTCAGCGGATTCAGATTGTCAAAATGATAATTCTTATTCAGGTATAGCGTATCCAGAAAGGCCCTTTCTCCGGTTGCCATGTTGACCTGATTGTTTTGCCTGCGTATTCCCCTGGTATTGGCAATTATTTCACCCTTGATTTTACGGTAAATAATAGTATTGTCCTCCACTTCAACACGGCGGCTTAAATAGCTAATGGTTGTCAGACGAGAGTCAAACTGAAATATGACCCCCTCTTTCTGAAGTACATATTCCAAAGAAATATAGGAGGGTGTATAAAGAAGACATGCCAACTCTTCCATACGGTAATTTGGCTTCGCGTATATGCCTTTTCGGGGATTTAGTAGCTTCCCTGTTCGTACATAATAGTTCAACTTTTTGTTAAGTGATTCAAAATCATCTTCTTCAACCAGAAGAGCAATATCTCTTAGTCTGAACACCGTCTTTTCATTCTTGAAGATAGATAATATAATGTTGTTTTTCATAATTCGTGAACTATTTATACGAAAAAATAGTATTTACAGTTCACAAATATAACTGTTTTCGAAAATTAAAGGAAATAACAGGACTGAAGTTTCAGTGTCCTGGAGAAAAACTGCGCCCTCACACCGTCCTGCAGATAACCTGCGCCTCCGCGCCTCCGCGTGAAATAATCGTCCTGCAGAATCCCCTGCGTCTCTGCGCCTCTGCGTGAAACAACCTGCGTCTCTGCGTGAACCAACCGCGTCTCTATACGGACCGCGTACTCCGCAAAAACTCCCCCCGAATCTGCTCAAACGTCTCCTTCACCGATATGATTTTTTTAGACAAATACGCATTGGTACCGGCAAATGCATATCCCCCCTTGAAATTCCCTTTGAAGGCGTTGTAAAGGGCTGATATGATGCAATACGGACTGCTCGATATATCGCAGGTGTGGATGCATTTAAACGGACAGCGGATGGGATGCTTCTCGCCCCGGTTCACTTTATCCAGGAATGCATTGCGGATCGCCCTGCCGGGCATTCCGACCGGACTCTTGATAATCTCAATGTCCTCTTTTTTGGAATCCAGGTAAACCTGCTTGAACTCAGAGGAAGCATCGCACTCATCCGTGGTGACAAAACGGGTCCCCATCTGCACACCGGCAGCTCCCAGCTCCATGAAATTGCTGATATCCTGACCGGTATAGATGCCACCTGCTGCGATCACCGGTATGGGGTCTCTGCCATCTGTTTCGTACTCCCTGACCACATCAACCACCTGGGGAACAAGTTGCTCCAGTGAATAATGCGCATCTTCGAGTTGTTCTGACTTAAACCCTAAATGTCCGCCTGCTTTCGGACCCTCCACCACAATGGCATCAGGAAGGTAGTTGTAATTACTCTTCCACTTATGACAGATGATCTTTGCCGCACGGGCAGACGAAACAATCGGTACAAGCTTGGTTTCACTGTTACTGGTGAGAAATCCCGGCAGATCCAGGGGCAGTCCCGCCCCACTGAAAATAATATCCACCTTTTCAGCAATCGCCGTCCGAACCATATCGGCAAAATTAGACATCGCCACCATCACATTCACACCGACAATCCCCCGGGTTTTTTCCCTGACCTTCCGCATCTCTTCTTTCATACCGCGAATATTAGCCTCCAGGAAAGGAACTCCCTTTTCGCGATACAACATTCCTAATCCGGCACTCGAAATAACACCCACACCCCCTTCATTGGCAACAGCCGAAGCCATGCCCGAAAGAGATATTCCAACACCCATTCCTCCCTGAATAATAGGAACAGGAATAGATAAATTCCCTATATGTAAAGGTCTCATATTAATCCTTTTTTAATAGTTACTTCCCGTAAGTCCTTGGATAAGATACAATGCCGTAGAAAAGTAAGATAAAGAAGATACTCCAGGAAGCTGCAAAGATATGAATTCACCCCGGCAACCCGGTACAAAAAGTGTTAAATTATGTATTTGCAAATAAAGGTGACACCAAGAACCCTTGAAAAGACCATTATTGGCAGGCATAACCTTGTTTTTATTGATGAAGCACAACGAATTGAAGGTATTGGTCTGACATTAAAGATAATTATTGATCAACTGAAAGACGTTCAGGTAATTGCCAGCGGATCATCCTCTTTCTATTTAGCTAACAGGCTGAATGAACCACTTACCGGCAGGAAATGGGAATACCAGTTATACCCCGTTAGCTGGGAAGAGTTTGAAAACCATGTAGGGTATCTTAACGCGGAACAACAACTGGAGAACAGACTTCTCTATGGGTTCTATCCCGACGTAATCAATCATCCGGGAGAAGAACAGGTGATCGACAGGAAAAACTTCAGGCAATTCGTAACCATCTAGACCTGGAGCTCCTTCACAATCGTATTCATCAACACATCAATCGCCACCTCATTCTGACCCCCCTGCGGCACAATGATATCCGCATACCGCTTCGTGGGCTCAATGAACTGCAAATGCATGGGCTTCACCGTCCGCTCATACCGCTCCAGCACCATATCCGTCGTCCGCCCCCGCTCATTGATATCCCTGCAGATCACCCGGCTCAGCCGGTCATCCGCATCCGCATCCACAAACACCTTGATATCCATCAACTCCCTTAGCGGCGGCCAGGTAAAGATCAGGATCCCCTCCACAATAATCACCGATTGCGGCTCCACCGGCACCGTCTCCTCCTGCCTCGTGCAGGTGAGGTAAGAATAAACAGGTTGATGAACCGACGCCCCATTCTTCAACAACTCCAGGTGCTCGGTGAGCAACTCGAACTCCACCGAATCAGGATGGTCAAAATTGATATCCTTCCGCTCCTCCACAGGAAGATGACTGTTATCCCGGTAATACGAATCCTGCGCAAGCAGCGCCACCCTCCCCGCATCCAATCCACTCATTAACTTACGCACTACCGTCGTCTTACCGGATCCCGTACCCCCGGCAATTCCAATTACAACCATACCCTAATTTTAAGTGACTCTACCCACAAAGATATAAATTACCTCCAAAAACCTCTGCGTCTCTAAACGTCCTACTAAAACTCTGCGCCCTCTAAACGCCCTGCAGAATAACCGCGCCTCTGCGCCTCTGCGTGCCAAAAATCGTCCTGCAGAATAACCGCGTCCCTGCGTCTCTGCGTGAGATAACTCCGCGTGAAATTAGATGGTACAGTTTTTGATCCCCAATAATTACCCATATATTTACAACAACCAAACCATGCTAGCAAAAGACCTCATATCAGACGTGGTACCGGCCCTGAAAACCTCCGACACAGGCGTGCAGGCCCTGAACTGGATGGAGATATTCCGCGTGAAACACCTGCCGATCGTGAATCACAGGGAGTTTCTCGGACTCCTGTCCGACCAGGATATCTTTGACCTCAACGACCCCGAAGAGGCCATCGGGAACCACGAACTCTCCCTGCAGAAACCATTCGTCTCCCACCACCAGCACATCTACGAGGTGATCGAGACCATCTCGCGCCTCAAACTCACCGTGGTGCCCGTGCTCAACGAGGAGCGCCACTTCCTGGGCGTGATCACCCTGGAAGACCTCTCCCGCGAGTTTGCCAACCTGTCAGCCATGCAACACCCCGGCGGCATCGTCGAACTCGAGATGCCGGTCAACGACTACTCGCTTACCGAGATCTCCAACATCGTCGAAAGCAATAACGTCAAGATCCTCAGCCTCTACGTCTCCCAGGGAGAGAACCCGCAGAGCATCCGCGTCACCATGAAGATCAATACCACCGATATCACCTCGGTGCTGCAGACCTTCACCCGCTATAACTATAAGATCACCGCATCCTATATGCACACCGAAGACCTGGATGATTTCTTCCAGGACCGTCTTGATGAATTTATGAATTTCCTCAACGTCTGACTATGCAAGTTGCCATCTACGGGAGGAACTTCCCCTCCTCCGCCCGGGAAGATATCGCCACCCTGTTCAGCAGGCTCCACGCCATGCAGGCCGATGTCTGGCTCTTTAAACCGTTTTACGAATTTTTGCAGACGGGGGCCGGACTCCGCCCCGATATCAAAGGTACCTACGAAAGCCACGAGGATCTGCCCAAACAGACCGATTTCCTGTTTTCCATCGGCGGCGATGGGACCTTCCTGGAAACGGTGGGCATCGTTAAAGACTCCGGCATCCCGGTGGTGGGGATCAATACCGGCCGGCTCGGGTTCCTCTCCTACATCAGCCTGGACTCCCTCTCCGAGTCACTGGACAGCATCTTCGGCGACGGCTACGATATCGAGGAACGGATGCTGCTCAAGGTCACCTCCACGGGCGGACGCCTCAACGGGGACCGGGTGGCCCTGAACGAGATCCGGATCTATAAAAACACCTCCTCGCTGCTCACCGTGCATGTCCATGTGGACGAGGAGTTTCTGAGTTCGTACTGGGCAGACGGACTCATCCTGTCCACCCCCACCGGCTCCACGGCCTACAACCTCAGCGTGGGCGGACCCATCGTGATGCCCGAATCCCATAACTTCATCCTCTCCCCCATCGCCCCGCACAACCTGTCGGTGCGCCCCCTGGTGCTGCCCGATCATGCCTCGGTGCGCTTCACCGTCGATACCCGCGAACCCGAATACCAGGTCGCCCTCGACAGCCGCTCGTTCAGCATGCCGGCAAAGGAACAGATCACCATCTCCCGGTGCGATTACACCCTCAAGATGGTGCGCATCGAAAATATCAGCTTCTATAACACCCTGCGCAATAAACTGATGTGGGGTATCGATAAACGGAACTAACCTATGCAGATTAAATCCGCCTCGTTCGTTACAAGCTCCCCCAACGTCGCTGCCTGTCCGAAAGGCATCTATCCCGAATATGCCTTCATCGGACGATCCAACGTGGGGAAATCCTCGCTCATCAACATGCTCACGGGAAGAAAAAACCTGGCCCGTACCTCCACCTCGCCGGGGAAGACCCGCCTGATCAACCACTTCCTCATCGACGAGTCGTGGTACCTGGCCGACCTGCCCGGGTACGGCTACGCCAAAGTATCCAAAAAACAACGGGAACAGTTCGCCCGCATGATCGAGGAATACGCCTCCCTCCGCCCCAACCTGGTATGCTTCTTCGTCCTGGTGGACAGCCGCATCCAGCCCCAGGAACTCGACCTGGATTTTATCGACTGGCTGGGCGACAGCAACCTGCCGTTTGTGATCCTCCATACCAAGACCGATAAGACCAACCAGAAAACCCGCCACACCAACAAGGAAGCCCTCAAAGAGTTCCTCTCCGAAACCTGGGAAGAACTGCCCATGATCATCGACACCTCGGCGGTCAAAGGCACCGGCAAAGAGGAGATCCTCGCCTTTATCGGTCAGACCAACAACCGGCTGCAGGGTACCGGAACCTGAAAAATGCGCATACTACTCATTTATAAGCAAATAACGAAATATAGCCGGAAATAAAAGAAAAACGCTATAAACCAGCACGATGCAGGAAAAATAGCACTTCCGGGAATATCAGGATTTCTCCCCATACACCGAACTATAAAAAAAATCCTATATTGCAAGGCATAACTGAAACTACCCTGGTATGCTGGAACGATTGTCGATGCTCGATTCGGTGCGCCTGAACTTCTCTGAAGGCGGACTCTTTGTTCTGAATCTCACCCTGGCCTTCATCATGTTCGGTGTCGCGCTGGGCATCAAACCCGAACACTTCAAACGGGTGGCCACCAAACCCAAACCGGTAATCATCGGGGTGATCTCCCAGTTCTTTTTCCTGCCCGCGATCACCTTCCTGTTTGTGCTGCTTCTGAACAAGGTGATCACCCCCACGGTAGCCATGGGCATGATCCTGGTCGCCTCCTGTCCGGGCGGAAACATCTCCAACTTCATCTCCTCCCTGGCCAAGGGCAACGCGGCCCTGTCGGTGAGCATGACCGCCATCGCCACGCTGGCGGCCATCTTCATGACACCGCTGAATTTCTCACTGTGGGGCAGGCTCTACATGGCCTTTGCACCCGGGGAGGCATCGGCCCTGCTGCAGGAGCTGGTGATCAACCCGGTGGAGATGTTCAAAACCGTCTTTATCCTGCTGGGGATCCCGCTGGCGATCGGAATGTGGTTTAACCACCGCTTCCCCATGATCACCGATAAGATCATCCGGCCCATCCGCAATGTCTCCATCCTGATCTTCCTGGCCCTGGTGGTGGTCATGTTCAGCAACAACTACGATTTCTTTATCCAGCATATCTTCTACATCTTCCTCATCGTGCTGTTCCATAACGCCCTGGCCCTCTCCACCGGCTTCACCGCCGCCTCGGTCTTCAAGGTCAACCGCAGCAACCGGCGGTCCATCAGCATCGAGACGGGGATCCAGAACTCCGGACTC
>CAYZMH010000098.1:0-10396 GCA_964479445.1 uncultured Bacteroidaceae bacterium | reverse complement strand
CGATGTGATTGTCGACCAAGCGATTGGGTATATTTCGGAGCATAAAGAGGGTCCGTTTTTCGTGGTAATCTGGTATGGGAGTCCGCATAAACCCTGGACAGCCCTGGAGAAAGACCGGGAGCAACTTCCCCCGGCGCTTGATAAGGAGAATCAGCACTACCTGGGAGAGATCGTGGAGATTGACCGGACGGTCGGGCGGTTGCGTTCGGCGCTGCGGGAGATGGAGCTGGAAGAGCAGACCCTGGTATGGTTTAACAGCGATAACGGCGGACTGCCGGCAGGTGGCAAAGAGGGTGTAGGCGGACTGAGGGGGTTCAAGGGAAGTATATACGAAGGCGGATTGCGGGTGCCGTGTGTCATCGAGTGGCCCGGGCGCATCGAAGGCGGGAAAGTGACTTCCTATCCTGCTTCCACCATGGATATCTTCCCTACCATCGCTGAGATCCTCGATTTACCGGGTAATGCCATGACAAGGCCCGTGGACGGACGCAGCATTTACCCGGTGTTTACCGGTGCTCCTGACCAGCGATCCTATCCCATCCCGTTTAAGTTTCACAACAAGGGGGCGTTGATCGATAACGACTTCAAACTGGTGGTAAGGGATATCGAGCAGGGACATTATGCCCTCTACAACCTGAAGAAGGATCCCGTGGAATCGCGGGACCTCATAGAGGTTTATTCCGAAAAGGCCGGGGAGATGATCGATTTTTACGAGAAGTGGCTGGTAACCGTTATCCACAGCGTGGAGGGCAAGGATTACCACGGGGGGTTGCTGAAGCCCGATCCGGAGGATGCTTTCTGGTGGAATACCCCTGCCTATGTACCGTACATTGAGAAGTGGAAAGAGCGGCCGGAGTATCGTTTACGCCTGGAAAGAGCGGGAAAGATTGCCGATTGATGGGGATTCAGCCGTTTTGTTGTTGATTATCCGCAGCTTTAGGATCAGCTTCCTTCTCTTTCTGTTTTTTGCGGTAGCGGTTTGCCCAGATGGCAATGGCTACCAGGATGAGCGGAAAGACGATATAGAGCAGGATATCATCCAGCGTGAACCGCTGCGGCTCCTTTTTGCGGGTATCGATATGGGTGGGGGTCTGCGCCTGGAGTTCCGCGATCCCGATGAGGATGCTCCATGTAATCCAGTAACCACGTAAGATCAAGCGTTTCATCAGCGTATATTTTAATTAATCAGCCGGTCTGTTAATTCATCCATGAAAACATATCCTCCCCCATGCAATGTAACTGTCCGGGTAATGGATACATCTCACTGTTCTCTCTATATAGCAACTGAACCCCGTGAATTGTTTACGGGGGTGCTTTCCTGATTGACCAGGGGTGTTTGCTGGCTTCTCCCGATCCGGGAGATTTAGTTTATCCGGTGTGCCAATCCGACAGAAAAAGCTCCCCGGCATGGTGCTCATGGTGATACCCCTTCCATGCTCATTGGTAGGCCAGGGTTATCCATGTTAGTATTTACCTGAAAGGAAGTTCCTGATGTGAATATGCCTGATTCCTTTGTGCCCCGAAGTGAATTCATCGGCTGAAACCACGATCTTTTCAAAATTGTCCCTGATTTGAAGCAGGTTCCCAAATTCTCTTTCCTTTACCTTTTCATCCGCAAGCAGGTAAGCTACCTGGATATACCGCGTAACACCTTCTTTCCTGGCGACAAAATCGATCTCCCGGTCATGGTATTTTCCTATAAAGACTTCATGATTTTCGTATTTAAGCTGATGATAGACCAGGTTTTCAAATACACTTCCTGTTTGTTCTGCAGATTGAGGAAGTAATGCGTGCTTCAATCCCAGGTCTTCAAAATAGTATTTGTCGTTAATTTCAAATCGTCTTTTTCCGATGATATCCAGGCGCTGAGCCTTTGATATGAAAAAGGAGGCTGCCAGGTATTTCAGGTAATTCATCACTGTGTTCACTGAAAGGGTCACCCGCTGGTTTTTCAGGAAGTCGCTGATCTTTTTCGAGGAGACATAGTTTCCCAGGTAATCGGACAGGTATTCTGTAAGTCGGTCGAGAAAATCAACGTCCCTTATGTTGTACCTGGAGACAATATCTTTCAGGATAATGGTATTGTAGATGCTTCTGAGGTACCCATAAATGATCTCATCGTTCATTGGCAGATGAACCAGGTAGGGCATCCCCCCATACCTCATGTATTTGTTGAGGGCATCATTGTTGTCTCCGAGTCCGTGGAATTCAAGGAATTCATTGTATGATAGGCTATGGATATTGAATTCGATATACCTGCCGGACAGGTGAGTGGCCAGGTCTCCGGAAAGCAGTCTGGCATTGCTCCCTGTAATATAAAGATCGATTCCTTCAGCAAATAACTGTCTTAATGCCAGCTCAAAATGATCGATTTCCTGCACTTCATCAACAAACAGATAAGGCTTTGTTTGTTTGCTGATTTTCGTTTTCACGAACCTGTAGAGATCATCCGAGGTTTTAAGATGACTGAACTCGTTCAGTTCTTTATTGATAAAAATGATCTGTGATTTTACATCTTCCTGCCTGATTAACTCTGCCAGTTGCAGCATGAGCGTGGTTTTTCCGACACGCCTTAGTCCGGTTAGGACTTTGATGATTCCCTTGCCTATAAAAGGCCTGATCTCATCCAGGTATTTGTGCCTTGTAATTAATTTCATTATAGTGAAAATACAATACAAATATACGTTATATTTTCAACATAATGAAATATAAACTAAACAAGCATCTACCCGTGGATCACGCGGTTGATACAAGCTTTTAATAGAATGGAATATACAGAAGCCGAATAGTGGGGTAGCAGAAGGTTACCCAATAGATCTGACAGCAGATCCGGGATTGTCAGGCTACGTCATCGATCACCCCTTCGTTGTCCACAAGGTCCCGGAGCGTTACCGACAGGAAGTATTCGCGCACCAGCTTGTTGAGTCCACCCCAGAATCCCCGGGCAGCGCATCCCTCTTCCCGGTCGCAGCGGATGCCCGGACTCAGGCAGTCGATGACGCAGATACCGGGTTCGAACGCGTTGTGGATATCGTACATGGTGATCTCGGATGCTTCCCGTGTCAGCACATACCCGCTTTTTCGTCCGTGTGCCTTGGTGATGAGTCCGGAAGCTTTGAGCGAGTGGATGATATGGTCCAGGTACTTATTGGAGATCTCCTGGTTCCGGGCGATATCTTTCTGGAAGATCCCCTTTTCCTGGGAGCTCTTCGCGATCTCCACCATGGCCCGGATGCCATATCTTGTGCGGGTACTGAATTTCAATGTTTCGTCAGTTTTTGGTTCGGTGGCTGGGGTAACCTGAACTCAAAATTAACGATTAATTCATTTTTTACCCGTATCATCCCCAGCGATTTCACAGGCGGCTCTAATTTAAAATCAGTCAGTTTAAGGGATTTTTTCCCGGTGATGAGCAGGTCTCCGGGAACACAGGGGGATACCCTGCAACGGATCCTGTAGTACCGGGTTACCCCTGATACCCGGATACCGACCCTGGTGGTGACCACCTTGCCCGGGTTATACAATGAATGAAATTCCTCGTCAGGGATAAAGAGGACAATTTCGGGGTGTTTTTCAGCCTGGAGCAGGTCCAGGAAGTCGTTATAAACCATCCGGTTGTTTGCATTGAATTGTCTTACCGGGATGATCACCTCGTACCGCTTTTTTCCCGCGTCGTAGGTCCAGCGTGAATGACCCTGACCGCAGATATACTCATTGATAACCTCCTGCCGGAGGCTGAAACTGCTGAGGTTGGTCTCACCCGCGATACGGATGGTATTTCCGCAGTCGGAGCGGTGTTCTGCCAGGCTGGCCTGTGCACTCTTTGAGGGTTGTTCCGGGTACACCCGTTCCCCTGCCAATGACCCTGCCGACTGCCTGTTGCCAGCGGGTTGTGCCACGGCGTGAAGCCAGCCGCTAAGGATTGCTATGGACAGGATCCATTTCATAGGTAAAGCGAGAAGGGCAGGAGCCGGTTTCCCGGTGCGCTCCTGCCATGTTTTACCAATCGCTAGAAACTGATCGCTGCTTCGAACATCATCCCGTCAAAGCCGGCGTTTTCTCCATAATCTGTGATAAAGCCGGTGTAGTCCTGGTCGATGTAGTCCAGTTTCAGCACCACGTTTTCGGTGAGGAACCATCCTCCGCCTGCTTCGATCCGGGTTACCGACCTATCGCTGTCGTTGCTCACGGTGTTAACCTCCGCCCCGGCGAAAAACTGTTCCTTTTTCCCGAACCGGTAGAGTCCGCTTACCGCCACCTGGTTAAAGCCGAATTCGGCACCGCTGAATGCCCCGGTTCCCGAGTTGGTTTCATAGGTCCCGAACACCTCGAGTCCGTGAAACGTTGCAAAGAGGTTCACCATAAAGGCATTGAGCTCGTCGGTAAACCCGGGTCCCCAGCGTCCCGTGTTATGACTGCTGGCCGGATCCACATCATCGGGCGAGCCGGTCTGTGGTTTCATCACCAGGTAGAAACGCGATCCGGTGCGATCGCCGTTGTAGAGTGAGCCGAAATGGTTGTTGCTGCTGTGATACCCCGATACGGTGGCCCGGATGCGCAGGTCACCGGTGATCGCTTTGTCGTACCCGCCTTTCCAGTAGAAAGCCAGCTCATCGACCGCGTTATAGGCGGTGTACCCCGAGAAGGAGCTGTAACCTGCAAGAGACGGTTTCAGGGTACCGGTGGTGATCCCGCCCATGGCCAGGATCCCGTTGGCACGGAAGAGCACCTCCATGGCAGGCGCCGTGGTAAAGGCATCCATCACCAGGTTGCCGATAAACGGATTGCTGAGCACATCCCCGTTGTCGGAACGGAAGAAATGGGCATCCCCGTAGTTCAGCTCCATCACTCCCACCTTGAGGGTCAGGTAATCCATCACCCGGTCCACCCCGTCATAGGGCAGGAACGGCAATTCGTCTATCAGGAGGTAGCCGCCTTTGACCCAGGCTTCCACGTGGTGACGCGAAGAGAGGTAGGTGGTAAGGTTCACCCGCATACCCGGTGCCAGGCCGGCATCGATGGTGAAGTTGGCCGTGGGCAGGTTGACCCCCTTGCCCAGGGGTATCAGCAGGCTGTCGGCCTGGTGGTTGAGCATCTGGTACTGGAGGGCAAAATCGGCCCCCACCTGTACATCCAGCTTTTCGAATTCTTCCCCGTCCAGTTGCGGAAGCTCAAATTCCTGTCCCGACACCTGCATTCCAAGCAGGATCAATCCTGCGATGATGATTGTTTTTTTCATACGTGCGACTGTTTGTAACATGTGTATTTATGGATTTCTACTCGCTGTGCTTCGGTCCGGTACAAACTCGAGCGAAAAGGCTACGGTTACTTCCGGACCGGTTTTCAGGGTTCCCATCATGGCTGTGGGCGGATCGATGCCAAAATCGGGCATGCGGATCTGTTCGCTTCCGCTGACCACCATGCGGCCGTTTCCTTCCTGCGTCATACGGAAGGGAATGCTCACCTGCTGCTTCTTTCCGGCAATGTGCAGGTAGCCTGTAACGATGCCGGAATACCGGGCTGACTCCCCGCGAAAACCGGTTGTTTCATGGAAGTCGAAACGGATCTGGCTGTACCGGTTCGCCTTAAGGGCATCATGGGTTTTATTGTCCATGATCCGTCGATCGCTCTCCAGGGCTTCCACCGGCATTTGGAAACTGACATCGCGGATCGGCTCGGCTTCTTCTCCTTCCACATCCAGCAGGAAGGAGGCGTTCATGTCCCCGGCATTCATCTCCCAGTCGTGTACGGTGGAGGTCCCCTGCACAGTCATGCTGCTCTTGCTGGCATCCAGCCTGTAAAACTGCTGGGCTTCTGCCAGACTGAAGCCGGAAATCAGCATCACGAGCAGGCAGGCCTGGCGAAGTGTTATCGGTGTTTTCATTGTAATTGATTTAAAACTATTAATACTATATATCCTATAAGAACTATAGGACAAAAATAACAAAAGTACCTGTTGTATCCAAATTTTTGTGAAAAAGATAACAAATGGGTTGCTATTAACCGGTTGCAGCTTTGCCCTGGTCTGCTGGTCTGCCCGGTGAAAAATTCCTTCGAGCCGGTGCGTATATGAAGGGGGAAATGGTGAACCCCGGGGCAGAAGGAGAAATTTGCAGGTATGGCGGGTGAAATCCCTCAAACTTTGTAATTTTAGAGAAACCCTAAAACCAGAAGTACTATGAAACAAATTCTTGTCTTTTGCCTGGTCTGCGCCACCATCACTGCATCGGCGCAGAAAGGATACACACCGGCCCCGGAAAACCTGGAAGCACGGGAGTGGTTCCGGGATGCGGGGTTCGGACTCTTTATTCACTGGGGAGTATACAGTGTGCTGGCCGGTGGCGGTGAAAAGGGGGTCGCCGAGTGTGTGATGGAGAATAACAAAATTCCTGTTAAGCATTACGAGCGGTTGCCGAAGTTTTTCAACCCGCAGGCCTTTGATCCGGCCGAGTGGGTGAGCCTGGCTAAAGATGCAGGCATGAAGTATATTACCATCACCTCCAAGCACCACGACGGGTTTGCCATGTACGATTCGGAGGTGTCGGATTACAACATCGTGGATGCCACCCCTTACGGGAAAGACGTGCTGAAAGCCCTCAAGGAGGAGTGCGACCGGCAGGGGATCAGGCTGTTTTTCTATTACTCCCAGCTCGACTGGCACCACCCCGACTATTACCCCCGGGGTCGCACCGGACAGGGATATACCGGCCGGCCCGATTCGGGAGACTGGTACAACTACCTGGATTATATGGATGCCCAGCTTGAGGAGCTGCTCACCAATTACGGGGAGATCGGCGGGATCTGGTTTGACGGGATGTGGGATAACAAAGATGCTGACTGGAGATTGGAGAAGACCTATCCGATGATCCACCGGCTGCAGCCCCAGGTACTTATCGGCAGCAATCATCATAGGGCTCCTTTTCCCGGGGAGGATTTCCAGATGTTTGAACGGGATTTGCCCGGACAGAATACCGCGGGGTTTAACCAGACAGAGACTATTTCCGACCTTCCGCTTGAGGCCTGTCAGACCATCGGCCGTGCCTGGGGATACAACCTGCGGGATACCGATACCAAGTCGGTGGAGGAGCTGATCCGTTTCCTGGTACGGTCGGCCGGCAACGATGCCAACCTGTTGCTTAACGTGGGACCCATGCCCAACGGGGAGATCATGCCGGAAAATGTGGAGGTGTTGAAAAAGATGGGCAGGTGGATGGACCGGTACGGGGAGACCATCTACGGCACCCGGGGTGGTCCGGTCCCTCAGCGCGAGTGGGGAGTGACTACCTATAAGGAAGATAAAGTGTATCTACATGTGCTCGACTGGCAAGACCCGGTGCTGGTAGTGCCCGATATGGGGTTCCGCATTAAGGGGGCCCGCTACTTCGAGGACGGCAGCGAGGTAACGTTCCGGAAAGTGACCGGCGGATGGCTGATCCATTTGCCGGAGGAAGAGGAGGAGCTTACCGACCGGATCATTGTCCTTGAGCGGTAGCAGTAACGCCCCTTTTTATTGGCTTCAAGCCCCGGGGAGCATAGTCAGAGATAACCAATGAACAGCTCCTGGAAGAAGCACAGGTTTCGAAAACCAATGAGCATCTGCGAAAAAAAGCACTGGTACGAATAACAAGAACCACACTCAATAACAATGCAGAAATCCCGATCCCTATGAAACCAACCCACTTCAATGCAGCCGCTATTGCGGCAGGCGTGATAATGCTCGCCTCCTGTTCCGGTCCGGAACCCGCCCAGCCCCCGCCGAATATCATCTATATCCTGGCCGATGATCTGGGTTACGGCGACCTGGGCTGTTACGGCCAGGAGATCGTGAAGACCCCTAACCTGGACAGGTTGGCAGAGGAAGGAATGCGTTTTACCCAGCACTATGCCGGCAGCACGGTATGTGCACCCAGCCGCTCGGCCTTAATGACCGGCCGGCATACCGGTCATACCGCCATCCGCGGTAACCGCTCCCCGGTTGAGGGCGGACGCAACCTGCCGTCGGAGATCGTCACGGTGGCCGAGATGCTCAAAAAGGCCGGGTACACTACGGGGATCTTCGGGAAGTGGGGTCTGGGTGCCCGGGGTACCGAAGGAGTGCCGGGAAACCAGGGGTTCGACGAGTTCCTGGGGTATCTCGACCAGGGACGGGCGCACCGCTACTACCCCGACTACCTGGTTCACAACGGGGTGAAGTATCCCCTGGAGGGCAACGACCTGGTCAGTACGGTAACCTATGCCCCCGACGTGATCCAGGAACATACCCTGGAGTTTATCCGTCAGAACAGCGATACCACCTTCTTTGCCTACGTGCCGGTGATTATTCCCCATGCCGAGCTGATCGCCCCGGGGGATACCTTCATGCGGATGTATGACGGGAAATTGCAGGAAGATACAGCGGGGGGCACGAAGAACGAGGGAGGAAGCATCTATGCCGGCAACGACTATGGATCCCCCGGTTTTCGCATAGCCGGGTATGCCTCCCAGGAGAAGCCGCGCCAGGTGTTTGCCGCCATGGTGACCCGGCTTGACCATTACGTGGGGGAGATCATGGACGAGCTGGACAGGCTGGGAATTGCCGGCAACACCCTGGTGATGTTCACCAGCGATAACGGTCCGCACCTGGAGGGCGGTGCCGATCCCGGCTTCTTCGACAGCAACGGACCGCTTAAAGGCTACAAGCGCGATCTCTACGAAGGAGGCATCCGGGTGCCCATGATCGCCCGGTGGCCGGGGATGATCGAGCCGGGAAGTGAGTCGGACCACGTATCGGCTTTCTGGGATTTCATGCCGACCATGGCCGAGGTAGCCGGGGTGCCCGTTCCGGGTATCCGCGACGGGATCTCTATGCTGCCGGTCCTGCTGGGCAGTGATACCCAGGAAAAGCACAACCACCTTTACTGGGAGTTCCATGAACAGAACGGCAAGGTGGCCTTACGGCGGGGCAAATGGAAGGCGGTGCGCGTCAATGTGTATGACAGCACGCGTACGGCTTCGGAGCTGTATGACCTGGAGACGGATCCCGGTGAGGAGAACAACCTGGCCGGCGAACACCCCGAGGTGGTCAGACAGATGGAACGGATCATGAAGGCTGTCCGCACGGGGACCGGGGCATATCCTTTCCCGGCGGTTTGGTAGACATCTTTACCGAAATGCCCGGCCGGGTTGGGTGTGCAATGCACCGGGTTTCGGGGCCACCCGTTTGGTGCAGCCTGGAGGGGATTTCTTTATGGTGCCCGGACAATGGTTTCTGCCAGGCCCTCAGAAGTTGTAGATGGTGCTGAGCAGGATCCGGGTATTGGCCACGCTTTCGGTTTGCCCGGGTGTATAGGAGGAGTCGTAATCCGATCCGTATGCTGCCACGGTATACTCCAGTTCGGCTGCGATTCTGAACTTCTCCGAACGATAGATCACCCGCGGTGATACGCGGTAAAGGGAAGCAATGTTCGTGCCCAGTCCGTACACCGGGTTATCCGGATCAGACATGGACTCCTTTGTCCCCAGGTTTTCCATAACCCCCCCGAACACCCCTACCTGCCAGTGCTGGTGGTTGGTGTGGATCTCTCCCCAGGCGGTGATATTCTGCAGGGGCGTATAGCTGCGTTCCCCGGTGATGCCGTTAATGGTTTCCTTCATGGCAAAACCGCTGATGGAGAGCACATCGGCGATATTTTCCCCGTACCGGCCCTGCACCTTGATAGTGACTGCAGGGAGGGTGATCTTTGAAAAGGCAATCGCAGTGATTCCGGATACATATTCGTTCACCTTGTAGGTGTTGTCACCCATGGTGGAGGATAGTCTGGGCACGATCGTTTTGAAGGCACCTCCGGCACCGGCCATGAAGGATGTGCCGTTTTCCGTATCCTGCTGACTGTAGTGCACCTGCAGGTGCATGTCGGGGAGGAACGCGTTGCGCAGGTAATCGGAGCTCACGCTGGTCAGTTGGTTGTTGGCGGGATCGGGTCCCCGGGAGGTGTAATCCCGCTGGGCAAGTGCTGCGGCCAGGAACCGGAAGTTACCCTGTGTGCGGGTTACCCTGATCTGCGGATTGCGGGCGAAGGACTGCAGCGGGGTACCGGTATTGAAAGAGACCGTGCCGGGGAAACAGCCGGTGACGAACAGCGGGTTCCAGTACTGGCCTGTCATAAGTTGTGTCTTTTCCCAGTCCAGGGTGATAAAGGCGTGCCGCAGTCTGAACAGGTTGATGTTGGCGTTGGACTGGGCGAAAAAGTCCCCTTCGATTACACCGGCGGTTTGTGCGCCCAGGGCGTCCGGACCCGTAATCTTTCCGGTTAGACGGCTCTGTACGGCAAGGAAGTTGAAGTTGGAACGTGCATGGATGTCTTTTCCCGTGGCGTCGTTACGTACCGCCGAGGGCCATAAAAGGAAGTGTCCTTCG
>CAYZMH010000097.1:0-10482 GCA_964479445.1 uncultured Bacteroidaceae bacterium | reverse complement strand
TCGGCATACCTGGTTAACGCGGTACCGGCAACCAGGATGACCAGCGTGGTGGCAATAAAAAGGAAGACCGCAACAATTAAACTCATAAACCTCCTGTTCAAAATAACAATCCCGGTAAACCCTGTTATTTAAAAAAACCTATTTCGTAAACACATCCCGCGGAGGCTAAATACCTTGACCAGGTACATTTATCTCCTTTATCTATTTCCCCGGGGTTTTGTATCTGCCCGTGAAATTTAGGTACCGGAACAGGTAACCATATCGATCGTTGATCATCCTGTATTGGTGATCCCTCGGAATGGCACTGGTTTAATGAGAACAAGAATTACCGGCGAATAGTTTATCTGTTCCCCAACTTCTTCCATATAGAATTCAAGGGCCCGGTATGAAAAAACATCCGGGTGCCTGCCGGAGGCAGACGGGAGATCAAACCTGCCATTTTCGACCCAGATAAGGAATTCCCGGTTTATCTTGGAACCTGGTTGCCTGGTTTGAAGGCAGGTGATCGCCGGGGATCTGCATTCGATCCACCTCTCATTCTTAAGACTAACCTTTACTGGTTTTTTTAATTGCTGCAACCCAGTGAGCCGAATCATCGGGTCTTTCAATTTGCTGGATGCTCCCCCCATCAACAAGGGTTTTCGGTCCCCATTCTCCGGTATTACTATTCACCCAATGTATTTTAAACGTATTGTTGGTGTATTTTTCCAGGTCCAGTCCGACGGAACCGCCCCCCTGGTGAGAAAAATATAGAATGTATTCGTTCCCGGGATCTGCAGCCAGGTAAGCTTCATCAACATCCCTGTTTGATAACAATTCCATGGAGGGACTGACATTCCAGAATTTTACTTTACTTTCAATTTTGCGGGTTGCCCCTATACAGGCTTTGGATCTCGAGCTTAATCCAATGCCTGATTTCGGCCTGTGAAACCTGACCCCTGCGACACCTGCAATCAGGTTGCGCCACCATTCTTCAATGGCATTATCCGTGTCTCCGGGTTTCCATCCTCTCCATGGTCCTGGTTCCCTTTCATCATTGCCATACAGTTTAATCATATGTAACAGCAGCCCTGTTTCGTTGGATTGATCGGCCATCCATTTCACGGCATTCCAGTGTTCTTCGTCCCTCAACCGGCTGTTGATCTGGGATATATCAAGATAATCATAGATTTCTGGATGGTTGAGCTGGTGCATCAATTCCTGTGATTCGGCCAGGCGAAAGGCCGCGTCCTGCATGTTGGTACACACTATTTTTTTATTCTCCTTTTCCGCCAGTTTTTTCAGGTATTGAATCCAATATTCTCCCCATGCCGGATGCTCTGATGTTTCATTGTTCATATTATAGAGTACATTCCTGTGTGCTTTCGCAATCTCGTAAACCTTCGAAACGAATACTTCCTGGTATTTTCTTACCCTGTCGTATTTATTTTTCCTTTGATTACCTGCACTTCTATAGAGCGGATGGCCGGGTACCCCGAGGGCCATCGGGTGACGATGATAGATTTCATGGCGTTCATAAGCAGCTTCTAGGTTGGTGTTCTCAGCGGTATAATTGATATTATTTTGAGGATTGAACGGACTAAATTCCCAGCTTTCACGCTGCCAGTCGAACCGGTCCCATATTTCCAGCTCCACGATGACGTCCCTTTTTTCCGCTTCTGTAATAAACACTGATAATCTCTCCCAGTATTCTCCTTCAGGGAAATCCAGGTCAACTTTTCCTGATTTATCTCTTTTATAACTATGCACACCCCTGCTTGCTGCCAGTCCGGGATCCAGAACGCAACGCAGAAGATTGCCACCGGCCCGGGACATTTCATCCATTTGAGCAATAATCAGGCTCATGTCATCCACACTGACCGCATCCAGTGTGGAACCGTCAATAAAGGGATTGTGTCCGTGATTGAACGCGCCAAGTAATAAAACGGTATGGCCTTTATATTCCCAATAGCCCGGGTACTCTGATGAGGGTTGTATGCAACTGGCAGTGTCATATGTCACATTATCCTTCCGCGCGTCATCCTCATGCTGCATGGAATACTGATTTGTGAACCCTAATAATAACACTGCTGCGAGAAGAAATGGATTTGTTTTCATCCTGAAGTTATTTTTGTCTGACAGGTGTCAATTTTGAGAACCAGGTAACGTGCTATCAGCGAAAAGCTATGAACACCAATCATAACCTGCAATTCACTCATGGTACAGGGATATTTGAATTAATGATTCAACAAATCCCGGTAACACATCCTCCCTATCAAGGCACCCTGCTGCAGAGGAACTGATGCATAAAAAGCAGTGAACAGAGAGCAGCGTGTGTTATTCGCTATTCCGCAACCGTTCATATTCCTTATTGACAGCTTTTTCTCCCCACCGGTCCAGCACAGCCTCCAGGGCTTCGTTGGTTTCAGGAAACCGTCCGCGGTCATCGGTCTCCATGATCCACCGGTAAAGGATGTCGCGGTGCCTGGCCAGTTCCATGGCATGTTCACGGTTGGGAGAATGCACCAGGTTGCGGGTCTCGTGGGGATCAGCCTGCAGATCGTAAAGCTCCTCTGCCGGCCGGTGGTCGGACGGGAACCGGGACTGGACTTCATTCAGCTCTCCGTTCTCATACATGGTTTTAAGGAGCTTCATGGTGCCCCAATCGCTCCTGTAATTGGGCTGCATATAGGGCCTGTCGGTCATGAAATTCCGGATATACTTGTACCGGTCCGTAACCACGGTCCGGATCCTGTCAATGGTAAAATCGCACCGGTCGCGCGCGGCAATTACATAATCGCGGTGAAAATCTTCCGCAAACATATCCATCCCATGCATGTGGGAGGGTATATCGATATTTGCCAGTGACAGCGTGGTGGCGCTGATATCCAGGCTGCTCACCAGGTTGTCCCGTACCTGGTTTTTATCAATACCCGGACCCGCCACGATGAGGGGCACCCGGATTCCCCCCTCGTACAGGAACTGCTTGTGCCTGGGAAGCCGGCAGCCGTGGTCGGAAAAGAAAAATACAACGGTACTCTCCAGCAAACCATCCTCCTTCAGCTTACTGATGATCTCCCCCACGATCCCGTCAAGGGCAAGGATGGTGTTGTAGTGGTGGGCAATCTCTTCCCTGAATTCGGGGATATCGGGGTAATACGGCATCACCTCCACATCCCCGGGCTGAACCACATCGGGCGGATCAGGGTACTTGCCGCCGCGAAGCTGAATCTGACCGAAGAAGGGTTGATCAGGGGCTTTTCCCCTCCATTCCGTTCCGTTTTCAGCTCCCTTAAACCCGTCCTCGCCCTTGCGTTCGTAAAGATCTTCGCTCCGGTACACGAAATTGTAATGCTCCTTGCCCTCGTTGAAAGTGTAATACCCGGCTGCTTTAAAAATCTCCGGGAGCGTTCGCACCCCCAGGTGGTTGGGATCCCAGACCTCCATAACATCACCCCTCCACTTACTGAAAGAGCTGTAATGCTCATGGGCCCCGATGGAAGTTTGATACATGCCGGTAATGATGGCTGAGCGGGTGGGTGAGCAAACAGCCGAAGTCATGTAGGCACGGTTAAAGCGAACCCCGCTCTCCGCCAGCCGGTCGATATGAGGCGTCTCAACCACCCCGTCGCCGTAGCAGCTCATCCACGGATTGGTATCTTCCACGTAGATCCACAGGATATTGTGAGCCCCCTGGCTGATCTTCGGAAACGGGGAGTGACTGTTTTGGGCCAATCCCGCTACAGGAGTTAAAAATAGCAGCAGTGCCCCTGCAGCGATGTCGTTCATTCTTTTCATGTTAAGGTACGAATTGATTTGGTTTGTAAATATGCAACCTGAATGACAGGAGTTGCCCGGTATAAATATAACCATTAACCCCGTACCATCTTTGAAATCATGAACCGGATGCTTTTTTATACAGCGATTTATCTGACACGGTATCTAATAAAACTCCCTTTTCAATTAGCTCCTTTTCAGTCAAAGTGATGTTATGTTCCGCATCGCGGTTCCAGTTTGTATGACCATGTTTAAGCAACGAAGTTTCAAATCCACCGGCCAGTCCGCCCAGGCAGGTCGCCTTTACGCACCCATGACTCACCAGTCCGCCGACAGTAATGGAATCGATTTTTAAATCCAGTAGCATCTGTTTCAGGTTCGTTTTTTGAAACCCATTTCCGTGTTTTTTCTGGATGATTAGGTCATGCTCCTGCTTATCGATCCGGCTGTCGATTTCCCATTCGGAAGTGCCTTCCTGGAGAAGCTTGTTAGTGTGCTGAAGGAAAATAATTTTTGAATTCGAATCACGATAAGCGCTTATCGCGGAATTCACTGCATCAAGAAAACCCTTCTCATTATAAAGATCCTTCCTCTTTGTCAGTCCGCGTTGTATGTCAACTAAAACCAATGCTTTCATGATGTAATAAATGGTATTAAATCTCAGGGTAGAACCCTGAACCCTTAAATTGCTAATTCCTGCTTAAAAATCATTCATTTTTATAAAAAAAAATACATCTGTCTGCAGGAGTTAATAAACCAGGGAGCAATTCCATATCTTTATTTGTTTATTAACGCATTACAGACGAAACATGGATCGAAAAACATTTCTGAAAACAGCAGGTATTGCCGTGGCCGTTTTACCATTTCCCCTGAAGGCTGCGTATGGATCAAAGGGTAAGGGGTTTTTCACCCTCAAAAAAATAAAAGGCAGGTATTTTCTCATCGACCCTGAAGGAAATAAATTTTTCTCCATCGGCATAAACCATGTAGACCCTGCGGTTCTCAGGCATACTGAAAATGAGGATATCTGGCATCGCAAGTACGAAAATAGCATGGAGAAATGGTTGAAAGAGAGTGTCAGGCAGAACCTCCTTTCGTGGGGATTCAATACCATGGGGTGGAACCAGGAAGTAGTGGTCAGACGAGATAATATCCGGCGCCACTCGCGGAGTTTTACGCCTGAAGAGTATCAATGGCTGAACATGCCCTACGGCCATATGCTGCCATTTGCCGACTTCCATCAGTGGGAAGTGGAGACGGTCTATCCGGATTTTTTCAGCAAAGGCTTTGAAGAGTGGTGCGACTATGTAGCCAGGGATGAAGCCTCCCGCCTGAGGGATGACCCTAATCTGATCGGGTATTTTTATATGGATTGCCCCACCTGGATACACACCCGGAGAGGCAACGAGTGGAAAGGCCCGATGTTTGATCCCGAGCGGCTCAAAACCGAATCAGGACGTAAAGAGCTCTTTCGCATGGCTTCTCAGTATTACAGGGTAACCCATGATGCGATCAGAAGGTATGATCCAAACCACCTTATTTTGGGCGACCGGTATGATGCCAGGCAGCCCATTGCGGATGAGGTGATCATGGCAGCCCGGCCCTATGTGGATGTATTATCCTTCCAGCACTTTGCACCCCCCGAAAAGATCGTGGAAAACCTCAATTACTGGCATCAACTCACAGATATGCCCACGCTGCTTGCTGACTCGGCACAAAATCAACGAATCGAAGGAACGGCGTACAAAACCCATAATCCGGAAAAATACCGGCGGATGTACGAATTGCTCAAAGGGGAAAGCTCATGCATTGGTTACCACCTTTGTGGCGCATATATGGCAAACCGCCAGCGAAAAAAAGGTCTTCTGAATGAAAATGATAAACGCGTTCAGAATGTATTGGACAAAATGACCCTTGTGCATCAGGATATGAAGCAATGGGTGGAAAATTATTAAGTTTTTCACATCATTCTGCAGACAGGTTTACCTATGCTGCAGCCTTAACGTGAGAACCTCTTTGCAAAATATCATGGGCAGCGAATCCGGTTGTAATAGGTGTAGTATGTACCTATTAAAAACGTGTATTGACAATGTTGGCATACTGTGAGCCAAACGTATAGGTGATCGCAATGGAAGTTGAAAATGAAAAGTCGGTTGCCAGCTCGCGTTGTTTGAGCAAAACTTCTTCCAGCGAGGCTTCTCCTTTTGGAAGTGAAAGCTGATCCTGAATGACGTCATACTCGGCCTGAAGAGTGAGAGAAAACCCTTCGAAGAGTCTGACAGATGTTTGTCCGTAAAATTCAAGCCTCCGGCGTGCGAAGTTGTGCAGGTAATGGGAACCTACCAGGCCTGTTTCTATGGTTCCCCAGGGTTGATGAATATTTACCACTCCCTCTATTTTGTGGTTGAAAAGGTTTTCACGAGTTTTGTTGTAAATGGTTTCTTCAAAATAATCAAGGTAGCCATAGCCAATTTGATATGAAAACGTGATGGAACGTCTTGTGGCAACTTCATATGGAAAAATATTGTATTCAATACCCGGACTAATCAAAAATTCGTGCCTGATGTTACGTCCGTTATAGGTAAGGTAATCGCCAAAAATTCCGATCGACCAGTGGTTGTTTAAACTTTTTATGGCATAACTGTCGAGTCCGTGGCGGCGTTGCTCGCTAATTACAGGTTCTTCGTTAACAGCTGTTTGAATTTTTATTCTTCCGTAATTAAAATAGGGTCTGACCCGTAACTTCCACTCTTCGGTAACCCGGTCGGCAAAGATCCCCCATCTTGAATTCAGCTCGCTCTGGTTCGATTCCAGGTCGAACCTCACCCTTCCGATATATGCTTCAAAAACCCAGTTGTTCCAGGGATCGTTTATTTCCTGCGACAATTGTTCGGTGCCGTCACTTTCGTAATCAATATTGAAATGCGTTCCCAGCGGAGTTTTTAAAATAAACGATACAATTCCCATTTTTACAAACTTTTGCAGGGAATTTCGTCGTTCGTCGAGTGTGGCATCTCTGTCCACAACATGTGTCAACGTGTGCTCCGAACCCTCGAAATCGTTTTTTCCGATAAAAGTGAATTGATATTCTCTGCTGCCACCACCAGTTTCCTCATCGGTAACAAATACATGAATATCCGCCAGTTCAGGATCTCGCACATAATTAACAAATGTTATATTGGTACGTAGGAAGTCATAATCGCACCTGCGGCAGTCGAGATATATGAATGGGGCCTTCATTGACCGAACCGATTCAACCCGTTGTGCTGTATCATATTCGGTTACCTGGCCATGCAACGTTGACAATCCGGCTACTACCTGAATAGAACAGATAATTAAAAATGCATGAATAAATTTTTTTATTTTACAGTTTTGGTTCATCATTTGGTTTGAAATAATTGTTATCAAGTTTCACAACGATGTTTACAAGTACTCGAGATAGTATTAGAAAAAGGTAAAATTCTATTCACTTAAGTGAAGTATCCTATCATTAACCCTACCTGAAACTATATTGTTCACCAGGAATAACCAACAGATATTCCTCCCCAGGGAGTGAATACGTTGAATGGTGCATGTGGATCATAATATAATCTGGTCCTCTCTCTTTGCAATAGTGGTGTAAAGCCAATTCTCCATATGAATCTTCCACCTGGTTTCTGGTAGCGATACCCTAATCTTCCTGTTAAACCATATGACCAGAATCTTTCCCCACTTTCATCATCTTCCCCATTAAACTCCCTCAAAGCAACCATTCCGATACCCAATTCAATGTGATGATTACTAAATGAGAACTGCTCATTCAGTCCGACAGGTACCGAAATATCAAACCAACCACCGGGAAAATAACTAAATCCAACTTGCCCGGAGGTTTTAAAAGAGTGATGATATATTATGTTTCTTTCATAGTTCAGTGAATAGTAGCCTCCGGCTCCGCCAAGTTCAAAATGAAGACTGTTTCTGTTTTGGAACGTATGATCACTTTGCCCGTGCAGATTTTCAGCGTAAAAGGATAACAAGAATAAAAACAAAAACGTATATCTTTTCAATTTATCATAGTTGTTGTTTAAATTCTTTTTTACATTCAATGCAATGGTTTTAACTAAATCTCTTGGATGGGAGATCCAGGGAGTATTACCTTGTAAAATTGTTCCTTCTTTTTGAAAGTCATGGTTGTTTGTTTTTTTGGTTGACACTTCAAAACTATAGATCAACCGTGACTTTCTTTTTTGGTTATCCCTTATAATCCAATTTTACAGAAACGAAGTTACGCAGCGCGAAGGCTTACTGTCAATGACTCTGAAAAGTGCAAAAAGCTGCAATACTTCAATAATTATCCTGATAGTTCTACCTTAAAAATCACAGAAAACCGTCAAGAAGTACATAGCTCGTGGCCCAGCGGGTGTAGTTCAACATGTACTCATCGCTGGGCCTTGCAGGCCGCTCAGAGTCCTATTTATTTTAGGTGGAGTTAATCATTGATTCGACTTTTCAAATCCATCCTCTCATGAAGAATTCTGGTTATTTCCACATAGTCCTCTTCAAGTCTTCGATAGAATATAATATGCCTTCCAGCTTTCATTCCAAACAGCTGATTGGCGATACCACTATAATTCTTTCCAATTTTTGGATCTTTGACTATTTCCGAATAACTTTCAAGTAGCATTTGATAATAAATATCAGCTTGTTTCTCTGACCAGGTATCAATTGTATAGTTCCATATACTTGATAAATCCTCAACAGCTTTTTTCGTAAGCTTATAATTAGGCATTCTTTTTTCGATTAGCTTTTAATTCTGCTAAATGCTCTTTCGGATCGAAATCTGTTGCTATTCCGCTATCAATGCCTTCCTTTATTGCATCTTTTAAAGCTATAACCTTGTTTTCCTCTTCTTCAAGTAATCGAAGACCGGCCCGGACAACCTCACTGGCATTATTATATCTACCAGCAGAGATTCTACTCTTAACAAATTCGTCGAAATAGTCACCTAATGTTATTGACGTGTTTCTCGCCATGATAATCTGTTTTTTACAAATATACCAAATATTGGTACTTATTCAAAATATGGATTGATTGGCAAAATTCCACCTAACGGTAAATTGAATGATTAGCTGTGGTTTTCCGGTCGGTTTCTATTCCGCATACACACCGCTTAGAGGCGTGTGGTGGACGCTGAAACTACCACTGCGCCCACAGTTAACTATACAAAATGTTGTGCGTTCGTGCTTTTTTTCTCTATTTCTTCTTAATCACCAATGTTGTGCCTATTACTTTGTTTTCAAGAACATCATTTTCAAATTCTTGTTTTCTTATATAATCGAGAAATAGATTTCTTTTATTCGGATACTTTTCAATCAACTCGTGACATCTCTTCTTTAAATTATTAAAAATATAATCGTCAGAATCTACAATGTCGTCCCTATCCATAATATCATTTTCAACAAGTTCCATCCTTGCTTTTTCTATCTGCTTTAATATATCAGATTTGTTAAATATTAAGGGATGGCTGAAATCACTGTCATCGTTTATATAACTATCATCAATAATAAAAATTCCATTTTCATTGATACACTTTGCCAAATTTGAAAACGTTGAAAAATAATCACCAAATACAGGTCCGATGGCACCAAGTATTATCACATCGTAACCTGACAATTCCTTTACTTTTTGTCTAATATCACCCGTCTCAAATTTACAAAGGTGATTTACCTTATGTTCTGTTGCTTTTTGTTGTGCAAATTCAACAAAATCAGGTAAAGCGTCAATTCCATTGCAAGTACATCCAAGTTTTTCTGATACTTTAACTGAAACAGCACCTTTACCACATCCCAAATCAAGGACTTTTAATTCAGTTATATTGTTGCAATATTTTCTTATCAATTTTACTATTGTATCCGGGTCTGCCCCGATTTCCCAGATGTCTTGCAGTATATAGGGTAAAAATGGAAAAAGCTCTTTATCTGAACCATCCATTGCAATTACAACGCTTTCTTCAATTGATTTCATTATGCCATCTTTCTGCAATTACCAACATTTCAAAATCATCAGTTGTTAATTTATCTTCTCGCGAAAAAGCCCCAAGTTTTGCTCCAAAAATCTCAATTTTTATGAATCCAAGTGTTTTCAACAACCATGTAATCTCCGATGGAATGTAGTATCTTTCGTTACATTCAAGTTCTTTTTCTACTCCGTTATCATCTGCGATTTTTGTAATGCTATAATCTCTGAATGTCATTATATCAAAAGTGTTATTATGATATGTGGCATTTCCATGATCGGCATTTGAGGTACAAAATTCTTCGATAGAATTGAATATTGGAAACAAACCATTGAGGGTAGTAAATACAAATTTTGCATTTTCCTTTAATGACTTTGAAACATTTTTAAGAATTTCATAATTCATTTCGTCAGTTTCCATTAATGGAAAACCGCCTTCGCACATCATTATTGCCACGTCAAATTGTTTGTTGAACGGAAGATTTCGTGCATCGTGTTTTAAGAAATCAATCTGAACTCCATTATGTTTCGCCTTTTCTCTTGCTTTTTCCAATAAGGATTTTGACAAATCAATTCCAGTCATTGAATAACCTCTCTTTGCCAATTCAATTGAATGACGACCTGTGCCACACCCTATGTCAATAATTTTTAGTGTTTTATCGTAATCAAGTTCTTTTTCAATAAAATCACATTCGCCAATCGTGCCTTGTGCAAAAGATTCGTTATCGTATT
>CAYZMH010000096.1:0-10841 GCA_964479445.1 uncultured Bacteroidaceae bacterium | reverse complement strand
GTGAACATGTAGCGTTGTACCCTCCGATGTAGAATGCAAAACAGAAGGAATTATGGATGAACTTATGAATTTTGATCTCGCCCCCGAACGGTCATCGATCATCAAAGTGATCGGTGTGGGCGGCGGCGGCAGTAACGCTGTGAACCACATGTATCACAAGGGGATTCGCGATGTTAACTTTGTGGTCTGCAATACCGATGCGCAGGCACTGAATAACAGTCCGGTCTCCGTCAGGATCCAGCTTGGAGATACCCTCACCGAAGGACGGGGTGCCGGGAGTAAACCGGAGGTGGGAAGACAGGCTGCCCTGGAGAGCCTGGATGAGATCAACGAGGTACTGTCCACCAATACCAGCATGGTATTTATTACCGCCGGGATGGGAGGCGGAACAGGAACCGGGGCAGCCCCGGTGATTGCCAAAGCGGCCCGGGAACGGGGGATCCTCACTGTTGCTATCATCACCATCCCGTTCAAGTTTGAAGGTCCTGACCGGATCAACCAGGCCATTCACGGCATCAATGAACTGAAGGATCATGTGGACTCGCTGCTGGTCATTAATAATGAAAAATTGCGGGAGATACACGGGAACCTCCGCATCAGTGAAGCGTTTGACAGGGCTGATGATGTGCTTGCCACTGCGGCGAAAGGGATCGCCGAGATCATTACCGTTCACGGATACATCAATGTGGATTTTGCCGATGTGCAGACGGTGATGACCGATAGCGGTGTGGCCATCCTGGGATCCGGGATTGCAGACGGGGAAAACCGTTCGGTCAAAGCCATTGAGTCGGCAATTACATCCCCTTTGCTCAACGACAATGAGATCACCGGGGCACGCAGTGTTCTCCTGAATATCACTTCGGGCAGCGAGGAGATCACCATGGATGAGATTTCGGAGATCACCGATTTTGTTATTAACTCCTCCTCAAAAGACACCACGCTTATCTGGGGGATCGGACATGATGATGCCCTGGAAGATAAAATCTGTGTGACCATTATCGCCACGGGATTCGAGATGAACAGCATCCCGGAGCTCTATGTAGGTAAAAAACAGCTGCATAAGGTTCCGTTGCGGGATTCGGCAAAATCCCGGTCCAATGTGACCGACAACCCCGACAGTGAGGCCCGTCCGACCCAGGCTACCCTTGAGTTCAGTACGCGGACCAATGAAGAGGGGTCGGAGGAGTATGTCCTGCTGGACGAGCAGAAGAGCAAGGAGGAGAAAGATAAGCGGGATAAAAAGCTGGCCGAGCGGGTCAGGAACCTCCGGGAAACTCATGAAAAACTCAAGGAGGCAGGATACTCCAAAGATTCCAGGGACTACGAGATCGATGAGATGGAGAATGTACCTGCCTATGTCCGCAAGAAGATCAAGATCGATAAGAGCAAGCATTCCGAAAGTGACGAAGTGTCACGGTACCGGTTGTCGGACGATGATAAAGATCCGCCCAAACTGCGGCCCGATAATTCGTACCTGCATGATAATGTGGACTGATACGAACTGATTTTAATCCTGAATAGGCCGGGGTAGGATCCCGGATTTACAAGTTGCCTGAAAGAAAAAGCTGTCTGATTCCAACCAGACAGCTTTTTTACTATAAGGTCAGCAGGGGGATTCCCCGCCGGTATCTTTATCTTCTTCCGTAAAAGACTTTGAGCCGGTTATCTTCCACATCCGCATGTTCAACCAGCGCATTGTATGCTTCATAGTTGGTGCGGGCCTGCAGGGAGTACTGTAAGCGGTTTTCGGAAGCACTCATGTTGCCCTGCTCGTCGGGCACATTCCGGTTTGTAACGGAGATGAGGAAAACGCCGTTGTCACCGATAAACGGACCACTCATCAGGTCCACCGGAAGGTGCATGGAGGCACCCACCACGAAGGGTTCCATCCCGATACCGGTTACATAGGCATTGGCGAATTTCACCTGGGAGGCTTCACCGACACTCAGATTCTCCCGTGCGGCAAATGCATCCAGATCAGTTGCGCCATCCATCTTTTGCTCCATTTCCGAACCAATCTTCTCGCCTTTTTTCTCTTTTTTCACAGCAACTTCAATTTCACTGCGCACCGATTCGAGATCGGCATACCCCTCTTCATTTACTTCCGACAGCGCAGCAACCACATATTTGTCTTCCAATACAAAGATGTTGCTTACGTCCTCAAGCTCGGCGCTAAAGGCCCACCCTATGATTTCCACGGGATTTTCAAGGCCGGGGACGGTACGCTGATCCTTTGTGATAGTGGGCACCACCCTGGGATCAAGTCCGAATTCCGTGGCCTGCTCTTCGAATTTCTCCAGGTTGGTGGCTTTGCTCCTGAATTTCACCGCCCGGTTATAATACTCCTGGTCGGTGGCATTACTTGGTATTACATTGTGAACGATGGTGGCAACCTGAACTTTCTCCACGGGGCGGCTCTGGTCATCAATCCGGATAATATGGATCCCATACTGTGTGGTAGCGGTCACCAGGTCGCCGGTGGAGTTTTCGAAACAGGCATCGTTAAATTCCGTCTCCATCTCTCCTTCGTTAAACCACCCCAGGTCTCCGCCGATGCTGCTGTTATTTTCGTCAGCCGAGTACTCCATGGCCAGCGCACGGAAATCGCCTCCCTCCTCCAGTACGGTCATAAGGCTGTCAGCCAGCGTTTCGGCCCTTTCGGCAGATCCGACAATGGAATAGCCTATCAGGATATGGCGTGCCCTGACAGAGTCGGGACGATACTGCTGGTCATGAATCCGGGAGAGTTTATAGGATTCATTCTCGTAGTAAGGTCCGAATATTTCGGTATCCTCCGCGTACAGCAGTGAGTCGCGAACCAGCGAATTCAGTTCCGGGATCGAGTAATACCGCGTATCAAAAGGTTCATCCGAAACGCTGTTTACATACGAAACCACCTTATCTCCCTCCATACGGGAGAATTCCGCACGCGTCTGCTGTGTCCAGAGCCGGGCATTTTCATCATCTTCATCGCTGGGAACTACCTCGAACACAACATAATCAATGCTCCTGGAGGCTTCCTGCTGATAGGACTCAATGTGGTTGTCATAATAGGATTTGATATCCGAATCGGAGATCGTGATCTCATCATCCGATACCGCAGCGAAATTGCGGGATACAAACCGGAAATCCACCGATTTGCCATTCTCCATGTAGTGGTCTTTCACCTCAAGGGATGAGGGGCGGAGCCCTTTGGATACCAGTGTCATATATTTCTGGTTCTTCCGCTCGTTGACGATCTCGTCTTCGATGAACTTCCACCTGCGCTTCTCCTGGGCGTACTCTTCCCGGTTCAGCGAATTGAAGTAGTTAACCATGATATACCGGTTGAACTCACCGGTTTGCGGATTCGAGAACATCTGTTTTACAATCGGGTGGGGTTCGTTGAAAGCCACGTTACTGCTGCCGGTACCGAAATTCTGTCCGCCCGTAACCATGGCCTTGAGCTCGTCGGTACTCACCCTTATCTTCACATCCCGGTATACTTCATTCATCACGGTTTCACGAACCAGCCGGTTCCATGTCTCCGTTTCGATCTGTTTCTCCATTTCAGGGTCCAGGTTCTGCCCGTAGTTCATTTCGTAAAAACTTCTCAGTTTATTACGCGCTTCCTGGTAGTCCTGTGCGGAGAAAGTCTTGCCGGCAATTTCTGCAACCGTATTGTTTGGGGAGACATTGAAATCCCCCAGGATAAATCCCAGCATGGCCAGGCCTATCACCACCATGACCAGGATCCCGGCTCTGTTACGAATGTTCTCTAGCGTTGCCATTTATTTCTGAATATTTCCGTGTTATTTGAGTTCGATTTTTAAGCGTACGAATATAGCAATTCTAGGTTGAAACAAAAAAAGAATCAGGTAAATCCCCCAACACCTACTTGTTTAGGCTACAGTGGTATGGAACTTTCATCGTGAAGGTTACCCGGAACGGCTGCCGAAGGCATGATTCGTACCTGTTTCGCCCTTACACTTCCGGGGGCATCATTAATAAAACTTCCTTGATTCGATTGGCACTCACCCTGGAGATGCGGATATTAAAATCCCTGATGCCGATGGTTTCATTCACATCGGGGATGTTCTCGTGGTGAAAGATAATAAGTCCGGCCAGCGTATCGTACTCTTCCGACTCCGGAAGGTCAAGGTTATACTGTTCATTAAGGTAGTCAATCTCCAGGCGGCCGGAAAAACGATAGGTATGGGCATCGACCTTTTTCTCGATCAGTTCCACCGTATCGTGCTCATCTTCAATCTCTCCAAAGATCTCTTCGATGATGTCTTCCGTTGTGATAATACCCGAGGTACCCCCGTATTCGTCCAATACAAGGGCAATGCTTTTTCCGTCCCTGATGAAAGTGCGCAACATCTTATTCACCGGGAGGGTCTCCGGCACTATGGGAAGCGATTTTAAATGATTCCCGATGTGTTCCGGGGTATGAAACATATCTTTTGAGTTGACATATCCGATCACATTGTCGATTGATTCCCGGTATACCAGGATACGGCTGTACCCGGTCTCATTAAAAGCATTCATCAACTCCTCCACCGGAGATTCAATCTCCAGGGAAACGATCTCTGTACGGGGGATCATACAATCCCGCACTTTGAGGGTAGAGAGTTCCAGTGCATTTTTAAAAAGCTTAAGGTCTTTGAGTTCTTCCCGGTCTTCTGTCTCCTGCTGGTTACTCTCCATTACCAGGTGGTTCAGGTCCACCTTGCCGAAAACCGGCTCGGGCGATCCATTCTCAACAGGTACCCTGAGGAGGTAGCGCATGGTAAAATTGGAAATTAATATGGTGAGCAGCGTGACCGGATAAAGCAGGAGGTAGAATAGCAGTACGGGCAGGGAGAACACTTTCAGCAGGGCATTGGGGTTAATCCTGAAAAGGGTTTTTGGCAGAAACTCGGCCGTGATCAGGATGAGCAGAGTGCTCAGGATCGTTTGTATAATCAACACAGCGGCTTCCGATTCGATCTGTAACTGTTCACGAAGCGGACTGTCCAGCAACCGGGCAAAAGAGAGTCCGTATATCACCAGCGCAATGTTGTTTCCCACCAGCATGGTAGCGATGTAACGGGAAGGATGGTGGGTAAAGATCGCAAGAATGCGGGAAGGGAAATCGTTGTGCTTCCGGTCGATCTCTATACGAAGCTTATTGGAGGAGATGAAGGCAATCTCCATCCCTGAGAAGAATGCGGAAAAAGCGATAGCTACCAGTATAATGACAAGCTCGGGCATTCTATTTATCGGATAATCTCATGCGTCTTCGCCTGTAATACATAACAAAAGCCAGGAGGGAAAATGCCAGGTAGTACCAGTTTTCACCAAAGCCGGTATCCATAACCTCCCCGACTCCGATGAAAAGGAAAAAGCCTCCCATCACAAACCATATCACTTCCAGTACGGTACCTGCCCTGTTATTCATCTTCCTGTACATTTACAACTCCACGGCTGCCGATCAGCCTCCATTTGGTGAGAGACTGATTGGATTCAAAACCGTTTTGTCCGTAAAACGTTCCTTTTTCATTTTCAATGCGGGTAAAGGTGTTGGAGTAGATGATCTCCTTCTCCTCGTCCCAGTATAACTCTTCGGAGTTTAACCGGTCTCCTTTCTTTATGTTCCGGGCGATCACATTTCCCCTTGCATGCCAGAGCTTTTCCTCTATATAGTAGATGGTATAATCGGCCCTGATCTCTGATTCAATCTGCATGGAATCATCATAGAAATAGACATGCAGACCTTCGGGGAATTCAATATAGGGCTCATCGATTGTATTGTACTGTTTGAGTTCCTCGGCCAGCAACTGTACCTTGACATTGGCAGAATCGCTGTAGATTACTTCAATGTCTTCACCGGTGATATCGGGATAGGTCCTGTCGCCCGTGAGCAGGTTGATCTTCTCAATGTCGTTCTCGCAACTTGCCAGCATTAGCGGTAACACACCGAGGATGCATATGTAAAACAGGTTCCTGTTCATTATCAAAAAACTGTCTGTAAAGTTAGCGTTTTCCCCGATAAACAGGTTACCAACCTTACAGACAGCTTATGGGTTTCAAATCTGGTTCCTAGTCTCTTGCCCGAACCGTAGTATATTCGTTGATGCATCCTTTTACAAGGTAGGAATCTCCCTCTTCCAGTTCACGGAAAAAGATCTCCTCCTTGTTGGGATACATATCCACGTAATCGGCTATTCGCTGGTTGGCTTCGTCGGCCAGGGAGGGATCGGCATTCTTGGCCTGGATATACTTGTCCACAGCTGCCCAGAAGGCGGTGCGCTGCTCAAACTCGCTGCCCAGGTTCTTTCTGCTTGCGATAAAGCTGTCGCCCATCAACAGGTACGCATCGCCAAGATCTTCGTCAAGTTTTACCGCTTCCCTTGCATAGTTGATGGCATCGCAATAATTTTTCATCACATTGGTAACCAGTCCCAGTTCGTAATAATAATTGGCCTGGGTTTCCGGCTTTATATCTGAACCACCCACTGCTTCCTTGTAGTATTTAACGGCCTTCTCATACTCCTCTTTGGCAACAAAAAGGCGAGCCACGTTGTATGCCGATTCCGGGGAGGGATTTATCTGGTAAAGTTTTTCCGATGCCCTGACGTACAGGTCGGCACGGTCACAACCCGATTCGTAATAGAAGTTGATCACCTTGTTCAGGAACTCTTCGTTGTTCTTGCGTTCTTCGAATTTGGGTTCAAAGTACCCGTTCAATGCTTCACAGGTAAGGATACCACTCTCAATCATATTCTCATCGATTATCTCCTTGGCACGTTCCCAGCGTCGGCTCCTGGAGTTTTTTTCCAGGTTGTAATCCACAATCTCGGCGGATTGGAAATAATCGGAAATCGTTTGGTTTTGATCGAGTACACCAGCTTTATTAAGGGTGATGCTGGATGTAACAAAAGTAATAATTACCGCATCCCGTGTATCGTTTTTATCCAGCTCCACACTTCGCGAGAGATACCCATGGGCCTCCTCGATGGCTTCGATGTCATCCCGGCGATACCGTAACAGATCGATGGCTTTTCGTCCGAGTACATTGGCTTCATCATTGAAGTACTCCTGGCGCCGGTCGTAGATGAGCATCAGGGTATCAATCATTTCCTCTTCGCGGGCTTCTTCTTTCTCTTTAGAAATAAACGACTTATACATCTTGACACCATCCACATACATGCGCTCGCTGGAGGCCGGACATTCAGAAAAAACTTTTCTCCAGGGAGCGATAGCATCCCGGTAATTGTTATGCTTGAAAAATTCCCGGTACAAAGATAGATTCATCAGGCAGTTAATACTGTCCTGTCCCTGTCCGTACTTCGATCCGTCTTCCATCCCTGTCTGGGCCATGAGAGGCATCATGAACAACAGTGCCGCTAACGTGAGATAAATGGATTTCGTTCTTACCGTTTTCATGGTTTGCAATATTATCCTGTTATCACTATTCAAATTTGCGCTTAAAAAACCAAAGATCGTGCAAAGTTACATTAAATGTGGCAATTCCATAATTTTCTTTTATCAAATTGTTCTCCAGTGAACCCCTGGTTCCCAGCGTAAAGGTAAAATTAAATGAAGTTTTCGAGTTCTTCATTGGTAGTCCTACTCCAAAAGTTATGCCATAATCTTTAATCTGTTGTCCGTTCACCTGCAAATAGTAGTTAGAGTAGTATCCCCCCAGCCTGTAGGACATTAATTTATGATAGCCTCTCAAAGCCTCATAATCGGGTGTATACTCCAGTCCCAGGTTCATGGAGCTGGCATTGACGAGCTTGTAGTTATCACCTTCCATGGTATTTGACCAGTCCTGCATGGTATAATCACCGGTAACTACCAGTTTATTGGGAATACCAAAAGACAGACCCACTCCCAGTTTGGAAGGTATGGTTATTGGATTGGCCAGTGTATCCCGCGTAATATCCATTACTTCCGATACGTATACACTGTCGCTCAGCCACTGACCCGATCCCGGGAACTCGTTGGTGATATTGGTATAATGACTCGACTTAAGATTGGTCTCCAGGTCATAGGTGGCACCAACCACGAAGAAGAAGCGCTCCCCGAAGGTCTCTTTGTATTGAAGTCCGAAATTGAACAGGGTGTGCCCCACCACAATGGACTCGTCGGCCCGGGTCACTGCAAGTCCCTGCCGGGTGGGAAAGTCGATATAGCGGTTGCGGTTAAGGTTCCCGAGCAGGTAATTCATGTTTACACCAAGGGATACCCGGTCGAAAAACTGAACCGATGTTCCCAGGAAAAAGTTCATGATTCCCCCGTCTCCCGAATAATAGAAGTCAAGCGGATCCCCCGTAGGAAGGTTATTATACTCCTGTTTCATGTTGTACCCCACACTGCTGTATGGAACCAGTCCCGCTGCCATACCCATATGTTTCCCGATTGGGGCTGAGATGGCAATGTGATGAAAATTGGCATTGTACCACATGTTCTCATAATCCAGGGTCTCGTACTGGTTGGCGTACCCGTTCAGACCGAAGTCAAATAAGACCGACATGCTATCACGGGCAACATAGGAAGCCGGATTGATATAATTGAGCACATCCCCTTCCTGCAAGGCGATGCCTGCTCCTCCCATGGAGAGGTTCTGGCCGAATCCCTTCCGGGACAGGTCTCCCAGTCCGAACCTCGTGTAGGGAGAATAGGTATTGAATTGCGAAAAGAGAGGGAGAGTTGTCAGCATCAGCACCAAAAAGATGCTAATGCGATGTATGACTGATTTCGGCATTATGGTCTAATATTCTGTTTAATCCAATAAGATTCAGGTGCGAATGCACAAAGATGCTATTTTTTACTTTTTTATCAAAGGATTTTGCATCTCCGCCTGTCATAACCACCTTCACTTTTTTAAATTGCTCACTTACAGCTGAAATAGTCCCCTCGATTTCAAAGAGGATCCCGTTGATCACGCCCGAAGCGATGGCCTGTTTGGTCGATACACCGATCAATTCAGCTTTCTCCTCCCCGGGTTCCACCATGGGGAGCCTGTTTGTGAACCGGTGCAAAGCTTTAAATCGCATACTCAACCCCGGGGAGATGCTTCCTCCAAGGTATTCTCCGGCATCGGTCACTAGGTCATACGTGATCGCAGTTCCGGCATCAATTACTAGAACGTTGCTGCCGGGATAAATCGTATATGCACCGGTCACCGCAGCGATACGGTCATATCCGAGGGTCTCCGGGGTTTTATACAGGTTCTTCAGCGGAATGGGCGTGGTAGTGTTCAATTCCAAAAAGTAATTGAATTCACCCCCTAAAAAGTCGATGATCTCCCTGGAATGGTTGGCGACGCTGGAGAATATCGCACCTTTCAGTGAGGGGTAAGCGGTGATGAAATAGCCGATCTCTTTGATGGTAATGGCCGGATAGACGGCACTTTCGATGATCTCCATCCCTTCACAAACGGCAATTTTGCCGTAGCTGTTACCCAGATCGATGACTAGATTCATACGCCCTTTGCTTCCCATGGTTTTGCGGGGTTATTCCCCGGCATTGAGTTTTTCCAGTACCCGGAATGTTTCTTTCACAGAGCCCACATGATCGATACGCAGACTGAGCCGGTCATCATCCTGACGCATCCTGAACAGTTTCGGATTGCGTTGTACGTTCCCGATCATCCTGTGGAAGGCATGTGAGCGGTAAAATGCCGATTCCGGATTGCTTACAAAGTACGTGATCAGGGTATTATTTTTCAAGACTATTTTTTCAACACCTGTCTGTTTGGCGAGTCTCCTTAACTCCACTACATGCAGCAGTTCCGCGGCTGCAGGTGGCAGGGGTCCGAACCGGTCAGTTAACATCTTACGAAAAGCTTCCATCTCTTCGGCGGTGGTGAGGTTATCCAGTTCGCGGTAAAGACGCATCCGTTCCGAAATATTGCTGATATAGGAATCCGGAAGAAGCAGCTCCAGGTCGGTATCGATATGGCAGTCGGTCACAAAATCGCGGGGTTCCTCGACCTCAGCTTCCTCCTGCCGCTCGAAGACATTCCTGAACTCGTTATCCTTCAGCTCCTGGATGGCTTCCGATAATATCCGGTGGTAGGTTTCAAATCCGATATCGGCAATGAACCCGCTCTGCTCGGCGCCCAGCAGGTTACCGGCTCCCCGGATATCCAGGTCCTGCATGGCAATGTTGAATCCGCTGCCCAGGCTGGAGAACTCCTCGATGGCTTTCAGCCGGCGCCGCGCCTCGGGGGTCACCGCGGTAAGGGGCGGGGCAAACAGGTAGCAGAACGCTTTCTTGTTGGACCTGCCCACACGGCCCCGGAGCTGGTGCAGATCGCTCAGTCCGAAATGGTGAGCATTATTGATGATCATTGTGTTGGCGTTGGGAATATCGAGTCCGGATTCGATGATAGTGGTGGCAATCAGCACATCGTAGTGCCCCGACATGAAATCGAGCATGATACTTTCCAGGTTCTTTCCCTCCATTTTTCCATGGGCTATCACACTGCGCACCCCCGGAAGCAGTTTGTCTACCATGAGTTTCACCTCCTGGATGTTTTGCACCCTGTTATGGATAAAAAAGACCTGTCCGCCCCTGCTCACCTCGTATTCAATGGCCTCCCTGATGATATCCTCGTTGAAGGGGTGCAATTCGGTAATGATGGGATGGCGGTTGGGGGGAGGGGTGTGGATGATGGATAGATCCCTGGCTCCCATCAGGGAGAACTGGAGGGTCCGGGGAATCGGGGTGGCGGTCAGGGTGAGGGTGTCCACATTGAGCTTCATCCGCTTCAGTTTCTCTTTCACCGAGACTCCAAACTTCTGCTCTTCGTCGATAATGAGCAGCCCCAGGTTTTTGAACTTCACCTGGGCGCCGGTTAGCTTGTG
>CAYZMH010000095.1:0-11171 GCA_964479445.1 uncultured Bacteroidaceae bacterium | reverse complement strand
GGGGGGCACTCTCCCGGGAACGGGGAGCCATCCGCTGCTGCGCCAATGGTCCGGGCAACGGCTGCTGTAAAAGACGCCTGAGCTCACCTGGAATTCCTCTCCACTTCATTAGGTTTTCAATAAAAAATATTGGAATTTTGGTTGAAACAAAGATAATGGATGATTGCGCAACTTAAAATAGCAGGGTTGTGTATGCTTCTTCTGTCCGGATTTGTTTCCGCCGCGGGACAGGAGGTAGGCGGAACGAAAACATCGGAGACAGACAGCCTGCAGGAGCTCCGCATCCTGGAGCTGGAGCAACAGGTGAAAAGCCTTCAATACCAGGTGCAGGAATTGTCTCGGGAACAGGATAGACAGACCGACAGCCTGCTGCTCCTGTGGAAACAACAAACCACGCTCCTGGAGGAATCCAGGAAAACATTGCGCAAAACCACCGATGAGTTGAATGAACTGGAGCTGAAGCATGCCGTCAGCATGGGTAAAACACAGATGTACCGTCAGCGACTGAGACAGGTTTTCTGGCTTATCGGTACCAGTCTGTTTCTGCTGCTCCTCGGAGCATTTATATACCTGCTTATCCGGCAGCAAAGGATCCGGAATGCACTTGATCACCGGATGAGTATCCTCCGGAAATATACCCTGGAAGAGATCGGGGAAGCACACAGGGAGAACCGCAAATACCTTAAGAAGCGGATGAAAAAGATCGCAGCAAAACTCACCTCGGGAAAGAAGAAAGGAAAAAAGAAAAAATAATCTGTTCCCGTCAGTTGAACCGGATCGTTCGTTCGGGTGAGATCCTGGATATGATCATCGATGGCAGCAGGAGGAAAAGGAACGTGACGGCCACCGTGCCGGCATTCAATGCGATAATGTGCAACAGGTTGAAGTTAATCGGTACGGTATCCAGGTAGTAAGAAGCAGGATCCAGGGAGATAACCTGGAATTGATGCTGTACCAGGCAGAGCACCAGGCCGATGATGTTACCCCAGAGGAGTCCGCGCAGCGCAAGGTATCCCGACTGGTATAAAAAGATCCTTCGTACGGAGACATCGGTTGTGCCCAGCGCTTTGAGAATCCCGATCATATTGGTTCTCTCCAGGATCATGATAAGTAATCCCGAAATCATGTTAAATCCCGCCACGATCAGCATCAGGAGGATGATGATCACCACGTTCATGTCCTGCAGGTTTAACCAGTCAAAAATCTGGGTATACTTCTCCTGGATCGGAACGGCTTTCAGCCGGTCCCTCTCCTCGGCAAGGTCCAGCGCCAGCGCTTCACGGATACGGGGGGTCACATGCCCTGCATCGCGAATATCATGCAGCAACACCTCATATCCGCTTACCTGGCTGCTCTCCCAGTTATTGAGCCGCTGCACATGGCGGATATCGGAGAATATGTAAAGCTCATCAAACTCCACCAGGCTGGTGCGGTAAAGTCCCCTGATCGCAAAACTACGGGCACGTGGCGGATCCTGGATGAAATACATGTTGAACCGGTCGCCCACCTCAAGGTGCAGTTTCCGGGCAATACCCCGGCTGATCAGTACATCATTGGTGCGCGCAGAATCGGTGATTACCAGCGGCTCCCCGGCTACCAGGCTTTCATTAATGAATGACCAGTCGTAATCGGGTCCAACCCCCTTCAACACGGCCCCCTGGATATTCTCCTCGGTTTTGATGATCCCTGCTTTGATTCCGAACTCCTGTATATGCCTCACCTCTTCCATGGCAGCAATATCCTGAAGGCTGGCCGGATTGCGCCGGATGGGGACCATCTCGTAAGAGGTGTTGCTGTCCAGGTTGACCAGCTGGATATGCGATCCGAACCCGATCACCTTGTTCGAAATCTGTTCCTTGAAACCGGTAACAATGGCTACCGCCACAAGCATCACCGCCAGGCCCAGGGCAATTCCGAATATAGCAATGCGCACAATCGACCGGGAGAACGGTCTCCTGCCGTCACTGGACCCTATAATACGCCGCGCTATGAAAAGTTCTGTATTCAAATTATCCCCTGGTTGATCCCCCAAAAATAGCGAACTTTTACTACATTACAGTCATGAATACGCCACTTCCCGCATCCAATCCGGCTACAGCCGGAACGTCAGTTATGAGCAGTTCCCAACCGGGGAGGCTCCGGCCCGGGCTTGCCGGCGGACCGGCCCGAAGGAAGAAACGGATCGTACGTCAAACCGCCGGGGGAAATGAATCGCTTTTTATCAAAGCCGGTGCAAGCGGATTAACCGGTGCGGCTAAAAGGGCCGCACTGCTGACCATCCTGCTGCTTCCCGGGGTGATCCTTACTTCCTGCAGGGCCGGCTCAGGGCAGCATTTACAGGCAGGGGCCGACCGGATGGAGTCCTGGCTGCCCCTCCTGGAAAACAGGCGGGTGGCCCTGGTGGCGAACCACAGTTCGCTGGTTGGGGGAAAGATCCACCTGGTTGATACGCTTTTTTCGGGATACAGCCATGCATTGGAGCTGGTGAAAGTGTTTTCTCCCGAGCACGGCTTCCGCGGCGAGTCGGGGGCCGGAACAGCCGTGGACGACGGCGTGGATGAAAAGACAGGACTCCCGGTGATCTCTCTTTATGGAAGGCAGAAAAAGCCCTCCCCCGGCCACCTGGACGATGTGGATATCGTTGTTTTTGACCTCCAGGATGTGGGGGTGCGATTCTATACCTATATCTCCACCCTCCATTACGTGATGGAGGCGTGCGCAGAAAACGGGTTACCGTTGGTGGTGCTCGACAGGCCCAATCCCAACGGGGGGTATGTGGACGGACCCGTCCTGGAGCCGGAGCATCGCTCGTTTGTGGGGATGCATCCCATCCCCGTGGTTTATGGTATGACCATCGGGGAGCTGGCCCGGATGATCAACGGGGAGGGGTGGCTCGGTCAAGGCATCAGTTGTGACCTCACCGTGATCCGCTGCAACGGTTACGATCGCACCATGGAGGTTCAACTCCCGGTAAGACCTTCGCCCAACCTGCCCAATCAACAGTCTGTGAAGCTCTACCCCTCCCTCTGTTTCTTCGAAGGGACTGCTGTGAGCGTGGGGCGTGGAACCCAATTTCCGTTCCAGGTATTCGGTCATCCTGATCTGAAGGGTGATTTTTCATTCACCCCGCGCAGCATACCGGGAATGGCACTGAGACCCAAACTGGAAGGGAAGACCTGCTACGGGGAAGACTTGCGGGAGTTCAGTCCCCGGCAGGGATGGTCCCGGCTCCACCTTCACTGGCTGCTGGATACCTATCGCTCCTTTCCCGATACCGCCTCTTTCTTCACTTCCTATTTTGTCAGCCTTGCTGGTACAACCAGCCTGCAGGAGCAGATCAAAGCGGGATGGTCGGAAAAAGAGATCAGACGCTCCTGGCAGCCGGGCCTGGATAATTTTAAACGAATCCGTTCCCGCTATTTGCTTTATGATGAACCCGGTGATTTTTAATCCCGGGATAAGCTGATATTTTTAATGCAACGACATAAATAGATAACACCATTGATCTTCCCGGCCGGTCAGAACCGGAATCCAGCCGGAAGATATCAAAACCGGGGGTACCCGGATTCTCTCACAGTATGGAAAACGCAAAATTGGAGCTGGCGGAGCAGTTTGTCCATTTTACCGGGGAACATCTTTTCCTTACCGGGAAGGCGGGTACCGGTAAGACCACCTTTCTGCACCGGATCAGGCAGACCGGCATGAAACGGATGATCGTGGTGGCACCCACGGGCGTGGCAGCAATCAATGCCGGCGGGGTGACCATCCATTCGTTTTTCCAGATGCCATTCGGTCCGATCCTCCCCGATGCGGGAAGCAGGGAAAACGGCAACCGCGAACTGTTCCAGCGGCGTTTCAGCAAGCAGAAGATCGGGATGATCAGGAGTATCGACCTGCTGGTGATTGATGAGATCAGCATGGTGAGGGCCGATCTGTTGGACGGGATCGACCAGGTGCTCAGGCGATTCAGGGACCGCCGGAAACCTTTCGGCGGGGTGCAGCTCCTGATGATCGGTGACCTGGAGCAGCTGGCGCCGGTGGTGAAGGAGAACGAGTGGGAATTGCTTCGGGATCACTACGAATCACCCTTCTTTTTCAGCAGCAAGGTGCTGCAGCAAACTACTTTCGTGTCGGTTGTGCTGGACCATGTTTATCGTCAGACCGACCGGAAATTTATCGATTTGCTGAACCAGGTGCGGAGCAACCGGCCGTCACCCGAAAGCCTGGAACTACTCAATAAAAGGTATATCCCCGGCTTTATAAAGGAACACCGGGAGGGGTATATCATATTAACCACCCACAATGCCCTGGCGGATGAGATCAATGCCGGGCGACTGCAGGAGCTGGAATCACCGGCCCGGGTGTTTGAAGCTGATATTCATGGTGAATTCCCCGAGCAGGCATGTCCAACCTATCCCTCGCTTACCCTTAAGGTGGGAGCCCAGGTAATGTTTGTCAGGAACGATGCCGGTCCGAACAAGCGGTTCTACAACGGAAAGATCGGTATCATCGAAGAGATAGAGGAGGATACGGTCTTTGTGAAATGCGACGGGGAGGAGGAACTCATCGACGTGAACCCGGTGGAGTGGGAGAACAAGAAGTACCGGATCGATCCGGATACCCAAGACCTTCGCGAGGAGGTTACCGGGACATTTACCCAGCTCCCCCTGAAACCGGCGTGGGCCATCACCATCCATAAAAGCCAGGGACTTACGTTTGAGAAGGCGGTGATCGATGTGCGGACAGCTTTTACGCACGGACAGGTTTATGTGGCGCTGAGCCGGTGTAAAAGCCTGGACGGACTGGTACTCAATGCTCCCGTGGATAGTGCCGGTCTGTTTCATAACGAGGATATTGCCCGCTTCACCCGTAAGACTTATGCAAGACCGCCAGACGAAAAAAGCCTGGAGGCGGCAATGGAACGCTTTACAGCAGGGTTGCTGCAGGAGCTTTTTGAAGTAAACCTGCTGCACCACCAACTTTCAAAATTCATGGGGGAGCTGGAACAGTTTGAAAGCAGTCTGACCGGTACCGCCTTAAAGATAACTCGCCAGGTCAGGTCCCGCTTTCGAAAAGAGATCCTGGAAGTCTCCGTAAAGTTCATTCCGCTGATTCCGGCCCTTGTCGGGGAAATGAGCAACAGCAACAACGCGGGTACAAAGCCAGGTCAGCCGGTTCATCAACAGGGTCTCCCGGAGGATCAGCAGGCACAAAGCCGGGGAATAAGCCGGGAGAAGCCTTCCAGCGGATATCCCGACAGCCATCCAGGGAGCAGACCTGAGTCCACCCCGGATAAAAACCTGTTGCAGGAGAAGGTGCGGGGAGCGTCCCGTTACTTCCTGGATAAGATGACGTACATTTTTCAGGACCTGGTCTCCGCGGTGCCTTACCAGACCGATAACCGGGAGGTGAAAAAGAGACTGGACCGTTCCTATAACCGGATCCGCGAGATCGTTCATTTTAAGAAACGCTGCCTGGAGGCGTGCACCGGTGGATTTGCATTGGCTGATTACCTGGAAAAAAGAGCCAGGGCCCACCTGGAGGATCCCCCTCCAGTGAGTAAACCGGAGGCCGTTGAAACTACCGACCGGTCTGATATACGCAATCCGGACCTGTACGGCCAACTGATGAAGTGGCGCAACAGGATGGCTTCCGAGCGAGGTATTCCGCATTATATGATTGTCCCGGTAAAGGTGCTGGTCACCCTCTCCAACTATGCTCCCACCACCCTGGAAGAGTTGTCCCGGGTGAAGGGAATCGGGAAAAAGACCCTGGAACGGTACGGGGATACCCTGCTGGAGATTATTGCAGACTCGGGGGCGACCAATCTATTGCGGACAGGAGATTAAAGGAGTGATTAGCCAGCTAGCGAATGTACCATTAGAAAGTCCGGACCGGCTTTTTCTTTTTCCGGATTTTTAGTATATTGTTCGCAGATAGACACATAGATATATATCTGCATTTTTTATACTTCACAACCCGGTATGAAAAAGAGCGATCAACAGCGTGTGGCGGGTGTCGGGGCGTCGGCGGGCGGACTCGAGGCGTTGCAAGCTTTTTTTAACCACCTGCCGGATCAATCCGGACTCGCTTACGTGGTGGTGCAGCACCTTTCGCCCGATTACAGGAGCATGATGGATGAGCTGCTGGCCCGTCATACCCGGATGCCGATCCATGTGATCAGGGATGGAATGACCGTGGAGGCAGATTCCGTTTACCTGATCCCCCCCAGGCAGAACCTCAAGATTTACCGGAACCAGCTATTTCTTGAAAGGCAGGATACCGGAAAGGGACTGAACCTTCCCATCGATATTTTTTTCAGGTCACTGGCAGAGGAGAAGAAGAAAGACGCCATCGGGGTTATCCTGTCGGGAACCGGCAGCGACGGAACCATGGGTACCCGGGAGATCAAGGAGCACGGGGGGCTGATCATGGTGCAGGATGAAAAGAGCTCCAGGTTTAACGGGATGCCTGCCAGTGCGATTTCCACCGGGCTGGTGGATTATATTCTGCCTCCAGAAAAGATGGGAGGGGAGTTGATCAATTATGTGAAGCATCCGCTGGTGAGGCAGGAGAAACAATCAGGAGAATCTTTTTCCGGCGAGCTGGATTCGGTATCCAAGGTGATGATGATCCTAAGGGAATATTCCGGGATCGATTTTTCCTACTACAAGGAGAACACCATTCACCGAAGGCTGGATCGGAGGGTCAGTATCAACCGCTTCCATGACCTCAGGGACTACATTCCTTTTCTTTCGGCATCGGACGGGGAGAAGGAGATCCTCTACCGGGAACTGCTCATCGGGGTGACCCATTTTTTCAGGGATAAGGAGGCGTTTGAAAGCCTGAAAAAGCACGTGATCCGGAAACTTGCCGGGGGAGATAAAAAGCAGGTAAGAGTCTGGACCACCGGGTGTTCCACCGGTGAAGAGGCCTATACCCTGGCGATCCTCTTCAGGGAAGTTGCAGAAGAGAAGCGTTTCCGGGGAGAGATCAAGCTGTTTGCCACCGACATCGACCGTAAATCGGTGGAAATTGCCGGCAGGGGGTTTTACCCCGATAGCATCGTGGCCGATGTGGAGCCCGAAAGGTTAAGCCGGTATTTTCAGAAGGTGGAAGGGGGATACCGGGTCAATGAAGAGATCCGCAATATGATTGTCTTTGCCACCCATAACGTGTTGAAAGACCCACCTTTTTCCAAGTTGGATCTCCTGGTTTGCCGCAACCTGTTCATCTACCTGAAACCGGATATCCAGTCGGCGTTGCTCTCCCGCTTTTACTACAGCCTCAATAAACAGGGATATCTTTTTATGGGAAGCAGTGAGACGCTGGGGGGTATGAGTGAGGCATTTGAAGTGGTGGATCTGAAACATAAGATCTACCGGTACCGTTCGGGGTTCACCCCGCCGGTACTGGATCACATTGCTATGGAGCGTAGCAGGTTACCGGGTAAAAAAGGGGAGCGGGATTCTTCCAGGCAGACCCGGGGTGAGTTGCGAAAAGATACCCTCCTGGAAGAGGTGGTAGACATGATCGTTCCTCCTACGGTGATTATTGACCAGAACTATTTTGTGGTCAACGTGATCAACGATATCAATCCGTTTGCCGAGATACAACCGGGTACTTACTCCAATGAGCTGTTCTCCATGCTTCCCAGGGAGCTGGGGTTGTTTGTGAACAATCTGCTCAGGCATCTGAAGAGCAGCGATGAACCGTCTGTCTCGAGGACGGTATCCGGACTGGAGAGTGTGAAGAAGAAGACCCTGCGGGTGACCGGACGAAAAACGGAGAAGAAAACGGGGACCTACTATGTGCTCAGTTTTGAGTTTGTGAGGAAAACCCGGCAAAAAGAGAAACAGGCTGACAGCAGGGAGGTCGATTCCTCATCCGGTGAGGCTAAACGGATCGTTGAACTGGAGCAGGAACTGAAATCCACCCGGGAGAACCTGGCGGCGACCGTGGAGGAGCTGGAGAGTGCCAACGAGGAGTTGCAATCTTCCAACGAGGAGCTCATTGCCTCCAACGAAGAGTTGCAGAGCACCAACGAGGAGCTTCAGTCGGTCAACGAAGAGCTTTACACGGTCAATGCCGAGCATCAGCAAAAGATCGACGAACTTACCCGGTTGAATAATGATATCAATAACCTGCTTCGAAATACGGAGATTGCGGCCATCTACCTGGACAGCAACCTTCGCATCCGTAAATTGACACCCCATGTAAGCGAGGTGACCAACATTATGGAAACCGATATTGGCAGGCCCATTACCCATCTTTCGGTTATGGATGGCTACCCGGAGATCGGGGAGGATGTACAACAGGTGATGGATGACCTCAAACCGGTTGACAAGGAGGTACAGGATAAGCAGGGAAATCCCTATTTTACCCGGCTCCGTCCCTATCGCACCGAGAACAACGCGGTGGACGGGGTGCTGATCACCCTGATCGACACCAGTGAGTTGAAGAAACTCCGGAAGCAGGTGGAACGATCCTCGGAGAGACTCACGGCCTCCATGAACCTGGGAAAAATGGCATGGTGGGAGTGGGAGGTAAAGCCTGACAGGATCCGGTATAATGATAAGCTCGCCACGATGCTGGGATACTCGGTTTCCGGGTTTCCCGACCGGCTCAGGGAGATTCACAAAAAGGTTCATCCCGAAGATCGTGAGCTGGTAACGGAGAAGGTAAACCGGGTGATGGAGGGTGCCAATAACCGGTGGGTATGCCGGTTCAGGATGAAAAAGAAGGATGGATCTTACATCTGGGTGGAAGACCATGGTACGGTGAAGGAGACGGATAAGCAGGGAGGTCCGGTTCGTATGATGGGCATGACCATTGATATTTCGGGCGTCAGGAGCATGGAAGAGGATCTGCACAGGAACGAGGAGATCCTGCAACTGGTCATGGAAAGTTCTCCCGCTGCCATAACGATGGTCAATGACGAGGGGTGGATCACCTATGCGAACAGGCGGGCGGAAGAGTTTTTCAATATTGATCGAGAACAGATTGTAAACAGGAGCTACGATGCTTCTGCCTGGGAGATAACCGGTCAGGACGGCCAACCCGTTCCGGCCGGAGAATTGCCCTTTTCCAGGATCAAGAAAACCCTTGAACCGCTGTATGGTTACCGGCATTATATTAAGGTTCCCGGGAAAAAGCGAGCGCTCCTGTCCATAGACGGGGCACCGGTACTAAGCGATGACAGGCGTTTCCTGGGAGCGGTTTTTACCCTTAAGGTGGAGAATCAGTATGAAAGAAGAAAAAAGGAAAAAAGCGGAGCTTCGGAAAAAAATTGAGGAGGTTCTCGGTGCTGATCACGCAAAGTACCCCGGGGATAAAAGCATCGGGGAATTGGTGGAGGAGATCAGTATCTACCACCGGGAACTGGAGTTTCAAAACGACGAGCTTCGCAGGACGCAGCTCGAGTTGGAAGGGTCAAAGGAGCATCTCAACTCGTTGTTTGAACATGCCCCGGTGGGGTATGTGGTCTGCAACGAGGCGTTCCGCATTGAAAGTTTCAATCAGCGTTTTTGCGATATGATTCCCCGGAGCAGGGATGCCAGGGGGGTGCTTGTAAACCAGTTTATTGATCCGGTTTCCCAGGATGACTTCTATTTCTTTCTCAGGGACCTGTCAAAGAAAAGGGGCAACGAACCGGTGAGGGTTGAAGTGACCATGACCGACAATACCCATTCCATTCCTGTGAAAATTGAAGGGAATCGTTTCAGGAAAGAAAATAAGAATTTTTTCAGGCTGGCAATATCAAGCCTTGTACAGCAGAAAGAGACGGAAAACCGGCTGCGTCAGAAATCGGTTGACCTGGGGGAACGGGTCAAAGAGTTGCAGTGCCTGTATGATATTTCCCGGTTCACTGAGGATAAAACCCTTGGGGTGGATGAGCTGATGCAGAAGGTGGTGGAACGCATTCCTGCCTCCTGGCGATTTCCCGGAGAAACGGTTGCACGGATTGTCATTAACGGGAAGAAATTTACCAGCCAGGGATTCAGGGAAACCCGGAGGTCACTCCGCAGGGATATTTCCGTTGGATCCCGCAAAGCCGGTCGTATCGAAGTGTTTCGCACTCCCGGGAAGCCGGATCCTGATCTGGGCCCGTTCCTGAAAGAGGAGGAGGAGCTGCTGAACGGGATCGCTTCCGTTGTGGGACAATACCTGTTGCGACAGGAGTCGGAACAGGAACTGGGCAATATTGAATGGATGTTGCAGGGAAGAGCGGAGAAAGAGATGAATTACGTTCCGCCCCACGGTCAGTTAAATGAACTGAACAAGAACGGGATGATCCTTGGCCTGGTGGGTGAAGAGCAGTTAAAAGAGATCGTTTCGGATTACCTGGATCTGCTGGAGACCTCTGCAGCGATTTACGAGCGCAACGGGGATTATGCCCTGGGAATGTTCTCCTCGGGCTGGTGCCGGATGATGGATTCGGCTTCCAGGCAGCTCTGCCGGACCGATGATAACCGGGAGGCAATGGAGAGCGGGAAGTGGCTCTGCCACGAATCTTGCTGGAGAGAAGCTTCGTTACCAACCATAGAGGGGGACCGGGCAGTGGATGTGGCCTGCAACGGGGGGATTCATCTTTATGCCGTTCCTGTCAAAGCCAACGGGGAAGTGGTGGGATCCATCAACTTTGGATATGGCGATCCGCCAAAAGATGAAAAGACTCTCAGGGAATTATCAGAAAAGTATCGCCTTCCGCTGGACAAACTCCGTGAAAAAGCGCATACCTATCCTTCAAGGCCCCGGTATATCATTGATTCGGCTAAAAAGCGCCTGCACCGCTCTGCCACGTTGCTTGGAAGTCTCATCGAACGCCACCTGGCGCAGCAGGAGCTGGCAAAAAGCAATGAAAACCTTCGCATCACTCTTAATTCCATTGGTGATGCGGTCATTGCAACCGACACAAAGGGTAACGTGGTACGGATGAATCCCGTGGCGGAGCAAATGACCGGATGGAAATTCGAGGACGCCCGGGAAGAAAAACTTTCTGCCGTGTTCCGGATTATCAATGCCCAAACCAGGGAAGAGGCATTCAACCCGGTCGGCAGGGTCCTGGAAACCGGGAGTGTGGTCGGACTTGCCAATCATACCATGTTGATTTCAAGGAGCGGACAGGAGTACCAGATTGCCGATTCCGGTGCTCCGATCAGGGATGCAAA
>CAYZMH010000094.1:0-11341 GCA_964479445.1 uncultured Bacteroidaceae bacterium | reverse complement strand
TTCCTCAGCTACATGGAGCTTTTCAACCAGTACAACGACTATCCCCTTCCCGGTCTGCTCAACACCTCGGTCCCCCTGATCCTTCTGCACGGTCCTCTTCTCTGGCTTTACACTGTATCCCATACCCGGCAGCAATTCAGGCTCAGGATCCGCCACCTGGTCCATGCCCTGCCGTTCCTCTTCGTGGTGGTCGCCATGAGCCTCACCTTTTTCAGTATGCCGGCCCGGGAGAAGATTCGGATCATTGAAACCGGGGCATTCCGGGATCAATGGCTCTTCCCCGTCACCGTCATCCTCATCGCCCTGACCACCCAGGGGTATTACATCTGGAGCCTGTTGCTGCTTTCCAAATACCGCCGGAAAATCAAAGCCTACTTTTCGCAGGTATCCGGACTCGACCTGAAATGGCTCCGGTTCGTACTCCTGTTTGCCATCGCCTCCTATGCGGGAATCAGCGGAATTTACCTGCTCAACTACCTGACCGGGATGGCAGACTTCGGCATTATGCAGTCAGCCGGCGCAATTCTCGCTTCATGCTATATTCTTATCCTGGGCTTTTTCGGATTGAAACAGGAACACATCTTCTCCCACAAAAAGGTATCCCTGGACCTGGAAAAAGCCATCCATACACCCCCCGATCCCCAAACCCTCCTATCCGCAGAGGAGAAATTCATTGACCGGCTTCTTCAACAGATGAAAGAGCAAAAGCCTTTCCTGAAACCGGAACTGACCATCGCCGAACTCAGCCAATCCATGGATGTCAGGCCCGAATACCTGTCACGGATCCTCAACAGCCGCCTGCATAAAAACTTCTTCGATTTCATCAATCACTACCGCATCGAGGAGTTTAAGCAACGGTGCCACGATCCGGAGAACCGGAACCTGACCCTGATGAGCATCGCCTGGGATTGCGGATTCAGTTCCAAGGCCACCTTCAACCGGGTTTTCCGTAACACCACCCACCGCACACCCGGTCAGTATTTCCGCGAAGTCTCAAAAACATGAGACCGCTTCAATCCCCCTGCCGGGGAAATGAGCCCCTCCCCGGTGAAACAGAAGACCTGTATACTGTACAGTGAGACCCGTCCACAGAAAAGTGAGACCTATCCGCAGAAAAACGGGACCAGTTTCCGGTAAAGTGAGACCTATCCGCTAAGAAGTGAGACCTCCGCCCGGAGAAACATCCTTTCCTTTGCCGGTGAAAACAATCAACACATCACTCCATGCAACCACGAAACTGTATTTATATCATCGCAGCCATCCTGCTTTTAAATGGGTGCTCCGCTACGCGGAACCTGCCGGAAACAAAACACCAACCTTTTACGCTCCGTGTTGCAGGCGGTACCAATAAAGGGGGGATTGTTGAAAACACCGATATGACCGCAGTGGACCAGGCACCCCCCGACGCATTTACAGGCGCTACCAGCCGCAGTCTCCATGCCGGGGTCCATGCCCTCGTCCCGCTGAAAAGAAATGCGGTGGAAGCCGGACTGGTGATCATGCACAGCGGACACCGGTTCGGGTATTACGACCCCGCTGCATCTTACGACGGATCCCTGGACCTGTCCCTGGTGCAATGCATGGTGCCGCTCACCTATAATGTGAAACTTTTTCGCGGGGTTCGCCCGGGCGGACTCATGGAGGTGAAACTGGGATACGTTGCCCAGTATAACCTGCTGTCGGAGTCTGGCCAGGAAGGTACCGTCCCCGCATATGATTTCAACCGCTGGAGCCACGGGCCCACCCTGGGAATCACCCTGAAACCTTTCCGCCTGAATAACGGGAATCAGATAGGTCTCTACGTGGAAGGGTACCGCGGATCGGCCATCTTCAAAGATCCCTATAACGAGGATGATTTTGAGATGACAGGATCAGCTTATGTGAAAACCGGACTGTTTTTTGAATTTTAAAAACCAAATTGATTATGAAAACGCTTATACTATACGCCAGCAAACACGGAACCACCGAAACCATCGCATCCCGGATGCAGGATTTCATCGGGAACCAATGTGATACAATCAACCTGGGATCTTCAGAACTTCCCGACCTGTCGCTGTACGACCAGGTAATTGTAGGCGGATCGGTCCATGCAGGAAAGATCCGGCAATCCGTACGGAAGTTCTGCCACAATAACACCCTGGAGCTCAAAGAGAAGCGCCTGGGATTATTCATGGTAGGCATGTTCCGTGACCAATTCACACAGCAGTTCGAACAGGCGTTCCCGCCCCTGCTCCGTCAGCATGCACACCATACAGCCTGCTTCGAAGGGGAGTATAAATTTGACCGCATGAATTATTTGGAAAAGCTGCTGGTGAAAAAGATCACGGGGGTTACCGGTTCCCATTCGTGTCTCGACCCCCGGTCAGTCGAAGCATTCACACAGAAATTCACCTGACTCACTGCGAAAGATTCACGACTGGCCGGAAACCGGAGAACTTATGCTTACCGGCAATGCACAACAAAAAAGAGTGCAGCCGATCTGCCGGGCAAGGAAATCCATAAATTTGGAAAAAACCTGGTACAACTAAAAACAGACAGCAAATCACACCACCAATCAGAAAAAAGAATAACCATGAAAAATCAACGCACCATCACGATCCTTACAATTATAATTGCAATCCTCTCTGCCTTCGCCACCCTTAACGGGATCCTCTCCGATGAAGGGCCGGGCAACCACACCCACACCTCGGTGCGCGGACAGGAGGTTGAAATCCACGGAAAGGGCATCTATCGCCATATGTCAGCCGATGTGGCCGTTCAGGGCATCGCCCAGGACTACATAACCCTGTTCGCCGGGATTCCTTTGCTGCTGACCGGACTCCTGCTTTCGCGGCGTAATAACCGGCGCGGTCGGTTTATCCTGGCAGGAACATCCATGTACTTTTTTGTAACCTATCTCTTTTACCTGACCATGGGTATGTACAATGCCCTGTTCCTGGTATATACTGCATTGCTGGCCTGCTCCTTCTTCCACCTGCTACTGGTCCTGCTCTCCTTCAATCAGGATGAACTCCCCGGCATCTTTGACCGGAATACACCGGTGAAATTTGCAGGAAGCTTCCTGCTTGCCAATGTAGCGGCCATAGGCCTGCTATGGCTCAGCGTGGTAGTCCCGCCCCTGGTTGACGGAACCATATACCCGCCCTCGCTCCAGCATTATACCACCCTTATCGTACAGGGACTGGACCTGGGGCTCCTGCTCCCCGCCGGGTTTGTATCCGCCATCCTGCTGCTTAAAAGAGATCCCATGGGCCTGTTGGCCGGCACCACCTACCTGGGATTCCTCTCCCTGCTGATGGCAGCCCTCCTGGCCAAGCTGGCGGGTATGGCCCTGACAGGTGTAAGCGTAATCCCGGCCATCTTTATCATCCCGGCCCTGTGGATCCTGGCCACTACAAGCTTTATCTGGATGCTTGGCCATGCAAGGAGATGAATGAATCATGAATTATTGGGGGTATCCCGGTAGCAAGATACTAGCCTTAGAATGGTGGGGGGTTTTTTAAATGTATCTAATCCATTATATTTGAATATTCACCTGATTCTTTTTTATGAAATACAGGCGCTTCCCGGTTGTTATGCTCTTGCTGGCAATGTGCTCTGCTGCATGGCCTCAATTTGCAAAATTTGAATACGACCGGATTACCCGGGAAGATGGTCTCGGTCACAACCAGGTGGAGTGTATTTACCAGGATTCTTACGGTTTTGTATGGTTTGGAACCCGGAACGGGCTTTGCCGTTACGACGGCTTCAATATAACCACCTTTCGGAATACCTCTGATTCCGCATCAATCTCAGGCAACAGGATATTGAGCATCGCCGGAGATTCCGATGGCAACCTCTGGATCGGAACCTTCCAGAACGGTGTAAATAAATACCTGCGCGAAACGGGCACGTTCATCCGCTATGAAACCGGCGGATCACCGGGTACGAGGGTCAACAGCGTGGAAATCATGGAAGACCGCTCGGTCTGGATTTGCACCGACAATGGATTGGGGCGCTACATGCCCGAAACAGATGCGTTCATGGTGTACCTGCCGGATCCGGATGATCCGGGCTCCATTAATTCCAACCAGGTTTCCGATATCCTTGAAAGCAGTGATGGTTGCATCTATGTCGCCACATGGAGCAATACCATTCAACGTTTTGATGCGGTTACAGGCACTTTTACAGAGATACCCTATGAGCGGGATCCGGAGCTGAATGTGGATTTTCGGAAACATATCGTTGAAGACCGGAAAGGTCACCTGTGGATCAGTGCAAATAAGCATGGAGTATGCCGGCTGGATCCTGTTACCGGGGAATCAGAATTGTATACAAGCCGCAACAGTGGGTTAAGCACGGATATCCTGAACGGGAATATGATGATAGATGAAATGGGCCGGATCTGGATTGCGACCGATGGCAGAGGTATCAATGTATATGATCCGGAACTGGATAAATTCTTCTACCTGGACGATGGACCGGGAAGTGATGGCAGGCTCCCGGGAAACCAGGTATACTGCATTTACCAGGATATGCAAAATCAAATCTGGATCGGATTTTACGATAAAGGGGTGATTCATTATGACCCGGCCCGTAGGAAGTTTGACCGGTCCTTGTATCAGCAGGACGATCTGAAGGTTTTCCTGGGAATGTCTGTACTCTGTATGTTCCAGGATTCCAATGATTACCTGTGGATCGGGACCGATGGCGATGGTCTTTTCCGGATGGATTCCGAAGCGGGCATCATCCAGTTTCGAAACAGGGGAGAAGGCAGTGAATCAATCTCATCGGATGTGATTACCAGTATTGGAGAGGATGCTTCGGGGAATATCCTGGCAGGAACCTATGCAACGGGATTTAATATATATAATCCCAGTGAGGGAAGCTGGCAGCACATTCCCCAGGGAACAGCAAACGCTTCAGTGAATTCCTCCACTGTCTGGGAAATCTACAAAGACAGCCGGGATAATATCTGGCTGGGGCTCCTTGGAAACGGGGTAGATCTTTATAACAGTGAGACCGGCAATTTTACCAATATGGGTGTGGAAGCTGATGTGTCCAACCGCGTGAATCATCCCAATATAATGGTGATAATGGAGGATTCGGATGGTGATATCTGGTTTGGCACAGAAGGTAACGGGGTTAATATACTTGATCGTCAGACCAATACAATGACAGAGCCTGCGCTTTCGGGAGATAACAAAAACCTTCAATCGGCGATGATCCGTTCCCTCTACCAGGATTATCGGGGCAGGATTTGGATCGGTACAGAAGGTGACGGGTTATACGTTTATAACAAAAAAAGTGGTGAACTGATCTCCATGGTATCGGAATGCGTGCTAAACAATATGATCGTTACAGGCATCCTGCAGGATGACCGACGTAACTACTGGATCACCACCGGAAACGGCCTCTGCAGGTATAATGAAGGTACCGGGAAATGGTTGCATTTCTATACTTCAGATGGCCTGTCAGCCAATGAATTCAATGCAGATGCCATGCTCAGGCTCCGGGATGGCCGTATCCTTGCCGGTTCGGTAAACGGACTTGATATCATTGATCCCGAAACCATGGTCATTAACCAGAATATCCCCCGCGTGGTGCTTACCCGGCTGGAGATCATGAATAAGAAGATTGAGCCCGGAGAACCCTTCAATAACAGGATCATACTCAATAAGCAGATCACATATACCGATCAGCTCACCCTGAGGAATACCGATAAGATCTTTACCATTGAGTTTGCAGCACTGAATTTTACCCATCCTGAAAAATGCGAATTCGAATACAGGCTAAAGGGATTTGAAGAGGAATGGGTACCCACCACCTATACCAGGAGATACGCTACCTATTCCAACCTTAAACCGGGAACCTACACCTTCATGGTAAGAGCCTCTAACAATGACGGAAAATGGGGGTATAATACCCGGGAACTGATCATTGAGGTGGAACCTCCCTTCTGGGCTACATGGTGGTTCATTCTCCTGGTTTCGGCAGTGATAATTTCTATCGCTGCATATATTTACGTGACCCGGTTGAATGCCTACAAGAATTCATTCCTTAAAAAACAGGCGCTCCAGGAGAAACGGATCGTGGAACTGGAGAAAGAGAACCTTGAATTAGAATTGAAGAAACTGGCATTCTTCAGGTTAAGCAGAAACCGCAACCTGCTTGAACTGAAGAACAGGCTCGAAGGTATATCCCGGAAGTCACAGACCCCCCTGAAGGACGGACTGGAGAATATTATCGGGGAGATTGATCAGGAGATCACTACTGATAAGGACTGGAAACTTATTGAGCCGCAGCTGGATATCACATACAATAATTTTCTCACGAAACTACGCGAAAGACATACAGACCTCACCCTGTCCGAACTCAAGATAGCAGCGTATGTGCGTATGAACCTATCCACGAAGGAAATTGCAGAACACATGCACAAGACCATCAGGGCCATTGAAAATGACCGGTACAGGCTGCGCAAGAAACTGGGGCTTGAACCCAAAGATTCACTCAAGGAATACCTCTCCTCGCTCTGAGCTGTTTGTCGGAAATCTCCACCTGCTGCAATAGACCTGATCGGAGAAAAACAGCTTCTTTAGACAGTCTCTACATAACCGCCATATAACTGATTAACTGTCTTTTAATTCTGCCCGGTAGAGGCTTTGAGAGGTTTTGAGAGGTTGGTTACGGTTTAGGCGAGGTTTTTAAGATGTGGTTTCACTTGCCCCGGGTTACCCCCGGCGATATCTTTGGTTTCTCAACTATTAATTAAAACTACTATGTGCGGAAGAATCTCACCTGCCTGTTTGATTACTGTTTTCCTGCTGGTTATCGTGGGCAGTTGTAAGTCTGCAGGATTAAACACCCCTGTTGAAAAGAAATGGCCAGACAGGGAATATGTCATTGAAACAGCAACGCAGTACCTTACAGCCAGGGATACAGACCACAGGCTGGGAAAGATCGATGGGCTGGAGATTTCAGATTACGACCAACCCGGTGAACACTATCCCACGCTTATAATTGATCCCAACAAACAATTCCAGGAAATTGAGGGATTTGGGGGTGCCATGACCGATGCGTCGGCTGAAACTTTTTACAAAATGCCTCCCGGGGTGCAGGCAGAGATTTTGGAAGCCTACTTTGACACGGAGAACGGGATAGGTTACACGCTCTGCCGTACGCATATCAACAGCTGCGATTTTTCCAGTACAAGTTATGCCTATTCTGAAGTTGCCGGTGATACGGGCCTGGCCCATTTCTCAATAGAGCCGGATCTCAGGTACCGGATACCGTTTATTAAAAAGGCAATCAGGTATTCGACTGAGGAGATAAAACTCCTTGCCAGTCCGTGGAGCCCTCCTGCATGGATGAAGACCAATAACAATATGCTGCAGGGCGGCAAGCTGAAACCCGAATACCGCCAGGTCTGGGCGGACTATTTCGTGAAATACTTCGAGGACTGCGAGAAGGAAGGGGTCTCCTTCTGGGGACTGACCGTCCAGAATGAGCCGATGGCAACCCAGACCTGGGAGTCCTGCTTATATACCGCGGAAGAAGAGCGTGATTTTGTCAGGGACTACCTGGGTCCTGCATTGAAAAACTCTGACTTCAGCGATCACAGGATCATTGTTTATGACCATAACCGTGGAGTAATGTACCAGCGAGCCAGCACGGTATATGATGATCCGGTTGCATCGGATTTTGTTTGGGGAACCGGGTTCCACTGGTATAGCGGGGATCATTTTGAAAACCTCAGGCATGTACAGGATGCTTATCCGGATAAAAAACTGCTATTCACAGAGGGATGCGTATTCCCGTTCAGCTATGACCGGCTCGATGAGTGGCACTGGGGTGAGCGGTACGGGGAGTCCATCATCCATGACCTGAACAACTATGCGGTGGGCTGGGTGGACTGGAACATTCTGCTGGATGAGACCGGGGGACCAAACCATGTGGCAAACTTCTGTTTCGCGCCCATCATTGGGAACACACAGACCGGTGAATTGGTCTTCATGAATTCCTATTATTACATGGGGCATTTCTCGAAATTTATCCGACCGGGCGCCAGGCGCATCATCTGTTCATCCAACAATGATCCGTTGCTGGCAACTGCCTTTATTAATCCCGACAGCTCGATCGCTGTGGTTTCGATGAACATGACCGATGCAGAGATCAACTATAAGATCTGGCTGAACCACCAGGGTGTGGATGTTGCGTTACCCGCACATTCCATTTCCACCGTTATTCTGAACGAAAAGTAAAGGGACAGCATGAAAAATTTCATAACATTCATATTGCTTTTATTCCTGGCAGGAGGTCAGAGTGCCCTGCCGCAGGGATATTTGCATGCTGAAGGAGACCGCATAGTTGACGGCAACGGGGAGAATTTTATCATTCGAAGTATCGGAACCGGGAACTGGATGCTCCAGGAAGGTTACATGATGAAAACAGCCGGCATTGCAGGCACGCAGCATGAATTCAGGAAAAAACTGGAACAGGCCATCGGAACAGCACGAACAGACAGCTTTTATGTTTCCTGGTTGAATAATCATTTTACCAGGAGCGATGTGGATTCCATGAAAGCCTGGGGATTCAATGCCGTGCGTCCTGCCCTGCATTACAAATGGTTTACCCTGCCCATTGAGGATGAGCCTGTGGCGGGCGAACAAACCTGGCTGGAGACAGGTTTCCGCCTTACAGATTCCCTGGTGAAATGGTGCAGTGACAACGGTATGTATGTGATCTTTGACATGCACGGCGCACCGGGTGGTCAGGGTAAAAACGCAGATATATCCGACTACGATCCCTCTAAACCCTCTTTATGGGAGAGTGAAGCCAATAAAACCAAACTGGTTGCACTCTGGTATAAAATCGCAGAACGCTACCATGATGAACTGTGGGTAGGGGGGTATGACCTGATCAATGAGACCAACTGGACCTTCAGTGAACCGGTCAACCAACCATTAAGATACCTGTATGAGCGAATTACCGATACGATCCGGCTGGTGGATCAGAACCACATACTGTTTATTGAGGGCAACTGGTTTGCCAATGACTTCTCCGGGCTGACGCCCCCGTGGGACGATAACCTGGTATACAGCTTTCATAAGTACTGGTCCTATAACGATCCGGGGTCACTGGATTATGCCACCTGGTTGCGTAACGATTATAATGTTCCCCTCTGGTTGGGAGAGAGCGGTGAGAATTCCAACACATGGTTTACCAATCTCATCGCCCTTTGCGAACAAAAGAATATCGGGTGGTCATGGTGGCCCGTCAAGAAGGGCGGCCTCAACAATGTCATGCGGGTAAAGGTGAACAGCGATTATACCAGGTTGATCAATTCATGGCGCGGGGAGGCAGATCCGCTAACCCCCGATGAAGCCTATAATGCCGTAATGACTTTCTCTGAAAACCACAGGGCTGAAAACTGTATCGTTCAATACGATGTGATCGATGCCATGATCCGGCAACCTTTCACCACAGCACTCAAGCCATACAGGATACACGACCCGGCCGACTATATTTTCGCCTCCGATTATGCGCTGGGCAGAAATGGGCATGCCTATTTCGACCGGGATACCGCCAATTACCACCAGGATGAGGGCGAGTACACGCAGTGGAACATTGGGGGCCGGTACAGGAACGACGGTGTGGATATAGAGCGGTGTACCGATACGGATACCACCAATGGTTATAACGTCGGGTGGATTAACGACGGGGAATGGATGGTTTACCACCTGGAAACCGATACCCCATTACTCGTGGATGCAGTGTTCAGGGCAGCATCTCAGGCAACAGGAGGCTATACAGTGCTTGAAGCCAACGGGAAAGTGATCTCCGATCTGATTTACCTGCCTGCAACCGGGAGCTGGTCATCCTGGCGTTCCACAACGGTAACTGATATACTGCTTCCTGAAGGCCGCATTGAACTGAAGGTTCGGTTTGCGGAGGGTGGTGTGAACCTGAATTATTTCCGCTTTTTCAACTCCAGGCCGGTTGAAGACGTACCATTTCTTCCACTCCTGGCAACCACCGGTGAGGTGAGTAACGATATTACACTGCACCTGAATATGGCAGTGACATCCTCTTCCCTTTCGGCATCTGATTTCACACTCAGGGTAGATGGAGAAGTTATGGCCATCCAAAACGTCCATGCTGCTTCCGGGGAGGAGAAGGTCACCATCATACCCGGGGATATCATCCCGGCAGATGCCGATATACAACTTTCTTATATGGGAGGTTCCCTGCTCTCCGGTGCCAGGCAGCTATCAGCATTCCAGGACAAGAAAGTATCCAATATGCTTGCGGATTATCATGATATCCCGGGCAAAGTGGAAGCAGAAGACTATTACAGGATCAGCGGGCTTGTGCTGGAGGAGTGCCAGGACGAAGGGGGTGGTCAGAATACCGCCTATGCCAGTCCGGGTGACTTCGTGGAGTTCATATTGAATGTGGAAAAGCCCGGTACCTACCAGATTGATATGCGGGTAGCCTTGCAAAACGGAGATGCACAGATCGATTTCCTGGTGGAAAGGAATGGGATTTTTGAAACGGAGAAATCGCCCACGCTGAAACAGACTGGCGGGTGGCAGACCTGGCAAACCCAGCCCACATCCATAAACCTGCCCGGTGGTAAAGTACGGCTGCGGGTGAAGGCCAAATCCGGCGAGTTTAACCTGAACTGGCTTAATTTAAGCTTGCTCACCGGGAATAAGGTCTCTTCATTTTTTGAAAAAGTACTGCTCTACCCGAATCCCGCATCCGACCGGTTATTTATCAGGTTTCCTGAAGAGCCCGGGACCTTCACCCTGGCACTGTTCAATATAAGCGGTAATATGTTATACACCGCGGAAGACAACCGGTCGCGGATCGCCATGGATACCAGCTGGCTGAGCGACGGGATTTATATACTGAGGATCAACGATCAACAACAGATAAGAAGCTATCAACTATCGATAAACAAAACACAATGAGCAGGTTATTTAGAACTCTGATGATGATCTGTGCCACGGGTTTCCTGTTCCAGGATGCCGCAGCACAGAACCTCACAGTGACAGGGATGGTGATCGACCAGGAAGGAGTTCCGCTGCCGGGCGTAACCATACGTACACCGGGGGGAACAACCGGTTCGATTACCACCATTGACGGTAAATATGCCATCACCAATCTGTCGCCCGGGGATACCCTGGTCTATTCCTTCATCGGTTACCAGTCGGAGCGAAGAGCGGTGAAAGAAAATGCAACGATCAATGTGATACTGAAACCCGGCGCGGAGGAACTGGAAGAGGTCCAGGTAGTAGCCTTCCAGAAGCAGAAAAAGGAGAGTGTGATCGCATCGATCAATACCATCAATCCCCGG
>CAYZMH010000093.1:8390-11381 GCA_964479445.1 uncultured Bacteroidaceae bacterium | reverse complement strand
GCTTCCCACTGCATATATTCATCGATCAGTTTCTCATTGTAGGGATCTTTCATAAGATCCTGCGCCGGGTGGTCCGTCTCCTGCATCCAGTCAACGAGGATCTGCCTCATCTCCTCCACCCGGGGAGCATACTCCTTGCTGTAAGCCAGGTTCCGGTATGCATGGGGATCCTTCCGCACATTATACAACTCCTCCATGATGCGGTATTTGTGAAATTCGCTGCGGGTTTTAATGCCGGGAACCGTGTCGGCAGCAGCCCAGATCGCGGCCAGGGTCTCGCTGTGCGTGTAATCGGAGTTATGTACCTCTTTCTTCCCATCCACCCAGGGATTGTATATATAGACCCAATCCCGCATCTGAACCGTAAACTCGGGGAACATGTTCACCTGGCGCAGGTTCCGGTAGTAATACCCGATGGCATACTCGCGGTTCTCCTGGTCCTCTCCTTCGAGCAGGGGAGTAAAGGAGCGGCCCGCCATATGGGCTGGCACTTCGATTTCCAGCATATCCAGCAGGGTGGGCGCAAGATCCACGGAACTCACCACATGGTTTGCATCCCTGGATCCGGGTTTAATTTGCGGGGGATACCGCATGATCAACGGCACCCGCAGGCTTGCCTGGTAACAATTCAGTTTTGCAAAGGGCATGGAGATCCCGTGATCGGAAAGGAAAACCACGATCGTCTGATCCTCCTCTCCTGACTCTTCCAGGGCTTCCAGAACCGCACCCACCCCGTCATCGCACCGCCTCACCGAGGAGTAGTACTGCGCCATCTCCCGGCGCACTTCCGGGAGGTCGGGCAGAAACCCCGGCACGGTGATCTCCTCCGGGGTAAATACGTTGGAAGGGGCACTCAATCTACCCTCCTCATCCAGTTTACTATACCGCTCACTATTGTTTTCCCGCTTCGAATCATAAAAAGGACGATGCGGATCGTTAAAATTCATCATGATAAACCAGGGGGTCTCCCCGGCATCCTCCATGATTCCCTTTACGGCATCCACATTGGCAGGGATATCACGCCCCATCGCTGTCGTTTTCTCGGTCACGGCGCTGTCCCAGGCATAATAATCCTGCTGCTTATTAATATTGGCGATGTAATAGCCATGCTCCTTTAACATATCAGGCAGGGCAGGTCCCAGCCGCTCCAACTCGGTAAATCCCCGTGTCATGGTCTGGTGACTGTGATTTCCCGACAACATGATCTGCCGCGAAGGGGTGCACATGGCCAGCGGAACATACGCATAATCAAACCGGATCCCTTCCCTGGCCAGCCGGTCGATATGCGGGGTGGTGCCGGCGACGGTACTCTGATAAACTCCTACCGAATTCCAGCTCATATCATCGGCAGTGATCAGCAGGATGTTCGGATGCGTGCGGTCAGCGGCCGTTTCCTGGCATGACACTACGGTGATGGCTAAGATGACCAGCACGAAAAAACGATGGATGTATTTCATAACGCGTTAGAAATAGTGGTTTAACAAAATTCTCTTTTCAGAACAGACGCTTCTATTTGGGTTCCCAGTGAAAGGTATCGCCCTCGATCACGAGCTTCAGACTGTTTTTGGGCGTGGCTCCCGGATGGAATTCTCCAGGCACAGCCTCTTTAAGCTCGTTGATCACGGAACGATACTCCTGGTCACCGGCAAGGTTATACCATTCATCGGGATCCTCCTTCACATTATAGAGCTCTTCGGTGCCATCCTTGTAATAGATATAGCGCCAGTTTTCATTGACCACGCTGTAGCTGCCTCGTTCATGTGAGGGAATAAAGAGGTTCCGGTCGGTAGCCGATTCCGGATCCCTGAGAATTGAAAGCAGGGATACTCCGTCCATAGTGTGTTGTTCGGGAAGGTCACATAGGTCGATGAGGGTAGGGTACAAATCGATAAGACCCACCGTGGCATCCACCCTCCTGTTTTCAGGCAGATCGGCTCCGGTGAATATGAGCGGAACCCGGGTGGTCTGCCGCCACAGCGTATGTTTTCCCCACTGCCCTTTCTCTCCATGGTGGTACCCCTGGTCGCTCCACATAACCACAATGGTGTTCTCATTGTGTTCGCTATCCTCAAGGGCGTCCAGCACCCTTCCCAGCATGGCATCCGCATAGGTGACCGCGGCAAGGTATGCCCGAACAGCCTCCTTGACAGCATCAATCTCCTCCAGGGTCTCCTGGTGCATCCTTCTCCGGTTGATCATGCGCCGCCGGATCCCATCGGGCAGATCCTCCAGGTCGTCTTTTTTCAGGTAGGGAACCTGGATCTGGCTGAGTTCATACATGTCGAAATACTTCTGGGGTGCGTAATTGGGAAAGTGCGGACAGTAGAGTCCCAATCCGATAAAGAAAGGGTTGTCATGCGGCCGGCCTAACAGGTCAACTACCCATTTGGTGCGCTGAACGGCAATCATGCGGTCCTCCAGGCTATCCGGAATCGGACCCCACTCCAGGAATGGTCCGCCTTTGAGAACTTTGTCGGTTTCCCGGTAATAGGGACTGTACGGGTACGGGTCAGGATAAGGCATATCACTGCCCCGGCTGCCCATTTCATACCCCATCTCCTTGATCTCGTCGGTCCGTGCAAAAAATTCATTCCACCCCCGTAAATCCACGTAGCCGCCGCGGTGGTGGAATAATTTACCTGCCCCCCAGGTCGTATAGCCCCCCTCTTTGAAGGCCTTTTGCAACGGAACCAGGTCGGGATAATCATAAAAATAGATCTCATTCCGGTAACAGCCGGTGGTGGTGGCCTGCAACCCGGTAAAAATAGCACTCCTGGAGGGAGCACAATAGACACCGGGGGCATGCGCATTGGTAAACATAACCCCCTTTTCGGCCAGGCGGTCAAGGTTGGGGGTGATCGCCTGGTGGTACCCAAGCGGATTGATCCAGTCATTGAGATCATCCATCACAAAAAATACAATGTTGGGTTGTTCTTGCCCGGCATTTTCTCCCTGCAGACCAGAAGCAGCCGAATTGGAACAAAGCACAAA